>JACNKN010000048.1 GCA_014382015.1 Fidelibacterota bacterium | reverse complement strand
TGTTGAATGCTTTTTGCGATTTTCCATCAATCATGGCTCCTGCATGAATAATGGTTTTTTGAGCCGACAATGAGCAAAAAGACAGTAATAAAATGTTAATTATATTCCGAATGAACGCCATAGTGGTCCTCCTATTTTGAAATTGACCTACAAATTTGTAAATGGACCTTATAATATAGAATAATAATGAACAAGAATAAATAAAACTAAGAATTGAATTTCTACTTTAACAACACCATCTTTTTTGTTTCGGTAAGGGGACCCATTACAGCACGATAAAAATAAATACCCGGAGCAACCGGATTCCCTGCCTGATCTCTCCCATCCCACACCAATTTTTTATATCCATAATTTTGTTCTTCATTAACAAGGGTCATGACTTCTCTGCCTAAAATATCATAAATAGTTAATGTCACTTGGCTGATTTCTGGTACATCATAATGAAGTGTTGTTGTGGCATTAAAGGGATTGGGATAATTTTGAAATAAGGCATATCGCGTGGGTTGTTCGCCATATAGAATAAACAGCACAATGTCTGCCTGCATTTGGGGTATTAAAGGCCATACATTATCTCCGGGACAGGATGTAGTCCCGAAATAATCTCGATGACCTTTCAAAACGTTTGGATCAATTTCATACGTATCGGCAATCCAGGCATATAAATGAATGAGAGATTTTTCCGTGGCATAAGTCATTTCATCATAACAAGGCCAACTGGTTTCCGGGGGATGATAACAGCCCAACACGCAGACGCCAATATTTCCCGTGTTTGCCCCACCCACATGAGCGCCCAATACCGTTTCCGGCCTTCCCTGATAAATGTTACCCCCCATATCCACCAGGAAATGATACCCGATATCACTCCAACCTCGGCCATCTTGATGAAATTCTTGAATAGATTTAACCGCCGCTTTTCCTTCATCCAACGTTTTCGCTGCCCAACCTGCTGCGTGATGTAATGTTAATTTTCGAAAATAGGGATGATTAGAATATCCAGACTCAGGCGGACGAGCGCCCCACTCATCTCTGGAAATCACTTTTGGTTTTTCAACACCAGACCGCTTGTGTTTGATTGCCGGTGGATTAAACGACATTTTAGTTTCACCATCTCGCCGATCAAAAATACCTCCTGATAAAAAATGAACCACAGTAGAAGATTGGGCTTCGTACCGAATAGCCCGGGCAGATGCAATACCATTGTCTAATATTGATGCAATGAACCGATCGCTATTGGGTTCGGCAAAAGTCTTGGCTTGATATTTCTCTGACCATTGACCATTTACCTCCATAAACTGAATCCAAACAATAGCTTGCTGATCTCCAGAAAACCGAATGGCTACCCCTTCAATTTCAGGCCCATCGCTTATTGAAATAGCACTTCCCGTTAATGCGTATCCCCCTGATGTTTTAACCCGTTGACCAGGGCCATCAAAAGAAATTTCTCTCACAGCATCAAGGAATTGCCCATGCATTCCGGACATGATTATGCATATAAAAAAAATGAATTTGAAATATTTATTCATGAGTCAGGTTAGAATTTATCCTTCCAGATGGAGATTTTAGATACAAAAAAAGCCCCGTATAACTACGAGGCTTTTTTCTCACGCAAGTGAATCGTTCATTTCATAAACGTCATCTGTTTTGTTTTGGTAAAATTACCAAATCTCATTGAATAGAAATAGGTACCACTGGCCACTTGGTTTCCATTTTTATCCATTCCATTCCAGGTCACCTGGTAAGTACCGGAAGGTTTATCCTGGTTTTGAATAAGTTGTGCCACTTCCTGACCCATCACATTAAAAATCGAGATTGTAATTTTGCTTGCGATCGGCAAGGTATATTCAATCGTTGTTGTCGGGTTAAATGGGTTGGGATAGTTTTGGCTTAATTTATAGTCTTCCGGTGTAATGAGAACAATATCTCTCACAGCTAATTCCGAACTTGCACCGGTCCATTCCATCACACGAAGAAATACACGAGTTGGATTTGCTCTTACAGAATCCGTTCCTACATAAATACTATCAGAAACACCCTGGTAAGCAACAACCACTTCACCAAATTTATCTTTATCGATGCTGCCTCCAGCTGCAATCTTATTTGCACCGCCTGTTTGAAGTGTATCTACTGAAAAAGTAGTGCGAGTGTAACTGGCAGAAGAAAAAATATCGGTACCAGTTAAATCATACTTCGAGAATCCTTTGCCATGACCTACAAAGAAAGCCGGATCACCAAAGGCATTATTGCTGGCAGCGGCTCCTAATGCATAGACATTGCCACGGTTCTTTGTTGCATCCCATGATGAAGCTAAACTGTCAATCGGCGCATATTCAGATGTTGTAAATGTGGTGGCATCACCATCAGCGTCACCCACAACATAGACGATTCCTTTGTAGAACGCACCTACATACACTTCATCTTTACCATCTTTATTCATATCTGCAACGGTTGGGGCTAGCGTCCAGTCATCAATATCGGTGAATTTATAACCTGTATCAGATTGTGTATAAGCATCCGGACCTGTAGCTTCAATAATGAAACAAGATAAATTATTCCAAGCGAAACAAACAGCTTCCTTTTTACCATCACCGTCCGTATCAGCCACGACAGCACCTTGGGGGCTTCCACCTCCAAATTTATTTTCCCGAACACCATCTTTATCTGTATCCCGGGGAGATGCAGCAAATTCTTCATTCAGCACTGGCGGTGTAATACTGGAGCCAATATCACCACTCACGCCTGCAATAACAAATCGATCTTCTGAGTAGGCTGCGTGGGTTGTAGATTTTGTGCCATAATTTGGGTTTGTTGAACCATTACCTGCATAAATGATTTCATCCCGGCCATCTCCATCAATATCATCAACTGTAAAGTGCTCAACTCTTACATATTTCAACGTGTCATCATAGGCAGTAAAAAGATTTCGGTGCCAGGATGGTTTCATCCTGCCATCGGTCCCAACGATTCCATAGCCATTGTCATTTATGCCGTCCCATTCATAAACGTAAAGACCGGCGGTTGTATCTGTCTGCCAATACCCACTAAAGAAAATAACTTCTCCAAGGCCATCACCGTCTGTATCTCCGGTTTGAACCCAACGGGTTCCAGTACCATATTCTGTAAAAGTAGCCGAAGACCAAACATGAACTAAGGTATCACCATAATACCATTCAAATGCATGAACCGTACCATTATTGGCATAATCCGTAGCAAATATTTCCGGTCTGCCATCTTGATCAAGGTCCGACCCTGTTATGACACCACGCGGTCCTGAACTCGTATTCCACTGGTTGGTATCACCCTGTGCTTTATAAAATAAGCTCTGTAAATTAAATGAGTCCTGAGCGAAAAGGACTGTTGATGCGATTAAAACGATTCCACTAACGATTTTTCTCATTTTTACTCTCTCCTTGGTTTCTATTAATAAAAATTCGTCAGCAAGTATAAACAAAAATATGAACAAAACACAATAGTAATAATTAAACACAATGTAAAAATATTAATCTATTTGAAAACATAATATTTAATGTTTTATTTTCCCGCTCAGTTTTAGCCAATTATTTGATTAATCAAAGGATTCCCCGCTATTCAATTCAACAGTAAGAAAATTTTCATATTCCTTGCTATTTCATCTTTCCTTTTTGGTAATACAGGGAAAATTTCCGGAAAGGTTACGGATGTAAAATCCAGGGACCCTCTCCCCGGGGTTAATGTCTTTTTAGAAGGAACACCCTATGGTGCGGCCAGTGATCAATACGGTGAATATATTATATTGAATATTCCCCCGGGTGATTATACCTTGCGGGCGTCCTATATTGGTTACACATCATATCGAGTGGAAAATATCCGAGTCAGTCTTGACCGCACCACCTACCAAAATTTTATTTTAAAAGAAGCAGTCATTGAAGGAGAAGAAGTCACCGTTGTGGCAGAAAGGCCCATGGTCCAAAAGGATTTAACCGCCTCTCAAAAAGTGACCACCTCCGACGAAATAAGTGTCATGCCCGTGGAATCATTCTTAGGTGTCCTCACCACGCAGGCTGGTGTGAATCAGGGGGCCGGCGGTGAACTCCATATTCGGGGCGGCCGGTCTAACGAAGTGGGCTATTATGTGGATGGCGTCTCTGTAGCTAATCCATTTTTTACCAATGGGCTGGCCATTAATATTTCGAATAAAGCATTAGAAGAAATGAAAGTGGTGAGTGGCGCCTTTAATGCAGAGTATGGGAATGCTATGAGCGGCATTGTGAATCTCCAGATAAAAGACGGCAGTAAGAAATATCATGGCAGTCTTTCTTATCAATCAGGAGACCACCAATCTTCAGATACAGATATTTTTACCAATATTGATCAATTTAATATTTTCACGAATAAGGTATATGAAGGAACGATAAACGGCCCCATGCCTTTTATATCTAAGGATGGAAAGTTCACATTTAATGTCAGCGGACGATTATCATCCAGTGAAGGGTATTATTATGGTATTCGTGAACATACAATTGGGGATTCTGCTGATTTTAGGGATGCTGACAATTGGTATATAGAAATGAATGGTGACAGTTCCTTTGTTCCTATGAATCCACGTACAGCGAGAAATCTATTGGGCAAGTTTACTTATCGCGCTTCACCCAGATTAAAATTTTCTCTTCAATTGCTTCATACTGGGGGGAAGTCAAAATCTTATTCCCATTTTTATAAATATAACCCTGATGGAACATCCACTTCTGAATCCGCTAACAATAATTTTTCTTTTCGGGTGAATCATGCTTTAGGGAAACGGAGTTTTTATGAAGCAAGTTTTTCTATTTCTAATACTGACTATGCGGGCTACCAGTTCAAACCGATAGATTTGAATACTGCCGTTCACGAGGATGATGCAGGCCGATTTGGGACAGGTCAATACGTCCTCTATAATGAATTTGAGGATGGAGATAGATATTGGATATTAAATGAATCAGAATATGTCCCAACATCCCGGATTAAAGGATCTCCTACCTCATCAACTTTTTCTTTCGGTGGCTCAAACCGTGGTCATTCCTACCGAAAATCAAATTCATTCAGTTTCAAGTTTGATTTCACAAGCCAAGTCACCAATCGCCATTCAGTCAAAACCGGAATTAATTTTCGGAATGATCAACTGGATGAACGAAACTTTTCTGTACTTTATGACAATCAAACATATCGCACACCAACCATACTACCTGAAAACGATTCCCCCTCCCACAGCCATTATAACAACACATCCACCTTTTTCTCTGCCTATCTTCAGGATAAAATTGAATACAACCATTTTATCACCAACGTGGGTGTCCGGTTTGACCAATTTAAACCCAATGAAGATTATATTACTGATTTCCTGAACCCGGAAGGTGAAAAAGAAAAAGCGTCAAACAAAACTATGATTTCACCCCGGATTGGTGTGGCGTTCCCCATTACAGACCAAGGGATTCTACACTTTTCTTATGGACATTTTTATCAAATGCCCACGTTGAGAAGGCTATACAAAAAGAGCATTTTTGGTGCAGGGTTGGGTCCCACAATCGGATATGCAGATTTAAAACCTGAAAAAACTGTTCTCTATGAATTTGGACTTCAACAACAATTGACCGGGGTGATGGCATTTGAAATGAGTGCATTTTATAAAGATATCCGCGATTTACTCGCCTTGCAATCCATCCGGTATGACTCAGAAAAATATGGCCCTTCTAATTATTCTATTTATATGAATAAAGACTATGGGAATGTAAAAGGATTTACTTTTAGCCTGACAAAACGATATGATCGCGTCACAAAAACATCTGCATTTGTTGATTATACCTATCAATTGACCGAGGGGAATAGTGTTACATCCGGTTCATTTTATTACAATGCCTTATCCGGAGAAGAAGAGGAAAAACGCATTGTACCTCTAGCCTGGGACCAGCGACATATTCTAAATTCAACCATATCTGTGGGTGACCCGGGGAATTGGAATTTAGGACTTATCAGTAAGCTCTCCAGCGGCTGGCCATATACACCGAATATTCCTGATGCCAATTATATACCCCTTTCAAACTCTGGCCGAAAACCTTGGCAATGGCGGATTGATATGCGTCTTCATAAAAATATCAAAATTGGCAAATTCCAGTATATTTTTTATGCAAAAATTTATAACCTGTTGGACCGCCGGAATGAACGATACGTTTTTAATGACACGGGCCGAGCAGGATATACCTTTGTGTCTCAGTCCACACAAGAAACCAAGGGCTTTGTAAACCATTATGGCGAAGCAGGCGTTCATACCTGGTCAGAATACCAGGTAAGGCCTCAATATTATACGGCACCCCGATCCATCAATATCGGATTCTCACTGGATTTCTAAGATGAAAAAAACAATATTAATCACCTTTATTCTTGGATGGTCACTCACCCTTCTATCTGCCCAGAATAAACCTCGCCAGTTTTCTAAAAAGTGGAAAATGGCCGGCCCGGAAAAAGAATGGAATTCCGTAGAACATGAATATTTCTATCGTTGGCGGGATAAAGTCCGGGCCAAAAGAGCCCAAGATGATAATCAAATTTTACGACGCCAAAAAGCTATTCTAAATGGGAATAAGATTACCACAGAAATCTGGAATTTTGGATCCATATCCAGCCCGGGAAACCGGGTAACAGATATTGTCTGGGAAGGCTTGGGGTACGGTTATGAATTCGGTCCATTCATCGGAGCCGAGATTCCTGTTAAACCTAATAGCCATATTGATGCATATATCAAAAAAGATGCAAATGGCGATCCCGTCCTGGATGATGATGGGAATCCAGTATGGGTTGCAAAAGCAATTAGTGACGGGCTGGTTTCTCTGGGTGGTGAAATTTCCCCGGATGGTAAAGTTTTTTGGGGATGGGAGCCATTGGCCTACAATGATTTAGGTGTTCCCTATGGTGACCCAAACAGTCCCCGTATTCCCACATCAAATGACGTGGACCGGGATGGCGATGGTAAACCGGATAGTTGGCCCGAAGGATGGTATAATGCCAATCTCAAAAAACATGTCTGGCCCGGTGCCTTGAGACAAGGGTCATCCAATGCAGATTTGGAATCATTTTTCGTCGTGGATGATCGAAGTAACCAGGAATTTAAATATTATCCATTCCCGGAAGATTCAACACGATTGGGACTGGGGATTGAAATTGAATGCAGATATTATCAATGGTCCAACCCTTTGGCAGAAGATGTTATCTTTTTGATATATAAGGTGACAAATAAAAGTACAAAAGATTTGAATGAAGTGGTATTTGGCATGTGGGGTGATCCCCATATTGGTGGACCATCTAACTGGCGGGACGACCTTTCCTATTTTGATGAAGAAATGAATATGGTATATGCCTGGGATGAAGATGGAAAATCGGATGTGGCGGGTCGTAAACCGGGTTATTTTGGATATATTTTTCTGGAAAGCCCCGGGAATCCCCATGACGGGATAGATAATGACGGAGACGGTATGGTAGATGAAAGCCGCAATAACGGGATTGATGATGATGGTGACTGGGATCCTGAAACAGATGACGTCGGCATTGATGGTCTTCCAAACACAGGTGATACGGGAGAGGATGATGGCCTTCCAACTGCAGGAAATGCATATGACATTCGGCAGCCGGGCGAACCGAATTTCGAATGGACAGATTTAGACGAGTCCGATATGATCGGCCTCACCAGCTTTGCCGCACCCAATTTTGGTGGGAACAACCGGATATCCAAAGATCATTATATTTATACAACTTACATGACACCTGGCCAATTCGACTCCTTAAGTGCAGACGTAGCCGGTGATAATATCTTTTTATATGGTTCCGGAAATTTTACATTAAAAGCAGGCGAAGCCAGGCGATTTTCCATTGCCTTGCTGGTGGGAGATGGATTCGATGATTTGACCTTAAATGCAAAAACAGCCCGCCAGATTTATGATACCAATTATCAATTTGCGAAACCCCCGGAAAAGCCTACCCTCACCGCCGTTCCAGGAAATGAAAAAGTGACCCTTTACTGGGATGATATTGCAGAATCCTCATGGGACCCCATATCAAAAGAATATGATTTTGAGGGATATGTTCTTTATCGCAGTACGGACCCGAGCTTTTTGGATCAGCAAAATATCACAGATGTAAACGGATCCCGGTTTCTTTTTGAACCCCATACAACAGAAACAGGCGGCTGGGCAAAGTGGGATTTGATTAATGAATATGAAGGCCCCAGTGAAATCCCCTATGCAGACCGGGGCGTTGCCTATCATTTAGGAAATAATACAGGACTCGTCCATTCTTTTGTGGATTCGAATAATGTAATCAATGGTCAACGATATTATTATGCCATTTGCTCTTATGATCATGGGAATAAAGTTTTGGGAATCGGTCCGAGTGAATCATCTAAAACCATTACACTGAACCCTGAAACAAATGAAATTTTTCTCGATATTAATACAGCATCGGTAATCCCTCGAGAACCAGCGGCAGGATACAGCTCGGGATATGTGGCCGATTATGATACGATTTCCACATTGAAACGCATCGCCGGGTTTGGGACCGGTGATTTTGCATTTGAAATTCTCGACCCTATGGCAATTGAAGATACCAATACATTTGAAATCACATTCGATGTGAATCCTATACGTTATTCCATCGAAGATTTAAGCCCAATCATTGAAACACGACTCATCAAAGAAAACGTGTTTATTACACTGAAAAAGAATCGACTCAATGCCACCAGATTTATTTTGAAGAACAGCAGCGGAACGGTCATGACTCAAGGACAAGACTATCTGCTATTTCCTGAAGCGGGACAAGTGGTTGTGACAGATACATTGAATTCAAATATTAAGGACGGAGAGGAAGTCACATTTGAATATACCCATTATGCCCTTTGGGAGAGCCGACACTTAAATAATGAAGAAGCGAATCCGGTTATTGATGGTATCAAAATATATGTTAAAGGGGAACCTCTCTCTCTCAATCATGAAAAATCTAAATGGATTGAAGGTAGTACGGGTAATTATGCAGTTACGGTTGGTCCTTTTGATGGCAAAGCATCAAATATGCGGCCGGGTGACTACGAAATTCGTTGGTTTAATAATGATGACGCCTACACGGATACACTCAACAATACCATGCCGTTTGAAATATGGAATGTGACACCGGGCCTCGTGCCATTCAAGGAGCGTATCGTTTTATTGGATTATTTAACCCGCAATAAGAAGTGGGATATGGGAGAGGATGTGGCACTTTTGGAAATTGATCCTAAAACGCAATTAACCTGGCTAATTTCGTTCGCAAAACCAGGTAATGCCACTGTAAACCACCCCATTGGTGGTGATGGTTATTATATTGCAACTAATCGCCCTTTCACTTCTGCAGATATATATCAATATGAGACCCAGGCATCAGCCATTAATCCCGAAATGGCCACAAATGAATTGGGAGATATTCGAGTGATCCCTAACCCCTATGTGGTTACAAATGTCCTCGAGCCATTAGATCGTCAAAACCCCCGTGATCGGGGTCCCCGTAAAGTTTATTTCGACAAACTACCCAATGAATGTACCATTCGTATTTATACAACAACGGGAGAACTGGTAAAGGAAATTACTCATAATTCAGCATTTGATGATGGACAAGAGTCCTGGGATTTGACCACTAAGGATAACTTCCCTATCGCTTTCGGCGTGTATATCTATCATATTGATGCTGGAGAATTGGGTGAAAAGATCGGAAGACTGGCTGTTATTAAATGAAGATTCTTTCAACAATTATTATTTCCTCTACTCTCTTGTTTGCGCAATTAGATAATAGTGCAACCATCACAAAAACGGGAACAACAGCAGCGCAATTCTTGAAAATTGGCGTGGATGCCCGCGCATCTGCCATGGGGAATGCATTCACAGCTATGAAAGGTGATATAAGTTCTATGTATTGGAATCCAGCAGGCCTTGCTTCTATCGGGCGGATGGAAACCATGTTTATGAACAGCAGCTGGCTTGCTGGCATCAATTTTACATATGCAGCTTTTGCGATAAATTTAAATGCCGCCGGGGTTATTGGTTTTAGCATGACCAGTTTATCTGTACCGGAGGATTTGGTCCGAACGGTTGAAAAGCCCAATGGTACAGGAGAATTTTTCGATGCAGGTGACTTGGCAATGAACTTCACCTATGCACGGAAATTGACAGACCAATTTTCTATTGGCGGTAATATTAAATATATTCGGCAAAATATATGGCATGCCAGCGCATCATCCGTTGCAGCAGATTTAGGCGCACTTTTTGTGACCCCCTTTAATGGAATCCGACTCGGTGCCAGTTTGTCCAATTATGGATCTGAAATGCAAATGGCTGGTCGAGATCAAAAATTCAGTATTGATCCGGATCCAAATAATGGCGGAAATGTAGAATTTGTTAATGCCATGTATGAAACAGATAAGTTTCCACTGCCCCTCTTATTCAGAGTTGGACTTTCAGGCGAAATAATACAAACCGAAAAAATGCGACTCAGTTTTGCTGTGGATGCGCTCCACCCCAATGATAACGTCGAGTGGGTGAATGCTGGGTTAGAGTATGCCGTGGCTGAAACATTTTTCTTAAGAAGCGGGATGACGACACTTTTTCGAAAAGATTCAGAAGAAGGCCTTACATTTGGCGGCGGTGTGCATTATCGAATTGGCGGATCTGCAACTCAAATCAAATTAGATTATTCCTATTCCGCTTTTGGGCGACTCAAAAATGTCCAGCGGCTTTCCCTCGGCCTCAGGTTTTAACCTGATTTTCGAACCAGTTTATTACATCATTTAAATCTCCACAAACCGGGACCCCTGTTTTCTCTAATCTTTCGATACTCACATGCCCATTGGCCACCAAAATACAATCTGCACCTATAAAATTTGCTACTTCATAATCGTGAGGCGTATCTCCAATGAATAATATTTCATGGGGACCATAATGCAATTCATCTACCCACGCTTTCCCCACAACTTCTTTCCCATAAGCATAATGATTATCCTGACCAATAATGCGAATAAAATAATCTCGGATATCATGATACTTCAAAATATCATCCAACATAACTTGACTAGCAGCGGACAATATTGATTGGGTGATTCCTTTTTCGTTAAAATATTCTAAGGTGGTCTTTGCCTCACTGTGTAATTTCGGAATATGATGCTGATTCATATAATCTTTTATAAACTCGCTGCCGGAAATTGAGAATGGCTCTTTTTCAAAATCAAACCCCAGTTTGATATAATAATCCTTTACAGGAAAACAAAAATTCTCCAGAAACCAGTTTTCTGTCATTTCTTTCATATCACGACGTCGAAGAACGCCATTCATTATTTCAATGCAAAACCATCTGTCATTCAATAGGGTTCCATTCCAATCCCAGATTATATGTTTGTACGGCATGGTTCAGTATAAACCTGCAGGAGTTTTATAAAAAATGAAATAACTTTTAAGTTTAGAATGATACATATTGAACAACTTTCCGCCCAACTTAAGGAACGGCTTATAAAGCCATTGCCTGGTAAATCCTCACACAAAATGACCAGCATATCATTTTTTTCGAAAACATCTTTCCCCTATTCAATTGAGAAATCTATTCCGGCCGCTGTGTTGATTCTATTATTTCCCCGGAATAATGATATCTGCTTTTTTCTTACTCAGCGAACGGATGATGTGGAACATCATAAAGGGCAGATTTCTCTACCGGGTGGCGTCTGGGAAAAAGGAGAACAACTCCATGAAACGGCCATTCGGGAAACGGAAGAAGAGATTGGTGTCGATAAAAATATAATACAATTGGTAGGTGGCCTCACGCCATTTTATATACCAGTAACCGGATTTATGGTTCATCCTTTTATTGGGTGGTGTAATAAAGAACCCTCTACAAATATTCAGATTGAGGAAGTGAATAAATTATTTACTGTATCTCTTTCAACTCTATTAAATGACCACATATTTCAGTCGGAAAATTGGGAAATTCGAGGACAGAAGGCTGTCGTTCCCTTTTATAACTTTGAAGGACGAAAAGTATGGGGAGTCACTGCATCAATCCTTTCGGAATTCAAATTGATATTAAAAGATATGAAACTTTGAAAAATTTTATGATCGCGGGTTAACCCAACGCTTAATCTGAGTGGATTCAAATATTCCCGCATTATAATATCATCCATATTATTTTATTCGTGCTGGATTTGAATACATATCCGGGTCTGAACTAAAATCCGCAATGACCCTATAAATTGGCATAAGCCCTTCAATATCTTTATCTACATACTCGGCTGTATTCACACCGACTTCAGTGATAGGTAAAAAAGCACTATTTTCCGTTTTTCTTTCAATAATAATACGTTCATTACTAATGGTTCGGTTTTGCCAAGTCAGGCGAACAGATGAATCCGTTTGTAAACGAGCCTTCAACATAGTGGGACCCTCAGGATATGTGTGAATTAATATGTCTTTCACCTCGGGCCAAGTTCTAGCTGTACGTTCATAAATACCAAATTGGCCACCGTCATCCCAGGCCTGAAATGCAATGCCATGCAGGATTGCCTGATCAACATAAGTAGAGTAATGGAGCATACGAGAATTATAGTCGCAGTCATGAACGGCACCAAATTCACTAATCATTACTGGTATATTATTATTTGTGGACCACTTGGCAACACTTTCGAATTTTGATTTTATTGCATTAATATCATTTTTACTGCCCCATACACCATTTCCCTTACCTGAAAATTCCCAAGGGTCGTATGCATGGAAATATCCCATTATATAATCATCATCGGGAATCTTTGCCGATAGAAGATGGGTAGAGTTAGACCATTCATGACCACTATAAATAACAATTCTTTTGGGGTTTTTCACTCTAATGATACTAAGTATTTTTTCATTCAATTCATTAATGTTTTCTTGGGTTAAGCCATGCGGTTCATTAATTATTTCAAAAAATAATCTTGGGGATTTATTTTCAAAACGTTCTGAGACTTGACGCCAAATGTTTTCAAAACGTTTTTGAACCTCCCGATCAGAATACCCATCCACTAACCACCAATCATGGTGTGAATTAATGATTATATATAAATCTCTTTCTAAACCCCAATCAACAACCATTTCAACTAAATCAAGCCATGAATTATCAATGGAATAAGGAGCAATATTTGATGTATGCTTATCCCATCGAATGGGAATACGAATAGTTGAGAATCCAGCTTCTTTATAATCATCAAAGTAGTGCTCTTTAATGAATCCATTGTTCCACTCGCCTACAGTAGGCGGTTCAAGTGTATTTCCTATGTTTATTCCCCTCATCATATTTTTTATCACTGATTGTGGCTTTTCAAACTGTAAAGAATTATCATTCGAATTATCATCAGTTTTATCTTGACAAGCAAAAAGGAAGATTAAAATCAATAGAAATAGGAAAAGACTGCCGTGCCTTTTTATTGAAACTTTATTTAATGTTTTACTAATCACATTAATTATACCCTATTTTAAATAGAGAACTTTTTGAAAAATCACTTCTGAATTAGTTTCTAAGGAGATAAAATACATTCCTGACCCAACAGGGTTACCATTTATACCCACACCATTCCAGGTAACTTTATGCTTACCTGCTTGTAAGCTGTAAAAATTGAATTTCTTTATTTCCTGACCTAAAATGTTTGTTATTTTTAGTGAAACAACCTGATTATCATTAAGCTCAAATGGGATTGTTAAATTCCCATTAAAAGGATTAGGGTATGAAGGAAGAAGGGTTGTTTTTTGGGGGATTATTTTTTCCTGATTAGTGCCAAGTGTAGTATAGTTACTATTTATAGATTCTGGCGTGCCATGACCTTCAGAAGCAGTCCAAGAAAAAGCATTTTCATTATTAAGAATAGGATCCTTTAGCTCTAATGTTGATCCTTGGCCATCAGCTTCAATCGGCCATGGTGAATCATCATCATATTGGACGGAGTCCATTAGTACTCCATTACTATTAAATAATCTAACTTCATCACCACTCCCACTTAATCCAAATTCGAACGGGCCATACAATTGATCTAAATTAGAAAAATTATTATGCATGTTTTCCGGCTCCTCTGCTAATATTAAATATGATTTTGGTTGAATAACAGTTTCATCCTTAAAAACAAAACTATGGCTGTCATTATCATCTTTAAAAACCCAATTTTTTAAATTTATTGTTGTGTTACTATGGTTAAATAACTCAACCCAATCACCTGTATCAAAACTATCATTTGAATTATAGTTTATTTCATTAATTACAATTGAATTTTGTTCAATGTTAGCCAATTGGAATTGTGCAGTTAATTTATTTTGCTTATCTATATTAATTACAACTGTGCTTCCTGAATCTGGCATTTCAATCCAACCAATAAAAGTATATCCTTCTTTAGGAATTGCTTTGACCTCAATAGGTACATTCGGAAAATATAATCCAAACCATGATTCTTCATTTATTACAATAGAGTTAATTTTTATTTTTCCAGCATTTTTAGGTAAGACACCTACTATAATATTTTGGGGGGTTGATAAATTAAATTGCGTTCTTAAGTGATTCCTTGCATGGATAGAGCGTTTATTATTGAATTCCTTTATTTTATTTATTTCATTGTTCCAACCTTGCAACCTATTCCATCTTTCACGATGCTTCGGAATATGTTTTACTATATTATTTTTAACTGAATCTAATTTTGCATTCAAATTTTCTGGTTTAAAAACTGTATTTAAATAATCACAATAAGTATTAATAAATTTATTTTTATAAAATTCATTTTCAAGTAATTTTCTAAAAAAATATGTGCTCCAAGGGGGGTTAGGCCAATCCGGTCCATTTGATTCTAAAGCAAATTCTAAAGTATTAAATTCATAATGTTTTGACATCCAACCGGGGAATGCAAAACCCCAATCAGTATCATACAAAATCCATCGCCATTTACCATTCTCACGATTGTCTTTCCAGAGTTTTACATTATTCCCGGGCCAATCACGATTATCAATGAAAATTTGCAAAACTGTATAATTAATATGTTCATCAATATCTATCCAAGACTTGATATCTTTATATACTTTTGAGTCAGACATATTATTAGATAATATGTATTCAAAAAGATTGTAATAATCAGTTTTGCTCCCATGAATTAATTCTATATTATCTTCTGATTCGCCATTTAACGCAATAATGTCAATATCATCTATGTTTAATATGTGATGTGAGGCTATGAAATGTTCGCTGATTTTTTCTCTTAAGTTATGAATCCCCCAATACTCACCATTTAAATAGACAATCGTTGGGCGAAATTTTTGATAGTCTATATCAATACCGTTTAATAATGTACTTGTATAACCATCTCTTAGCATTGAAGAATCCCAGTCATTACCTGAGTTCCTTAAAATGAATGATTCATATTTATCAATATTTAGATCCGGGAACAGTTTATAATTAAAGGAAGATGATCCATATTTTTTTCGTGAAAAAAATGAGAGTGATTTCTGAGGATGGCCTCTACTCCATGCTCCATATATTTTTGTTCCTGCATTCGCACTGTAGTTTTGACCATTGGGTTCAATAATTTCAAAATGGATTGGCCTTTCCCAATCTTCCCAAAAATTTGCTCCAAAATGAGGAAAACTTGAAGATGCATTAGGGCCTTTTACATAGATACCTGTATCTGGATCAAAAAAATCTGAAGGATCTGCACTTAAAAAAACGACAGGTAAATCATAAGATTTATCAAATATGTAAGTTTGAGTTGCTGCATCAGATTTTACCCATCCTTCTTTATATGCAATAGTCCTTACCACAGTATTTTTTGTTACGATTATAGGTTGATCAAATAATTTTGAATTTTGATCAGGGACTGACCCATCAAAAGTGTAAAATATTTTAACCCCATCTTCGTCATGAGTTAAATTTATTGTGTTGGTTCCAAAATAAAACCCAGACTCGCCTGAAAAAGTTGGTGGTGATAGAAATCCTTTATAATCTACTTGATTATTACTAAGCCCTGGTGTTGGATTCTCAAAAAAAGCCCAGTCTGAAGATTCTTTAATTCTCCCTTTTGATTTATCTGTTGGAATTTTTCCTGTACTAATGGAATCAATGATTTCTCCGAGAGTATCACTTAAAATAATTATTTCACCTTCTGATTTAATTTTAAAATTGGTATGAAAATATGATATTGGTAGTTCTATCCTAATATCTGGGACTCTATAATTCTCTTCTTCAGTATTATATCCTGCTGTTAAAAATGGAATACATGAGAGATCTGATGAATCTTGATTATAGTTGTGAACTTGAATCCCAAGGATATTTTCACCCTTTAACAGTGGATATTTATCTATATCAATCCAAATTGGTTCTGGGAATCCGCCAGACTTAATCTCCGCTTCATGTAATCCCGTAGCTGCGTTATTGTATTGAACCGGGGAATTGGGCATACCCATATTCTTTCTGGAAAATTCTACACCATTCAAATAAGCTATATAACCATCATCATAGTCAACATGAAATAACAATTTGGAAATAGCTTCCGGCTTATCCACTTGAAAGGATTTCCGAATAAACACTGACATTGTTTTATCTATGATTGTTTTATCATCATTATCCCCATAACCAAACCCGCTAGGCCCCGATGACCATCCTATTGGAACATTTTCTGATTTCATCCAATCAGATGGCGGTTCAGATGATCCAACCCAATAATACCATTGATCTTCTTCAGTTATAATGGCATCCCATATCTGTACCAAACTAGTCCTGTCTTTTCCGGATGCAAATAAAACTAAAAAGGAATGAGGATTTAACTCGTATTTAGGGAATACCCAATCAAATGGTTCATCTAAATCATCATATAAGCCATATCCTTTAAGTTGTACAGATGATTCGCCTGGATTATAAATTTCTATCCAATCAGGTGAATCGCCATCCTCATCTATTAATGAAATTGTATTGGTACTTACAATTTCATTTAACTGGATTGTTTGACCAAGCAATTTTGAAACCATAAATAAAATGGTCAAGCAAAAATGCATTTTATAGAAATTTCTATCGATTAATTTGAAATCCATACTAATAATAAGTAAATCCCAACAGTCACACCCATAATAGCAATGGATGCTTTATTTGCTGAAGCCCATGGTGTCATATCTACTGGAGCCGGATCCCGTTGATCGCTGATGGCAATTTCCTCGGCAGTCTTCGGATTAAGTTTCCCAATGATTAACATAACCAAAACAGATGCCATAAAACTAATGAAATAACCATGGAGCCAATGGAGATCTCCATCACTATTAGCGAAGAATTCAGGTACATCCTTAATATTGATGAATGTAAAAAATGCGTAGGCTGCCATGCCCACAACCATCCCCAATTTTGCCGCGATTGCAGGTACGTGCTTGGTGGTAATCCCTAATAGAAAAATCCCGATAATTGGCACACTGTACAACCCATTCACTTTTTGAAGATATTCAAAAATGGACTGCATTTGATCCAATATTGGTGCAATAAAAATGGATGCAACTGCCAAAGCAATCCCAAACTTTTTACCTGTAGATACGATTTGCTCTCCACTGGCCGTTTTGTTGAGATACCCTTTATAAAACTGAAGGGAAAATAATGTGGAAGCACTATTCAAGGCAGAGTTGAAAGAACTTAAGATTGACCCCATCAATACGGCGGCGAATAATCCCAATGACCAATCGGGTAGTACGTGTCGGACAATTGCCCCATAGACCTGATCCTGTTTAACAATCGTGAGGTCAGTCATGTGCAATGCGATAATCCCCGGGAGGCAGAGCATTAACGGTCCCACCAATTTCATTGCAGAGGCAAAAAGAACACCTTTCTGCCCTTCGGCCAAACTTTTGGCCGCCATAGCCCGCTGAACGATCACCTGGTTCGTTGACCAGTAAAATGCTTGAATGAACATCATACCTGTGAACAATGTTGGCCAAGGGACGGAAACCACATTGCCCTCACTATTCAAATTGGTCAGAGGCGTAAGGTATTGGGGGTTATCTCTGGTCAGCACGGCCAACCCAGAAAATAATGAGCCGTCTCCCAATGCTATCAAAGCCAAGAATGGGATGGTTAATCCACCGATCAACAACCCTACACCATTGATCGTATCACTGACGGCTACTGATTTCAGTCCGCCAAAAATGGCATAGGCACTTCCCAAAATACCAATCGTTCCCACCACGATCCATAAGGGTAAATTCAGATCAAACATACCGATCAATGCCAGGGATCCCGTGTAAAGCACCACTGGGAGCAGTACGGTCACATATCCGAATAAAAATAAACCCGAAACCATAGATCTGGTGGTTTTATCAAATCGCTTTTCCAAAAATGCCGGAGTGGTGGTAAATCCACTGGCGAGATATCGAGGCAGAAAAACTAAAGCCGTGGCAATCATGGCAAATGCGGCCAAGGCCTCCCAGGCAATACCAACTAAAGCCTTATCTCCAAAAACAGCGCCGTTCAACCCCACCAATTGTTCTGTGGATAAGTTAGTCAGTAATAATGATCCAGCCACAACAGGCCAGGCTAAAGCACGTCCACCGGTAAAATATTCTTCTGTGGGATTATCAGACTTCTTCATTTTACGAACAATCTTAAATGTGAAGTAGGCAACTGCACCTGTGGCCAAGATAAAGGATATGATTGAGATTGTATTCATTTTATGACACCTTATTTTTAACTATTTTGGGAATGAGTAAACCATTTAATGTTAACGAATTATGGTTATTTTTTCTTGAATGGTTTTTTTACCATCATCTAAAGTCAGAAAATAAATCCCGCTAGATACCTGTCGTTTCCTTGAAGAAGTTCCTAACCAAATTACCTGATTTTTCCCAGGTATACTGCGTCTTTCAGTAGTCCAAACTTTTTGCCCATTTATGTTATAAATAGCAACAGTAATTTGGGTATTGAAGAGGGATTCATACTCAATTTTTAATTGATTAGACATTGGATTTGGATAAATCTGATGGTTAAAGGATATTAATCCATTCTTTGCTTCATTAGATTCTATTTTCAATAGCTTTAGATTTGCACCAGTACGGTTAACTCTTACTGTGAGCATTTTCATTCCTTTAGGTAAAAAAGCCTCTCCCAATACTGTATCTTTCCAAATTTGGTTGTCACCTGTATTTGGTAAACCTATTGCATTAATGATTTTTTCTTGATCTATGAATATTTCAATAGAACCATTATTTGTTTCAGAAGCTGTCCGAGCCGAAAAAGAATACTGTCCTTCCTTAATCACATTCACCGTGTAATTCATAAATTCACCTTGTTGCGTCCATCCTATATTATACGGGATTAATGTTGTATCAGTAGACCGTTCAATATCCACACCATCATTACGATAACTCCAGCCTGAGTTGCCGTGGCTAGTTTGATCTCCAACTCCTGTCCGCATATAATCATAATCCATGTACGATATACCCAAAGCACCTAAATCATAATCAGCAAATGCAATTTCCCCAGGGATAACATGATTTTTAAATGGTCTACTTTCTTTTCGATAACTTTTTTCTAGCAAGGAAGAAATAACACCTCTTCTTATTTCGCAATTTTTTAACAGTAGGCCTTCCGCCATTTCCATTAACCCAGAAACGCAAATGTCTTGGCTGGGTTTAGGTGTTTTCCCATCCCAATAGTCTAAAATTCTACGATAGTTTTTTGTGAGAGGTACTGATACAATGGTTGTGATTGTATCATACTTTTTATACGTCCACCAATTCCAGCCAATTCCTTTCGATTCAACAAGATCAATTACTCTTGCCCACCACTCATTAGAGTTCTCTCCAAACTCTCCTAACCATAATGGTGTATTGGTTTGGTTGCTTAAGTTTATGAGATATTGAATAGTACCTATGGTAACATCATTCCAATATTTATGAAAAGCCCATACCATATTATTATCAAAGGCTGGTGTTAGACCTCCAAAACTAGTTGAATACCAATTGCCGTTAACAAAAATAATATGGTTTTGATCATACTTCCTGATTTGATTACGTATTCTAACATGTAAATTTCGATTTTCCTTATTGCCCATATTGTTAGGTAGTACTGGCTCATTAATAAGGTCATAACCACCAATAGTTTCTTCATTGCTATACCGTTTTGCAATTTCTCCCCAAATTTCAATCAAGTGGTCCTGATTCTCTTTTTTTGTCCAAAGTTCTGCTACACCATGGGCATCCGCAATTTCTCCAGGGCTTTGGCCGCCTGGGGCAGCGTGCATATCTAAAATAAGATACACTTTATATTTCTTACACCAAGATACTAAACTATCAATTATGGTGAATCCTTTTTCAATATATTCGTCTTTTGAAGGGCTAAAATTCTTATAATGCAGGGGGAGACGAATTGAGTTAAATCCCCAATCTGCGATTGCTTTTATATCCTGTTCTTGAACATAATTCTTCTCAAATTTTTCATAAAACTCATTGGTTGATTCCTCACCGACTAAACTCACTATTTTTTCTCTAATCGTAGTAGGAGAACCTGATCCAGGTATTTGGAACATATATCCTTCAGGAACTAACCAACCTCCCAAAGCAACACCTCGTAATACTACTTTGTTTCCATTGCCGTCTACAATACTGGTATTAGATGTTTGGAGAAACCCCTGTCCAAAACCAAAGGAAAATGAAATTACTAATAAAACAAAACGAAGATCAATTATTCTGTTTTTTGTAAATACGAACATAATCGACTTTCATATCTTGAGGAAAAATAGTGGTATTATCTGGAGAACCGGGCCAATCTCCGCCCACGGCGACGTTGATTAATAGATGAAATCGCTGATTGAAGGGCCAGGTTTTATAATCATTTTTCTGATCATTTACAAATGTGAAGTATTGCTGGTCGTCAATGAAAAAATCAATGCGATCTTCATACCACTCAATTGAATAAACATGAAAAGAAACTTTTACGTCAGAAAGAACTTTTGTCTTAGTTCTCTGCGTACCAATTTTATGATTATAGGATTCTGTGTGAACTGATCCATGAACCCTGCCTTCATCATGGCCAACATGTTCCATAATATCAATCTCACCACTTTTTGGCCATCCACCATAAACCCAATCCGTTGGCAGCATCCAAATAGCTGGCCATATGCCCTGGCCTAATGCGAGTTTGGCTCTTACATCTATACGTATAAATTTCCAATCACCCTTACCAACAGTACGTAATCGCGAGGATGAAAAATACCTGAGGTTGTTAGCATCCCCTATACCAGAGGGCTCAAATTTTGCACGAATATGAAGCATACTATCCTGCACAAACGCATTGGCTGAGTCATTGGTATAATATTCAAGTTCATTATTTCCAAACCCATGTCCACCAATCTCATGAGACCATTTATTTAAATCAAGAGGACTGTCACTAAATTCATCTTGCCATATAAGATTCCACCCATCCCGGTCCCAATCATTTGATTCTTCAATATCCTCCACTCCCTCTTGGGAGGTGCAACCGGAGAAAAAGAAGATTAAAAGCCAAATTGGTTTCACTTAACCAGGCTCATTTTTTTCAATTGAACATCGGTTTCAGTTTGTACTCGAACAAAATAAACACCACTACTAAAGTTATTTCCATTCCATTGAATTTGAATCGCATTTTGCCCTTGAAGCAACTTATTTTCAAACAACACGTCAACACGTTTCCCTTGAATATCGATAATATCAATTGTGGCATTCGTGGCATATTCTGTGTAAATAGGAATGGTTATATAACCATTGAATGGGTTGGGGAAAACTTCCCCTAACTTAAATGATCTGGGTATATCTAAATCCTGAACTCCCAAACCGGGAGTACCACCATCCCAGAAAATATCATCTAATGCAAATTCACAAGCTGCACCGTTGACTTCTAATATGACAAATTCATAACTCAACATCCGTAGATCAATAAATTCCCCCCTGATTTCACTAATCGGGATTGATGCCTGACCCCAATTGCCATTCCGAGTAAGGCCATATTTAGTTTGATTTGCAGGAAATTCAACATATGACTGATTACCCCAGGCATCGATAATACCAATCTTAAAAGAAATATTAGCTGGAATATTGATCATGAATTTTAAATATCCATCACCAAAATTACTTAGGTTAACCGGTTGAATGGACATGATACCACCTCCAAACCAACCTAAACCAGTTGATGCCCATGTAATGCCATTGTCGCCTTCAAATGGCGCGATTGAGCCTTCAGTAAGCGTACCTTCCCAAGCATATATCTCAGAACTCACACCCTCTTCCAAAGCACCTTTAGTGGGTGTATTGTCAGTGTATATGCCAAATTTTTCGCCCTGTGCATACGGCGGGCCAATGTGCACCTCACCTTTCCCATTCCATTTGTATACTTTTATATAGTCAACATACATTTCAGCTGGAAAAGGCATGGAAATTGAGGCACCACTTCCACCAATATAATTTCCATCGGTGAACTGTCCACCTATGGCCAAGTTCGCTATTAAATAAAATGGTTTCTGAAATTCATCTGATTCACTATCAATAGGGAATGGATCTGTATACAGATCATATTCCACTTCATCATCGATTACTGTAAACCGGATGCTATCTGCATCCCAATACATACGATAGGTGAGAAACCTGTCGGTTAGATTATCATAATTGTAGTAAGGCCTACAATAATCATCATCCGGATCCCATGAAATACTGGCAGCACCGGATGGATTTTCTGGGACCACAGCATCATCCGAATAAAATATCGCGTTTGCCCCAACTACCTGATTAACCGTTGAATTATTTGCACCATGACCACCATTATGCTGGTCATGTAAATCTCTAAATGCCTGCCGAGACCCCATTTCCATCATATCTAATTCTCCGCTACGGGGCCAGTTATAATTTGCCGTGCCTAACAACCATATGGCTGGCCATCCACCCAGATCAATATCTGATATATTAACTCTTGCTTCAATCACACCATACTTTATCGCCACTTTCGCTTTTGTAGTCACCTTCCCCGATGTATAGCTTAATGGATTTCCCCATTGGTCGGCAATATCAGGACCGGATTCCATTCTGGCAGTAATATGTAGTGCATTATTACCAGGTTCATCGGGAATACCTGCAATATCAACATTATCTTCCTGATAGTATTGCAATTCACCATTACCCCAACCCCAGGATCCATTCCCAGTAATCTTCATCCAGTTATCTAAATTATTAAAATTCTCCACCCAGATAATTTCACCAACCTGAGCGAAAATATAACTAGAGGTTAGAAAATATAATATTGATATTATTTTCATTCCTAATCTGTACCTTTTTATTTATTCAAATTATTCCCAAAAATATGTCAATATTTATGTTATTTGAGTAATACCACTTTTTGTGTAAAATTATTTTTAGCAGACATCATTTTTATAAAATATATACCACTTGGTTGTCTACTTGCGTCCCAGGTTATTGAATACTCACCTGCTCTTTGATATTCATTAAGTAATTCTTCAATCTGACTACCATTAATATCGTAAACCGATAGATTAATGATATTACTTTTACCTAAAGCATAATCAATATTTGTTGAAGGATTAAATGGATTTGGATATGCAGGTGAAAGTTTAAAAAGCTCAGGTATTTCTCCTTGATTAGTTGATATACCTAAATTATCCCTGAATATCCTGATATAATCAATTTCCATTTCACTTTCAGTAAAACTTGAAGCAATATTTGGCTCTATAGCGATATTTAATAATAAATACATTTTGGAATCAAAAGGCCAAGTATTCGAATTTTTTGTTGCGGGATTATAGGTGTAATGAACATTCCCATCCACACTAAATACCATTTTCTCTTCAGACCAATCAATCGTATATATATGGAACTGAGTTGTAGCAGTATTTATATATTGTCCTCCTAAATTGACCGTCCCTCCGTGACTCGAAGGGGTATGAATAGCACTTTGAACATAATTTTGATTAGAGCCCCAATGTTCCATTATATCCACTTCGCCACAAGCAGGCCAAGAAGTGGTACCAAAACCTTTGGTCTGCCAGTAAGCTCCCGGTTCCTTAATATTTTGTCCTAGCATCCACATGGCGGGCCACGTTCCAACTCCTCTAGGGAGTTTTGCTTTAATTTCTATCCGCCCATACCTGAATGCATATTTTGAGTTTAACCTTGCCGATGTATATTTTTTAGTGCGTCCCTGATCGGTATAGGTTTCTTTCTTCGCAACGATCTTTAAGGTACCATTACTTACATACGAGTTGTCTGTACGGTTGGTATAATGTTGTATTTCACCATTATACCAACTCGAGCCATTGGGAAGCTGTGTTTGATGGAACCAATGCACTGAACTAATTGGGCCAGCGGGACCATTAAAGTCGTCAGACCATACCAATTTCCAATCCTGAGAATAGCCAAAGCTGATTGTGAAAATAAAAAATAGTGAAATAATTTTTAGACCACTATACATCAAACTCTCTATTGTTAATTAATTTTTGAACCATAATCTATATAACTATCATTTGTAAATGATGGAAAACTGGGTACAATCACCGGGTATGGTACATTACCCTGTGTTACAAACATATCAACACTTGATACTTTAATTGATTCAAATAATTTCATATTGATTGAAATTTGGGGACTATACTTTTTTTGTAAATTATCAATAATCGGTTTCATCAAAATATGTTGTTCTGCACTATCTGACTGGGTACTCATAAATAATTTAGCAGATTGATATGCAGTAAAACTATCTGCCCATAATGATTCATTAAGCTTTATTGAATTTGTTTTGTCTAAACCTAATTCATAGGCTTTCTCTGTTAAATATCGATCCTGAATAAAATCTACTATTGCTAATTTGAATTGTTGTGAAAATTCTGATTTATTCATTTTCTTTTTTCTAAATACTAGGGGATGTGATGCTATATTTTTTTCAAAATCTTTAACTGTCCAATTATCTCCGTTTAAAGTAAAGAGTACCAAATCTTTATATTTTTGATTCATTGGCTTTATATCTTCTAAAGATAAAAATTCTCCTGCCTCAAATAATGCATTCGATATTGCAGTTTCTTTTTCTTCTCGGGAACGAAAAAATTGGTCGCAAATAGCATTCGCGTAAGGAAAAAATACATCTTCATTGAGTTTTATGTTTTTCCCTTTCATAATATTTTTAATAAAAGATTTATAAATTAATTTTCCTTTTCGTTCTTTAAGTGTATTAATCACTTTTTCTCTTCTATCAATGTTACCTTGTTCAGATAGATTTAACCGATCTGTCCACCCATTTACCTCCATAATAAATGCTGACCCATCATCCAAAAAATATGGCCCTATAACCTGTCCTTTTTGAATTTCATTATTGAATAATCTATCACTGATAAATGGATCATTATTATCTATCCAATTCACATCTCTATTAGGAATATTCCCCTCAAAGTTAACAGAGTAAATATCATTGAATGACATTCCTTCATCTATGGCTCTCTTTACTGAATCAGCGAATGCCCCTCCTGGAAAAGAAAAGTAATTAACATGATATGTACGGCCCGCCATTTTAAAAAAATGATTAATTTCACCATCTTTTAACAAAACTTTATTGTGACCTTTTTCAAAATAAAGTAATTGTCGCATGGCTTGTTCTTTTCGCCCTTTTAAAAAAGTATTAAGATTATCAGAATTTATTTGATTATTAACTGACTCTGACTCAATTGCCAATAATTTTTCAGCAATAAGATTATTTAAGATTATTTTTTTATGAAGGTATTGATTGCCACGGCAATAGTCTGGACGGAGGGTGTATTCAGTACGATTCAAATAATCTTGACGGGTGATCAAACGATCCCCAATCTTTGCTAGAATTTCTAACTGATTGTCTGATGAAAATTTGGTTTGGCATCCGATTAAAAAAATCAGAACATGGATAAGATAGCGGAGAGGCACCTTTGAATTTATTAAAATGCAATACTGATTGTATAAGAGTTTAGACCACCGAAAATATCCATAGATCGGTGAGCATAATCAATTTGAAAAGATTGATTCCCCATAAGGTTAATTTTTAAACCGCCACCATAAGTCATTCCAAATTGAGAATCAGGCATATATAAAGATTTATATCCCGATCGGAGATACAGGCTACCCCTGCCCGCCATACGGAATTCATATTGACCCCCCATATTAATATACTCTGCATTATTATTGGGATGCACTGCATCAACGGCAATTGTAAGTCGATGTAATTCTGAATATATGGGTTTTAGACCAATACCAATCCTAAATAATAAAGGCAATTCCCATTGATTGGGTCTAAACTGCCCAGGTACATCAGCATAGTTCCCATCTTCATAAGGAGAAATATCTATAGGATTTAATAAATCAATACCATCATATTTTAATCGAGTTCCATAATTTGAAATACTCATTCCAATCCTAAGGCCATCTTCTTTACTACCAGTTGGAGATAAAAATTCAGTGTTAACAATCGCCCCAAGATCTATTGCAAAAGCCTTTGCCGAAGAATGCCATATTTTCGAATTAATTAATTTTGCTGATACCCCAAAAGAAAACCATTGTGCAATTTTACGTGAGTACGTTAAAGCAGCACTAAATTCATTCGCAGCGAATTGCTCGCCAGTCCCCTCCTGCTGAGCCATGGTTGTTACTTCCATATCTCCATAACCCATATGGGTCAAACTAAAGGCAAAAGTCCCTAAGCGTTTTACATGAATCGTTGAACCAACAAACATCATATTAATATCAAGAACCCAAGGCTGCTTCATAAAAGCATTTTCATTCCGCTCCACAAACGCCAATGCAGCAGGATTCCAATAAACCGATGTCGGACCATCTGCAAAAGTGACTCCGGCATCGCCCATAGCTGCATTGGCACTGCCCACGCCAATTTCAAGAAAATTAACAGCTGTTGAGCCATACCTATATATATTTTGGGCAGACACAATGTTTAAAGCAAAAAATAAAATGATTATATGAAAACGTCTCATTTAATCACCGCAAATTTTCCAATTTTCTGATCGCCAGTTGCCAATGCTTCAATATGAAATAAATACATCCCCGCTGCAATTTCTAATCCTTCCCGGGTGAGCATATCCCAATGAACAATACCTTTTTCTGGTGAATTATTGATTGAAATCTCATCCACCAAAATACCGCTGATGGTAAATATTTTAATTAAAGCCTGAGCGGGGACATTTGTAAACATTAAACTGCGACGCTGATTTAAAAACTGATTCGATACAGCCGTTTCCATCACATTGGTTGCCACATAAGGATTGGGTACAACCCGAATATTATCCATCGTTTTTGCAAGAGAATCTGCATCTATATCATCATAAGAATTAATTGTGAACGTTAAGTAATCATCTTTCCAGAATGGTCTAGAAAATTTGACTCGAAAAATATCGTCACTTTTGGGATAGGTTGCTGTGGATGCTAAATTAAAATCTAAAACAAAAGCAGTTCCAGCCCACTTACCATCATTGCGCATTCCACCTACAATTATTTTATCTTCAGAATTGTCAAAAACACCGTTTTTATTTACATCATGTACCACCATATCCATGAGGACGTGGCTTCCATCCGACTTTAATAAAGTTTCATTCTTAACATAGAACCCAAATGATTGGCCTAAAAGAATTTCATTGGTAGGTATTCTGTTATCAACGGCATCCCTAATGCCAGTTTTGATACTGGTTGTTGTAGTATACACACTTGGATCAGAACTAAAGATGATATGATAATCCCAAGGCAAATAAGAAGATTCTCGAATAGTAGGTACAACACGCATGATGCCACTTCCTTGAACCCATCCTGAATTAGCATAATCGTAAGAACCTTGGTCAAAAGGCATGTCAACATTCAGTTGAATCCCGTCAAAAACATCCGTATTAAATGGTGCTTTTGTATTTAGAGTCCAATATCCTAAAGAATCGACCTTGATCAAATTACTCCCCACAAATTTTAATGGGGTCTCTTCATAAATGACAGTGCCTTCACTAAGATCAGTAACCTTAATTGAATTTGTTGTATACATCAATCCATAATCATATTGGGGAAGGAGTGCAATAGTATCTATGTCAAATGTGACTTGATATTGATGATCTTCTTTAATACTGGACTGTGCAAGGATAGATGGCTCTATTTTCCCCCCTCCTGGAAGATTAGAGTCATCTATTGTAATATCTGGAGCTACATAGCCGGCAGCTGGTTTAAAAGGAGTTACTATGGCAACGTTTTTACCAATGGATCTGACTTCTTCTGCTTCGTCAAGTTCCACCACTACATTATTCTCAGATGGTGATATTCCAGGCCCAATATGGGGTGCGCCATAATCGTATGCCACTAAACCATAGTAATAGGTTCTACCATTCATAACATTGTTATCGACAAACACATGTGAGATTCCCGTATCAGAGCCCAAATTATAAGCAGCTCCGTTTACTAGCCCAAAATCAGTGAAGCCAAATTTGCCATTCTTAAGGTCACATTGAAAAATGGGTTTCATGAACATCGGGGTACCGTAACCATCCGTAATGACTTCAGCATCTGCGAAATATTTATCTGTCGCACGGAAGAGTTTATATCCTTCAAAATCATTTATATTGCCAAGGAACGGATCCCTTGTTCGCGTATCTGAAATATTATCCCAGGTAAGTATGACTTTTCCATCAGCTGGAGTTGCTGTTAATGTTGGCATTTTCGGCGGTTGAGCAAATCGATAATCTTTTTCATAGATTACTTGAACAATTTTTTTCAGTTCATACAATGCGGGCGCGGTGTGTGCAGGAGAATTCAATCCTTCCAATGGATCATATGAATGCAACTCAGACATGGAGATTCGTTCAGTTCTACCTTTGTACAATGGGAAAGGGCCTGAGGCAAACACTTCTATCAAATTTGAAATATCATCAATGTATTCTTCGAGAATATTTTCACCAATCAATTCCCACATGGCCTGATCATTTTTAAACCACCAGGAGGAATTTGATTGCGCATGACTGGGAACGGGAAATAAACGGAAAGCAGTTAAGCCAATCATATCAGATTCTGAAACATCCGTAACGGCAAAGTTTGGCTCAGAGCCAACACCTTCAACATAATCCGGCTTGTGGTTGCCTTCCCCTTCATCGGGCCCTGTATAGTTCAATTCGCCTGGAGCGACACCGTCTAATCCAATATCATCCCCAAAAAATTCAGTTATTTGATACACTCCATCATTATTCAGATCTTCACCATCTTGCCAATCCTGGTCTTCATCTGCATCCCAATGCTCTTTTAATTCTGAAAGTTCTAATTTGTAAAAAGATAAAAATTTATCAAGATCATATATGCCGTCCGTAGGACCTACCTTTGATATAGCAATATTATCCCGCTTCTCATCTAAGATTCCATCCTCATCATTATCTATACCATCGTAGGCCATCCCTGGACTTTCAAGGTAGGCAAAACCCATTGTTCCTGTTGGTAAGCCGCCCGAACCAACTCCATTTATGTCCCATGAATAAGACATATCGAGATCAGTATTGAAATAAGCCAATTCATCATTACCATCGTTACCGATGGCATTGTCTACCCAGTAACCAAATGCCACTTCAGTCAAATCATAATCAGAAATATTTGCAATGTTATACTCCCAAAAAATCGCATCCCGGGCTTGGGGATTATTCCACTGAAATCCTCTTGCTTCGACTCTTAAGCCCAAACCACCCCATGGATTATTCTTTCCAATAGTAACATTATCACGTATTTCACCAATTTTTTTATTTCTGCGAGGATAGTATCGTACCCGGTCTGGAAGTTCAAGATATTCCTGATCCTGGGCATCATTGGCGACAAAATAGGTTTCCAAATCTGCGTAAATCACACCGCGGCCAAAACGTCCATCCCATTCACCAGGCCACTTCGTACTTGTTCCTGTTGATGGCCATCCATCCGTTGGCCAAGAGCTTGGTCGGTTGCTCATGGCTGGATATTCACTCGTCTCGTTCATATAGCCAAAAGCAGGATAAAAACCATATTCAAATGTACCCGCAGGATTTACATCCATTTCTTCACGATAACTGGTTTGTAGAAAAAACAATTTATGAAGCCCCTCCCCGTCACCAATTTCCAATGGGTCCGAAACCACGACAGAATCGATTTGAGTGGTAGGGTCGTCTTTTATATAAACTTTAGCGCCAACTAAAAGACCAATGCCATCTGTCATTTTAACCCCATCTAAATTGTTGGGCCATCTAGACACATTTACTTTTGGCCAGTCAGAAAGCTCTGTATTATTTCGAAAGTAAAGAAACACACGATTCCCGGTCATATAGCCTTCCCGTTCCGCTGCAATATCACCGGCCGGATCGTCTGGTCCTTCATACTTTTTCCCTTGAGAAAATATAATGCTAGTTAGCAATAGTATATAAAATAATTTTTTCATTAGAAGTTGATTCCAGTGGAAAATTTGATCATACGAGGTGCTGAGAACATGGCAGGATTCTTAATGCGATCTTCATAATCATTAAAATTACTCCGATGGCCTGCCAAGTCTGTATCTTTGATTACTGCTGTATAGGCTCGTCCCGTTCGGCTATCTACCCAGTTCTCATTCAGACGGTCAAACACATTGTACACTGCCAGTCTGAAGTTGATTTTGTATTTATCCGTTATACTTAAGTTGTAGTGAGCCATCAAGTCTGCATGATATTTAGTAGGCCTATAGTCATTATTTGGATACAAATTGATCCTAGACAACCGGCTTTCTTCAATTGGTGAAAAAGTGTAGGGCGATCCAGAGTTATAATATCCCGTTATAGAAACACCATACTTAGGTTTGCTATAGGCAAACGTAGCATTAAATGTATGTCGCTGATCCCAACTCATGGGGATGAAACGGTTTACTGGGTCCATGCTTGCACCTGACCTGGAAAAAGCCTGCGTAGGATTATCTGCATTGCCTCGAGTATATTGTAGGGTATAATTAATCCATGATGAAATCGGTCCAGAATTAAAATCAAATTTGACCTCTAATCCCCGAGCATTTCCATAGTCCTTATTACTATAAAGACCATACTCGATCTGGTTATAGGTGCTAATAACCTTTGTGCTAAGCAAGTTGTAAATATCACGATAGAACAATGAAACCTCTATACCCATACCCTGGGCCAATTCCTGCCACAGGCCCACTTCGTAAGTGACAGTTTTTTCTGCTTTCAATTCTGAATTTCCCATGAGGGTCGCATGGTCACTTGGGGCAACCAAAAATGAATGATTTTGATAAAGAGAGTACATGGGTGGCATTTGGAAAAAATGCCCATAACTAAAATGTAAAATAGCTGCATTACCAAGTTGATAAGCTAAACCAAATCGAGGGCTAATCTGAACCTGAGGATCTGCCTTTGGATACGCAGACATCATCGAATCCGGAAGGGCAAGTTGATTGGCGGGGTTTCTGCGGTCAGAAGGTAAAGCAGACTTGGGATCAAAAAGGTCATAGCGTAAACCAAAATTGATGACCATATCATCAAATTCCATTTTATCTTGGAAATAGGCCGATATTTCAATTGGCTTCACCACGTAAACATCAGCATAGAGTGTAGAATCGGGGAAAATCTTTGGTTTATAAATCAAGTTTTCTTCTGGGGTTCCATAATATTCATTTCGAATTTGATGCCATTGATTATCTATTGTATAGTTTGAATATTGCAACCCTGACTTGATGCTATGATTTTTATTAATCTGCCAGTTTAAGTCAAATTTTGCGCCTAAGATATCTGATGTTCTTTCACTATGCTCTTTTTGCTGCCCACCCATGAAAAACCCAGGACCATAATTTTCTAAATACCGATCATGTACATAACTTGAGTCCAAGGGGTTCTCATATAAATAGCTTCCTCCATAATTTTTCATTGAGGATAGTTTAATATCATAAAATAATTTCTGCGATATTAAGTGATTCCAATGAAAAGAGAGAAAATCTGTTCGACGATGAGATGCCCCCATACCATCAGGGTTATATTTAAATCCATGATCATAACCATGCCAGGTATCTTCGTTTATAGAGTACATGGTAGAAAAACGAATACCACTACCGCTAAATAAAGAAAAAGAAAGTTTACCTAGAATGGAGCGATTGGCGCTTCCATTCATACTCACGAAAGCAGAATCACCTGTATTTTCAGAATACCAATCTAGAGGGTTTAAACTATAAAAATTACTGGAATCAGTAACATTAAACCTTCGCAAACCATTTAAATGGTTTTTATTATCCTGTGTTCTTGTATTGATAAAAAAATGGATTTTATCTTTTATGATTGGTCCGCTAATCTGAAATTTATAATCCTGATTCCGATCCAATTGGTTATTATCCAGACCAATAAAAATATTCTTATTACCTGTAAAGTAATTTGCAAATGCTCTAGATACTGAACCTTTAAATCTATTTGACCCATCCTTTGTTACCGCATTTACAACACCACTCATCGCTTTTCCGTATTCTGCATTGAATGTACCAGTAATGATCTCGAGGTCCTGAATCACTTCAGGCTCAATTTCGACGGCAGAATTTCCACCGCCAAATACTTCATCCACCTGGATACCATCAATAAGATATGTTACTTCATTATATCGGCCTCCGCGAAAGTGACCTTCCACCACGCCTGCCTGCATACCCACAATAGCGCCAATACTCTCCACTGGTAGTTTATCAATTTGGTCCGATGATATATTTTTTATCGTTGAAGTTTGATCTTTTCTAGCTGTTATTGCCTCCACTTCAACAACAACTGTTTCACCCTGTATTACAGTTGGAACAAGATCAACATTTATATTTGATGTACGATTGACAGAAACACGTACATTTTCCATTTTAACCTGCTTATAGCCTATCATATCGATAACAAGTGTATATGTGCCAGGTTTAATATTTAAAATATAATAAGCACCATCTACATCCGTAGCAGCGCCCAAGTAAGTCCCTTGAACAATTACATTCGCACCAATTAGTGCTTCGTTCGTCTCGGAATCTTTTATTGTACCCTTTATTTTACCCGTGGTTTGCCCAATGAGGAAACCCATAGTAAAAAATATAAGAACCAGATAAGATGTGAATTTCATTAAATAGTCTTTATTTACAGTACCAAATATAAATAGAAGGGGTGAGAAAGAAAACCTCACCCCAACTATTTGTGTCGCTAGTGTATCGTTCAATCTTCCGTTAGGAAGCTTTTATCTTATTCTATAGAAATAATTGACAACATAGAATAAGCATGTTATCGGTTATTAGACCGATAAAATTATTTCATCAAGATCATCTTTTGAGTTCGTGTAAAACTTGATGTTTCTAATCGGTAGAAGTAAATACCGGATGGCATATTGGATGCGTTCCAAACCACTTTATGACTGCCAATTGGGCGATATTCATCGACCAACTTAACCATCTCACGACCCAGAACATCGTAAACCATCAATTTCGTTGGCCCCGCTAACCCAATTGAATACTCAATGGTTGTCGTAGGGTTGAATGGGTTTGGATAATTCTCTTTGAGGGAGAACCTATTTGCTATGAGATTCTCGTCGTCAGTAGATAAGACATCCCCATCCCGATTCCCGATGAAGGTATGGGACCATACTGAAGGTGTCTGCCAGGCATTATCGGCATTATTTTTTGACATTACAATATTGCCTTCCCAAGCACCAGCACCGTCATTATCATGCCACACAGGCTCAATTGGGATTCTCATACCTGCTGTTGGAACAAAAACGGAGTCTGTATTAATCTTTGCTAACGAATCTAAATTAATACTGAATTCGATAACGGCATCCGGTGAACCATTTACACCTGAATTTGCATACGTAACATAACTCTTATCAGAAAGACCTGTTGATGTACCAAATTCTACAAAAGCACTATCACCTAAGAAAGCGAATTTATAATCTGGTTCAGCACCTCGTTTTACTGCACCATGCTTTGGACCTCTTTGGTCATATAAGCCAATAAAAAGTTCCATTGCATCTTGCTCCCACCAATTACCAGCACCAACATTAAATACATTATCTGTGATATCAACACCTACATATAGACTATCTGAATCAGCAGCCAAATATAATTTCAATGAAGCGTCTGCATCATCATCAACGGCGCCAATTGTTTTAGGTGTTCCCATTGAATTTGAAGAAACTCCCATTTTAAGCGGAATAATACCGCTTGCTTCCCACTCAGAGATATCTCCATCTGCAGCAAACGCTGGTGGAGACAATGACATAGTTGGAATTCCTCTAGCAAAGTTGTAAGTAGGTGCAGCTGTCTGAGAGACAATACTCTTATTACCATTGGAGTCTGTACAAATTACCGCATAATAGTACTGCACAGAACGATCAGAAAGCGGAATAGTAATATCATGGTATGCAGACATTACTTCTTCAAGAACACCAGTTGCTACAACATCAACACTCGTGTTTGCTGCTAACAGTTTTGCTGATGTATCTGTGAATGCTTTACGACTAGCATAAACATCATAGGTCTCACCTGATTCGCCTGCGACATCATCCCATACAACAGCATTCGTATATTGCCCTGGAATGGCATCAATATTTTCAACTGCAGCAGGTGCTATCCAGTCAAAAACTGGAGCACCAGTCCATATATCGGTCAAATAAATCACCTCACCTGTATATCCACTGCCTTGTGCAATAAACTGAAATACTTTAACAGCAGCTGTATCAAAACCAGATGTTGTATTATCTCCATAAACAAAATCTTTAAGAGAAAGCTTAACAGCGTGCCAAGCATCATCAGCTACAATATCTAGCTCATGCACTAGCTTCCCTGTACCTGCTTCATACTGTAGTCTGATATTATTACCAGAATATTTCGCTGTTTTATATTGGAATTGAATAGAATCTTTCATCCACTCATAGCTCATATCATGAGTTGGGCTAATATTCCATCCAGCACCTGTAACTGTCCAACCATCTCCACCCAAAGTCCATTTTGCTGCGTTTGTTTGAGATGTTAATCCAGCGCCTTCAACTACTTCCAATGAAGATGATGCACCATCTCCCCAACCAAAAGGGGTTCCCATATCGCTTGGGAATGATTTACCATTAAAGTAAACATATGGCGTCAACTTTCTACCCTTTAACGTAATATTATCAATGTAAACAGTGGCAGAAGAACGAGTTGAATCGGTTTGATTGCCTGAAAATTCAAAAGTAAACCCTTTAATTTTATCAGTATCAAATGTTTCATTACCTGCCATACCTGCCCATCCAGTGCGATTAAATCCAGTTGCGTTATTCCAATTATCGGGACTATTTACCAATGGAATATCTACAGTTACCCAATCTGTTGTAGCATCGCCAAGTCTTGGAACAGTAAAAGAATAATAGAATTCACCCAGCGGCTTACCAGCATCACCATCAGCTGGAATATAAGTTGGATCAGTCACATCACTATACTCAAGAACATTAAATCGAAGTTCAATTGCGCCTGCGTGGCTTGGAGCTGTTGGCATATGGTATTGAAAAGAAACAGTATCATACTTTGACCAATCATAAAAACCATTGGCCGTATCGGGATGCATATGCTGTAGCTTTGAATAGCCTCCCCAACCTTCGGTTCCATGAACTGAAATGTCTAGCTTCATTGAGCCAGTACCTTCAGCTTTAATATCAGTAACGTATGAAACATTGACGTAACCAGAGTCCTGAAATGCATTAATATTCACTTCATAATGACCTCCTAAGGAATCGCCCCCAGGTAGATGTCCCGCTGATGGGCCCCAGCCAAAGTATTGCCAATAATTGGTATCGATAGAAGCATCATTTAGAGAATTTATCATTGGAGCCGTATCTCCAGTCCACGTCCCTGCTGTATGTGTACGTACAGGCTGGGCAAAAGAAAAAGAACTGATTAAAATAAGAGTAAGAAGACTAATTAACGATTTTTTCATGATTTATCCTTCCAAGAAGATTTTTGTTTGTGTTTTTGACGTCCGATAGTAATAATGTAGAAAATATTATGCAATTATATTTTGCATATTATGCAAATTATTTGCATATTGTTTGCAATTATATCGGCTTTTATTGCTGGCCTATATTATTATACGTTGGTTTAAATACAAACAAAAATGCCAATTGGTTTAAAAGATATATCAAAAACTACAGGTTACGCAATCTCAACTGTATCGCGAGTACTCACTAATAAGATAAGTGGGAATTCTGTTAGTGCAAAAGAAATTTTACACGTAGCGAGAGAGATGGGTTACGGCAAATATCGAAGCGCCGTTAGTCCAGAAAATCGAGTTATAGATATTGCACTTATTACGCAACATTATTCCGAAGAATTCTATGCATATTTATATTCAGCCTTTGACAAAATATCCTTAAATCGTAATATTTCTTTAACAATTCATTCTGTCAGACATGTTAAATCACTGCTCGACGAACTTTTATTCCTTTCCAAAAATCATGATGGCTTTATACTATTTCTTCCCACTCTAGATCCTTTTAGCTATAATAAGATAAACGAAACAATGAATAATTACCCCATTGTTTCAATCGCGCCCTCTTTTGAAGCTATTTTTGATACTTTTACTTTTGATTCATATCAAGGTGGAGCTTTAGCAGCGCAAGCATTTATGGAAAAAGGCTACGAAAAATTTGGGATTATTCGCGGTCCTATAAAAAAATGGGAAGCTGCGCTTCGCCGAAATGGATTTAGAGACACAATAGAAAATGAAGGCTATAAAGTTATTTGGGATTACAAAGGCGATTACTCTTTTGAATCTGGTGAAAAAGCATTTCATGACATATATAAGAAAAAAATTAAAGATATTGGTATTTTTGCAAGCAATGACCAAATGGCTGTTGGTTTTATTCATGCGGCACTCGAGAATAACCAACAAGTACCAAAAGACTATGCCATAATTGGATATGATAATATCTTATTTAGTAAAATATTTTTTCCAAAACTCACAACGATTGATACGGATGTAGACCAACTTGCCGAAGAAGCGGTCGATCAGCTTATTAGAAGGATAAAAAACGAGGTAAACCTTAATCGTTCTGCTCGGAAAACGCTTATACCTGTAGAATTGATTAAGAGGGACACGCATGAATAATATGAGGCTTATTTATTTCAAATCGGTAACAGTGCTTTTGTTAATTTTCAATTTATTCGGCTGCGAATCAGTAGAAGGAAAAGCGGATGCAACTGATATCGCATTTGTTGATTCCTTATTAAAAGAAATGACGGTTGATGAAAAAATTGGACAGATGACCCAGGTTGACAGACAGTTTTTAAACGATATTTCTGACATTTCAAAATATGGATTTGGTTCTCTTTTAAGTGGTGGTGGAAGTACTCCTAAAATAAACGAACCAAAAGCTTGGGCAGAAATGTATGATTTATATCAACGCGAAGCACTTCAATCTCGCTTAAAAATTCCTCTATTATATGGTATTGATGCTGTTCATGGTCATAATAACGTAATTGGCGCTACTATTTTCCCCCATAATATTGGCCTAGGTGCCACACGAGACGCAAAAATTGTTGAAGCCGTTGCAAAGGCTACAGCACTTGAAATTGCCGCAACTGGCATTGACTGGGATTTTGCACCTTGCTTGACCGTACCTAATGATTATAGATGGGGAAGAACGTATGAAGGGTTTTCTGAAGACACTGAACTGGTAACGGAGTTAGGCAATGCTGCAATACTAGGCTATCAATCTACAAATATAAATAACCCAAATAGAGTCTTAGCCTGTGCAAAACATTTTATAGGGGATGGTGGAACTTCATTTGGTACGGGTCTTAATGGTAAAATTGATAGAGGAAACTTAGCTCTTTCGGAAGAAGCGCTTAGAAAAACACACCTTCCTCCATTTAAAAAAGCAGTTGAAAGCGGTGTTGCGACTTTTATGGCAGCATATAATACCTGGAATGATCTTAAGTGCCATGCCAATAAATATCTTTTAACCGATATATTGAAAGAAGAGTTAGGATTTAAGGGATTTGTTGTCTCTGACTGGGCTGCAATCGAAGAAATTCCTGGGAACTATAAAGCAGATATAATTACTTCAATTAATGCTGGCATTGATATGGTAATGGTACCCGGTGCCGTAAAGTTTGGTAACGAATCCTACGAAAAATTTATGAAGCTATTTAAAGAATCTATCGAAGATGGCTCTATACCAATGACCAGAGTTAATGATGCTGTAAAAAGAATATTGTTGATAAAAAAACAAGCAGGTCTTTTTGATAGGCCCTTTAGTGATCAACAATTATTATCACATATAGGATCTCAAAAACATCGGGAAATTGCTAGAGAAGCTGTTCGGAAGAGTATGGTCTTATTGAAAAATAATAATAATCTCTTACCTCTTCCAAAAAATGGCAAAAAAATTATTGTTGCTGGCCGGGGGGCTAATAATATAGGTATGCAATCTGGCGGTTGGACGATTAGCTGGCAAGGAGAGATGGGAAATAAAGCTGAGGGCACTTCAGTATTAGACGCCATTAAATCAGCAGTGGATCCCGGAACATCTGTTCAGTTTACAGAAGATGGAAAAGACGTGCAGGGAGATGTAGCCGTTGTAGTAATTGGCGAAGAACCTTATGCAGAAATGGAAGGGGATCGTGAAGATCTCAGTTTAGATAAAAAAGATTTAGATGTAATTAAAACCCTGAAAAATAAAAATATTCCTGTAGTGGTTGTTCTTTTCTCTGGTAGACCTATGATAATAACAGACCAAATTGAACAATGGGATTCTTTTGTCGCAGCCTGGCTTCCGGGAACCGAAGGTCAAGGTATTTCTGATGTATTGTTTGGTGATTATAATCCAACTGGAAAACTATCGTTTTCTTGGCCTAAGTCGATGGATCAACTGCCTATTTCTAAAGCAGATGATTACCTATTCGATTTTGGCTATGGGTTATCATATTAAATAACTATTAATTCTATAAAAAAGGAAATATTTTGGGAAATAAATTAGGTATAGATCTTGGTGGCACTAAAATTGAAGCCATCGTTATCAATGATGCATTTCAAGTTGTTGAACGAAAGCGCATTGCAACAAACCGAGAAGAAGGATATGATGCAATCTTACAACGTATCGTTAATTTAGCTAAAGAGCTAATAGAGACCGGAAATGTTCAAAGCCCCATTGGCATTTGCACACCCGGTGCCATTGATCCCACAAGCAGTCGGCTCAAAAACAGTAATACGGTTTGTCTTATTGGTCAACCCTTAAAAGAAAATTTAGAAAATGGGTTAGGTGTGTCAGTCCTTTTGGAAAATGATGCAAACTGTTTTGCCCTGGCTGAAGCCACTTTGGGCGTGGCCAAAGGATATGGCGTTGTGTTTGGCGTTATCCTTGGGACGGGCTGTGGCGGTGGTATTGTTATTAATGAAAAAATACATTCCGGGCCAAATCGAATTGCCGGGGAATGGGGCCATCACATTCTTTATCCTGAGGGACGGGAGTGTTACTGCGGCAATAAGGGGTGTACCGAATCTTATATTTCGGGGACGGCATTAGAAAAAGAATGGAAATCCCTGTCAGGAGAATTCCAGCGTGTGACGGATATTGTTGATCAGGAATTGTATAAAAACCATCCGGAGTGGAAAGATAATTTTATCTTGAATTTCGGCCGGGCATTGGCCAATGTTATCGATATATTGGATCCGGATGCCATTGTACTTGGCGGTGGATTATCAAAAGTGGATTTGCTCTATACGGAGGGAAAAGATTCTGTATTCAAAGAAACATTTAGCGAACATGTGGTAACGCCTATATTAAAAAACAAAATGGGGGATGCTGCCGGTGTATTTGGTGCGGCAATGCTGGGAGATCACATCTGAAATTCTCTAAATGGCTATACAACCTGACAGGGACAGATCAATTGATACTCCTGACTTTTTTTACCCTGGGACTTGGATTATCTTATTTTACCATTCTGAGTTTACGGGCTTGGCATGAAAAAATCCAGGGTGGTCAAAAATATTCTCATGAAGTTCGTGTTACACCCTTTGGCCTGTTTGGAATCGCCACGATTTATACCACCATTTTATATATGTCAATGGGGGATTTAGTCACACGGTGGATATTGAATCTTATCCGGTAATTTTAGAATTTTGTTAGACATCCTTCCAAGTTGGGGGTATTACCATCCATATCTCTCAAACAACAAGCAACCTTCCCGGCTGAATCATTCAGGCGGAATATTATTTTCAGACAGGTTCGTCATGCATCCTTGCTTGACGGTTGATGGTCATAGATCAAATACTCGACAATCAGCCTGTCCGAATGACTCGTTCAGGCGAGGGATGATTGTCGGACAAATAAGAAATTGCAATCTTTCAATTAATTGGTGGTTGTCAAATGTTTTTTACACAGGAAGTCACGTCCTGTTTGAGTGAGATTGATTGAATGATTGGAATGGGTAATTTTCCAGCTACCTTCTCGTTGGAAAATTTGTCCATAGTATCACTACATGGTATTACTTTTTCTTACGGGTCATTTGCATGAGCTTCCAGGCTGCTTTAGGTACTTTTTCTAACTCATTCATTTCTCCTGCACCCTGGAGCCATTCACCCCCATCAATGGTCACGACTTCCCCATTAATATATCCAGCCTGGTCACTCACTAAATAAGACGCCAGGTTTGCCAGTTCAATATGCTCCCCGACTCGCTTCAGGGGAATACGGTTTATCATTTTTTTTTTGATACCCAACCCCGGAGGTGCCAACCGCGACCAGGCACCTTCAGTCGGAAATGGACCTGGAGCAATGGCCACCGTCCGTATCCCGTATTTAGCCCACTCAACAGCCAATGATCGTGTCATGGCCAAAACGCCTGCTTTCGCACAAGCAGAGGGAACAACATATCCAGATCCAGTCCATGCATAGGTGGTGACTATATTTAAAATAACACCGCCCTTATTTTCCCGCATGACCTTTCCCGCAGCCTGAGTACAGTTAAATGTGCCGTTTAATACAATGTCCACAACGGTCTTAAATCCGTTCGGACTTAAGTTTTCTGTAGGGCTTATAAAGTTCCCTGCTGCATTATTGAGTAAAATATCAATTTTTCCAAATTCATTGACCGTTTGGACCACCATGCGCTGAACCTGTTCCGGGTCACGAACATCACAGGCTATCGCCAAAACGTTTCCCCCATACTGACGTAATGTTTCTGCGGTTTCGTCAATCACATTTTGCCGACGACTGGTAATAACCAAGTCTGCCCCTAATTCTGCAAATCGGGTCGCCATAGATTTCCCCAATCCCGTGCCGCCACCGGTGACAATAATTGTTTTTCCTTTTAATAGTCCTGATTCAAACATGATGAATTCCTTTTATTATTCATAAATAATCTAAGTCATAGAAACAAAAAAGCCCCCGCAAAATGCGAGGGCTTTTTCATTTAATTATTCAATGGAATAATTAGTTATTGTTGGGATCGCCACCACCATCACCATCTTCTGGTCCAGCTGCTTCAAATTCAGCATGGTCAACAACGCCATCGCCATTGGTGTCTGCTTCATCGAATTTCTGATCGAAATCAGGATTGGGATTACCTTCTTCATCTTGTCCAAAGAATGCCCGCGCTTCATCGCGATCAATCACACCGTCGCCGTTGGCATCCACATCTTCAAACATTGGACCTTGATCACCTTCATGATCGCCACCGCCATCACCACAACCACAATCGACCGGGTTGCCATCTGCATCATGATCCCATGTTGCGTATGGGCCATCTTCTGCATTGCCGTCACCATCTGAATCAAGATAGTAATCACCCATACCACTACAAAGGGCACCACAATTAGCATCCCAATGATTGGTAGGTGCATATCCACCTTGGTCGCCGCCAGTTCCTGTTGCTGGGTCACCACCCATATCGCCATGGTGATCAGCCATATGATTATGCATTTCTTCTTCAGTGGCAAATTCCGTATTGCATTCGGCACAGTAGAAACCACCTTGGTCGCCACCAGTACCTGCTGCTGGGTCACCACCCATGTCACCATGGTGATCGGTCATATGGTTGTGCATATCTTCTTCCGTGGCAAATTCCATATCGCATTCGGCACAGTAGAAACCACCTTGACCTTCTCCACCTGGTGGTGGACCTGCGGCTGCCATGGCATCACCAAATGCTTCTTCAGGTGATTTACCATCGGCTAACGCTTGGTCATAAGCCGCTTGTGCCTTGCCACGACCTTCATCATATTCTTCTTGGGTCATGTTTCCGGAACCAACTTCTAATTCATGTACTTTGTCTGCAGCTGCATTAAATGCATCTTGGGGAGACGCGCCACTTTCTAGTGCGCTTGCAAATGCTTCCCAAACTGGGTCGGGTCCACCGCCTTGGCCGCCATCGGCACAGGGTTCACCCACATCATAAGCACCGTTACCGTTACAATCGTTATAGTTTGCACAACCGCCATCCGGTCCTGGATCTGCAACCGGATAACTTGCGTTGGGGTCACAGGGAGGTGGAGAGGGTTGTCCTGTTTGCGCAAAAATCAGGCCCAAGGCCATGATTGCTGCTATGATTAGCTTGATTAACTTCATTTCATCCTCCTTTATTCGTTAAGTAAATGATTCCTTATCAAGTTTTCCCCCCACTTTATAATCCTAAATCTATTCCATTCCGAATAATTATCACGTGATCTTGCTCACATTATTTTCTATTTTGAATTAATCGACCCAATTCAGCCGTGGATCTGTTGAATTCCTGCTCGAATGATCCATAATAATCATTCACTTCATAAAAATATTTTGCCGCATCCCGATCCACCACATGATTATTATTCAAAAGTACATCAGGCGACGGGAATAGAATCTCAATCCCCGGTTTAAAATATTGTAATGTTAACTCTAAATCTGGATTCATCTCAAGAACCTTTTTCATCACCAGTACATCATATAAACGGCGCTCGTCTTTATCGCTTGAGATCAAAATTGTGAATATATCATCTGTTTGACGGGATCCGCGTTTATTTAAATCTTTCAGTACCTTTTTAAATGAACCATTCAGTTTAATATATTTTGCCTCCGCGGTTGGACGAACAAATGGTTTCTGAATCGTTGCTTTCCCCTTAATAGAATAGCTCAATTGAAGTGCTTGCCCTTTGGGTATCCCCAGGATATCATTGGCCAATGGAGATACACGAAACCCGGCAGGATTAGATTCTGAATCCAAAAAATAAATAACTTTCGCCGGTTCAATATGTTTATGATATCCCAATCTTTCAATCACATCAATCAGCATACGCCTCACCAAAATATTTTCTCCTGGTATTTTGCCTTCAATTAGACTTTTGTAAGGTTCTCGAACCAGCAATGTTTTATCTTTTTCAGCCCGTTTGTTTACTTCGTCCTTGATATCCTGGAAAACTGGGCTTTCAAAAATAAAACTTAAATCAAATACGTCCGAGTGCTGTACCCTGTATGAATTGGGAAAGGATCGATTCCCAAATGCATTAAATAATTCAGAATCCTGGGGAATAACCCGACTAAAATTATCTTCATTATCTGTAATAATATGGGGTGTGATAACTACGATGACTTCTTTTTTGACTGTCTGTTCGGATGAGATTGCAAAAAATCTACCAATAATGGGTAAATCTTTAAGAATGGGGACGCCCCCCTCATTTTCAGTCGTTTTTTTATTGATTAATCCACCAATAATAAAGGGCGTATTATTGGCCACACGAACAAAAGACTGGACTTTACGATTATTGATAATGGGAGCAGATTCAACATTACCACTGGTGGCCACACCAATCCGTTCTTCTGTTTCACTAATAATCGTTTCAACCTGGATGGTCACCCGGGAACCATCCGCACTAATTCTCGGGCGCAAATTCAATACAATTCCCACAGGTAGGTAATCAACAGATTTTGTGGTAGAAATCTGGGTATCAGTCGTTTTTACAATGGGAATTTGCTGACCAATTTGTATCCTCGCCTGACGCCCATCCAATACTAGCACGGATGGTTTCGATAAAATTTCTGCAGCTTTATTACTAATGAGTGCTTCAACATTGGCTCGAAAATTTGATGCGGATCCTAGCAATGTGCGATCGAGGACCACGGTGAAAGGTGATATGGATCCTCCTTCCGGTGGTGGAAATATTGCTGAATATCCTTGTCCTGCATTGGAAAAGTCAATCCCCAATTCATCCAGTTGATCAGAGTTCAATTCAAGAACCAATGCTTCAATCACAATTTGATTTGCCGGTGTATCAATTTTATTTTGGATAATATCAAGCAGTCGAGCCACCGAATTAAAATCTCCCGGTTTATAACCCACCAACAGGCGTTGTAATGGTTCACCGCTGGTTGTATTATCTAAAGTAACACCACCGAGATCAACCCCCAAAACTGATCTTTCGCTGGTTGATTTGGATTTGCTTTTTTCAACCAATGAAATGGTTTCTGTATCGGGAAATTTGATAATTATTGGAAGTACGCCCGGTGCATTAATATCTTTATTTTTATTTGAATATTGAGGCGTAAAATTATATTCTCCCTTGATTTCTCCCTTGCCAGCCTTGAATTCCACAACCGAATATCCCATTGTTTTTAGGATGGCTAACGCACGGTCGGTCTGAATATAACTCAGTTTAATCACTTCAAACTCTAAATCTCTTAAGGAGGTCATTTTACCATTGACCGGTCGCTTAACTACATTAGCTGGTGGGCGCCGTGTCGCATTCGCCGGGGGGCGTTGCTGACTATAAATGACTGAAAAAATGATTAAAGAATAAATAAGTTTTTTCGTCATCTTGGTTCCACCATATTGATAGGAATTGAAACAGATATTCCGTCAAAAGATGCGGAAACATGACCTTTTTCCATAAAGCTATAATATTCATTTTTGGATGAATTGTAACTGTATTTTGGGAGAAAAAATGCCAACGCTTGAAATTTAGATTCAACAGCATCATCCATGGCAACAGTAATATTAGAAGCGGAGCTAAAACTATGCCCATCAATCGTGCCACCCACAGCATCCAAAATCATTTTCATAGATACATAACCAGCAATGGAATCTTTATGGACCTTTCGCTCAATAATCGCCGTTAATTTAATGCTGTCATCCAACCGGACAATTTCATCTGAAATGGTTAATGTTAACTTAAATTCATTATTGGAATCTGAAGTGGATTTCTCAGTATTAATCACTTGATCGCCACACGCGAAAAAGCAAAGGGCAAGACTGATTACTGTCAACTGTTTTATGAACAGGCGACAGGCATCCACATGTATAAATTTAAATATATTATGAGTTTTCATCCTTTTCCTCGGGGACAATGTACCTAAAGTGTAAACATTTTTTAGGTTAAAGTAAAACCTTTTTAAATTTTCATTCACTACCCTGTTTTTTGGTGGCGTAAGGTTCAATCCTTGTGAATCAATTCAAACTCAGATAACTTCATTGTATCAATGTTTTATAGTAATATCGAAAATCCTCGTTTTCAAGGCAACCATGACTAAGAAGAAAAAAGCCAAATTACTTGTATTAGATACAAATGTCATTCTCCATGACTCCAGCTGCATCCACCACTTTGAAGAAAATGATGTGGCGATTCCAATCACAGTACTTGAGGAATTGGATAAATTTAAACGTGGAAACGAACAAATCAATTTTCACGCCAGGGATTTTTTAAGAGATCTGGATGAAATTACCGGAGACAAACTATTTAAGTCCGGCGTTTCTTTGGGTGAGGGTCAAGGGAAAATCAGGGTTATTGTGAACCAAACCTGGGACGAGAATTTGATTGAGGTTTTTCGTGATGATATTCCTGATATTCGAATTTTAAACACAGCCATTCGGTTACAAAAACAGGAAGAATCCAAAACTGTTGTCCTCATCACAAAAGATACTAACCTTCGGATGAAAGCTAAAGCAATGGGTGTCTTGGCTCAAGACTACACCACGGATAAAATTGAAAGTGTGGACAAAATTTATACGGGGAGGCGTCTAATCGAGAATCTGCCAACCGAAACCATTGATTCACTTTTTACCCAACCATACCATATTGATGGAGATATGTTACCCGAAATTAAGTCTCCTCTTCCAAACGAAAATTTTATCTTACGCAATGAACATAAATCCGCACTAGCAACCTATAATAGCGTGGAAAATCAATTTCATAAAATTGATAAAACGCCTGCTTACGGAATTACACCTCGGAATTCTGAACAGGCATTTGCTTTAGCTGCACTTATTAATCCAAAAATACAACTGGTTACATTGTCGGGGAAAGCTGGGACAGGAAAAACATTATTAGCCCTAGCGGGTGCATTAGAATGCCGGAAACAATACAGGCAAATCTATTTGGCACGGCCCATTGTCCCTTTAAGTAATAAAGATATTGGATTTCTTCCAGGCGATATTCAATCTAAGATTGACCCCTATATGCAGCCCCTATGGGATAACCTTGGCGTTATAAAAAACCAGTATAAAGAAAAAGATGCTAAAGCTCAAAAAATAGATAATATGCTGGAACAGAATAAATTAGTCATCACTCCCCTGGCATATATCCGTGGTCGGAGCCTGCAAAAAGCTTTTTTCATTGTAGATGAAGCCCAAAACCTGACACCCCACGAAGTGAAGACAATTATTACCCGGGCTGGAGAAGGAACCAAAATCGTTATAACCGGTGACATCCATCAAATCGATCACCCCTATCTGGATAAACTTTCTAATGGGTTAAGTTATTTAATCAATCGCATGACACATCAAAAAATCTTTGCACATATCACCTTGGAAAAAGGAGAACGGTCTTATTTGGCAGACCTGGCCAGCGACCTATTATAAAATGACTGACATCAATCAAATATCTTCTGAAAACAACCTTCGTTACAATTTGGATTCTTTTGGATTAATCACCCTGGAAAAACTGGTTAAGTGGACCAAATTTGTAGGCATCATGAATATTATCACCGGAGCCATGTATTGTCTCACGATTCTTATTTTTTCAATCCCCACAGTCATCATGGGAATCATAACTATTTTTATGGGGACCAAATTGACCCATGCGGCCAGCCATTTGCAATTCGCTCTACAAAATAAGGATTCTATAAGTTTTACTACTGCTATGGATCAATTTCGATCCTATTTTCTCATTAACGGTATTTTGTTAATTATCACCATTTCGTTTATTGTATTATGCCTTCTTATTGTCATTTTCTTCTTTGGATCTATTATGGAATTATTCAATGAAAGTGGATTTGATTACTCTATAAGTGCTATGCTAACCCTTCTTAATTAGGATTTCGTTGAAGTTTATTAAAAAACTAATTAACATAAAACCAGGGGAAGGAAAAATGGTTTTTTCCTTTTTCTTTTTCTCATTCTTTTTGATTGCTATGGGGATGGTAGCGAAAACGGCCAGAGATTCATACTTCCTCAGCCGATTCGATAAAGAAATGCTTCCTCTCATGTTTTTAGCTGTTGCAATCATTATTGCACCCATTTTGACTGTTTTTACAAAACTGTCTAAAAAATTTGCACCCCGGATCATGTTTATGATGACTTGTATCCTATTTGCAGGATCATTTTTTATTATCCAACCTTTCATATCAGGGGTGGTGATTCCCATTGTTTATATTTGGGTTGAGGTGGCTGTGAGCATCATGTTGATCCAGTTCTGGATGTATGCCGGTGAGTCATTCGAGCCTCAGCAGGCCAAACGTCTTTTTGGCATCATTGCCGGTGGTGGTTCGTTTGCAGTTATGATTATTGGTATGAATCTTAAACCATTTGTAAATGCATTTGGTACGGATGAACTACTTTGGCTGGCAGCTGTATTTTTGATTATTGCATTAATCTTTGGGCTCATGTCATTACAATATCTCAAAAAAGGTCCGGTCAAAAAAGGAAAACCAACTGCCTCAAAAAAAGAAAAGAAAAAACACAAACCAGATCCATTTCTAATCGGTATAGGTTCTATCATTGCACTCTCGGCTATTGTGACAACATTAGTCGATTACCAATTTAAAATGGTCGCTAGTGATGCATTCACTACCGAAGCTTCTTTAGTTTCATTTTTTGGTACATTTTATTCCATCGCAGGTGCCGCTTCAATTATAATGCAGTTTTTCATTACAGGTCCAATTCTATCAAGATTTGGTATTCTCATTGGATTGCTGGCACTCCCCTTCTTCCTCATTGCCGGATCCGCCGCCGTTTTGATTGCACCCGTTTTAATGAGCGTCAGTATTGCAAAATTTTCGGACCAAACATTTAAGTTCACAATCAATAGTTCATCTATGGAATTACTTTGGCTGCCCGTACCATCAAATATCCGTAAAACGATAAAACCTCAAATTACCGGCACAGTAAAATCTATTGCGGAAGGGGTGGGCGGATTGGTGACTTTTTTACTGGTTAAAATTATTGCGCTGCAATTTTTAAGTATCATCTCACTTGCATCTATTGTGGTTTGGATTTTTACGGCCATCCGGGTTAAAACCGGATACGTGACTCAATTACAGTCAGCGATTGCCAAACGGCAAATTGATTTTGAGGAATTGAACGTGGATGTTCAGGATGCAGCCATGGTTAAAACCATAGAAAAAACATTATCCTCAAAAGATGAGATTCAGCAACTCTTCGCTCTTGAGATCATTGAAGGGCTCCCTCTTTCATCCTGGGAAAAATCCATTAATCGGTTATTTGCCGAGGGAAGTATTGATGTTCGAAAACGCATATTATCCATGGCCTGGGATGAGGAAACGATTCTATCCAACGAGGATATTATTGCAGCTATGAAAAAAGAAGATGCTGTTTCTGCAGAAGCAATTATGGTAGCCGGCCGCAGAAAATTGACCCATATTTTACCGGAATTAGAACCGTTACTCACTCATGAACAACCAGAAACACGGGCGGTGACAGCGGCGGCCATTTTACACATGGACGAAGGCAAGAAAGATCAAGCCGAAACAGTTTTAGCTGAAATGCTGGAAAGTGATGATGAATCGACACAAGCCATCGCATTGAATCGGTTGGTACATAATGATAGCATCTTGCCGTTGGATAAACTGATTTTATTCCTAAAAAATGAAGGATATCTCATTAGCAATGTGGCCCTATCTATTGCTGAAAAACGACAAGACCCGGATCTGATTCCTGCTATTATTTCGAATCTGAATATTCCAAAAACCTCTCTCCAGGCACGTCAATCTCTCAAAAAATTTTCTGATGATTTAATCCTGGAAGAATTTCAAAAATTATTTTCAGATCCAAATTTAAGCAGGAAACTTCGATTGGGAATGATCCGAACCCTTCGTGAATATCCAAACGATGAATCAATTAATATGTTGTTATCCCAACTAAATCGGGAAGATCAGGATGTGTATAACGAAGGGGTTGATTCTCTATTAGCCATTGCCCGTATCCATCCAATCGATGAAGATAAAAAAGCAGATATTGGTAAAGAAATCAGCGCCATGGCCCAGAAAGTCTATGTGCTAAATGAAGCAATTCATTTGATACCAGATGATGAAAATAAGTTTTTTCTCCAGGATCATCTAAATAATGAAATTCAAAATACACTCCCTACATTACTGAAGTTGGGCGTTTTAGACGTTCCAGACACACCAATTGAAACTTATATCCATACAGTTAAATCCGGCGATCCTGACAAACTGCCATTTCTGCTTGAATTTTTTGAAAATATTTTTTCAAAAGAAGAAAGAGAGATTATTAACCCACTGATTGAACCCATTCCTTTGGCGGAACGAAGTGAGGTAGGTCACAGCAATTTCAAGGATTTGCCCACCAGCCTGGATCAAGAATTAACCGAGTCAGTATATTCCCCAAATAAATGGGAATCGGTTATTGCTTTAGATTATTTACTGAAGTCTGGGAAAATGGATGTGATGCAAAGATTAGATTGGGAAAAGGTTCCCGCGTCCAAAGCGAACCAGGAACTCCTTACAAGAAGAATCCAAAAAAATGGTACGAATCTTGATTTCATTCCATCTGAACAGTTTAAATTAGACGTTGTTGAACTCAGTATGTATTCCACTTTAGAAAAAACAATTATCTTGAAATCCGTTGATTTGTTTAAAAGCATCCCAGCGGAAAACTTATCTCGTGTGGCCCAAATCACGGAAGAAGTTCAGTATGATGCCAATGAGCCTATCTTTGCGGAAGGTGACTATGGAGATTCTTTATTCATTGTCGTTAATGGCAAAGTTAAAATCCACAAGGGTGAACAAGAATTAGCCATGTTAGGCAAAGGAACCTGTCTCGGAGAAATGGCTCTTTTGGATGACGAACCCCGTTCGGCAGATGCCACCGTTACGGAAGATTCTGTCCTGTTTAAAATTGAGCAGGAAGGATTTTATGAAGTGATGGGAAGCCAGAGTGATATTATGGAAGGAATCATTAAACTTCTCACCGGACGCCTAAGGGTCGCCAACGATAAACTCATGGCGAAGTAAAACTTTCTAATTTTTTTTTGGTAATAACTTATCTAAATTTTCTTCGGTTTTTTCTTCTATCCTTTTTGTCTCTGATTTTTCCACTATTACCTGTTTTATCCATTAGTACACCCAGTAAAAACCATGAAAAATTATAATTACAATTTTTTGTTTGGATATTTTATACAATCAATATATTGATCACCCCAAAATATTCAACTCCGCTGGAGTTGTGGGATTTTTTACATTACAATGTTATAAATATGCGACTCCTCCGGAGTCAAAACAAAAACCCTCGAATCCCACGGAGTCAAACAAAAACGCCTCGAACCTCTGGAGTCAAACCTAAACGCCTCGAGCCTCTGGAGTCAAACCTAAACGCCTTTGACCTCACGGAGTCAAGCCAAAACGCCTCGAACCTCACGGAGTCAAAACAAAAACCCTCGAATCCCACGGAGTCAAACAAAAACGCCTTTGACCTCACGGAGTCAAGCCAAAACGCCTCGAACCTCTGGAGTCAAACAAAAACGCCTTTGACCTCACGGAGTCAAGCCAAAACGCCTCGAACCTCTGGAGTCAAACAAAAACGCCTTTGACCTCACGGAGTCAAGCCAAAACGCCTCGAACCTCTGGAGTCAAACCTAAACGCCTTTGACCTCACGGAGTCAAACCTAAACGCCTCGAACCCCATGGGGGTTCTATATTTATAAAAAATATTCTCCACCATTCCGAACGCCGTTAGGTGTTCAATATTGGATTGGCGTTTGAATCATTTTGGTTGTTGGGATACCCAAATATCCATTTTCTCCCCTCTATCTTTTTATATATCTGTACATAATTTTTATATCAAATATGTGCGAAAGTCGGGAGCGGGCAGGAAGGACTCACTTAAAATCCTTCTAATTTTTTTTCGGTAATAATTTTTTCAAATTTTCTTCGGTTTTTTCTTCCACTTTTTTAACAACTGATTCCTTTACTTTATCCCCAGCGTTAGAAACTTGGTCTTTTACAGTTTCCATTCCCGACTGCAGACCCTTTTTAATTGTATCAACATTCACATCCTGACCAGTCCAAACCATATAAGCTACCCATAAAACCAACACAGCACTTACCACCATCACCAGTTTTATGAGTTTTTTAATGACTCCCAGTAAAATAATAATGGCCAGGACAACTGCCACAGCCATATATACAGGATTAGATGTTAAAATTTCAATGGGTTGATTCATTATTTTTCTTCTTTCATTTTTAATTTTTGCCGGTTTATTCTACCCGTTTTGGTTTCATATTCATAAATCATTTCCATAACGCGACTATCGTCGGGCATATCAAAAGTCATGGTGTCAATTCGTCCGGATTTAGTGACAAGCCCCTCTTTATTTATGATTAATTCCGCAGTGCCTACATAATATCCTTCTTTGCCAGCTTGTACTATAAGGGTACCATTCACTTCTTTTGGGTTATCCATGGCAGATTGGCTATGGGACCCTACAATCATATGGAGGCCCTTCACCTTTTCTGCAAAGGCATGATCCAAATCTGCACCCTGGTGAGTGAGTAGAATAAATATCTCTGCTTTATCTTTCAAAATTTCCATCTCTGCTTTGACTGCTTCAACAGGGTCACTCAATTGAATTTTTTCTTTTATATCTTCTGAATAATATTTTACAGCATAAGGATCCATAATTCCCAGGATAGCTATATTGAATCCACCTTTGTTAACGATATGTGACTTAACAAAATTATTCACACCATTAATGGTTATATTTGTGGCAACAATTTTTGTTTTCATTAAACCCAAAAGATGCTCGATTTTATCACTATCCATGGTGAGTTCCTGGTCACCTGGAAGGATCGCATCATATGGTAAAAGGGCGTATGCCTCCGCCATAAGGCTATCTTTAAATGATTGATGGGTCATGGTAAAAAAATCACCCGCATCCACCAGAATTGTATTGGGGTGTTTGCGAATAAAATCCTCTATAAAAATGGTTCTTTTTTCCACAGCTCCGAAAGGATGATCCGGACAATAGCAATTTTCTAATGCACCATTGGTATTATTTGTGTGGAGAATATAGAGTGTTTGATCCTGTGCAAATATGCCGGCCGATAGAAAAACGGCCAGGAGCAAACGAAGAATGGATGGTTTTACATATCCCATCATACCCAAAATTGAGTGAATTCATTCAATCTTCCAAGAAAAAAGTGTAAGTAAATTCTAAGGTATATGATTATAAAATTTTTCATACCAATTCTACTTATGGCATGTGCTGCTGCTCAATACCCAGCGGATTCCCTTTATGCCAATCCCAATAATTCTGGTCTCCAAAAAATATTTCTTTACCCTATCGTCAAATGGCAGCGATTATCCTATAACGAAACCAATCTCAACTGCCAATTCGCGCCCAGCTGTTCCAATTATGGTGCCCAGGCCATCCATACTCATGGTGCGGTAAAGGGTATTTTTATGACCTCAGACAGAATTATAAGGTGTAATCCAAACGCATTTAAATCTCACAAAAATATGAATGGACAATTTTTTGATGACGGGCGATTGTTTGATCCACTTCAATATTCGCCATCCCTCCATTCCTCAAAATCGCCTTGGGTCGCGGCAGGATTATCTATGGTCGTTCCCGGGCTGGGGCGCGCCTATGCGGGGCGACCCATAGATGGGTTATATGGATTCCTTCTATCCGCCATGGCCATCCGCGCCGGAGTCATTTCCATAAAAAATAAAAGTGTTTTTGCACCCTTATATGTTGGCATGGCTGTTACATTTTATGGGGGAGAAATTTATGGTGCTTACCGGACAGCGAAATATTATTCATATTAGTATATTTATGTATCATTTGTTTTATTTTATGTAATACATAATATATTATACTTGTTATTTAAATTTTTGTTAAATATATTCCAACAACAAAATAGAAGAGTTCATTCAGTTTACCATGCCAATTATTACAAATCTTGATGTGATGCTCGCCAAAAGAAAAATGTCACTGACCCAACTTTCGAAGGCGATTGGAATGTCTATGACCAATTTATCGTTATTGAAAAATGGAAATGTCAGGGGCGTGCGATACCAAACATTAGAAAAAATCTGTATTGTTTTGGCTTGCCAGCCTGGAGACATCCTGGAATATCGATCTGATGATGATGGGTTTGGTTTGAATGAATAAAATACAACAATTAATAAAAGAGGCATAATATGATTCAAACAATCCTAAACGGTGGTCCATTTATGATGGTCCTTTTTATTTTATTCGCTGCTATAATCTATATTGCAGTAAAAAACATGAAAGAACCCTTTTATACAAATAGCATTATTCTACTTGGGGTTTTCACCGCATTTACAGGGATTCTTGCTACAGGAATTGGTATCAACTCTGCTTTTAACGCAATGTCCGGTATATCAAATGTTTCCCCAATGATTATATTAAATGGTTTGAAAACAGCATTAATTACGACATTTACAGGCGGAATTATTCTGCTCATTTCTACAGCCACTTGGTATTACTTCATTAAAAAACACAATTTACTGGTGGTATAAAATAAATTCTGCTCTGTTTTTATACCCTTATAATTCAAGCCTTCCTCGAAGAGCTTGGGACTATTTGTTCTGTAATAGAGAAAATAAAATTTACTTACCCGTTCTATAAAAATGGTGACTATTATTTTATTGATAAAAATAATTAACGTGGATAAACCAATATAATGAGTTGATTATTGAAAATCGGTATGGGACTGGAACCACTTACTAGAAGGCTTTGCAAAACACTGTGCGTAAAGAAAAAAGAATTAAAAATTGGCTGATTAAGGCGGGAAATGCAGTCAATAATGGTATTATGGACAAATTTTCCAACGAAAAGCAGGAAAAATTTAAACTTTTTAATTTGTGTATCGGGTTTTGCAAAGCCTTCTACTACTAATTCGACGAAAAACAAGTACTTGATTTGGCATTTTCATTGACTTAATTTTTCTCCTGAATTGCATATAATTGCAATCTCAACCAAACAATTTATATAATCAGATTAAGAAAAGGATTGTCAATATGGCAACTTTGATTTTGCGGGATACATACCGCGCTTTGGAAAAGGAAATGAAAGCTATTGATAAGTTAAAAAGAGAAACTTCATTAAAAATTAGAGAGGCAGCTAGCCATGGAGATCTTAAGGAAAATGCAGAATATCACGCTGCTAGAGAGCAGCAGAGTTTAATCGTACGTAAGAAACAATTGATGCAGTCCCATGCACCATTCCGGTTCATCCAGAAAAGCGAAATTGATACCGACGAAGTAGGATTTGGCAATAAGGTTACAATCCGTGAAGAGGGCAAGGATGAAACCATAGACTATTACCTGTTAGGCCCCATTGAATTTGATTTGGATCTTTATCCCATGATTGTAACCTATCATTCACCTTTTGGCCAAGCCATCATTGGAAAAAAGATTGACGAAGATTTTACACTAGAAATCCAGGGTAAGGAGACGACGTTCACAATTATTTCAATTGAAAAGGTTTCTACAGAATGATGATTAACACGATCAGATGCTAACGTGCTCCCAAAATCTAATAGTTTAAAAATGCGTATTTTCACCCGCTAAATTTATGCCACTGTAGCTCCCTCTTGCATCCGCAGGCTGGCGGATTACGGCGGACAGGCAGCTTTTTTATAATTATGCCGGTGTAACTCAGCTGGTAGAGTAGATCATTCGTAATGATCAAGTCGCTGGTTCAAATCCAGTCACCGGCTCTACAATCAAATATCTTTGTCGGGATAATGCGTAGGTCAGGCGTTCCCAGCCTGCTCCCGATCCGCCGGCTGGCGGGGGAGGGCCGGCAGGGACTCTCCTCAGTGGCCCTCTATTAGACCCCGTTTCTAATCGGGGCTTTTTTTGTATATAAGATTAAACTGTAATTACCCATTCGTTTTTTATTTGAATTCGGCCAGTAACAATGAATATAACGATGGGATATAATTTCAAGGCCGGCTGCATTTACATCTTTTTGTAATTGCCCATATTTATAATTCCTCACATGAACATTTACAAATTTGCCACGGCATACATTGAGAATATTTTCAAATATAGCTGAATCACCGCGAATACGATCTTGAGGAACACTGAGAACCAAAACGCCATCATCTGTTAACAACGAATGAATTTTTTTAAGTGTTTGGACAGGGTGATCTACATGTTCGAGTACATGCATTAATGTGACCACATTATAACGACCTTTATACTCTTGATAAAATCCATTATGAACATGGTGAAATTGATTATCTTTTAACACTTTTTTATTTCGGTTGACCGAATCAATGTGAATATCGGCCCCATGAATCCGATCCGTACCAAAATGATTTGATAAAACTTCCACCATGTGACCGGTGGAACAACCCATATCCAAGAGAGGCCCACCATTGGCATAGGTTTTAATGAAGTCAGTTATATGATCCATTTCCCATTGTTTATAACGCATAATCTTGCGTCCAAACAATACTTTTGCCATAATGGTATACTGATACGGCAAATTATAAATGGATCGATAATTATTATTTAGTTCACTCGCCAATCATGAGTCCTTGGTTGCCCAATTGGTTAATAGTCTGCTGCTACGAAGACTGGAGTGTACCTATTCCACAACTAATAAATCCACCTCAAAAATGAGAACTGAATTCGGCGGAATTGCACCCATGTCACGACTCCCATATCCCATACTCGGTGGAATCGTTAATTTCCGTTTACCCCCTATTTTCATCCCTGGAATCCCCTGATCCCATCCCTGGATTACCTGACCGGCACCCACAGTAAATCGAAATGGTTCCCGGCCTGGGTTTAAAGAGGAATCAAATTTGGTTCCATCTTCCAGCCAACCGGTGTAATTCACGGTAACAATACTGTGTTTAACAGCCTCCGTTCCTTCCCCAACAATAATATCTTCTATCATTAATTCGCCATCTATCACTTTATCTTCCTTACTGCAGCCCGCCATTAACATGAATATTGCTAATGCAGGTATTTGCCATTTTAATTTCATATTTTTTCTCCCTTAGAAAGGCAGAAGTTTACATCAATTGACAGAATAGAATTACTGTAAATTTCCCCGCATGAATCAGGGTAAATTCTATCATGTCAGCCACGCCATCTCTATTTAATCAGCATTTGCCGCCTCTGGCAGATCGGGTCCGTCCCCTGTCTCTCACAGGATTTATTGGTCAATCCCATCTGATTGACCCAGATAAAATCTTATCAAAACTTCTGGAAAAAAATCAATTGTTTTCACTCCTTTTTTGGGGACCTCCCGGCACGGGTAAAACCACATTAGCTCGAATCATTGCCCATAACTTGAAAGCGGAAATGCATGAATTGTCGGCTGTGTCCAGTGGGGTTAAGGATTTGCGGAAAGTGATTGAAAAAGGGAAAGCCAATCGGGATTTAGGTCGGCCGACGATTCTCTTTATTGATGAAATTCATCGATTTAGCAAATCTCAGCAGGATGCGCTTCTCCACGCAGTGGAAGAAGGTGTGGTCACATTGATTGGCGCCACCACAGAAAATCCATCATTCGAAGTCATATCTCCCCTCCTTTCCCGATGCCGTGTATTGACCCTGAATCCTTTAGGCGAAGATCAACTATCCCTTGTCTTGAGCCGGGCATTTAAAGAAGATATTATTTTATCTAAAGGTAAAATTCATATAAATGATAATGTGAAATTGAAATTATTAAAATCTGCAGGCGGCGATGCAAGAAAAATGCTCAATACTATTGAACTTGCCTCCAGCCTGGTTGGAAATGATGGAAGGATTACATCTAAGATATTGGAAGAAGCACTCCAAAGTAAAACACAACTATATGATAAAACAGGCGACTACCATTATGATACCATTAGCGCTTTTATTAAATCCGTTCGCGGAAGTGATCCGGATGCGGCTGTTTATTGGCTTGCGCTCATGTTGGAAGGTGGCGAAAAACCGGAGTTTATTGCACGACGGCTTATCATTCTGGCATCAGAAGATATTGGTAATGCCGACCCTCAAGGCTTGGCCATTGCCACCTCAGGGTTTCAGGCCGTCCACATGATTGGCATGCCGGAGGCATCCATTATTCTTTCCCAGATTACCACCTATCTGGCCTGTGCACCCAAATCCAATGCCAGCTATATGGCCATTAATTCAGCCATGAAAAAAATTGCTTCAGAAGGATCACCCAATGTTCCACTCCATTTGCGGAATGCGCCCACAGACCTCATGAAGTCATTGAATTATGGTAAAGATTATCAATATCCCCACAACCAACCGGAGCATTTTGTGGATGCGGATTATTTCCCTGAAGGAAAATCGGAAACATTTTACCATCCCACGGAGTTAGGTTATGAGGGATACATCCGAGGTCGACTGAAAAAACTTTGGCCAAAACGTTTTTCTGATTAATGCGATTTTTTTATTTCTTAAATCATTCCAATCCAAAGAGAAATGGTCAATGGGTCCATTGCTTAGCCATCTCTTTTTTTCTCGCCCTGTCCTTTGGGCAAGATGATCGACTTCGACTCAAACAAGCCGACCTATTAGAAAACATTACTGTAGATGGCAAATCCATTCAATATTTGCGGGGAAATGTTATTTTTAAAAAAGGGGACATGATCATGAATTGTGACTGGGCCCGCTTCGATCAAAAAACGGAACAGGGTTTTCTTTTCGGGAATGTTTCCATGGTAGAAAATGTGCAAAATCTCACTTGCGATTCCCTCTTTGTAGATTCTCCAAAAGATATCATGATCGCCTACAGCAATACCCATGTTTGGGATACCACTTACAGCTTGGTGGCCGATACTTTATTTTATTTTTCAGAATTGGATAGCGGTTCTGCCAATGGAAATGCCACCCTGATCCAGGATAAACAAACCATTAAGGGCGATCGGATTGAATATTTTGAAATTCCCGAATCGGATGGCGTCTCTTACGCTGCGAGAGGGAATGTTTCCATTACAGAAGAAGGGCGTTTGGCCACCTGCGGGGAAGCCATTTATGATCGGGAAAATGGTAAAACCACCCTGCGAATAAAACCGGAAATTCTGGACAATAACCAGACCATTGCCGGGAGTGAAATATTCTTAGAATATGATGAGGATGTACTTAAAAGTCTGTTTATTCCCAGTGATGCACACGCGACCCATCCTTCTACCGGCTTGCGCCAGTGGACAGAAATTGTGGATGGGGACACCCTTACTTTTGAAGATTCAATATCATTTTCCGATGATATGACCGGATCAATTCTCCGGGGATATTTTACCGATGGCGTTATGGATTCCATGCGGTTGGAAGGGATGGCCACTACTCTGTATCACATATTCGAAGACTCCGTATTTCAAGGGAAAAATGAGGCTTCCGGGGATACGATAATCATGAATTTTGCTGAAAATGAGTTACAAAAAATATTTGTAAGTGGTGGCTCCAGAGGTACCTATACCCCCGACTCCACCGGCGCAGATGTGGAAGGACCGATTCATTATGAATCAGAAGATATTGACTATGATGTGGTTAATGAATTCACGGACCTCCATGGGGATGCGGTCATCGATTATACCAATATAAACCTGACGGCAGGGTTCATCAATGTGGCTTGGCGGAACAATTTGTTGAAGGCATTGCCAGAATCCGAAAAAGATTCTACCTATGGCTGGATCCGACCATCTATGGTAGAGAATGGAGAGGATCCCATGGTTGGAGATACGATGATTTATAACCTTGAAACTCGCCATGGAAAGGTGATTCGTGGTACCACCAAAGCAGAGGATGGATATTATCACGGGCAGGAAATCCGGAACCAAAATATGGATATTTTTTATATTGATGATGCAGCCTATACAACCTGCGATTTGGATGACCCTCATTTTCATTTTGAAAGTCGGAGAATGAAAATGATTAATGAGGATAAAGTCATTGCCCGTCCCATTGTTCTATACATTGCCAATATTCCTGTGTTTGGTTTACCCTTTGGTGTATTCCCCCATCAAAAAGGCCGAAGGCATTCGGGCTGGATTATGCCATCCTATGGGACCGATGCTCGGTGGGGTGGTTACATTAACGGGCTTGGCTATTATTGGGCTGCCAGCGAATATTTTGATTCGAAATTCACCATGAGCCTATACGATCGAGATGGAATTACCCTTCGATCCCAGAACAAATATGTGAAACGATATGCATATTCCGGGAATTTGGAATTGGAGACAAAACAGCGGTTTGCAGGTTCTGTCCTGGACGAAGATAGAGATATTTACAATTTATGGGGCAACCGTCAAAGCGACTATGTGGTTCGATGGAATCACAGCCAGCAATTGCGAAACAACCAGTCTGCCGCCGTGAATGCCAGTTATTATTCCAGCGGAGATTATAACCGTCGGACCGGAATCGAACAAAGTCAACGACTAAATCAACAGGCTGTTTCCAATGCGACCTATTCAAAGCGTTGGCCCAAATCAAAAAACAGCCTCAGTTTGAATCTTTCATCCCGGCGGGACCTGATGGCAGAGAAAAAAATTGACCAAAGTTCTGTATTTTATACCCTACCCGCCCGGGCCGGACAGCAAATCAATATTACTACCAATACACTACCTCAATTGGCTTTTAATCACTCCCAAAGAGCCCTCTTCCCTACCAAGGCGAAAAAGAAAAAATGGTATCATAATATCAACTATCGGTATTCTTCACGATTTACAAACAATCTAAATAATTATTATGAGTCGGAGGCTTATGCTGTCAACGACACTACCACAGGTTATCGGTGGATGATGAATGAAAATGAAGATCCTTTGACACAGACATTTGTCGATTATTTTATGACCCACTCTTCCGGGTTGAGTATGTCATCCAAAATTTTTAAATATATCAATATCACCCCCAGTATCTCCCTGAAATCGGATTGGGTGAATCGATCATTCACCGGAGTTATCGATTCCACCGGAACAATTAACCGCAATGAGGTGACTGGATTTGCGGCCCGAACCACCGGTTCATTCAATATTTCCATGAATACCCAAATCTATGGATTATTCCCTGTAAAAATAGGAAAGATGGAAGCGATTCGCCACGTGATTGCTCCATCCATTGGTTATTCCTACCGACCCGATTTTTCTCAAGAAGTCTTCGGTGCAAACCCCGGATATTACGAGGTGATTCAACAAGATAATGGAGAGGTGGTTTACTTCGATCGATTCTCCGGCACCCTGGCCGGGGGCACACCTAGGGGCGAAAGTCAATCTATGAATTTTTCCATGACCAATAGTTTCCAAGCAAAGATTGTGAATGGAGAAAACGAAAGAAAACAGGATTTGTTTTCCTGGCGAATGGGCACCAGCCGAAATTTTGTGGCAGATGAATTCCAATGGCGCAATATCAGTTCTTCCATCCGAGCCAATGTGAGCCGAAAATTAAATTTAGATTTTGCAATGACCCATGATTGGTATGATTTTGATACAGAAAATAATATGCGGATAAACCAGTTCAAAACAAGGGGTGGTGTACCAACACCCAGACTGATTAACGCCCGCTTTTCTACAGGGTTCCGATTCTCCGGGAAACGTCTTTCTTTTGATAAAGAAGAAGATGAAATCACCGAAGAGGACACGACAGAATCAGTGGAAAGGTTCGATGGCGCCAATCTTGCAGGAATGTTTACAGGCTTTGGAAATACGCTGGGTGGGGATAAAAAACCATCTGGTGACATTTGGTCCACGTCTGCCAGTTTCAGTTTTGCTTACAATAATGCAAATCCAAACAACCCCCAGAAAACATTCTGGATGTCCACCAATTCAACAATCAATGTAACGGAAAATTGGAAGGTAAAGTATAATGCACGATTTGATCTCATTAAACAAAATTTAGTCAGCCATACGTTTTCTATTTATCGAGATCTCCATTGCTGGGAAATGAGTGTAAACTGGACGCCGAATGGATATGCTTCGGGACTTTATTTAAAACTGAATGTAAAATCACCGAATCTAAAAGACTTGAAACTTGAACGGCGAGGCGGATCATTCAGCCGACCATCTTTGTTTGACCGATAATTAAAAATTAGGTCAAGATTCGTTCACATAAGATGATATACTGTAAATTCCATCATAATAATGGAGCCTAATTATGTTTTGTCCTGAATGTAAAAGTGAATATGTTGAAGAAATAAAAATATGCCAGGACTGTGGTGTATCCCTAGTTGAACTAAAACCGAAATCGGAACCGTTGGAGAATATGACCTGGATTTCCATTGCAGATTTCAATGGAGCCGCATTGGCTGATATGGCTGTGGTACTATTGGAGCAAAATGATATCCCTTGCTATACCAAAGGTGATTTTTTAAGCTCGGCATTTGGAATTAAAGCATTGAGCCTGCCCGGCGGCTCGGTAAAATTGTATATTCCCGATACGTTTAAGACCCAGGCAGAAGACTTACTGAAAGATATTATAACATAAAATGACTAAAGAATTTATCCGATCAATTAAAGGCACCCAGGACATTCTCCCGGGCCAAAGCCAACGGTGGCAAGCATTGGAAGCCACCATCCGTAACACCATGGATACGTATGGGTATGGTGAAATCCGTACCCCAGCTTTTGAGCGAACCGAACTTTTTGCCCGGGGCGTGGGCGTAGAGCCATGAAACACCAATATATATCTATAGTTTTTTTCATTATTATTTTCACAACCAGCGGTTGCGAAAATAATAATGAAAAACCAAATAATACTCTTGTTCCTCTTTCTGTGGGGAATTATTGGGCTTACGAACAAAAAGTTTATAGTGGTGAAGATCATGTTATTGAAGGATTAACAGATTCACTTTATGGGGAAATCGTTGGCGACACCACAGTCATTCTGGATGGCCAATCCTATCATTCCGCTATATGGGGTTGGTTTAATCCCCCTACATATAATCCAAGACCATACAAATGGCTCTATACAAATGGTGATAGTGGCCTGTATATACTGGGAGCTGTTTCTCCTAAAGATACCCTTTTTAAAAAACATTTATATTTAAAATATCCTGCGCAAAAAGAAGACAAATGGGAACATGCTAATCTAGTCTATGATCATTATACTCAAACGTTTTTATTTGCAGATACGCTTACATATACATGTATAGCCACAAATCAGGACTTTGAAACCCCGATCGGGACATTCTCATGTTACGTGTATCATTATCAAAGAAAGTTAGCGGAAGATATATCAGGGATTTCAGATTTTTACCTTTATTATGCTCCGGGAATAGGCCGTGTCGGTGCAGAATTAAAAGACAGAGGTATCCTTAAATATCGACAAGTATTATTCAACTATCATCTGAATTAACCTGTGGTTTTTTGGAGAATCACTTTAACTTTTTATAAAAACAAAAAAGGAGGCTGACATGATTAAGAAAATCCTAAAGCTAATACTCACATCCTTAATAGTCTTTAGTCAGACTATGACCGCACAAGGTGCGAGGAATGATTTCTTTGTCCAGGTTGATGAAAGCTCTCTCTCTAACCCACAGGCCGTACATCTGACAAAAGTGCGAAGCCGGAAAACGGCCAAAGAGGTTAGAATCGTTCGTATTAAGAATATTTCAAGACTCTTGAATAACGGACCAATTCACCTGAATATGCTTCATAGTAAATTATTCACCGTTAACCATGATAAAACAGAATTTAGGGAAAGGTCTCAGTATACCTGGTACGGCACGATTCCTGAAAAACAGGGCGATGTAATTTTTGTAGTTACCGAGGAGGGCATTACGGGGTCGGTCTGGGCCAATATGGAGCTATACAAAGTAGAACCCTTAGGATCAGGAGTTCACGTGGTCATTAGTGTTGATCAAAGCCAGTTTCTGCCGGAAGATCCGTCTTTAATTGAAGAAGGAACCTCACAGAAAGATGATTCGACAGAAAATGAATCCAACTCAAGTACAACAGTTCCGCCAAGGTCCGGTAAAACATTGGCGTCTGTGAACGTGGTAATTGATGTATTAGTTGCTTATACTCAAGCCGTGGAAAGTTTAACGAATGATATTGACGGTCTAATTCAGCTTGCCATTGACGAGACAAATCAGGGATATATGAACAGTGGTATAAACATAACCTTAAATCCGGTTTTTAATTGGCAGGTTGATTATGTAGAGTCCGGTGACATTGAAATTGATTTGGGTCTATTTGAAGGTATCCCCGATGAATATATGCCTGAGATCCACAGCCTGCGTGACCAATATTATGCCGATGTGGCGATACTTCTTACTAACGATCCGACGTATTGCGGAAGAGCATCAATTCTGGCAACTGAGAGTACAGCTTTTGCTATTGTAAAATACTCTTGTGCAACGGGCAATTATTCATTCGGACATGAAATTGGTCATCTGCAAGGGGCTCTGCACGATACACGCGTAGAAAAGAGCAATTTACCTTATCAGTATGGACATGGGTATGTCTATAAACCAGGGGACTGGAGAACTATTATGGCCTGGGATGATCCAGATTGCCCTGGTGGTTCCTGTGTTCGAAAAAAGTACTGGTCCAATCCTTCCGTCACTTATGGGGTGTGCCGATGGGTACCCCAGATTACGAACACAACACCCGAGTGTTGAATGGAACCGCAAGCACTGTCGCCAGCTTTCGCGTCCCGCCACAGCCGCCCGCCGCCGCCACAGGACTATATATTGTCAACCCCTTTAGTCTGGGGGATCCTGTTAGTGTAAGTTGGACTGCTAGTTCAGGCGCAACCTCTTACAATGTCTGGCGTAAATGTAAATATCAAATGTATGGAATGAACTGTTTGCAAGTACAAGTAATTTCGTCAACAACTTCTACATCATTTACTGATGTAGAAGTTGAGATTGCGTTAAATGACGGCGCGACAGACTTGTTTACCTATTATGTATCAGCCGTAAACAATGTGGGTGAGTCTGCCAAATCAGACCCGGCTTTCACTTGGGGTGAATCATTTATAAAAATTCGGGATGATATTTCTAATATAAATGAACCAATTCCCGCGGTATATGGTTTGAATGCAAATTATCCCAACCCATTCAACCCTTCTACCATAATTAAGTATAGTTTGCCTGAAGCCAGTTCTGTATTGATTACCATTTATGATATTCGCGGAAATGAAGTGAAATCATGGACAAATGCAAATGAACAGCCGGGGTATAAGCAAATCAACTGGCAAGCTAAAGACAGAAATGGGCATAAGGTACCGGCGGGGATTTATATTTATAAACTCACAGCCATTTCCCATGAAACGAATGAAGTATTTTCAAAAAGTATGAAGATGGTGCTTTTGAAGTAAAATTTTTATTCAAAACGGTTGTAATCTTTTCCTTATGAATTTCATAAAAATAATTAAAAACAAATGACATCCATCCGATCTATCAAAGGCACCCAGGATATTCTCCCGGGCCAAAGCCAACGCTGGCAAGCGCTGGAAACCACCATTCGCAATATCATGGATACTTATGGTTATAGTGAAATCCGCACCCCTGCCTTCGAGCGAACGGAACTTTTTTCCAGAGGTGTAGGCACCGAAACGGATATTGTTTCGAAAGAAATGTATAGCTGGACGGACCAAGGTGGTGAAAACCTCACTCTAAAACCGGAACTGACTGCACCTGTGGTTCGGTCATTCATCCAACATAACCTTGGGGGCCAAAGCCCCATGAATAAACTTTATTATATTGATGCACTTTTTCGGAGAGAACGACCCCAGAAAGGGCGCTACCGTCAATTCCACCAATTCGGAATTGAAGCATTTGGGTCTGAACATCCGGAAATAGATGCAGAAGTCATTGCTTTGGCTATGACCGTTTTTAATAATATTGGATTAGAGGGGCTCACATTAAAACTCAATTCAATCGGCTCGCCTGAATGCAGAAGTGATTATCGCAATGCACTCCGTGATTTTTTAAAACCACACTTTAGTGATTTAAGTGAAACCAGTCAGAAAAGATTTGAAAATAATCCATTGCGAATTTTGGATACAAAAGTACCCCACGAAATTGAAATACTCAAAGATGCGCCCCAAATTTCTGATTCCTGGACGGCAGAAGACAAAACCCATTTTGAAGAAGTATGCTCATTTCTTGATGAAATGGGGATTCAATATTCCATCGAACCAAACCTTGTTCGCGGATTGGATTATTATACCCGAACCACATTTGAAATTACGTCTACAGCCCTGGGCGCCCAGAATGCCATTTGCGGCGGGGGCCGTTATGATGGTCTTGTAGAAATGTTGGGCGGTAAACCTACGCCGGGCATCGGTTTTGCTGCGGGGATGGAACGAATCCTTTTAGCATTGGGTAATGTTGAAACAAACAGCAAAACCACTCAAGTATATATAGTAGGACTTGGGGATGCGGTTCGACCCACAGTGGTAAAGCTTGCTGAAGATTTGAGACATAATAATATCCGTACTCAGTTAGATGTTTTACGTAGATCCATGAAAGCCCAAATGCGTGATGCCAATAAATCCAGTGCAACTATTGCAGTCATTATTGGAGATAAAGAATTAAAATCAGGACTGGCGGAAATTAAAGATTTGAAAACGGGGGATCAGGAACCGGTAAAAATAAAAGGGTTGGTGGATCATATCAATTCTTTGACATTATAAAATTTTCATTTACATTAATATACGCGCGCAATATTGCGGCATTTATACTGATTATAGAAAAAAAGAAATACAATGAGCTCAAAACCAATATTAATTGTTGAATCGCCTTCTAAGGCAAAAACCATATCGAAATACCTTGGTGGTGAATATGAAGTTATGGCCAGTGTAGGCCACATCAAGGATTTACCCAAAAAAGAATTGGGTGTGGATGTGGATAACGACTTTGCCACAGTAGAAGATGTACTTCCCGATAAGAAATCCTTCATGAAAGATTTTAAATCTTTGGCAAATAAAACAGATCGAATTGTTATCGCTACTGACCCGGATCGCGAAGGAGAAGCCATTGCAGCACATATTGCTACGGAAGTAGATCCCTCAAAACTCTCTCGTGTTCAGTTTACAGAAATCACAAAAGAAGGTGTTGCGGAGGGAATGAATAACCCCCGGAAAATCGATAGCGATTTAGTGGCCGCCCGACAAACCCGCCGCATTATTGACCGGCTTGTGGGGTATAAAATTTCTCGTGTTCTCTGGAGTACGTTAAAAAAGAATATGAAATTTGTAAAAGTCAGCCTTTCCGCCGGACGGGTTCAGTCCTCTGCTCTTCGGATTATTGTGGAAAGAGAACGACTCCGCCAAGCATTCCATTCTGCATTGTATTATGATTTAAAGGCGAACTTACAATCCAAAGACAATCCATTCCCCGCTACACTCATTCGTGTGGATGGGAAACGCTTGGCCACAGGGAAAGATTTTGACCCAAATACAGGACAGTTGAAAAAACAGGATGCTCTATTATTATCCAAAGCTCAGGCAGATGAATTGGTAAAAGAATTGAAAGACGGCCCCTGGACGGTTAAGGATGTGGAAGAAAAGATTAAAAATTCTCATCCAAAACCACCCTTTACCACATCCACCCTTCAGCAGGAAGCAGCGCGGAAATTGCGATCCTCGGCACGAAAAACCATGCGGACAGCCCAACGACTATATGAACAAGGATTTATTACCTATATGCGAACCGACTCCACCACCCTTTCAGCCGAGGGAATCAATGGAGCGCGAAATGAAATTGTATCTCGTTTTGGTCAAGAATATTTACCGGAACAAGCACGGACTTATGCCACAAAAGTGAAGAATGCTCAGGAAGCCCACGAAGCCATCCGTCCTGCTGGAGTTACATTTCCATCCGTGGATAAAGTTCAAGCAACCATCGATAATGATGCAGCAAAATTATATGACCTTATTCGAAAACGAACATTGGCGTCCCAAATGAAATCGGCCAAAGTGAAACAAATTGCCATAACAATCGAAAATCAAAAAACGGAATTTCGCGCCAATGGGAAAGTAATTTTATTCCCCGGGTATATGGCTGCCTATGTAGAAAGTACGGATCGTCGGAGTGGTGTTACAGAAGATCAAGAATCCATTTTGCCCGATTTGGCCAAAGGTCAAACACTCACTTGCAATGAATTAACGGCAGATGAACATGCAACCAAACCGCCGGCAAGATTTACAGAAGCATCCCTGGTGAAAGAATTGGAAGCACAAGGCATTGGACGCCCATCCACTTTTGCCAATATTATTGACACCATCGTTTACCGAACTTATGTAAATAATAACCGAGGACAATTAACACCGACCTTTTTAGGGATTGCGGTCACCCAATTGTTAGAAAACCATTTTACTTCTCTGGTGGACAGTCAATTCACCGCCAATATGGAAGACGGCCTTGATGCGATTTCCCGCGGCGAATTGGACGCAGTCCCGTTTATGAAAGAATTCTATTTTGGCTCTGATGACCAAATCGGATTGGTGGGTATGCTGGATGATAAAATAGATATTGGAAAAGCCTGTTCTGTCCAATTGGATTATGATGGAGACCCTATTGAAATTCGTGTGGGACAATATGGACCATTTGTTCGGCAAGGGGAAACGCGAAAATCTGTTCCAGCAGACGTATATCTTGGCGACTTGAATGTGGACAAGGCGTTGGATATTTTGAATCAAGAAATCAACGAAGATCGAGAATTGGGAAAAGATTCGGATTCCGGTGAAATGGTTTTGGTTAAAAATGGCCCTTACGGACCTTATGTTCAATTGGGCGAAACCAGTAAGCGGAAAGGGATTCCAAAAGGAACACCAGCGGATGATATTGATCTTGAAATGGCGTTAAAGCTTTTATCCCTCCCCAGGGTATTAGGTAAGCACCCAGAATCTGGTGAAGATGTGAAAGCAGATTACGGTCGATTCGGTCCTTACGTGACCGCAGGAAAAGGAAAAAACGGGACCATCCCCCCCACCCAGTCCCCTTTAACGATTGAACTGGCAGAAGCATTGGAGCTGATCAAGAATCGAAACAGCGGCCCCCAAGAATTACGTACATTGGGAAATCATACAGAAACCGGCGAATCTTTGGTCTTGAAATCCGGACGATATGGACCCTATATTACGGATGGAAAATTCAATGCTTCTCTTCCGCGAGATAGGGATCCGGAAAAAATGACACTAGAAGAAGGGGTGGAACTCATCAATAAAAAGCGAGCCGCTCCTCCAAGAAAAAAACGCCGTAAAGCAAAAAAGAAAACCAAAAAGAAATGAAAAAACTCCTCCCCGTTTTAATCCTTTTGAGCCTGGTATGGGCCGACGAAAAAAGTGATCTAATCGTAGATTTGGAACAAAGCCTTATGGCCACTTGCTGCTGGAGTGGCACTGTGTATGACCACGGAAATAAAGAAATGGAAATGGAAATTGCGGGCATGGTGAATGCAGGAAAAACAAAAACCGAAATACTTGATTATTATAAAGAAAAATTTGGGGAGCGTGTATTGGCAATCCCCATTGCGGAAGGGTTTAATTATTTTGCCTGGATTGCCCCCATCTTTATTGGTTTATTAGGCATCACCATTATTTTTGTTTATATCAGAACAACGAAGGAAACGCCCGAAATTGCTGAAGTAACCGATGAATCGGTTGCTTATAGTGATCAGATTGAACGTGAGCTCAAAGAAATGGATTAAACCCAAACTGTCATTGCGAAGCAAAGCTGACGCAATCTCATTATTATATAACATCAGAAATGATTTAATTCTTTCATCATTTCACACCATTTATTTATCTAAATAATTTCCTAATTTCCCGTCTTAATAATTAACGGAGATTTATCTCAACCTTATGAGTATGGAAAAAATTGTATCCCTTTGCAAACGCAGAGGATTTGTATTTCAAAGTTCTGAAATTTACGGCGGTTTTGGGGCTGTTTATGATTATGGCCCTTTGGGCATTGCCCTAAAAAATAATATATCCCAACTCTGGTGGCGGGCCATGACCCAGCTCCATGAAAATATTGTTGGGTTGGATAGCGGCATTTTAATGCACCCCAAAATATGGGAAGCATCTGGGCATGTAGGTGCATTTAATGATCCCTTAGTGGATTGTAAACAATGTAAAGCCCGCTACCGTGCCGATGAATTATTTGATGGAAATCCGGAAGATGGGAAATGGAGTGAAATCCAATGTCCCAAATGCGGGACTACCGGTAATCTGACCGAACCACGTCAGTTCAATCTCATGTTCAAAACCCATATCGGTCCCGTAGAAGAAGAAGCCAATACTGCATATTTAAGACCGGAAACTGCCCAAGGTATTTATGTGAATTATCTCCTGACTCAAAATGCCATGCGTTTGAAAGTGCCCTTTGGCATTGCCCAGATTGGGAAGGCATTTCGGAATGAAATTGTGGCAAGAAACTTTATCTTTCGAACCCGTGAATTCGAACAAATGGAAATGCAGTATTTTGTTAAACCGGGCGCAGACGACCAATCTATGATTGATTGGAAAGATGAACGAATGGCCTTTTATAGTCAGTTGGGAGTTGATGCAAAAAAACTCCGATTTCATGAACATGGAGAAGGTGAATTGGCCCATTATGCCAAAGAAGCCTGGGATATTGAATTTGAATTTCCATTTGGCTGGTCAGAAATTGAGGGCATTCATAACCGTACAGACTTTGATCTACGTCGTCATCAAGAATTTTCTGGAAAAAAAATGGAAATATTTGACCAACCGAACAATGAGCGGTTCCTTCCTTACATAATTGAAACATCAGCGGGTTTAAACCGCATGATGCTGGCTGTATTATCAGATGCCTATTGGGAAGATGAAGAAAATAATCGCGTGGTCATGAAGCTTCACCCCAGAATTGCACCGGTAACTGCTGTGGTTTGTCCCTTAGTCAAAAAAGATGGATTACCGGAGATTGGACGAAATGTAATGGATATTTTAAAACCCCATTTCAAAGTGATTTACGATCAAGCGGGATCAATTGGTAAACGCTACTATCGGCAAGACGAAGCGGGTACCCCTTATGGTATTACGATTGATCATCAATCTGCAGAAGATCAAACTGTGACGCTCCGCCATCGGGATTCACAACAACAGGAGCGCGTCGCCATGGATCAATTGGTAAATGCCATTAACGATAGTATGGAGAATTATTTATGAATCGCCATTTAACACTTCGATCTGGGAATCCTACGCTGAATGCAAAAACATTTTCCGGTTTTGACTTAACCACTGGTGCCACCATGACCATCATGGGTACGGTGCATAAAACAGCGCTTGGACTACTTCTGCTCATGACTACAGCCCTTTATACCTGGAATCTGCCATTGGGAGACCCCAGAACAAATATGTTCATGATGATCGGTATTTTTGGCGGATTTGGTGTGGCAATTTTGACCGCCTTCAAACACCATCTCGCAAAGTACACTGTACCTGCATACGCCCTCTTGCAGGGATTGGCGTTGGGTGGTATTTCCAAATATTTTGAAGTGCGTTATCCCGGCATAGTACAACAAGCAGTTATGCTGACTTTCGGAACACTCGGAGCCTTACTTCTCGCCTATCGTTCGGGACTGATTAAGGCAACGGAAAACTTCAAACTGGGCGTGGTGGCGGCTACGGGTGGTATTGCCTTCGTTTATCTCATCAGTTGGGTTTTGGGTATGTTTGGCGTAGGTGTTCCCATGATTCATGGCAATTCAAACATGAGTATTTTATTCAGTATTGGTGTGGTCATTATTGCAGCATTAAATCTCGTCCTTGATTTTGATTTTATCGAAGAAGCTGCAGAAAAAGGAGCCCCAAAATATATGGAATGGTATGGGGCCTTTGGACTTCTAGTCACCTTAGTCTGGCTCTATTTAGAAATTTTACGATTATTGGCCAAACTCTCTTCCCGAAGGAATTGATCCATGAAAATCTTTAATAACAATTTGGTCGCAATAATTATTTTAGTTTTATCCATAAGCCAATTCATAGAAGCAAAACCTAAAGAAAAATTCGCTTTGGTCATCCACGGCGGCGCGGGCACCATCTTGAAAAAGAATATGACAGCGGAAAAAGAAGCAGCTTACCGAGCTAAACTTGAAGAATCACTCAAAGTGGGATATAAAATATTATCCTCTGGCGGTACAGCACTGGATGCGGTAGAAGCGGCGATTCACATTATGGAAGACTCTCCCCTATTCAATGCAGGGAAAGGGGCCGTTTTCACTAATGCGGGAACCAATGAACTGGACGCCGCCATCATGAATGGGGCGAACCTGAAAGCCGGTGCCGTAGCTGGTGTGAAAACAGTGAAGAATCCTATCACAGCAGCGCGGAAGGTCATGGAAGAAACATGGCATGTACTTTTGGCCGGCGAAGGTGCAGACAAATTTGCTGAAGAACAGGGTTTAGAAATTGTAGGTCCCAAATATTTTTATACGGAACGCCGTTGGAAGGCCATTCAAAAAAGAAAAAGCAAAGAAGAAGAAAAGTACGGCACCGTGGGTTGTGTGGCTTTGGATAAACAGGGCAATATCGCCGCGGGTACATCCACCGGAGGCATGACCAATAAACGCTGGGGTCGAGTAGGTGATGTACCCATCATTGGCGCCGGAACCTATGCCAACAATGAGACCTGCGCTGTTTCCGCCACGGGGACAGGAGAATATTTCATTCGCGCAGCCGTGGCACATGATATTTCTGCCCTCATGGAATACAAACGCTATTCCTTAATTAAAGCATCAAAGAAGGTGATACAAAAAGTGGGTATCCTGGGCGGCTCGGGCGGGGTGATCTGTATCGATGCCAAAGGCAATATTGCAATGCCCTTTAATTCAAAAGGCATGTATCGAGGATATATCAAAAGTGACGGGAAGCCTGTTACTTTGATTTATAAGAACGACTAAATTGGATAAAATGCCTAATCCATCTCCTTTCTCTTGGAATCAATTTTTCACAAATTTCAAAACTGCACCACTCGGACTGAGAGCCTTTTTCTTATTTATTATAATAGCATTCATTACATCCCTTCTATACATAGCGATTCCCGGGTTTAGAGATTTGTTATACAATACAATTGGTGAACCTACCTCACATATATATTTCGCGGCTTTTGTTGTGTTTTGGGTAATTTACCTTGATGGTAGAACGCCTCTATGGTTTTATTGGGCGACTATCTTTATTATTTTAATTCATCTAGGTACAAAAGGATGGATTGAATATGGTTATTATATAGATCGTGAGATATTTTTTTGGAAATATGATACGAGGTTTTGGCGATATGCCTGGAATTTTGCAATACCGGTATTTTGGCTGGGTATTCTTTCTACCAAAAGCGTTCGGGAGTATTTTACGCGAATATCAATCAAATAGAAAAATATTGCATTTAGCCAGGGCCGGTTTTCCGACCCTTTTTATTTTTATTATAGGGGAATATTGCAGGGGAATTCAAATCAAAGTTCCCCTTTTTTATTTGTACATTCCCCAGCTTTTTTCGACTCTATATATTCAATTTAGAGTATTGTATATTTAGTAAGTAAAAAGCATCCTAAAACTAAAAAGGCACTCAGAGAATATTTATGGCACCTTCCAAAGGAACAAGCGGAATAGATCGCGGATATATTATTCCAATCGGCGGCGCGGAAAGAAAACGGCGTGATCCAGTTATTTTAGAGAAGTTTGTGGAAATTTCTGGTGGAAAGAATGCTACCATTGTTGTCATCCCGACTGCAACAAAAGTGGAAGAAAATGGTCAACGCTATGTAGATGTATTTACTGACATGGGGGTAGGCAAAGTCCATTGTTTAAATATTACACATCGCCGGGACTGTAATCGAGATGACTACCTTTCAAATTTAGAAGAAGCGACTGGCATTTTTATTACAGGCGGCAATCAACTCCGTCTTTCCACCATACTGGGCGGTACACCTATTGCCCAACTCATTCGGAGATTAAATGCGGATGGTGTTCATGTAGCCGGAACCTCAGCCGGTGCTGCCATCATGCCGGAACATATGATTTCCGGGGGCCGATCTGGAAGTACGCCAACCCCGCGGAGTGTTTCTTTGAGTCCGGGGCTTGGGCTAACAAACAGTATAGTGGTAGATCAGCATTTCCGCCAACGGGATCGCCTGGGCCGCATTCTAGCTGCCATTGCATACAGTCCTTTTTTGACCGGTGTGGGGATTGATGAAAATACCGCTATTTTTATTAATCCAAATAATTCGTTTGAAGTGGTTGGGCGCGGAGGCGTGACTGTTGTGGATCCATCCGGGGTTCAATTTTCTAATATGGGTGAGTCTGCCCGGAACGAACCCATCAGCATCACGGGGGTTAAACTTCATATCCTCACTCATGGTGATTCCTATGACTTAAAAACGCATACACCCCACATACCTGAGTTAAAGCCTGAAAGTACCGATACTTTATCCTAACCAATCATTAGGAAGATTATTATGAAAATTCTATCAACAAATATCTATGTGGGGCCCAATGTTTATGCTCGTTTTCCTGTCATGCGTCACATGATTGATTTAGGCATACTGGAAGATTGGCCCACCGGTAAATTAGGAAAATCCTTTACTGATGCCCTTGTAGAAGCACTCCCCGGTTTAAAAGAGCATGGATGCTCTTTTCGTGAAGCTGGCGGATTTATCCGACGAATGACAGAAGAGGAAGGTACGTGGCTCGGCCATGTATGGGAGCATGTTGCTATTGAACTTCAAAATGTTGCTGGCTCTGATGTCACCTTTGGGAAAACCCGATCTTCGGGGGAAAAAGGTCAATATAATATGGTCTTTCAATACCTACAGCGTGATGTAGGTAGAGAAGCGAGCCGATTAGGCAGATCGTTAATTCTATCCCTCTTACCCGAAAATGTGAAATCTAACATTGAAGATATTGATCCGGATTTTGACTTTGAAGAAGAAAGAGACGATTTTATCCGGTATGCTCAAAAATTTGAATTTGGACCCAGCACGGGTTCTCTTGTCAAGGCTGCGAAAGATAGGGATATCCCATGGCTACGGTTAAATGAATATAGCTTGGTGCAATTTGGTCACGGAAAATATCAAAAGCGTATCCAGGCAACCGTCACAAACGAAACAAAACATATTGCAGTGGAAATTGCCAGTGACAAAGACGATACCAATTCCCTGTTGAGTGATTTAGGATTACCGGTCCCCACCCAGCGTTTGGTTTACAGCGCTAAACAAGCGATCCGCCAAGCAAATCGAATTGGATATCCGGTAGTACTTAAACCATTGAATGCCAATCATGGGCGCGGCGTATCTATTAATCTAACGGAAGATGAACAAGTTGAGGTTGCCTTTGAACAAGCACAAAAACGCGGCACAGGCCGAAGTGTATTAGTCGAAAGTTTTATAACAGGCCTTGATCATCGTATGTTGGTCGTGGATGGAAAACTCGTTGCTGTAGCAAAACGGGTACCTGGGCATGTAAAGGGGGATGGAAAACTTACCATTCAAGAATTAGTTGATATTATTAATGAAGATCCCCTTCGTGGAATTGGACATGAAAAAGTACTGACGCAAATCCAAATTGATCAACAGGCTGAACGATTAATGTCAGCGAAAGGATACGATGTCAATACGGTAATTAAAAAAGATGAACTCTTATATCTAAGGTCCACTGCTAATTTATCTACGGGAGGCACCGCAATTGATTTAACAGATGTGGTTCATCCGGATAACCGTTCTATGGCAGAACGTGCTGTCAAAGCCATCGGGCTTGATGTGGGTGGCGTTGATTTTTTAACCGATGACATTACCCAATCTTACCGTGCCATTGGCGGCGCGATTGTAGAAGTAAATGCAGCACCTGGTTTTCGGATGCACGTGGCACCCAGCGAAGGAGAACCGCGAGATGTTGCGGGTCCTGTTATGGATATGCTATTTCCACCGGAATCCCCAGCAAGAATCCCTATCGCTGCCATCACAGGGACCAACGGTAAAACCACCACGACCCGTATGCTGGCTCATATTATGAAAACAGCCGGTCATACAGTTGGATATACCACAACTGATGGTGTTTATATTGATGGACATGTAACAGTCAAAGGAGATATGACCGGCCCTCAAAGCGCACAAATGGTACTGCGTGATCCGGACGTGGATATGGCCGTTTTGGAAACGGCGAGAGGTGGATTGCTTCGGAGTGGACTTGGTTACGAAAAAAGTGATGTTTCTGCATGTCTCAATGTTTCGGCCGATCATTTGGGCCTCCGGGGGATTGATACTGTGGAGCAGTTAGCCGAAGTCAAACGTGTGGTGGTAGAAGTGGCCACAGATACAGCTGTCTTGAATGCCGATGATGAACATTGTTTAAAAATGGCAGATTACACCAAAGCCGAACATTTATGTTATATCACCATGAATCCTGGCCATACATTGGTAAAACAACACATTCAAGCCGGGGGACGTGCCGTTGTTTTAGAGAGCGGTATTAATGGTGAAATGATTACTTTTTATGATAAAGGAGCCCATATCCCCTTACTTTGGACCCACTTAATCCCCGCCACCCTAGAAGGGAAAGCAATCCATAATGTTCAAAATGCAATGTTTGCTGCCGCCATGGCATACAGTCTTGGAAAAGATTTGGATGATATTAGTCACGGGCTTCGCACATTTACCCAGACCTTTTTCCAGGCACCGGGTAAAATGAATATTTATGAAGAACACCCATTTAAAGTGATTCTGGATTATGCCCATAATCCCGCTGCTGTAAAAGCAATTTCTGAGTTAGTCAGCCGTTTAGATGTCTCGGGAAAACGGGTTGCTGTTCTTTCCGCCCCAGGTGATCGGAGAGATGAAGATATCCAGGAAATTGCAAAGATTGCGTCAGGACATTTTGATCATTTTATTTGTAAAGCAGATGATCACCGACGTGGACGTGATCATGATGAAGTACCCCAAATTATGAAGCAAGCTTTACTCGATTCGGGCATTGATGCGAAAAATATTGAGGTTATTCCTGATGAACAACAGGCAATCAATCAATCATTACAAATGGGTTCCAGCGGAGATTTAATTCTCATCCTGGGAGATTCAATTACACGGTGTTGGAAACAAATCATTCACTTTGATTCAGGGAATAAAAAATCAAATGGCACTTCACCGGATTCCATCAGTCCAAATATTCCAACTGAAAATTTAGACTTTACATTGGATGAAGGGCAGACGATAATCTCCGATGAACGCGGTGTGCGTTTAGCCAAAGAAGAATCCGACTGATTATTATCTAAATGAATATTCTCGATTCCCGAAGAATTACGGGTCCCAGCCTTTTTACGGAAAAATCTGGTGCAATGCTGGATGTGTCAGTTTCGAAATTAAATGCCTCCAAATTAATTTCAGAATGGGAATTGGCAGCACGCAAATTCCTTGACGCTCTCGGTTGGAAAATTGAAATCACCCAATATCGCAAATATGAAGGAGGAGTTAGTTTGTTTATGAGTGCCCCTATCGATGCTCTCTATGCTGCATGTGAAGTGAATGAGTCAGCCTTTAACTTTTCCATTTCCAATTTTGATATATCCTTTGATTCAGAGATCCATCGATTGCGAACCATGATTAAAGAAGAATTGGACCCAACTATTCTTGAGTTAAAAAAAGCCGCTGAAAAACACAGTGTTAAATTTTTACAGTCTGATGAAATTATTTCTATCGGATCTGGAACAGGATGTTTGTCTTTTGATGCAGATACAATTCCCAAACCATCTGAAATCGATTGGGAATCCGTTCATAATATACCCACTGTCCTTATTACAGGAACTAACGGAAAATCCACAACTGTCCGTCTGATGGAATCCATTCTATCTGAAGCTGGGATTATGGCTGGTGCCTCGTCCACAGATGGAATTCGCATAGCCAGAAAAACTGTGGAAAAAGGTGATTATTCCGGTCCGGAAGGTGCACGCTCAACTTTAAGAAATCCACAGGTAGAAACAGCTGTTTTAGAAGTGGCTCGTGGAGGAATGCTTAGGCGTGGACTTCCTGTGTATAATGTAGATGCGGCTCTTATTACCAATATTGCGGAAGATCATTTTGGAGATTACGGCGTGAATTCTATTGCTGAAATGGCCGCCACAAAATTTATTGTCAGAAAGGGATTATCAAAAAATGGAACCCTCGTTCTAAATGCAGATGATGATTCCTCGATTAAATTTTCAAAAAATAGTCCAAATCAAATATTTTGGTTCAGCCTGGATTCAAAAAATCCACAATTACTCTCTCATATTCAGGAAGGCGGGACGGCGACCTATTTAGATGGGGAAGAAATCATTTTCGTAAATAATAATGAGCAGATTTCTATCTTAAATATAAAGGAAATCCCGATAACAATGGGCGGGGTTGCCCGATATAATATTTCAAATTGTCTGGGTGCTATTTGTCTTGCGAAATCTATCCAAATTGATAATGCACCTATTATAAATGGATTAAAAAACTTTACCAATTCATTTGAAAACAACCCAGGGCGATGTAATTATTTTGAAAAAAATGGCATTTCCATTCTCATGGATTTTGCCCATAATCCTCATGGCATCGGTGCATTACTGGAATTGGCAACCCGATTCCCGGCACAAAGAAAGCTGATCCTCATGAGCCAGGCAGGTGACAGAAGTAATTCAGATATACAAAATTTGGTTCAAGAATCCATGGTCTTAAATCCGGATCAGGTTCATATTGCTGAAATGGGTGAAAATTATCTTCGGGGGCGTCAGCCTGGTGAAGTATCCCAAGTCTTTAAAAATGCTTTTATATCACTCGGCTTAAACGAAAAATCAATTGAATTGTATCCTGATAATCCTAAAGGCGTGCAAGCAGCACTTGATTGGGCAAAAAAGGGAGATTTTTTACTCCTCCTTGTATTAGATAAAATGGATAAAGTGAAAAAAATCATAGATCAATTTGAATAAGAAGGCTTTGCAAAACACTGTGCGTAAAGAAAAAAGAGTTAAAAATTGGCTGATTCCTGCCCGCCACCTTCTATTTATTTCAATTGTGGCAGGCGGGAAGGCGGGAAATGCAGTCAATACTGGTATTATGGATAATGTTTCCCCTGTCCCGTACCTTAGGTCGGGAAACGAAAAGTTAGAATGCAATGGAAATCCCGTCAGTATTGCGGGGCAGGCAAATTTTAAACTTTTTAATTTGCCTGCCCTGTAGCAAAGCGTATTGGGGTGTATCGGGTTTTGCAAAGCCTTCTTATAATTCATTCGTCAAAGGATACTTTGAATTTGGCACAATTCGTTAGATTCTTTTCTCTGTGCCCAATACAAGTCCCAGCGCTGTTGGAGATTCATCCAGAAATCAGGCGTGTTCCCAAAAAATGCTGAAAGGCGAAGAGCAGTACTGGGCGTAATACCTCTTTTCCCATTGACGAGTTCATTAATGCGCTGAAACGGAACACGTATTGCGAGTGAGAGCTGTTTTTGAGTGACATCCATTGGTTTAAGAAATTCTTCAAGCAGCATTTCCCCTGGATGAGTTGGTGTACGATTTGTTGGGATTCTAACCATTTTTCATTCCTTTAGTGATAGTCAACTATTTCTACATCGATTGGACCAAGTTCTGTCCAACTGAAGCAAATTCTGTATTGTTTATTGATACGAATGCTATACTGTCCTTCTCTTGTCCCTCGTAAAGCTTCAAATCGATTCCCCGGTGGAATGCGAAGTTCAGTGAGATGAATGACAGAATCTAGCTGATCTAGTTTTCTAATCGCAATTAATTGAAGTTTTTGAGGACATCTTTTTCGAGATATCTTTGAATTGGTACCGTTGAAAATATCTTCAGTCCCTTTATCAAAAAACGACCGCATCATGTAGTAATAATAGCACGGATATCATGATATTGCAA
>JACNKN010000012.1 GCA_014382015.1 Fidelibacterota bacterium | reverse complement strand
ATAATTCAAACATATTAAATGGAAAAGATGCACAGATATTTATATATAATTAGTTTTATTACGATTCTTTCCCTTTCCTGTGATAAGGTTGGCAAACAAACATTAGCTAAAGTCAATAATTCGGAAATATCATTAGATGCCTACCTTCCTCGCTACAATAATTTTCTTTTTAAAACTCATCAGCGAGACAATCTTTTAAACCGTCATATTTTCCTGAATTCCCTCATTGATGAAAAATTGATTGTTGATTATGCCAAAGAAAATGACATAACAACTGATCCCACTGTAATGAGTGAAAAACAGCGAATGTATGATCAATTATTGTTGAATAAATATTTTGAATATGAAATTATACCTCTAACGGATGCAACTGATACAGAATTACGGAGATTGTTTATGTGGTCAAAAACATCGCTCCATGTTCGCCATCTTTTTGCTCAAGATTTAGAATCCATAATAGCAATCAACACTAAATTAAAAAACGGCACGGACTGGAATACATTGGCTCAAAATAGTTTTAATAATCCTGTATTAAAAAATAATGGTGGTGACTTGGGATGGATAAGTATGGGCGATATGGATCCTGCGTTTGAAGTAGCGGCATTTTCTCTGAAAGATGCTGAAATTTCAGATCCTGTAAAAACGGAGTATGGTTTTAGCATCATCCAAGTTATTGAAAGAGAAAAAGACCTTTTTCTTACGGAACAAGAATTTCAGCTTGAAAAAGAATGGTTGGGACTTATGGCAAAACAGTATAAAAAAATGCCAGCAATTCGAGCATATACTGACAGTATTGAAAAGAAATTAGGGATATATTTTTCTCAAAATGAATTAAGGGCTTTATTGACTGCCATCGTCAGTAATACCGAATCAAACAAAATTTACAGTAAAACAGATTTGGTATTTTTTCAGAATGGGAATACGTGGTCTGTCCAAGAAACATATTCAAAATTATATGATTTATCCCCACGACAGTTCAATTATATAAAAACGAAGGACAATTTAATCAGCGCCATTGAAGGACTTGCCGTACGAAAACAATTTTTACAAGAAGCTGAAAAGTTATACCTGCATAAAACACCTTCCTTTACTGAAACATTGAATCAAAAGCATAATGCATACTTAATCAATTTATGCCTAAAAAATATTTATGATTCTGTTCCGCAAGACGATGAGCGATCAAAAAATATTAAATCAGCATATTTGAATTTTCGGAATGAATTAGCAGAAAAGAGTTCAATTAGGATTGATAGTTTATCCGTTAAATCTTTTATCATGAAACAACAAATTACTTCATGAAATATTTTATATTTTTTCTAATGACAACCACATTATTTCCTGGCACAACCGGAAAATTGACAGGACTCGTAACAGATGCTGAAACAGGTGCTCCGTTAATTGGATGTAATATAATCTTATCTGGTACCGACTTGGGAACTGCATCTAATCTAAACGGCGAATACTTTATATTAAATATTCCTCCCGGAAACTATTCAGTTCGGTTTCAAATGATTGGTTATGAAACGGTAATATCAGAAAAAGTTTATATTTCAATAGATAAAACCACACGACTTAACGGTAATCTGGGAATGGAAGTTATTGCCGGTTCGGAAGTGGTTGTAACAGCTGAACGAAAATTAATTCAATTTGACGTTACTCAATCGGAAGCCCGTATTACCTCTGAAGAATTAAACGCTATGCCAGTTAGCGAAGTAAGTGATGTTTTACGATTGCAAGGTGGAATAACCCAAGATGCCGACGGCGGTCTCCACATGCGTGGTGGGAGAAGTAATGAAATTTCTTACATGGTGGACGGTGTACCAATGTCTGATTCGTATGACGGTGGAATTTCAGTTCAAATTGAAAACGATAATATTCAGGAATTGCAGGTTATCAGCGGAACATTTAATGCTGAATACGGTAAGGCATTAACCGGTGTTGTGAATATGGTAACAAAAGACGGTGGAAATAATTTTGAAGGATTTCTCAATATTTATTCCGGTGACCACACAACCAATGATCCCATTTACCCAAATCTTGACTCTTATTCCATGAATAATGATGTGAGTATATCAGCAAATTTAAGCGGTCCCATTTCCCCGGGATTGCTCACATTCTATTTTTCCGGCAGAATCAATAAATCAAATGGCTGGTTAAATGGCATAGAAACCTTTACCATGTATGGCGATACACTTTTTGACGATGCGAATAATAATGGCTATCGTGATAATAACGAATCATTAAAAGAGCCGGATTATAAAAGTATGAATTGGTTTAAAGCATGGGGAACGCAAAATAAACTCTCACTAAAATTAAGCCCAGTTACAAAAATTAAGCTGAACACCATTTTAGATGGCCATCAATCCCAAGGGTTTGACCAGAGCCGACAACTAGTCCATGAAGGCAGAAAAACCAACTATTACTATGGTCAATTTTTAGGTGTTAATCTCTCCCATTCATTTTCATCCACTTCATTTTTAGAACTCAATGTTACTCAGTTTACCCACCGCAATGAATCCTATTTATTCGAAGATCCTCTTGACCCCGGATATATTACACCTGACAGTCTATTTTGGGCTCATATTCAAGGAGAATTACCGGATTACATTTTGAATGAATATGGACCTGAAATTAACTATTTTCCTCAATATTCCTTCGGAAGATGGGGCGTGGAAACCGATCGATTTAAACGAGAAACTCTAACGCAAAGTTTAAAGTTTGATTACACAAACCAGATCAATAAATACAATCAGATTAAAGCCGGGTTTAATTTGAGTCGTCATCATTTATCGTTGGATACGTATGCGTTAGTTGATTCTTCCCAAGCCGATCAAATTTTTACGCCCATTATTCCAGACATCGGAAGTTTTAACCGCTCCACTTATGAATTCGATCCAACAGAAATGTCCTTTTATTTACAAGATAAAATTGAATATGGCGATATGATTATTAATGTGGGCCTTCGGTATGAAACATTTGATCCGAAATCACAAACTCCGAATAATATTCATGAACCATACATCCAAGACCCTCGAAATCCTGCTTTGGATACATTATCTATTAGTGAATTGGAAAATCTTAATTGGGGATCAATTTCCTATTTTGATGAAGACAGTCTCGGGAATCCTGTTTCTCACACCTATGCTGAATTTTATGATAGATTCAACGATCAGCCGGATTTATTGAACCAAAGAGGATGGTGGAAAAAGACGACAGTGAAATCTCAATTTAGTCCGAGGCTTGCTGTTGCTTACCCTATTTCAGACAAAGGTGTTATTCACTTTGCATATGGTTATTTTTTTAAAATTCCGGATTTCCACCTATTATATAATGATACTGAATATAAATTGACTGAAACGGGCACCAATTTCGGAATCTTTGGCAATCCGGATTTGAAACCGGAAACTACCATAAGTTATGAACTGGGTTTAAGACAGGAAATTGGTTTTAATACCAAAATAGAAATTAAGGGGTTTTACCGGGACGCTCGAGATTATGTTTCCAGTGGTATCCCCATTGATTTGGGAGATGGGAAATCTTATTATATTTTTGTGAATAAAGATTATTCAAATTCTCGCGGAATAATTCTCACTTTTTATAAACAATTTAGTCATAATCTTGGTTGGAATTTGGATTACACATATCAAATTGCAGAAGGATCAAATTCAAATCCAAACGAAGAATTTGGTGCTGTGTTGGCAGGAAAAGAACCCACACGCTCTATCATACCATTGGATTGGGATCAGACACATAATTTAAATGGGGCTGTGTTTTGGAGTTTGAATGGCTGGGGGGCTAATGCTGTTTTTCAATACGGTAGCGGCTATCCATATACACCTGTTATTACCAATTATGAACAACAAGGAGAAGTGCTTTCAAATGTCCTTATTCGAAATAGTCGCAGAAAAATGAGTACATTCAGAATTGATGTTAAATTGTTCAAACAAATTGAGTTCGGTTCTGTTAAGGGAAAAATATTCATGAATATTTATAATTTATTTGATCGCCGAAATGAAATAAATGTTTTTGGTGATACCGGCAGATCGAATGAAACAATTGAAAGTACACGTGCAGAAATTATTTCACCTTTTGAACCACTTAGACCGAACACATTGGATGAATATTTTAACCATCCCGATTGGTACGATGAACCGCGGGAAATACAATTTGGATTACAATTTTCATGGTAAAACGACTATTAACATTATTGATTTTTACCGCTTTTATATTTCCTCAATCAGAAGAACGCGGTGACCCGGATTATCGCCGCTCAACAAATATTGATGTGAATAAAGTTCGGACGACTATCTTCAATTTTGGGATAACGGGACGTACCGGTGCAAATCCAGGCGAAATCCCCTACGAATGGCCTGTGAATTCAAACCAACATTATATTGCTATGACTGCCTTGGCTGTGGGAGCGGAAGTAAAAACCAATTCCGGTGAAATACGAGCTTTGGTAACAATACCGTCTCGTTCCGATCAATCGGGAAATTCTATGGCGTGGGAACCGGTCCCCGGTTATTTGAATCCGATTTCACAGAAAATTGCCATTAGCGATGATGAAGACACATGGCCCTTAAATTGGCCCGACAAAATGGATGATAATAATGA
>JACNKN010000013.1 GCA_014382015.1 Fidelibacterota bacterium | reverse complement strand
CCAAGTATCGGAGATTGTGAAGAAACTCGACACAGAGATCCAAGCCTGGCTTAATCGCCCCTTGGATGATGAATATACGTATGTGTTCGTGGTGTAGTGGATTATATGGGGTTAGAGTTCGTTGGAACAAATGAAAATCCTTTTACTTATCCAGATAAATTTTCTTTGAAACAAAATTATCCAAATCCGTTTAACCCAACAACAACTATCCAATTTATTTTACCTAAAGCAGGTAATGTAAATATTTCCATTTTTGATTTGTCTGGACACGAAATAATTCATTTGGTTCGAAAATATCAAACGTCAGGAAGTAAAAGCGTAATATGGGATGGGACAAATAAATCTGGTAAAAAAGTTCCTTCAGGTGTTTATTTTTATTCAATTTCTACTGGAAATATTAGACAGACTAGAAAAATGGTATTGTTAAAATAATAACTTAAATTTCTTCCATTAATTAGGTAAAACAATGAATTATTTAAAATCAGGTAAAAAAGTGTTACAAAATGAGATTAAATCTTTACAGGCGTTAGACCAATCATTAGGTGACAAATTTAATGCTGCGGCAGAAGTCATTTCCAAAACGAAAGGAAAAGTTATTTTTATAGGGCTTGGCAAATCGGGTCATGTGGCTCGAAAATCAGCCGCAACATTTTCAAGTTTGGGGATTCCATCCATTTTTGTTCATGCCAGTGAAGCATTTCATGGTGATTTTGGAATGATGTCTAAAAAAGATTCAACCATTGCTTTTTCTTTTAGTGGCAATACTACTGAAGTCATTAATGCTGTAAAATTTTGTAACCAACATAATATCCCAACCATCGGAATTTCTGGAAATGCAAATTCTTATTTGGCAAAAGAAAGTCAAATTCATCTTGATATTTGTGTTCATGAGGAAGCAGACCATTTGAAAATAGCGCCCACTTCTTCCACAACCAACATGATGGCATTATGCGATGCGCTGGCTTCATCAATTTCAGAACAAAAAGGATTTTCTCGTAGTGATTTTCACACATTTCATCCTGGTGGAAATTTAGGAAATCAGTTGAAAGATGAATAAATGAATAAGGTAACTGTTGTGGGTAGTTTTATGTATGATTTGGTGGCAACTGCTCCCAGACGCCCGAAAACAGGGGAAACACTTGTTGGTGATTCCTTTGGCATGTTTTTAGGCGGAAAAGGCGCCAATCAAGCCATCGCTGCATCGAGAGCTGGTGCAACTGTGAGTATGGTTGGGCGATTAGGCAACGATGTATTTGGAGATCAATTTTTAGAGAAATTCTCTGAAGAAGGAATCGACACTGACTTTGTCATCCAAGATACTAAAAATGGCACAGGCGTTGGAATGCCCCTGATAGATGCAGACGGTGATAATAGTATTGTTATTATTCCTCAAGCAAATATGGCATTATCTGTTGAAAATATTGATGAAGCAGAATCTTCCATTGCCGATTCTGATGTATTGGTGTTGCAATGTGAAGTACCCATGGAAGCCAATCAACGTGCTGCGGCAATTGCGAAAGAAAACAACACCATAATTATTCTTAACCCTGCACCTGCTCGTAAAATTCCGAATGCTTTATTGTCATTGGTAGATATTATAACGCCGAATGAAAGTGAGACAGAAATCCTTACAGACATGCCAACAGAGACAGATAATCAAATCGTTGAAGCAGCCCATCTCCTGTTGTCAAAAGGAATAGAAACCGTTATACTAACATTGGGGGGCAGAGGATCATTTCTGCTTACAGAAAAGATGGAAAAACTCATTCAGGCTTATTCAGTAGAAGTCGTGGATACAACTGCAGCAGGCGATGCATTTTGCGGTGCCCTTGCGGCATCGCTGGCAAAAGGAAAAGGAATTGATGCGTCTGTACTAATAGCCAATGCAGCCGGTGCGCTGGCCGTAACAAAATTGGGGGCCGAACCATCCATCCCCACTAAAGAAGAATTAGATCAACTATTGGCTAATTGACTGGTTTCAACCCCAAATCAATCAAATGCCGGCGAATAATTTCTCGCTCTGGCTCTCTGAACTTATGGAAGGGTTCTGCCATAAAATCATTACAAAGATTCATGACTGATAAAGCACATTTAAGACCTTTTAAATAACTCGATTTATATTTACCCACAGAATATATCGATGAACTTATTTGCATAATTCTCTCGTGCAATTCACCCATTTTTTTCAAATCACCATCTATGGATGTTTCATACATACTAACGTATAGTTCAGGAATTAAATTTGCACCGCCGCATACGCCGCCATGGCCTCCCAAAACCAGCGTTTCTCCCAGCAACTCTTCCGGTCCAACAAATAACTTAAAACCATCTTGATTCTTAAAGAGTTGTTGAAGCTGATGAAAATACACCATATTCGCTGAACTGTCTTTTAACCCAATCACCCCGGGAATTTCTGAAGCTGCTTTAACAGTTTCAGGTTCAAAGAATAGTTTTGTGTGACTGGGCATATTGTATAAAAACAATGGCAATGGAAGTCTGGGAACCAAATGTTCAAGATATTCCAATAATTCTGCTTGTCCTGCGGGGAAATAATATGGAGGCGCTAATACGACTGCACTCGCACCTTTTTCCGCAGCATATTCAGCAATATTAATGGACTCTACAAATGATGTGTCTGTGATCCCCACAAGGACAGGAACTTTTTCTCTAACCTGATCAAGAGTCCTCTTAATGATTTCTTTTCTTAACTGGTGACTTAAACTGGGAGCTTCTCCGGTGGTCCCCAAAACAAAAAGTCCATGAACACCACCTGCCAAGATATGATTTATTACTTTTTCCATTCCATGTTGATCAAGTTTATCCCAATCGAGCAGAGGTGTGACCATGGGAGGAATGATGCCATGAAATTTATTGTTGGGTAACTGATTATTCATTATTGTTGACCTAAATATTTGTAATATGAAAGCGTAATCATGTCGAAATTTAAACTGATATTAATTACAATCCTCATATCTCTATGGGGTTGTACAACCAAAAATGTATGGTTAAAAGAAAATCAACTCACATTTGGCTCTTATAATCACAGTCTTGATAATAATGATAATTTTTCTCCAGATGGTCAATGGCTGGTCTATGATACACGTAAAGAAGATGGCGGAATTCGGATGGGACAAACCATAGAACGTGTTCACATCAGTTCTGGTAAAATAGATACAGTATACACGGCTCCGAACATGAGCGAATATGGACCTGGGTTAGGTGCAGTCAGTTATAATCCTACAAAAGATCAAGTTATTTTTATTCATGGTTTATTAGATCCAACGAAAGAAGAACCCTATACATTTACCCGACGATTTGGCGCAATTGTCAATATTGGCGAGCCACATAATATGATTGTTTTAGATGCAAGAGATGTAACCTTTCCATTTACCAAGGGTGCTTTAAGGGGAGGAACCCATCGCCATGAATTTAGTGGAGATGGAAAATGGGTTGGCTATACCTACAATGATGCAATTATGGCACTTAACTATCCAGAGAAGAATCTTCGCACGATCGGTGTTTCCAGGATTGGGAATACTGTTAACGTAAATTCAATTGATCGTAAACATTTCTCCGGTATATCCGAAACAGTTGTGGCTGTTAAAGTAACACAAAATCCTGAATACGGTTCCGATGAAATCTCCCACGCTGCAGATGACAGTTGGGTGGGAAAGTCTGGTTATATTGACAAAAATGGCAATCTTCAACGAGCGCGTGCATTCTTGGGGGAAGTTCGATCACAATCAAATCAAAAAGTGAAAGAATTATTTATTGTAGATATGCCAGAAGATTTAGATCTGTCAAATGAATCGATGGAAGTTGCCGAAACACTTTCTGGCTTGCCCACACCACCAAAATCTTTCAATCAGCGACGATTAACTTGGACCGCAGAAACTCAATTCCCTGGCTGTAGCGGTATTGTAAGATCATCGCCAGATGGAAATAAAATGGCTTATCTTTCTCGAGATAAACATGGTGTACAACAAGTATTTCTTATGTCGCCTATAGGAGGTAAGCCAACACAATTAACATCCTTTGATTCATCGGTTCAATCGGGTGTTCGTTGGAACTCAAATGGAACACATATATGCTTTGTTTGGAATAATGCCATTGTTATAGCTAATGTAAATGATGGATCTTGGAAACAAATAATTCAACCTATACAAGAAGAAATATCAGCATTAGTTTGGAATTCTGATGATTCGACGATTGCCTATAATAAAAATGTATATGATGAAAATGCAGGGAAATCGTTTGCTCAAATCTTCACAATAAATGTAAATACGGAGGGAATAAAATGAAGATTATCTTAAGTATGTTATTAAGTGTTTTGTCTTTTTTATCGTGTGAGCAAAATAAACGTCTGATCGTATCCCAAGGATATATTTATGAAATTAAAGATGCCTTAACACCAGAATGCCATGCATCTACTATTGTATCATCTGGAAATACGCTTATATCAGCATGGTTTGGTGGAACTAAAGAAAAAAATAAAGATGTGGGTATTTGGCTATCAAGAAATATTGACAATAAATGGTCAGTTCCTATAGAAGTTGTCAATGGTATCCAGGATGACGGTTCACGCTTCCCTTGTTGGAACCCCGTTTTATTTCAGCCCAAAAATTCACCCTTAACTCTTTTTTACAAAGTAGGTCCAAACCCCAGAGAATGGTGGGGAATGTTTGTTACATCCAAAGATAATGGATTGACATGGTCAAATCCAATTCGATTACCCGATGGGATTTATGGTCCTATAAAAAACAAGCCAATCCAATTATCAAATGATGATATAATTTCTGGGACGAGTACCGAACACGATGGTTGGAAAATTCAAATAGAGCGATCG
>JACNKN010000014.1 GCA_014382015.1 Fidelibacterota bacterium | reverse complement strand
AGATGATCGGGGTAATAAATATTCCCAAGCACCCGTGGTAGGCAAAATTGGATTTCCCCGATTTTGATCAGAAAATTCGATAGAGTTTGAATTACCTTTTCGAATGATATAATGTATCATATTCTGTTGGGCGATCTTTCGGGATGAAGAAGGATATTCAGATGAAAGAACCCAAGTGGAAAAAGATTGACGATTATTTTTTGTAGCAATCATTTGGAGCCATTGATAATTCACACCATTGTGGGTTTCTATCGACCCAAGTGTTAATTCGATCGTTTTTACCACTGATTTCGGCAATTGTGAATTTTGGATGGAATAGGTGAGTTGGGTTCCCGGTTCTCCAATGGGGTATTGAAAGTCCGCTGCAATCAGGAATTGAAATAGATTCAGAAGAAAGATAACAGAGAATATTAAATGTAGTTTATTTTTCATAAATAGAATCCTTGAAATCCCCCTGTCATAGGGGACAAAGGGGGTTTATAAAATCGGGAAACATCAGTTTATCCTTTTATCCAATTCATTCTTCATAGGATTTTACCGTTATTTTTTACCCCACTTTAATTCTCCCCTATGACAGGGGAGAGACCAAAAGGGTTTTAAAAAATATTTAATTTTGTTAAACAATCTAATCCCAAGGCTATTTGAAGTTTAAGAGCACTAAATAATTGTTAATTGTCAAAATGAGATTTTAATTTAGTTTTAGATTAATTTTTACATTAGATAAATGTCCACCATCCAATCGTCTTAATCGAGCACAACCACCCCAGCCGCCACCTTCGTTCACAATTTTCATCAATAAGCTATTTTTACCTTTTTGTAAGGTAACTTCCTTTACATCTTCTCCAGCCGTCACCCCACGACTTGCATCATGAACATGAACTACTTGTCCATTTAACCATGTTTTGATACCATCGTTACTACCCATTTCCAATCGAACCGTCTGTTCTTCATCTGACCAGAATTCCGTTTCCATATAAATAGCCGCCACCATACTTTTAATAATCTTGGCAAAATCCACATACCAATATCGGTTTGGGTCAGAAAGTTTGGGGGCGATTACCCAGTTCTCATAAGCAGCTAACTCCGGGCCAAATTTCGTATTGAAAATACTTTTATCCGTTGCCATAAATGGTTCGGATATTCGCCATTCTGTAATGTAATCATCAAATATTTCAATTTGATTCAACACCAATTGCGCATTTTCTCGAATAGGTTCATTGGAAATATCTGAAATAATTTTCACCAAAACAGATTTGCATTCAACTGGATAATCGGAATGAATTCCGTTGGCAATACTGATACAAGATGAAGCCGCTTCCGCTTGTAAATCTGATAAAGGTAAGTACGTTTCTGCCATTTGAAATGCGGTAATGGACATAACATTTGACAGTCCAGACAATACAGCTTTTTTCTCTTGAATATTTGTAGCCATAGTCATGGCGCGTTTATATAATTCGTTTGTCGCTTCAGTGGATCGATCACTCTCTAATCCAATGAGCCTAATAATGCCACGAAGCGCCAATGTTTTATGACTTTGAATTTTTGCATTTTCGGTCACATTAAATAATGTGGAAAGGGGAGAATCATTTTTCCAGGCAGATAATGATTTAATGGCAGATTTACGGATGTCCTTATTTTGATTATTTAAAAAATCATTGAGTGAATCATAAGCCGGTTGGAAGGATAATTTCCCCAAAATCCGAATGGCAGTTTGCTTGGAAAAAACATCCATGGATTCAAGTTGGACCATAATTTCTTTTCCCATTTGAGCTTCGGATCCGTGCCTGTTTGCCATCACCACCATGGATGTTTCTAATGCAGATCTGTCTCTGTCTGATGTAGAATGAGTTAACAACTGGACACAATCAGAAATATGCTCTTCTCCGGCAATAAACTGGAGTGCTTTAATGGCTTCGATTCGAATGGACGCTTGCTCATCTTTCGCCAATTTTACCATTAGATCAGCTCCTTCTGAAATGCGCCTTTTCTGAATGGCTCGGATGAATTCAATTTTAACTTTTAGTTCGGCATTTGGAATTTTTAATAATATAATATCATTAATATTATCACCATCGAGTCTGTATAAACTTTGTCGGGCGGTTAATCGTTCTTTCCCTTTTCCGTAGGCAGAAGCATCTGCAAGCCAGTGAACGGATTTCTCCAGATTAATATCTCCCAATGCATCCCAAGCTGCAAGACGAACGCCCGGGTATTGACTGGTTGTCGCATCGTGAATTGTTTCCAAGACTGTTGCATTTTCTCCATGAATAGACAATGCTGAAATAAGTTGTGTCTGTCCATTAACAGATAGGAGAGAAACACTTTTCGCAACAGTGGAAATATCATCAGAATTTGTAAGAAGGGGAATAGAAGATATGGCCGTTGAAATAATTTTGGGTTCAGATTCCTTCAATGCTTTTAAAATGATGCTGCCTGCATTTCCAGGAGATGATTGAATTAAACCACGAATAGCCACCGAACGAATCACCGGACTTTCATTGGATTGATTTAAATGAGAAAATATTTTTTTCGCCTTTTTCAAATTTCCGGATTCAAGTAAATGATTCCCACATTCTAAATAGGCATGGACGATAGTTTGCCTTTGAATACCGGTGGATTGTTTCAATGACTTCTTCAAGATCTTTGCCGCTTTCCAAGTGCCAATATTTCCCAACGCAGTGGCGGACGCTGTAGCAATGTTGGAATTTTCAGAATGAATATATTTTTTTAAAATTGATATAGAAGATTTATCAATTCTAATTCCAAGTAGTTTTATTATTCCTTCTTTAACATCATCATTGACAGTAGAAATATTTTCAATTAAGACCCAATTAACATAATCTTTCATAGACAAAATTGGGTTTCTCATTCTTTCATAAATATATAATACTGTTTCAAAAAGTTCAGGATCATTTAATAATGGAACTAACTCTTCAGTAAAAACTTCACTGGCAATTGTACTGTAATATTTCCCAACTACTTGTTTGGCAGAAACGGATGCATCAGATAACAGAAATGAAACAACTGATTTTTCGATTTGATGTAGATAATCCGGATTTCGATGTGCCACCCGAATCATATCTTCAATAACAGTCAGGTTTTTGCGATTATCGCCATATTCATAATTTTTTATACTATTTAATACCGATTCAAATTCAGGTTCAATATAATTTTCCCAGCTCCGAACCGTTACAGCATCTGGAAAATCCAAAGGGACGGATTGCGTCACATTTCCTGTGGCTGCCCATTCCGTGCCCCGCTGAATAATGGTTATGAAACCGCCGCATTCTAACGAGCGGTAAGGAACAGTTCCGGTTACATGTCCCAAAGGTGTGTGGAATACTCGACCTTTCCCATAATCAATGGTCATTATCGCAGGCTCATGGCGACCGCTGCCGTTTCGGTCTGCAGGATTCGAATAAGCCGTAGCCAAAATATGCATATTCTTTCCTTGCCCACGCATATGACTATAAAGTTCATCTCGGCCGCGCATCCATTTTTCCGGTAATCCTTGATTAATGGGATGATCCATGTCACGATTTATCACTTGGAATTCATGTTGTGGACCGTGACCGCCAGCTTCGCCGGGAGTCATGTCTCGAACAATTTCCCCATCTTGCCAATATATATATGGACCGTCCGTTTCGTCTCGACCGCCCCAACCACCGATACCAATAATATCTAAATATTCCGGCCAATCGCCAAATGCATTATTCGCCGCATGAACCAAAACGACACCGCCACCAGATTTTACATAATGTACAAATGCATTTTGTGTTTCTGCTGGCCAAGGAGCGCCATTATAGTCCAAAAAGACTACATCATATTGATTGAAGTTTGGATTAAATATTTCCGTCTCTTTATCCAAGGGTGGGCGAATGGCCATATCCACAGAAAATAAACCTGTTTGTTCAAGTATTTGTTTATAAACCACAGAACTCACGTCCCATTTATGATTGTTGTGCCCTGTAACGATAAGTGCTTTGTGGGGGGGGATATTCCCTTTTAAAACAGAAAACATAAGCAGCGAATAAAAGATAAATAGTGAAAAATAGAATCTTTTTTTATTGAAAATTAGGATCATGAAATTTTACTTTTTTCTAATCCTGCTTCAATTTCTTCAATGGTAGGAAATGCCGATTGTAGATTTTCTGGTAATTTTTTGGTTAGGATATATTCGCTCACACCTATGGGTTTATTAATATCTTTAATGGCATATTCAACCACTGTATTGTTTTTTGATTTGCAAATAAGCATTCCAATGGTTGGATTATCTTGTTTACTTTTGATTTGTTCATCAATGGTGGTTACATAAAAATTCAACTTGCCTGCAAATTCCGGCACAAATTTGACTGTTTTTAAATCTACCACCACAAAGCAGTGAAGTTTTACATGATAAAAAAGTAAATCAATGGAAAATTCATCCCCATCTACAACAATTTTATACTGCCTGCCGATATAGGAGAAACCGCTGCCCAGTTCCAGTAATAGTTTTGCCACATGATCAATAAGAGCAGTTTCTAGTTCTCTTTCATCATGTTTAGTTTGTAAATCTAAAAAATCAAAAACATAAGGGTCTTTCAAAATTTGCTTGGCTAAATCGGATTGGGGTGCCGGGAGCGTTGTTCCAAAGTTGCTCAATGCTTTTCCTTTTCGATGATAAAGATCCGATTCAATCTGATGCACCAAGACGGCGCGCGACCAATTATTAGCGATAGTTTGATTTACATAAAAAAGGGCTTCTTCTTGTGTTTTACACTTTGTAATGATTTCCCTATTATGTCCCCAGGGAATTTGGAATATTTGTGGAGTAACTTGTTGCCTGATTTTATCTTTTTCTGATTCGTCCACAA
>JACNKN010000034.1:24037-25280 GCA_014382015.1 Fidelibacterota bacterium | reverse complement strand
TTGTTCATTTCAATGTTTTCATTCAATTTTCACGCCATTATTTGACGGAAGAAATGAATTACAAACATATTTATATATATTTAATATTAGCAGTAGCGTTATCAGCGCAAGAGGTTTTACCCATTGAGATACCGTTACAAGGCGAAGCGGCTGAGAGAAGTTTGGAAATGTCTGGCTTGGCATGGTATGGGGACAATTTAATTCTCATGCCTCAATATGTGAATAAAGAAACGCCGGGCTTTTACACCCTTAAAAAGAAACAAATTAATACGTGGCTGGCTGGGGATAGATCTAAAGCGCTGACCCCTGAAAAAATAGAATTAATTCTTCCCAACTTCGATAATGCGATCGGGGGGTTTCAAGGGTTTGAAGCAGTTTGCTTCAGTGGCAATAATGCATATCTGGTGATGGAGTCGAAACAGGATGGCGTCATGCATAGCTTTCTCGTTTCGGGTAATATGAATATCAAGAAAAAAACGTTGACGATTAACTCAGATAAACTTGAAACCATCAAATTGCCCGTGAATATTAAAAATATGGGTTATGAAAGCATCCTGAAATATAAATACCGCCTGATGATTTTGTTTGAAGCGAACGGTGTGAATGTATTGCCTGACCCAAAAGTAGAATTTTATACCACCTCTCTAAATCACAAAGCATCCATGTCATTCCCAAATGTAGAATACAGAATTACGGATGTAACAGATGTAGATGGCCATGGCCGATTCTGGGCATTGAATTATTTTTGGCCAGGGGAAAAGAAAAGGCTTCTTCCCGGGAAAGATACTATTTTAGATGGCTATAAAGAAGGAACCACCCACAAGCAATATGAACACGTGGAGCGACTGGTGGAATATAAGGTTAATTCAAAAGAAATAGTTCGAACAAACACAGCACCGATTCAACTGGTGATGGAAGAGAAGTCCCGCAACTGGGAAGGGTTAGCCCGCTTGGATAATAAAGGATTTCTTATGATTGTGGATGAACATCCACGAACAATTTTGGCTTTTGTGCCTTTCCCAAATATTTAAAAATTTAAAAACCGGATTCCCACTGTAAAAAATAATCCTGATGGAATCAATGTAGGAGACGGCCCTACTTTGGAGTCCCATACTGCCGGCTCTGTTTTAACATCTTCCCCTTCACCTTCTGTATAACCCCATCCGCCTGTAATAGAACTAACAGTATATTCTAATCCAATAATCCAATCTCTATGGGGGGATGTCATGAATGTTGTTTCTAT
>JACNKN010000034.1:0-23489 GCA_014382015.1 Fidelibacterota bacterium | reverse complement strand
CCCTTTTTAACCCCCATTTCTTTACCCAAAACCAGCATGACTTCTTTCCGATCTGCCTCCAAAACCTGGCTGGTGAGCTTATACATTTGTCGCAATTTTACGGATAGTTTTCGACGGCCCTGGCGTAAGGTTGCTTTCAAAGATTTTCCTCGGCCCCCCCCAGTATGCTCGGCGCTTATATAATGGGAATTCAGTGTTTGCCCTGTTTCCACATCAATTGTTTTAATCGAAAAAGCCAAAACAGTTTGAATATTATCAGCGTGAGGTTCTTCCTTTTTCTTATTCGACGAAGCATCGATAATGGCCACTACTACGTCAAAAAAATTAGTTTCCTCCTCTTTTTCACCATCTTTAGGCACACCACGTTGGTCAAATTGAATTAGTTTAATAAGCATGGCTTCTGTTGCTCCAGCAATTTGTCCAAATTCTATAATAGACGAATCATTTATCACGCCAGCCATATACAAAGCTTGTTCTTCAAATATTTTTTTCAAATCCTGCCGATTAAATACATCATAACGTCCCAATTGTGATGCCTCAGCTGCCACAATTTCTACTAATTGGTATTGAATTGAGTTTTCATTTTCACCCTCTTCCGAGGGTAATATAATGAGCCGTTTTTTTTGATGGGTGATTTCCGGTTGAATTTCTTGCGGTTGCCCCAAACTCATTAGAATTATTATTGATATATATTTATTCAGTGAATTCAACATGTTAACGATCCCATTTTAGATTCCCCTGCCAATCTAGGGCAATAGAAAAAGATGATACATTTGCCTGGCTTTGGCCCAAATAATCTTCCAGTTCATAATTAATATTTATAGATAACCCGTTTTTAATAGGAAAAATTACTTCAAAAAGATATTGATTACGTGTGAGGTTACTCACATGAATTTCACTGATTTGCTGAAAATGTTCAACTTCTAATTTGGTTGAGAAGCGGGTTGTGTTATGATCCCAGAAAACCCCAGTCTTCACATAAGAAGTTTTTCGTTCTTCATTAAGATAGTCAGACATATCAAATGCATGGCCAATTTCCAAATTCAACAATCCATTTTTGTATTCGTTGATGAAGTAGCCGAACCCTTGATTAAAGTGATATTGAAGCTTAACGCCGGCCCGTGTATTTTTTCGGTAAGACGTGACCGTATATCGGTAAAATTGTGGCCGGGAAATATATTTATCGCTGGATTTATACCGGATATAAATAAATGAGTCTTTTTGCAAACCATATCCAAACAGCCTCAGATCTCGGAAGGTATTATCCGTTTTGCGATTTAACCGATAGTAGCCAAATCCACCTGCTGTTTTTTCTGCATTCACACCACCGATACGAGCATATTGTTTCCATGAAAGAGAATCTGTCTGGGCTGTGCCGATTGCGAACCCGATAACAAAAAGGATAAAAAGTTGCTTCATTGTTTTATTTTTTTGCCACTTTCCATGAGTAAAACAGCCGCAAGGAAAAAGCCAATAGTCATGATGAGTGCAACAATAAAACTCGTCATGGGCGGAGAATCAGATACACCCAGAATGGTGAAACGCAATCCATTAATCATATAATAAATAGGGTTGTAAAAACTGGCTGCCTGTGCCCAGTCCGGAAGCATTTTAATTGAGTAAAAAATACCTCCGAGAAAGCTAAGTGGTGTGAGTAAAAAATTTTGAAGTGTGGCTAACTGATCCCATGTATCTGCTAATTGTCCTAATAAAAATCCAATGCTGGAAAAAGCCACTGAAACCAGAATAATAAACCCCACCGTTGCGAAAGGCTGTATCACGGAAATGCCACCCAACGTGATTCCGACTAAGAGAATTAATAGACCATTCACCGTCCCCCGTACTGTTCCGCCGACGATATATGCCATAGATATTTCAAAACTGGACAATGGAGCCTGGAGAAGATCCGGCAATTGCCCCAAAAGTTTCATCTGGAGCATGGATGAGGATGAATTAGATGATGCATTGGTTAGGGTATTCATCATAATCAAGCCCGGAATGATGAACATGGTATAGGGAATCCCATCAATGGTAGATATGCGCCTTTCTAAGGTAAAACCAAATATGAGTATATACAGAATAGAAGAAATGAACCCCGGAATAATTGTTTGACGGTAAACAGCAAAAAACCGACCGACTTCCCGTGATGTGAGTGTCCAGAGTCCAACCCAATTCATTCGTTTATTCCTTTTCCCGTAAGGCTTAAGAAAACATCTTCCAAAGAAGATTTAGTTGTGACAACCCGCTGAATATGACATCCATGCCGGGTGAGTGCATTAATGATATCTGGCAGGGCTTCTTCCGGCTCTCGTGTTGTGAAATGAATTCTACCGTCCTCCTGCGTATAGGTAAAATTCTTGAGGCAGGATTCTAATTCTTCTCCCGGGTCAGACACATTAATTGTGATCCCGGCCTTTCCGAGTTGACTGGTGAGTTCTTTCGGCGTTCCCTCCTTAATGACGCGCCCCTTGTCGATAATGGCAACTTTGTCACATAACATTTCAGCTTCTTCAATATAGTGGGTTGTGAGAAGGATTGTTTTCCCTTTTTTGTGCAATTCGCGAAAGTAATCCCACAGTTCGTGGCGCAGTTCAACATCCACACCCGCAGTGGGTTCATCCAGGATGATGATTTTTGGATCATGGACCAATGCTTTGGCAATTTGAAATCGACGCTTCATGCCACCAGAAAGTTGCCTGAGGCGGGCTTTTCGTTTCGCCACTAAACCTAATTTGGATAACAATTCCTCAACACGATCTTTCGCTTTTTCTTTGGGTATTCCATAATACCCTGCTTGAAAATAGAGTAGTCTGTCCAATGGAAAAAACCAATCTTGAGTAAATTCTTGTGCAGAAATTCCCACTTGAGAACGGGTAAAACGATAGTCTGTCACAGTATCTCTTCCAAAAATTTCTGTATCGCCTTCGTTTTTCCTGACGAGGCCAGTGAGAATATTAATTGTGGTTGTTTTACCAGCGCCGTTGGGACCGAGCAATCCAAAAAATTCCCCATCCCCGATGGTAATATCCACACCACTGAGGGCGATGGTGTCCTCGTAACTTTTCGTAAGATTCCGAATGGAAATGGCAGGTGTCATTATTTCTCTATATCAAAACCAATTTGGGCATCAAATGGGCTGGGGAAATCAAAACCCTCTACGCCTGGAAAATGAACAACAGAAGCGATAAACCCCCAGGGTATCAGCATAGATGCCGTCACTTCTTTTTTTCCGGGTCGCTTACCTTTTTTTAATATGGGTATCTGGAATGAAGGGTGTTCCACCCACATTCCATATTCATCATAGCCCATGACCTTTACATATATTTTGTTTTTTTCAATGCCCAATTCCTTGAGTGGGTCATGACCATCCAAAACGAGTAAAACCACATCATTTATAATTTCATCTATTTTCATCATATCCATTTTATTCTTTCTCTCTCCTATTCCCTTAATTCGGATGGTTAAGTTAACGGATGCTGTTGAATTCTGATATGACCAAATTCGGAATATTATAACAATTATTTATAATGGTTATACAAGATTGAATTATCTTATTAAATGGCGTAAATTTCCGGCAGTTTTAAATTAGAAAAAAGTATGTTAGTAGAGATTTAAAATGACTAAGGAGGAAATCATGAAGCGGATTATGGCACTTATTATATTCCTTTCCCTAACTGTTTCGGTCGGATTTGCCGGTGATACATGTGTGGATTGCCATTCAAAAATTACCCCAGGCGCTGTAACCGACTGGAAAATAAGCAAACACTTTGATGAAGAAGTTGGTTGTGAATCATGTCATGGTGAGGATCACAACACCATGGATGATTTTGCATTGACAGAAATACCGACAGCAGAAACCTGCGCATCCTGCCATGAAGATCAGGTGGGGCAATATAAAAAGGGGAAACACTCTTTTGCATGGGCCGCTTTAAAAGCCATGCCCACAACCCACTTTAAACCCATGGAATTAATCGATGGAGGAAAAGGATGCGGCGGATGTCATAAAATTGGATTAAAAAGTGAAGATGATATTAAACAGCTTAAAGCAGATGGCCATACATTTGGGTATTCTTCCTGTGATGCCTGCCATACGCGCCATGTATTCTCAATAGAAGAAGCGCGCCAGCCACAAGCGTGCCAAACCTGTCATATGGGTTTTGATCATCCACAGTGGGAAATGTATTCTTCATCAAAACATGGTGTAAGATATCTATTAAAACAAAACGGTGTACTTCCTGAAGAAACGTCTGCACCTACATGCCAGACCTGTCATATGCAGGAAGGGAATCATGAGGTGAGAACAGCTTGGGGATTTCTTGCAGTACGAACCAATGGCTTAGCCCCTTATCCAGGGGAAAGCGATGAGTGGTGGGCCGATAGAGTAACCATTTTGCAGGCCTTGGGTGTATTAGATCCAGATGGAAATCCGACACCACGTCTTGATGTAGTTGCCGGTGCTGATGTGGCTCGTTTGAGCGCAGAAGCCTTTGATGTAGAACGAAATAAAATGATTGAAACTTGTTCTCAATGCCATTCAGAAAATTTTGCTCGGGGTGAACTTGAAAAAGGAGATGAAATTATCCGCAGAGGTGATGAACTGCTGGCTGAAGCCATTCGAATTATCGCAGATCTATATAAAGATAAACTGTTAGAAAAGCCTGATCATTATGCTTACGATTTTCCGGATTTGCTCGCATTTCATGACGCGCCTACTCCTATTGAACAAACTTTATTTGTGATGCACCTGAAGCATCGCATGCGACTGTTCCAGGGCGCATTTCACAATAATCCGGACTATACATTATGGTATGGTTGGAATGAAATGGTTATGGATCTCACCGAGATTAAACATATGGCCGCAGACATTCGTAAAGATGCTGAAGGAGGATTTTTCTCCAAATTATTTAAGTAAATTATAAAGATGGCAATTGTTTTGTAAATTCGAATGCCTTGCTTCGGCGAGGCATTCGAATTATTAAGTAGAAAACAGGACATAAAAATGAAAAAAATAGTATTCTTTTTAACATTAACTATATTGTTCGGACAAGATTATGTTGGCAGCAAAAAGTGTAAATCTTGTCATAAAAAAAAATCAAACGGTGCCCAATTTCAAGTTTGGGAAGATTCAAAACATGCTGAAGCATTCGAAGTATTGAAAACACCGGCTGCAAAAGAGACAGCGCTGAAAAAAGGAATTGAGACCAATCCCTGGGAAACACCCGAATGTGTCCGTTGCCATACCACCGGCTACGGTAAAGGTGGATATGAAATTAAGGATACCGCTTTCTGGGAGCAAAAGACAGAAAGAGGCAAACCGACAAAAGAGGTCAAAAGAATGACCTATTTGCAAGGTGTTGGTTGTGAAGTATGCCATGGTCCGGGCAGTAAATATAAATCGAAGAAAAAAATGAAAGCCATTTTTGAAGGCAAAATATCCATGGAATCATTGGGTATGATACTTCCGACAGAAGAAACCTGCAAAGGATGCCACAATAAGGAAAGTCCCACATTCACAGCATTTCATTTTGAAGAAATGTTTTTAACAATTAATCATCCATACCCGGACGGATTTCGCGAGAAAAAATAAATGGTTAAGAAAAAAACGGCGATCATTTTTGGATTTGACTGAATTATGAAGCATATATTACCCATTTTTTTATTAATGTTTTTCTCATGCCAGGATAATCCTGTGCCTTCGGGACCAGAACCAATTGGACAATTAACCGGTATTGTTTATGATGATTCTACCCAAACACCTGTTGAAGGTATTTCCGTTGATTTATCTCTTAATGATGTATCAGAGGTAACCGATAGTCTGGGTGTATATACTTTTGATTCTTTAAGTGTCGGCAGAGATACATTAACGATATTTTCAGATATCCATGATTCGCTATCTCATATTGTTGATATAATGGAAGGGCCACAAGAATTAAACTTCTCTTTAGACTATAATCTGGGGCAGATAGGGGGCGTTGTTATGAATGAATCTTTAAATTATCCAATAAGGGATGCATTTGTTAATTTATCTTTAAACCAAGTGGCGGATACCACTGATAGTCTGGGGCAATTTGCATTAGATAGTTTGGTATTAAAAAAAGACAGCCTATCGATAAATGCAAAATATTATAATCCTATAATTTCCTCAATAATTATAAATGAAGAACTGAATGAGACGACATACTATTTGAAAACAAACAGTGAATTTGGATGTTTTCCTGTCGAGGATACGGCTAAAATAAATATTTATGGGTCTAAGGAGGTATCCATCTATGAAAAAAGTGTCTGGGCAAGATTTTCAAAAGACATTACTGATACTTTAGAAATTTTACCACTTTTACAAGAATACAATCTTGAAGCAAAGGTATTTAGGAAGGAATCAATTTCAAATCAGTGGACAGCGACATTGTGCATTATGGACAATGCTTTGCCTCAGTGTCATTTTACACCTTGGGGAAAGCCAGAAGTCAAGAATTTTGGATCCAACGATAAAGTGGATTATTGCTTTGCTGTTGTGGGTGAGGGACATACAGTATTTACTGGAATCATTTATTTTCAGTTTTCAGATGGTACATCACAAGAAATGATTGATTCTTTATATGCTGAAAATGGTTTATTAAAATATTATCAGAGTCCATCAATATATTATGCGTTTATAACGCCGAATTCAAAGTTGAATCCATTTGACCTTCGCATGTACATGAAAGACAATTATTCATTTATAAATTTGGTAGCACTTCAAGGTCCCGGTGGTGGACTTCCGGGTGGAAGTGGGCCTAATTATGGATGCGAATAACTTCATAAACACAAAAAAGTAAAGTATGAAAATATTATTTAAATCGTTGGTATTAATGGTTTTGTTGATAACTAATCTGGTTTTTTGTCAATCCATATTTGAAAAAGGGACTGTATTAGTGAAATTTAAAGAAATTGAAAATATTAGGATTGAAGGGATTGGAGTATCAGGAAAAAATAAAAGTATTTCTAATATTCTTCAAGAGCACAAGTTAAAAGGAAGGAGAATTATTGGTAAAGATGATTATTTTTATAGATTAAAATTTCCCGATTCCCAATCTTTAGATGCGATTATAAATAAATTACGAAGTGATGATAAAGTACAATATGCAACACGCAATCATGGTGGTAGGATTAGTTCAACACCAAATGACCCCAAATGGCAACTTCAGTGGGCATATGAAAAAATCAATCTCCCCGCAGCTTGGGATATTACAACTGGGGATAGTAACATATTAGTTGGCGTTTTAGACTCCGGGATTGATTACAATCATGCTGATTTAGTGGCGAATATTTCTAATACTTATGGTTGGGATTTTGTCGATGATGATAACAATCCTCAGGACCCAGGAATGCAAGCAGATTATCATGGTACTCGTGTTTCAGGTGTTATTGCAGCTCGCACAAACAATAATACCGGAGTCGCCGGGATTGCTGGTGGATGGTCGGGTCAGAATGGGGTAATATTAATGGTTAAGAAAAAAACGGCGATCATTTTTGGATTTGACTGAATTATGAAGCATATATTACCCATTTTTTTATTAATGTTTTTCTCATGCCAGGATAATCCTGTGCCTTCGGGACCAGAACCAATTGGACAATTAACCGGTATTGTTTATGATGATTCTACCCAAACACCTGTTGAAGGTATTTCCGTTGATTTATCTCTTAATGATGTATCAGAGGTAACCGATAGTCTGGGTGTATATACTTTTGATTCTTTAAGTGTCGGCAGAGATACATTAACGATATTTTCAGATATCCATGATTCGCTATCTCATATTGTTGATATAATGGAAGGGCCACAAGAATTAAACTTCTATTTGGACTATAACCTGGGACAGTTAACGGGTATTGTGATGGACGATTCCTTAAATCAGCCACTTAGGAATATATTTGTCTCTTTATCAAACAATGACCGGACTGACACAACTAATAGTTCGGGTGAATTCTTTTTTGATTCATTAAAAACCGGCGCAGAGGAATTACGCGTTTATTCTGCATATACCGATTCATTTTCAACACCAATTACCTTAACCAAAGGAGTGAATCAGTTAAACTATGACGTAAAACGTTTCCCCTGTTTTGACGATCGACCCACAGAAGACACAACACGAAAATACAATCCAGACGGCTATGAATGGCTAATGGATCAAAACATATTTTATGTGCGATTCGATTCTTCATTAAAGGATACGAGTGAATTATATCAATTTTTAGACAAATACAATCTGGGAATTGCAAAAAATCCATTTGGTTCAAGCACACTTGGGTATTATCGTAACAATTTCGAGGCGGTTCTTTGCATTAAGGACGGTCTAAGACCAGAGTATTATTTTACTCCATTCGGCAAAGAGAACTATTGCAATTTTGGCGCTGAGTCCAATGTTGAATATGCATGGGCAATATTTAATGGGCCACCAATATTTCTAGGACAATTAATAATCAAATTTCAAGATGACATCAATGAAGATATAATGCATGATTTTTATAAAAGGTACGGATTAAGACATATGTATACTGATGCGACCAATTTCCAAATCGTTACTCTTACGAAAAAATCACCGAAAAACACGTACGACTTATTTAGGTATTTGATGCTTCACGAACAAACAATTATAAAAATAGTAGATCCTAATGTCGCTCAAAGTACAAATCCATTTGTTTGTGATTAGATTTAGATGTTTTTAAGAAAAAATAAAAAAGAGGGAATAATAATAAATATTAAATACTATCTAACTGCATGTTTTTGTTTCACATCTATAATGTTTTCACAAGTTGAGTATGAACCAGGGGTACTGTTAGTCCGGGTCAAAGAACCTGAAAGAGTAGTAATAAAAAACAAGGTCGCAGTGAATGGAAATATCGGTTTAAATAATATTTTACAGAATAATGAATTAAGATATTCAAAAAAATTACCACATTCCCATCGAAAAACAGATGGGTGGTATCGATTAGAATTCCCAGTTAAAAAAAATGTTAAACAGATTAAGGATTTATTAATAAACAATTCTGATATTGAAGATGTAAATCTAAATTATTACGGTAAATTATCTGGAACGCCTAATGACCCCTATTGGGATGGTCAGTGGGCTTTGAAATTGATCGGAATGCCTTCTGCATGGGGTTTAATTCAGCCTGACAGTTCAATTCTTATGGGAATAATTGATTCCGGCATAAATGATGATCATGAAGATTTTGAAGGTAATATTTGGGTTAATCCGAATGATCCTCTTGGGGGTGGAGATGATGACGCAAATGGATATGTAGATGATATTAATGGTTGGAATTTTACATATACACGAATTGATATTAGTTATCTATCAAGTAACGGAAATTATCATGAGACCAAAGAATCATTTTCAAAAAGTATGAAAATGGTTTTGCTAAAATAACATAGATATCAAGAGAAAAAATAAATGGCCCAGAAAAAAACTCGACGATCCTTTTTAGATTGGCTCATCCGTGGCGGTTTAACTGCGTGGATGGCCAGTATTTTTTACCCCGTGCTTCGGTATATGGTTCCGCCCGATGTGCCGGACATTAATATTAATCGTATTGAAGTGGGTGAATTATCGGATTTTCCTCGAAGTTCATCTAAAATTATTCGCATGGGACGGACCCCGGTATTAGTGATCAGGAAGAAAAGTGGAAATTTTAAAGCGCTGGAAGCAACGTGCACTCATCTTGACTGCAATGTTCAATTCAAAACCGATACGGAGCAAATCTGGTGTGCTTGTCATAATGGGTTATATGATATTGAAGGTAGAAATATATCGGGACCGCCACCCAAACCTCTGGGTCAATTTGATGTTGCGATTCAAAACGAAAAAATAATTGTGACTAAACCGGAATTAGCATGAAAAAAATAATGCCATGGTTTAATGATCGTTTAGATTTGGATGGTGCCATTGCTTTTGCCAAGAAAAAACGGGTACCAATTTTTTATGGTACGGTCTGGTATTATTTGGGTGGTATCTCTTTATTTCTCTTTGCAGTTCAGCTGGTCACAGGCATTTTGCTTGTTCTATATTACCAGCCAGGCGCCGAGACCGCCTTTGAAAGTGTCAAATTTATTGTGAGCAAAGTTTCCTTTGGCTGGCTCGTGCGAGAAGTTCATAGTTGGTCCGCAAATCTTTTTGTCCTTTTTGTGTTTCTCCACATGTTTACGGTGTATTTTTCTAAAGCATATCGTAAACCCAGAGAAATGACATGGATAACAGGAATGGTTTTATTCATGCTGGCATTGGGATTTGGGTTTTCCGGGTATTTATTACCATGGAATGAATTAGCATTTTTCGCAACAAAGGTTGGCTCAGACATTGCCGGTGCCCTACCGTGGGTAGGTGAATCACTCCTCCGAATCCTTCGTGCAGGGGATGAAGTTACAGGTGCAACTTTGACGCGATTTTATGGTATTCATATTGCCATCCTCCCCGGAATATTTACGGTATTTTTGGGACTTCATTTAATGTTGGTTCAATTTCAGGGAATGAGCGTGCCTCCGGAATTGGAAAATATTCCCGAAGAAAAAAGGAGAACCATTCCTTTTTTCCCGGATTTTGTATTACGAGATTTTATTGTTTGGTTGATTGTTCTAAATGTAATTGCATTATTGGCAGTATTTTTCCCTTGGGAGTTAGGCCAAAAAGCGGATGCGTTGGCACCGGCACCTGCAGGCATTCGGCCGGAATGGTATTTCATGTTTATGTTTCAAACGCTCAAAATGATTCCGGCCCATGTATGGTTTATCGAAGGTGAATTGTTTGGTGTTTTGTTTTTTGCAGTCGGCGGCTTGATTTGGTTTTTTGTTCCCTTTTTAGATAAACAAGCGTCCAAAGGCATTCGCTCTCCATTCTGGACATGGTTTGGTATTGCCCTTGTTGCCTACATTATTATTTTGACAATCTGGGGGTACTTGGTATGAAGCACTGGTTAATCAGTCTCTTCTTTGCATTTTCAGCTGTATTAATCGCAGATGATAGTTGTATTACCTGTCATATTGAATTAGATGAAGACCGAGACGAAAATAATAAAATAGTCGCGCAATATTTATTGGGTGTTCATGCAGAAAAAAATATTGGTTGTGCTGATTGTCATGGGGGAGATCCGGAGGCATTTGACGATGAAGATGAAGCCATGTGGGATGTGGATAGTTTTATGGCGGATTTGGAAAAACAGGATCAGTTGGAGATGTGTGGTAAATGCCATAGCGATCCGGAATATATGCGTATGTTTTCTGCTTCAATTAAAACGGATCAGGTTGATCAGTATTTAACAAGTGGCCACGGAAAGGCATTATCGAAGGGCATGGAAAAGGCAGCCGTTTGTTCTGACTGTCACGGTGTCCATGGTATATTACCCGTGAAAGACCCCCGGGCATCTGTATATGGATTTAATATTCCAAAAACATGTGCTCAATGTCATACAGACCCTTATTATATGAAAGGAACCGGTTTACCAACGGATCAATTTGACCAATATCGTAACTCTGTCCACGGCAAAGCGTTATTTGATAAAGAAGATATTGGTGCGCCTGCATGCAATGATTGTCATGGAAACCATGGCGCTGCACCCCCAGATGTTGTTCACGTGTCGGATATTTGCGGTACCTGTCATATCAATAACAGAAACTTGTTCCAAAACAGTCATTTAAAACAAGCATTGATGGAAGAGGGACTGGGTCAATGTGAAGCATGTCACGATAATCACGGTGTCATTAAACCAAATGATTCATTTTTAGATTGGGATAATAATTCCTTATGTATTGAATGTCATCAAGATGGGGGAGATGCAAAATTGATGGCAGACAAATTTTATGGAATCATAGACAGTTTAAAACAAAAAATAACCCATGCGAATGAGATCGTGGATAAGGCAGAACAAAAAGGCATGGTCATTAGTGATTTATTATTTCATTTGGAGGATGCGAGAAAAGTATTAATTCATACCCGTACAAATATTCACAGTTTCAATACAATATATGTTGATACCAATGCCACCCCTGGTTTTATAGCGGCTCAGGCTACGATTGCCGGGGCAGAAGCAGGGCTCGATGAGTTTGATTATAGAAGAACAGGGTTATTTTTCTTTTCACTGATTATTACATTTCTGGTAATTGTATTGGGGAAAAAAGCTAGACAGTTAACAAAGCGCTAATCTTTTTCGATTAGCTTGTATATACCGCCATTATAATCAACCATATATAATTCACCATCTGCATCTTCTCCAAAGGAAGAAATATAGTTCGTAAACTCTCCGTCGGCGATATTGATTTCCTCCGTTCGGTTTTGAAATTCAATTGCTTTCCCATTTTTTACTTTAAACGTCCAAATATTTCCGGAACAATAATCACCGAAGAAATAGGTGCCGTTTAATCCGTTAATATTTTTGCCTCGGTAAACATATCCGCCAGTTACAGAGCATCCATCCACATTGGGCTGATCCATTCCCGTCAGGGTCCGCATATAATTGGCATCGTTCGGATATTCTAAAATCGGGAGTGTGAGTCCTGATTGGGGACAATCTTCCTCTGGATCAAAACAATGATTGGCTTCCATGATCCGCCAGCCATAATTGACACCGCCCTTGCTGTTGCCCGGTTCATAATTAATTTCTTCCCATTTATTCTGGCCCACATCACCTATATATAAATCACCGTTTTTTCGGTCAAATGAAAATCGCCATGGATTCCGTAATCCCCAAGCCCATATTTCTCCTCGTTTGTTTTTTTGTCCGTAATAAGGATTTGTCTTTGGTATTCCGTATGGAATTTGGTTTACATCAATACGAATTAACTTCCCAAAAATTGTATTTAAGTCCTGACCGGCTTTGAATGGATCGCCTGCTTTCCCTCCGTCACCTACTGAAATATAAAGGTATCCGCCAGGCCCAAAATCCATATGACCGCCATTGTGATTTGAGAACGGTTGTTTTAAGTCAAACAAAATACGTTCCGATGTATGATCAGCTCTTAACTTATTTTTTACGTTGAATTCTGATACTACCGTGTAGCCATCGTTGTTAATATAATTAACATAAAATTTTCCATTTTTGATATGGTTTGGGTGAAATGCGAATCCCAATAATCCCCGTTCGTCTCCAGGGCGGTTTGGGTTAACGACGCGTTTTTTTATATCTAAAAAGGACCTTTTAAGTTTTTTTCCATTTTGAACGATCATAATCCGGCCGGCTTGTTCCACCACATAAAGTAGGTTTGCATCATTTGGATAGGATGTTATATATAGTGGTTTTTTAAAGCCATCCGCAATTAGAATAGATGAAAGTGTTGGGGGTTGGCCAAATAATAGGATTGGGAGAATGAATAGGATTTGTTTTAACATAGTGGAAATTAACAAAAGATTATCAAAGTCAGGAGACTTTGATAATCTTTATTTATATCTTTGTTTAAAAAAACTGAATCATCAAATTTCATAGTAAACAGAATCCCTCTATAAAGGAATTGTAATTTTAAGAACAGGATTTCTTATGAGTTGGTTTTGATTGGCCTCAAAAATAGAATGAAAAGACATCCCTGTTAACCAACCTAACATCCAACCAGCAATTACATCGGAGACATAATGGTTTCCCACATAAACCTGGCTATATCCACTCAGGAGAGTATAACCCATCATGAAAGATGTATTTTTTGGCGAAGCAAGCGCCAATGATGTTGCCCAGGCAGCCGTTGTGGCGGCATGTCCGGAAGGAAAGGATGGCGTAAAACGCGAATTCCATATTCGGGGATTATATTGCCTTACCGGGCGTTTTCGTTTGAAAGCATATTTAGATAAAACAATGGGCATTTGAACAACCATGGTGGCTGCAAAGGATGGTATAAGTTTATCATTGGTAATCTGATTTAACCCTGAAGATCCGAATTCAATGACAGGTGTTGCCAGCGCGAAGCTTTCCATGGCAATATCAATGAGAGGAAAATTATTTTTTCCTTCGAGGTAAGATGACAGGGAGTGATCTGTTTGCGATATTTTGTTTTGAGTGAAAGGAATAGAACTGAATAAAAGAAAAACAGTTAGGATCTTCATTTTAACATGTTCAGAAATTCTGTTTCAGATAAAACAGGGATACCCAGTTCTGCAGCTTTTTTTAACTTGGATCCCGCGCCGGGTCCAGCCACAATAAAATCAGTTTTTTTACTAACGGATCCACTGGCCCGACCCCCATGTGCTTCAGCCATTTCTTTTGCATCGTTGCGACTGAATTGGGTTAAGGCGCCGGTAAAAACAAATGTTTTCCCTTTAAGCAATTGGCTTTTGGGTCCTTCAACCTTTTTTAATCGAATGCCTAAAGATAAGCAGGATTCAATCACATCTGTATTGGTACAGTTTAATAAAAATGTTGTAATTGTTTCTGCGACAATAGGCCCGACCTCATCAATCGCTTCCAATTCTTCAGCACTGACATTCATAAATTTTTCCATATCACCCACATAAGTTTTTTCAAGAACATTGGATAAATGAGCACCCACATTTCGAATACCAAGGGCATAGACAAATCGGGCAAAAGTCGTTTGTTTTGAATTTTGAATAGCCTCTAAAATATTAAGCGCAGATTTTTCCGCCATACGATCCAAGTTGACTAAATCATCATAGGTGAGTTTAAAAATATCATCCACAGTTCGAATTAATCTTTTATCCACTAGTTGATCCACAAGTTTTTCACCAAACCCATCAATATCTAACGCAGTTTTAGATACAAAATGTTCTATTCGACCTTTCACTTGGGCAGGGCAGGAGAGGTTTTGGCATCGAGCCACCACTTCACCTTCCGGTCGAAAGACTTCATGGCCACAAGATGGACATACATTTGGAAGTAGGTATTTTTTTGTGTCGGATGGTCGTTTGGTGAGGATGACTTTTACCACTTCTGGTATCACATCCCCCGCCCGCTGGATGAATACGGTATCACCAATGCGGACATCTTTTCGGTCAATCTCATCTTGATTATGCAGGGTTGCATTGGTGACGATAACGCCACCCACATTTGTTGGATCGAGTCGAGCCACAGGTGTTACAGCGCCGGTCCGGCCTACAGATGGAATAATATCCTGAACCACGGTGGTGGCTTGTTGTGCTTTGAATTTTCCTGCGATAGCCCACCGAGGAGATCGACTGCGAATCCCTAATGCATTTCGTTGATCCGTCGTATTTACTTTAAATACTGTACCGTCAATTTCATAAGGAAGCGTTTCCCGTTTGGCTTCCAGATTTCGATGAAATGCCACCATTTTTTCTACATTAGTTACTTTTTGTATTTCCGGATTCACCGGGAATCCCCATTTTTTTAATGTGGACAAAAAATCCTCGTGCGTTTCAAAAGAAACACCATCAATTGTTCCAGCCTCATAACAATAAATAGATAAAGGTCGTGTTGCTGTAATATTTGAATCGAGTTGACGAAGGCTCCCGGCGGCGGCATTTCTTGGATTGGCAAAGGGAGGAAGCCCCTCCTTTTCTTGATTTTGATTTAATTTTTTAAAACCATCTTTGGTGATAAAGACTTCTCCGCGAACTTCCAGTAAAGGTGGAATTTGTTTTTCACCCATTCGTAAGGACAGGGGGATGGCGGAGATAGTTTTTAAGTTTTGCGTAATGTTTTCGCCGGTAATACCGTCTCCCCGAGTGGATCCATTTACGAATAATCCATTTTCATAGACCAGTTCAACCGCAAGTCCATCCAATTTTGGTTCTGCCATATATTCAATATCATTTTCCGTATCCAGACCTTTTTTAACTCTCATATCAAAGGCAGCCAATTCACCCTCATTCATGGCATTCGCCAAAGATAACATGGGCATTCGATGTGTCAATGATCCGAAAGAAGTCAAGGGTTCTGCCCCCACGCGCTGAGTTGGGGAATCTTCTGTAATTAAATTGGGATTTTCGGCTTCAATCTTTTGTAAATCTCTGAAAAGCTGATCATATTCACTATCCGAAATAAGAGGATCATCCAATACATAATAGCGGTAATTATGATCATTGAGCTGATCCCGCAGCGCTTGAATCTGTTTTTGGGTTTCAGGCAAAACTAATTTCTAAAGGAAGCACGTTTTTTATAATATTCAATTGGATCCAGCAAATATTTTGTAATCGGATTTAAACGACCGACACTATCCACCGGAGTTCCATATAATTCCCCATTGATTAAACTGATTGTAAAAAAGTATGTAATGTAATTTGCAGGATTATTTCGGGGGTCATATCGGTATGAAAATCGTTTTTCCTGAGGGTCAAATGGGATTTCCCTGTATCTCGGCACCGCATCTGTCATATAAAAAAGAGATAATGATTCAACACTGTCCCGAGGGAAATCTGAAAATACTTCCAAGTCAAATGCCCTTGAATTGAATAAAACCCGCTGGGGATGATGAAAAAGTTTTGGTGTGAATGAAAATTTTCGATCTGAAATTTTCTTCGAGATTGTCAGGGTATCAGTTGGGCTAAAAATTAAACTGGTAAACAGAATTAATTGAATCATTTCGCCATATACTGATCAACAAATTCCGGAACGCTAAAACGGTTATTTACATCCATCTTAAAAGTATTGTGAACATAATCCGGGCTTTCATCCACATGGTAATTTTGAGTGAGTTCATCTTTTCGAGACACAATTTCTTTTAAAGCATCAATAAGCGCATCTACATCATTGGAGGTATTGTATAAACCAAAAGAAGCTCGAACCATTCCTGCGATCAGTTTGTAATCATTTTCTAATTCTTCATCTGTCATGGATTCGGATGCCAAGAGCATATCATCCAAAATCATTTCTTTTACATAGGGATGGGCACAAAAACATTCATTCCGCACAGCAATATTAAAATAATCATTTAAAATGGCAGCAGTCAATCCATGATGCATTCCTTTAATATTAAAAGATATTGAGCCGGCCCGGGGGCAGATATTACAATCTGTTTCGCCATAAATGACAACATCAGGAATTTGCTGCATTCGTTCCAGTGCATTCTCGATAAGGATGGTTTCATCTTCCAAAACATAATCCATCCCAATTCTTTCGAGGACTTCCAATGCCGTAGCAAGTGCAATGGCACCGGGGATATTTGGTGTACCGGCCTCTTCACGGTCGGGGAAATAATCTTTCACAATGTAGCGATCTACAAACACATCATCCACCATGCCGCCGCCCACTTCTTCCGGTTCGATTGCTTTCAAAATATCCTGTCGGCATACCACAACCCCCGGGGATCCGGGCACATAAGTTTTATGACCGGAAAAAACAAATGCATCAACGTTACAATCTGGATCGTCATGTCCGGATAACTGGATGGGAAGATGGGCCGCCATTTGGGCGCCGTCAATCAAAATGAGTGCACCATATTGATGCGCCAGTTTCGCAATATCATTTACAGGATTTATTATGCCGGTAACATTGCTTACACCTGTCACAGCCACATAATTAATTCGATCCTGATATTCTATCAATTTTTCTTCCAGAGCCTCCAGGTTTAGACAGCCGGGTTGGTTTCCTGTATGGCTGTCCAGTGGAATATGGACAACCTCGCCCGCATGTTTACGATGGGGTAGATCGTTGGAATGATGTTCCATGAGAGAAACAAAAGCCACATCTTTATCCGGGCGAAAGTCACGAAATACGCGGGCAATTCGATTGAGACCCGCTGTAGCGCCACTTCCCGTAAAAAAACAGGTATAGATTTCTGGGTCAGCCTTTAGGAAGGAGAGAATTTTTTCATGGGCCCAGTCATAGACTTGTGTAGAAATTTTTGCGGAGAAATGAAGCTTGCTATGGGAATTTGCATAATGATCTAAAAATGATTCTAATATGTCATGGGCGGCCCCCATCATGAGGGTAGAAGCAGTTGAATCTAAATAAATCCGTTTTGTTTTTCTACCATCAGCTATGGTATAAACTGTATCTAACCCAATAAAATTGGATTGAACTTTTTTGAGTAATTCCGATGATGTTGTTTGGGTTGTCAAAGGGGAAATCTAATCAGGAAGTTGTTTCAAATTTAATACACTTTTTATACCAATGATCATAAGTGATCTGTTTTCGGATCATATAATCAGCCGTACAGCGCGCATTGGCCACACAAACATCCGGGGCCTGTCCTCGGATATCAGAATGCATTACCACCACATATTTTTTGAACGGTTTTTTTGCATATTGCCCCATATTCGCCAAGGCAGATACAGCAAAACTTAAATCTTCACTGGAACGATTTCGATCCACTTTGATTTCAACGTGATAAATCCGCTGACCTTTTTCTGTATAAATTTTAAGTCCAACTAATTTGGGTGCCGTGTGATTCCGGGAAAAATACTGAGGCGTCATGGCTGCAATTTGTTTATCGGTAAATTTAGGTTTTGCAACCATAAAAGAGGTGAGCAATATTAAAATAGTGATGAGTTGTTTCATGAAGTTTGCCTTTTTTTGAAGATGAAAATTAAGGCTATCAGTAGACTCAAAGCACCTAAGACAATAGCTAATTGAATCTTTTTGGGATGGTAAATGATTGATGCGGCTTCTATCACATAATCGTCATTTAGAAAATGCTCATAATTAAATGTCCACCATAATGTATCATTAGATATAGAATCAGCATTGGTGTGGGTAATCGCCCCGGGAAGAATTCCGGCAAATTTGAATGTGTCATCGTGGAGATTAACCGTTACATTTGCTTCTTCAATATAAGGGACCATGGCATCCATGCAGGCTTCAGTAAAGTTTTTTGGCAGGTCCGTTAAAAAGGGTCGAAAATTGGTTTTAATCAATTGTGTAGGGAGAACGAATGTTTCATCATTCTCATTATTACTGTCATCCATAATGCCGAACAATTTGCCCTCTTCTTCTGCTTTGGAAAACACACCGCGGAAATGATTCAAAATCCGTTCCTTCAATAAATTCTTCACTGGCATTATATCTTGAAGATCACTGATACCCGCATCTAAACAATACATAATGATTTCAGTTTCTACAATCTTTCCAGTTGAATCGTTCCCTGCATCCTGCATTTCTATGGCCATGAGGGGATATTTTTGATGAACGCGGCGACCATTAAAAACTTGCCGAAGGATATATTCAGTAGAAAATAATCGATCGGTTTTTTGAACGATGATGGGATGTCGAAGCGGTGCAGGGTCATTACTATTTGTATGAAATACTGTATTGCCTGCTAAAACAGCTTCTGAAATAATTACATGGACTATTTCATCGCTGTCCTCATTCCCTTTTTCAATAATTTCTGCTGCCCACGGACTGGACATAGGGATGAGGAAATCCTGATTAAATACATCTTCTTTATCGCCTTCAGTCCTGAATTTCATATGATATTTACCATTAGCAAAAACCCGAACAGTAATGAGTGTTTCCACACATTGCATGGAGAGGAATGCGATGAGAAATAAGAAGGTAATTTTGAACTTTCCCATAAGCCTTAATTTACGAGAAATGGATTAGGTGGGAAAACAAAAAGGGCCACATTCGTGACCCTTTTTGTTCGGTTAATATCTCTAATTAAAATGTCATCCTTAAGGAAGTTTGGAGCTCCCGAATAATGAGTAGTGCATCCGCACCGGAAACATTCCCAGCTGGATTGAACTTTCGTGTCATCATATCCACCTGCATGATGCCCCGTTCTGTGCAAAGGGCCATGGCATTGTACGCAAAATGACTGCTGGGCACATCACTAAATCGGCTTTGTGCTTCACCAAAATATTGTGTTTCTATACTTTCATCCCGCGTAGCAACCACGAGCAGTCGCTGTACGGCCATGGCATAAAGGGCGCGAGTGATTGTATCATCAGGATAAAAATTCCCGTCTGGTTCTACATCCATGATCCCGTATCGAATCATATCTTTGATCCATGTTTCGGCCCAGTGATTTCTGGCATCATTTGGGACAGTAACAGTTGCTGTTTTTTGTGCCTGACCCGGTGTTTGAAAACCGGAACTTTGAACCGGCATCCGATCAAACAAAACGCCAATTTTCAATTCTTCCGCAAAGAGGACAGCCAAGTCAGCCCGGTTAATTTTTTCTTTTAAAGCCATTTTTTTACCGGCGGGTGTTCCGGGCATGGCACGAACAATTTTTTGTGATAGTTTCCATTTGGCATCTGCTTTGCCCGCATAATCACCCCGTTTGTTTACCACTTTACGAAAATAACTTTCCGCCTCATCAAATTGGTAATTATAAAGGTGGGCGACCCCATACCAATACATGGCACCTTCATGTTCTTCATCCCGTTTGAGTGCTTTTTTCAAATGCGAACTGGCTCGCTTGAACCACTTTTTTTCTGAATCACGCATGGTAATCCATACCTGAGCACTCAATGCCAGGGCTTCCGGATCCTTGGATCCGCGACTGGCACATTTGGATGCATAATCTTTTGCCTGGCTATTTTGGCCCAGATGGGCGTGAGCTAAACCAAGGCCGCCATATCCCAGGGCAAACTTTTTATCCAGATCAACGGAACTCTGGAAGGATTTGATGGCCTGTTGATAGTCACCATTATCAACGGCGCGCATACCTGCTTTAAAATGATATTCCGGTGTATCAACGTCACTTTCAGGCTTTGTTGCACAGGCTACGAGAAGCAACAGAGTAAAAATAGGTATTAATGATCGATATTTTCTTAGCATTGTGATCTCCTCAAATAGATTATACACCGCGAATATACCTGTATTCAACCATAAATGAAAATAGGCTGAATAGCGTGATTTGATCTATATCACATTATTTCATTATATAATTGTATAATGGCCTCGAAATGGATAATTTTCGCTATAACTGTACGTAAACTATGATCGAATGAATATGAAAAAAATCTTATATAAAATGATAGGGTTATTATGCCTGTTTGTTTTTACAACCATTCAAGGGCAGGTTCTTGTCGCCACGGGAACCGGTTATGGTCTCACCAAGGATGCAGCCACAGAGCAAGCCAAGCGGGATGCGGTTGAACAAGGTCTCGGTGCCTATATGACCTCCACCACCACCGTAACAGCCACGTCTATAGAGGATAATATTTACTCCAAAGCCCAGGGGTTTGTAAAATCGTTTAAAGTAACGAAAGAAAGCAAAGGTCCCGACGGTAATTGGGAAATTACCATTGAAGCAGAAGTGACCGATATGATTGACCAGGTCATGGCAGATGAAGCAGCGCTTCAGACATTGCTCAATGCCATGAATCGACCCAGAATTATTTTTATGGTGAAGGAACAAAACCTCATCGATAATACACCCACTGATTTTGCTGAGACTAAACTGTTGGCCATGTTTTATGATAAAGGGTTCGATGTGGTAGATCGGCAAATGGTCATGGCATTAAAGGGAAGTGTTGATTACGATCAAGCATTGTCAGGGAATGTATCCGCCGCCGCTAAAATTGCCAATCAGCTTGGTGCTGAAATTATTGTGATTGGGACAGCCAAAATTTCTTCGGGCGGAAAAATATACAATATGACCTCTGGCCAAGCAGACATCAATGCAAAAATTGTTCGGGCGGATACTGGCGAAATATTGGCAGTGGTTCCCCAGGCGAGAGGGAAAAAACCCCACATATCTCCATCCACGGCGGGGATCAATGCGACGAACCAAGCAGCGGAAGTATTGGGAAAAAATATCATCTCTCAGTTGGTGATTAAATGGAGTACGCAGCAGTCAAATTTCACGAAAGTTTATATTGTGCTTAAAGGGGCGGATTTTATGTCCTACATGACTTTTGAGTCATTCTTAAAAGCACAGACTGTTTCCGGAATTCGGAATGCTTACGCTAAAGGTTTGAATGATGGCGTGGCTGAATACGAAGTGGAATTTGAAGGAAAATCCCAAGCTTTGGCCATGGGGTTGTCCCAAACCAGTCCCGATGGATTGACTTTTAAAGTGACCGGGCTAACCGGGAATCGAATTACAGCAGAAATTGTACAATAATGAGGTATCTTATGAAAAAATTAATCGGATTATCAATCGTATTAATGGGCATGGCTTTTTCTCAAGGCGTGGTGACGCAACTGGACAAAGGCAGTATCAATTATTCAGATCAAACGATATCAGCTATTGGGATTGGGTTTATTCCATCAAATGTAATTAATGCAGGCCAAGCCCGGCGCATGGCGTTGAGGATTGCCAAGCAGGATGCGCTTCGTCAGTTAATAGAAATTGTGAATGGGGTAACACTCACCAGTGAAACCACCATGAGCGGTGCCATGGTTGACGATGTGATAAATACGAAAGTTCGTGGTTTTATTCGTGGCGCCCGTCAGGTCAGCGATCCAAAATATTTAAGCGATACATCTGTAGAGGTGGAATATTCTGTTCCCATGAGCGGCATTTCAGATATTATGCTGCCGCCAGTTACAGTTGCTGTGGCTCAGCCCGGCGTGGGTCAACCCGCAACAGGTGTCGCCACCACCCCAACGACAGGGGGTATAACCGGTATTATTATTGATGCGCGCGGACTCAAAGCCCGCCCCGCCATGGCACCCAGAATTTTAGACCAGAATGGCAATGCCATTTATGGCCCCGGTAAATACAGCAGAGAATATGCGGTGACCAATGGTGTGGCAGGTTATTCTAAAACGTTGGAAGCAGCGCAAAATGACAAAAGAGTCAAGGGGAATCCTTTGGTGGTAAAAGGGGTATCAACTGCCGGTAAAAACCGGACAGATGTGGTGGTCAGCAATGCAGATGTTTCAAAAATTGATTCGGCGAATCGCAGTTACAATGTACTGAAAGATTGCCGAGTATTAATCCTATTGGATTAAAACGCTTATAGTAATTAAGATTAATTGAAGGCTTATCAATGCCTTCTGAAAGATAAGGATGCGGAATAATATGAGAACCAAATTAATCTCATTTTTAATAATTGGATTATTAATGAGCTCCATTTTTGGGCAGGCAGAAGCCAATACGCCTGGTATGAAAAATGGCGACGAAAAAGATTTAAAGATAGGTGATGTTGCACCTTCATGGGCATTGATGTATGGACCGGGTCAATTTGAATTTTTAAAAAACTGGTCAGAAGAAGAAGGAAAAAGACTTCGAAAATTTACGACCCAGCCTGACAGGCATGCTGTGCTCATGAGTTTCTTTGCCACATGGTGCCAGCCCTGTATGAAGGAACTGCCTATATTAGAAGAAGTGTACCAAAAGTATAAAAATGAACGAATCAAATTTTTCCTGGTGGATATTACGGAAGCCACCCGGACAAACCCCGGTTATGAAGATATGCCAAAGGCCGGGCCATTTTTGAAAAAGAAGGGCGTAACTATGCAAATATTATTTGATACTCGCGGAACGGTCATGAAACGCTACAATGCCCAGACACTTCCCAGATTATTTATGATGGATGGAAATCGAATTATTACCCAGACAAGGCGGGGCTTCCATGCAGGGGAAGAAGAAAAGTTTACTAAAGAATTATCGGAAGAAATTGAACGTCTTTTGGCGGAATTACCGCCACCTAAAAATGAGAAATAAT
>JACNKN010000077.1 GCA_014382015.1 Fidelibacterota bacterium | reverse complement strand
TTTAATACATGAAAATCATATTTTAGTCGATACTATTTATAATCCACTTGAAACAAAATGGCTGAAAACCGGGAAAAAATTGGGAGCTAAAATTGTAGGTGGTTTAGATATGTTTTTTGCTCAAGGATTAGCTTCGGCAGATATTTGGTTTGGGGAAAAGATATCAGAAAAAATTAAATTAGAAGTAATTAAAAAGGGTTTAAAATTGGAGTTATGTTAACACGACTAAAATTTCTTACAGCAGGGGAATCTCACGGGCAAGGTCTTATGGGTATTTTAGATGGCATGCCAGCAGGGTTAGAAATCTCTGAAGATTATATTGGTGGACATCTGGCACGGCGTCAAATGGGACATGGCCGCGGTGGACGAATGAAAATTGAAAAGGACCACGCGGATATCTGGTGTGGTGTTCGTCATGGTAAAACGATAGGCGCACCTCTGGGTCTAATTGTTCGAAATAAAGACTGGGAAAACTGGACCAAGAAAATGTCTATATCACCTGTGAAAGATGATATCCGAAAAGTGACACTCCCCCGCCCAGGACATGCTGATCTTGCCGGCATCCATAAATATGGGTTTGACGATATCCGTAATGTATTGGAACGATCCAGCGCCCGGGAAACCACCATGCGAGTTGCACTTGGATCTGTTTGTCGAAAATTACTGGAAGACGTAGGAATAGAAATAGGAAGTCGTGTTGTACAAATCCATGATGTGAAAGATAAGAGCCCAGGTCCAGGTGATCTTACACCAAACGAATTAAGTGAAACTGCTGATACATCTCCCGTGCGTTGTCTGGATAAGAATGTTGAAAAATCCATGATAAGTACCATTGATGAAGCCAAAAAAGCCGGTGATTCTGTAGGTGGAATTTTTGAAGTGATTGCTACTGGACTTCCTTACGGTCTTGGATCCTACACACAATGGGATCGAAAGTTACACACTCGTATTTCTGCATTAATGATGAGTGTAAACGCATTTAAAGGCATTGAGATTGGCGGTGGCTTTGATGGTGCGGAGAAATTTGGAAGTGAAGTCCATGATGAAATTGGTCATGATGGAGAAAAATTCACTCGGTTTTCTAATAATGCCGGTGGAATTGAAGGTGGCATGAGCAACGCACAACCCATCATTTTACGAATGGCCATGAAGCCAATCCCAACGCTAATTAAACCACTTCGTTCAGTAGATATTCATTCTAACGAAGAAAAAGATGCACACAAAGAACGGACTGATTCTTGTGCCGTTCCTGCTGCATCCATTATCGCTGAAAGTATGTTATGCTTTGTTTTGGCGGATGCGTTACTTGAAAAATTTGGTGGTGATTCTATAGGACAACTCAAAGCTCATATGGAAGCAACAGGGCAGTATTAATGAATATTTATTTAATTGGAATGATGGGATCCGGGAAATCCACGGTTGGGAAAATTCTTGCCAAAAAGATGGATTTGCCTTTTGTGGATTTAGATCATTACATGGAAGTAAAGAATAACAAATCTATTTCAGAAATTTTTAAAAATGATGGCGAATCTCACTTCCGTGAATTGGAATCTTATGCATTGTCCCACATTGAAAAATCTAAAGTACTGGTGGCCTGTGGTGGTGGTGTAGTGTTAAGCAAAACAAATAGGAATAAACTCCGTTCTACCGGAATCGTCGTCTTCCTCAATGCATCCATTCCTGAAATAGCTAAACGATTAAAAGATGCAATTGATCGCCCCCTGTTACAGGAAAATGAAAGAATACAAGAATTAACTAAAATCTGGAATGAACGAAAAGATTACTACAAAAAAACGGCTCACATTATGGTAAATACAGATAGACAATCGCCGGAAGAAATTAGTGAAAGTATTTACACACAGATTGATTCATGAATTCGATTAAAGTCAATTTGGGCGTTCGCTCTTATCCAATCCATGTACAATCAGGGTTATTGAAGGAAACAGCATCTATTATATCTGACCAAAATAATGGTCAAAAATGGATTATAATTTCACAATATAACCTAATGGAATTATTTGGATTTAATTTATTTAATCAATTAAAAGATGCCGGCTTTGATTGCAATTTCATAACACTCCCAGTTGGAGAGGTTGCAAAAAGTCTAAATGAATTCAGCCGGGTAATGAGTCAAATGGTTGAACTAGGCTGTGATCGTAAAACAACGATTCTTGCCTTGGGTGGCGGTGTGGTGGGTGATGTGGCCGGATTTGTCGCTTCATCTTTTATGCGGGGAGTTGAATATTATCAAATCCCCACAACCTTACTTGCAATGGTAGATTCTTCCATTGGTGGAAAAACGGGTCTTAATATTGCTGAAGGTAAAAATCTTGTTGGTGCCATTTATCAACCGAAAGGTGTATTGATTGATCCGGATATTTTAAAATCACTACCCCAAGAAGAAGTCTTCGCTGGATTGGGGGAAATCATTAAATACGGGGCGATTTGGGATAAATCTTTTTTAAGTGATATCTCTTCGTGGTTAGAAAATATTGACTCTTTCCCTTTTGAAGAAGCCATCTCTCGTTCCTGCCAAATAAAAGCTGAAGTCGTTTCCAAAGATGAACGAGAAAATGATTCGCGACGGATCTTAAATTTTGGACACACAGTTGGACATGCCCTTGAATCTCACTTAGGTTATGGGAAAATTCGCCATGGAGAAGCCGTAGCCATAGGAATGAAGTGTGCCGGATTTATATCTGAAAAACTGAAAATGATTTCAAAAGAAGACAATTTAATATTAAGTAAAACAATCGCAAAACTCCCCCTCCCTTCTCTCCCTCATATTAATGGAAGTCATTTAATGCCTTTTATTAAAACGGATAAAAAATCCGAAAAAGGAATTTTGAATTTTGTGTTATTGGATGGTTTGGGAAATGCCATATCTTCTACGGCTGTGACGGAAGAACTCATCAAAGAATCGCTGAAGGTGCTCCATTGAAAATACTGATTATTAATGGGCCCAATTTGAATTTGCTCGGGATTCGAGAGCCGGAAATCTATGGTAATGAATCCTTATCTGATATTGAGAATTGGTTAAATGAACAACTAGAAGTAGCGGATCATTCAATTACTTGGTTTCAATCAAATCATGAAGGTGAACTCATTGATCGCATCCAAGAAGCAAGGGGAAACGCCGATGGTATTATCATTAATCCCGGTGCATTTACCCACTATTCATATGCCATACGTGATGCAATTGCAGCTGTAAATATTCCTACCGTGGAAGTTCATTTAAGCAATATACACGATAGAGAAGATTTCAGAAAAGTATCGGTTATAAAGGACGTATGTCTGAATCAATTTTCCGGATTGGGGAAAACTGGCTATTTAAAAGGAATACAACAACTAATTATTTTTTAAGGGCATCTGCCACTTGCCGATATGCTTCCCGAAATGGGATTCCTTTTTCAACAAGTTTATATGCTTTTTCTGTTGCAAAAAGTTCATCAGTCATGGCAGTGGCACAGACATCCTTATTCACCTTTAATTCTTCAATAACGGTACCACTCATTTTTACGCAATCCATTATCAATTTAATGCCTCTTATTACCGGTTCTTTTGATAATTGTATATCTCGATTATAGCCTGAAATAAGATTTGCCGATAGTCCTTTTACCTGAGTTTCATATCCAGAAATAATATGATAACTCCCTCGTAATAATTCAAGCACATCGGGATTTTTCTTCTGGGGCATGATAGAACTCCCCGTACAGAAATGATCAGGCAATGACACATACTTGAATTCTCCCATTGAAAATAAAATTAAATCGGAAGACAGCCGATTGATGGTCAGCAACACTTGACTCAAGGAACTCAAAATAGATAGTTCGAATTTTCCGCGGCTCATTTGGCAATAAATTGGGTTTTCTTGAACACGACTAAATCCCATTTCTTTTGCTGTCATTTCTTTGTCAATTTTAATGGGTACACCATATCCAGCCGCTGAACCTAATGGCGATTGGTCAATCAGTTTGGCTACTGATTTAAGCATGGATAAATCGTCTTTCATTCCATCTGCATAGGCTCCAGCCCAGATCGCCATTGAAGATGGCATCGCTTTTTGCATGTGAGTATAGCCAGGAAATGAGACTTTATGGTTCTTCTCTCCAAATTGTTGAAGAATTTTTATCCAACATTCACCCATATCTAATATTTCTTGCAATGCTTCTTTATAATAGAGCCTAAGAGCAGTTAATACTTGGTCATTTCGAGATCGAGCCGTATGAATCTTTTTACCCACATCCCCTAATTGGTCAACCAAGTAATCTTCAATAGCCGTATGGCAATCCTCTTGCGATATTTTTATGGTAAATTTATTCTCTCTGTGCAGAGTGATAATTTTTTCAAATTCCTTCACCAATGCATCAACTTCTTTTGTACTTAGGTAGCCCATTTCTCTCAACATCCGAGCATGAGCAATGGAAGCTTTGCAATCATATGGAATTAATACCACATCTAATTCTGGATCTTTTCCTACGGTGAACATTTCCACCGCAGTATTAAGATCAATCCCCTTATCCCAAAGTTTATCCATCGTTAGATTCCTTTCTCCACTTATAAGGATTTCTCCGGTGTAATACCAGATTATGTGCTTTGAGCCGTATAGCATTAATATTGATGAATCCTTGTGAGTCCGTTGCATCAAAACCGCCCTCTATATCCATGCTGGACATATTTTGATCATATAAAGATGTGGGTGATTCTCTTCCAATCGATATAACATTCCCTTTTAACAAAGCCACCCGAACCGTGCCATCTACCGCTTCCTGACTTTTGTTAATTGATGTTAACAAAAAATCCATTTCCGGAGAAAACCAAAACCCATTATATATCAATTCTGCAAACTTCGGAATTAACATGTCTCTGATATGCATGACTTCTTTATCCATGGCAACGCCTTCTAGGTCCCTGTGTGCTTCCCAAAGAATAGTCGCTCCAGGTGTTTCATACACCCCACGGGATTTGATCCCGATAAATCTATTTTCCACCATATCTACCCGACCAATTCCATGGAGACTTCCCATATTGTTTAAATATAAAAACATATCCAAGCTATCTGATTTTATGGTACCATCATCCAGATTTTTCACCTGAGTTGGCATTCCATTTTCAAATTCAATTTCTAATCGAGTTTCCTTTTCTGGTGCATCGCTAATCCCACTAGTCATGCTAAATACAGATGCATCCGGCCGAACAGACGGATCTTCTAATACACCCGCTTCATGGCTAATATGCATGAGATTTTCATCTTCACTATATGGCATTTTTTTTGTTGCTGTAACAGGAATATTCCACTCATCTGCATAGGCAAGCAAATCTTTTCGCCCTTTAAATTGATCTAAAAATTCAACATCTTTCCAAGGGGCGAATACTTGAATCTTTGGGTTTAAAGCATAATAAGCTAATTCAAACCGAACTTGATCATTTCCTTTCCCCGTAGATCCATGGGATACAATCGTTGCTCCCTCTTCATTCGCAATTTTAATCTGAGCTTTAGCCAGTACGGGCCGAGCCAGTGACGTTCCTAATAAATATCGGCCTTCGTAAAGTGCATTCCCCTGCAAAGCGGGAAATATATAATCTGTGACAAATTCTCTTTGAAGGTTTTTGATATGGACCTTGGATGCCCCGAGCGCTATTGCTTTTTCTTGAACCGCATCAAAATCGTCTTTCTGGCCCACATCACCGATAAAACAAATAACCTCGTATCCTTTATTTACCAGCCATTTTAGTATAATCGATGTATCCAAGCCACCACTGTATGCCAGTATTATTTTTTTCTGATTCATTTTATTCCTCTTTAAAATAAAAAAGCCCACTGGAATTTCCGGTAGGCTTTCATCAAAATCTTTAATTTATGATTAGACGATAGACTTTACCGGAGCCCCTCCAAAAGGTTAGAGCGTCGTCGATCTTCTCTATTATTGCGTCGTACGTTCATCATATTAGTGTGAACCTAAAAGATATTATTAATGTGAACCAACATTTAATTGTGATATTCCTGAATTGATTTTACCTCTATTTTTTTCCCCGCCAAGCGAATAGCTCTCACAACGGCGGCAGCGCCGGAAAGTGTTGTAATGGCTTGGATCCCTTTTTGAATACAAGACCGACCAATGGCCTCTTCATCGTATCTTGCCTGGGCACCCATGGGCGTATTTATCACAAGGTTCACTTCACTATTTTTGATGCCGTCCACCACATTGGGACGTCCTTCACCCACCTTATAAACCGATTTCGCAGGAATACCATTTCTCTTTAATTCTTTCGCTGTTCCAGAAGTCGCCACAATGTCAAATCCAATTTCTAGTAAATCTCTGGCTATCGGTATAATATTCAACTTATCGGAATCCGTAACAGAAATAAAGACGGTGCCAGAAGCGGGCAAATTATTTCCGGCACTGATTGATGCTCTTCGAAAAGATTCGCCCATGGTATTGGATATACCCATGACCTCTCCTGTGGATTTCATTTCTGGACTTAAAAAAATAGATTCTTCCGGAAATTTATTAAATGGAAGTACCGCTTCTTTAACAGCCACATGATTATGTTCGTCCCAACTTTTTAATTCAAACTCAGATAATTTTGATCCTGTGGCCAATTGAGCGGCGATTCGTGCTAAAGGTGTATTTGTGGCTTTACTCACAAAAGGAGTTGTTCTACTGGCCCTGGGATTCACTTCTAATACGTAAATAACTCTTTCTTTATAAGCGAACTGGAGATTGATGAGACCAATCACATTCAATTCAAGCGCCAAAGATTTTGTAATTCGAATAATCTCATCCATGGCCTCTGTTGTTATCCGGTATGGAGGTAATACACATGCAGAATCTCCAGAGTGAATCCCCGCTTCCTCTATATGCTGCATTACGGCGCCAATGTGAACCGATTCGCCATCACATAAAGCATCCACATCAAACTCAAAAGCATCCTCTAAAAATTCATCAATCAAGATGGGGTGCCCTTCGGTCACATCTGCGTTTCGCGAAATATAATCAATCAATTGCTCCTTAGAATAAACAATTTCCATGGCCCGACCACCCAAGACATAACTGGGACGGGCCAACACAGGAAACCCAATCTGTTCTGCCACAACCACCACTTCACTCAGCGTTCTACCTGTGCCGTATTGTGGGCAGGTTACATTCAATTTATCTAATATTTTTCCAAACTTTTCCCGGTCTTCAGCCAAATCTATATTTGCCGGGGATGTACCCATAATAGGAACGCCAGATTCCGAAAGAGCATTTGCGATCTTCAATGGCGTTTGTCCACCAAACTGAACCAAAACACCATCTGGCTTTTCGAATTCTACAATGTTGAGAACATCCTCATAAGTAACTGGTTCGAAATAGAGCCGATCTACCAGATCAAAATCTGTACTTACTGTTTCCGGGTTACAATTCACCATAATGGTTTTATATCCCTGATCCTGCAATCCGAAAACCGCTTGAACACAGCAATAATCAAATTCTATCCCCTGCCCAATTCGGTTAGGCCCACCCCCTAAAATGATAACTTTTTTCCCTTTGATCGGTTCAATCTCATTTTCTTCATCATATGTGGAATAACAATAGGGGGTTTGTGCCACAAATTCTGCCGCACAGGTATCTACCACTTTAAATGAAGGATAAACCGATTCAATTTTTCTTTGATCTCGGATTTCCATTTCAGTTTTCCCCACCATTCTCCCAATTTGCTTATCCGAAAAACCATTGTATTTAAATTCCAGTAGAGACGTTGCATCCAACGTCTCTACATTTTTATATCCAGTTAATTGCTTTATCTGATTTAAAAACCAAGGGTCAATTTTTGTCACTTTAAATACATCCTCAACGGATTGCCCTTCACCAAATGCCTGGTGAACTTTCAATAATCTAAAGGCGGTGGCGAACCGTAAGGTGGACATATCCAAAGTGCGGGCACGACTTACATCTGGATCACCGTCAGCCGCTGATTTTGGCTCTAATCCATCCAATCCAACTTCTAAGGATCGGAATGCTTTTTGAAGGGATTCCCGAAATGTTCGACCAATGGACATGGCTTCCCCAACACTTTGCATCTGAACGCCTAAATGCCCCGATGCGGATGGAAATTTTTCAAAATCAAATCTTGGTACTTTGGTGACAATATAATCGATTGTGGGTTCAAACGCGGCTAATGTTTTTCCCGTAATATCATTGGGAAGTTCATCCAAAGTGTACCCCACGGCAAGTTTTGCCGCTACTTTTGCAATGGGGAATCCTGTAGCCTTCGATGCCAAAGCTGATGACCGACTCACACGTGGATTCATTTCAATCACAATCATTCGTCCATTTTCAGGATTGACTGCAAATTGCACATTGGATCCGCCCGTTTCCACCCCAATAGTTCGTAAACATAAAATAGCCCAGTTTCGCATTTTCTGGAATTCTTTATCCGTCAGTGTCATAGCGGGCGCTACCGTAACGGAATCCCCCGTATGAACACCCATGGGATCAATATTTTCGATAGAACAAATAATAATGGTATTATCAGCGGTATCGCGAATAACCTCTAACTCAAACTCCTTCCATCCCAATAATGATTCTTCAACCAATACTTCTGTAATGGGGCTTGCATTCAATCCATTCTCAATTAGCGCCTGGAATTCTTCATAATTAAAGGCCACCGATCCACCGGTACCTCCCATGGTAAATGAAGGACGAATTATAATAGGGAAATGCATCTGGTCTAAAGACGCTTCTGCCTCTTGCCATGAATGTACAAACCCACCTTGTGCCGTTTCGATACCCACTGCATCCATGGCTTCCTTAAATCGCTCTCGATCTTCTGCTTTATCGATGGCATCTACTTGGGCGCCAATAAGTTGAATATTATATTTTTCAAGAATACCCTGTTTATCTAAATCCATGGCAAGGTTTAAGGCTGTTTGCCCGCCCACTGTTGGTAAAATGGCATCTGGCTTTTCCTTTTGGATAATCGCTTCTACATATTCAGGTGTAATGGGTTCTATGTAGGTGGCATCCGCGAGATTGGGATCAGTCATAATTGTGGCTGGATTAGAATTCACCAATATGACACGATATCCTTCTTCTTTTAATGCGCGGGTGGCCTGAGTGCCCGAATAATCAAATTCACATGCTTGCCCAATGACAATGGGGCCCGCACCGATGATTAATATGGATTCAATATCTGTTCGTTTTGGCATTTATTTCTTTTCAACAAAAAGGGTATCATCAATGCCCTGGTTTACTTTATAATTTGAAAAAGTCATAATCATTTCGCCCACAAATTCATCCTTTTCTGCGTCAAACCCCGCATTCTTAGCGATTTTTTCAAACGCTTCTCTGTCTGATCCTGGGCCACCAAAATCAAATGGGTTTTGAGTTGACCATCGGCTAATCCCTTTTACACCAATTTTGAACACAGATCGTGCGGGGACCATCACATCACTTACTTCAATATAATCGGTCTTAAACGTAAAGACACTTTCTGAATTCAAGTAAACACCTACTTCCGTAATAACCCATTTTTTCGCATCCGCATATACCTTCATTGTAATATCTGGTATTTCATCCTTTTTTACTGAAATAGGGATTTTCAAAGAATCCTGATTTACCTTACCCTCAATTTGATAAAATGGCCTGTTATCACGAATGGTCCTTTTGATTTCAGTTACATCCGTCAACATATCCAAGAATTCACTGGGATTTCCATCCGCACCTATTTTAGGCAAGATGGCAAACCCTCGTGTTTCCACTTTAATTTTATCCGGTTTCTTATAATATATATGAATCTTTTTTTTCGGCATTCGGAATCCCGTCATCTTTACCGATATTTTTATATCCACTTGATAATCATTAATTCGATCAAATTGAGAAATAATATTATTTCGAATTTGTTCAATGGTTTCTGTCTGAGCCATCAATAGTGGAGACATCATAAGGAAGGCTATAAGGATCAATCGCTTCACGATTTTATATCCTTATTTATAAATACATAAGTGGCAATCCCAAAACAAACAACCGAATAAATACCAAGAACGCCAAGTTTTTTCCCAATTTCACCCCATGGGATAGGATCCTTAAACGCATCCCACCAAACGTTAAAATATTTTACAAAAACATAAGGCTCAATTTTTTCAAAAACTTCCAATGGAATTCCCATAATCATATAACCTATAATAATTAGAAACATAGTTCCAATAATTGGACCGACTGCGTTGTTGACCATTGTAGAAAACATAAAACAAAGTGTGGCAACCATACACATGACCAAAATAGCCAACAAGAAAGAGAAGGCCATTCTAAACCACGCTTGGGATTCATCTAAAATCAAAATTCCATTATCAATTACAATTAAATCACCTGTTCCCAAAACGATACTCCCAATGCCGAGACTCCAAAATGCGCAAAAAATAAGAAGTAAAGCAGTATAGATATAACTGGCGAATAATTTGGATACCAATATTTTAAACCGGCTCACTGACCGCGTTAACGTGATCCTGAAAATACCATTGGCCCCATCTGCCGCAACAGAATCCCCTGCAGCCAACGTAACCAAAAATGGAATATGAATCCATAATGTGTTCATAATAATGTAAGTTGCCAGAAATGAATTGAGGATGGAACCCACAACTATAAAAGTGCCCCCCAATTCTCTGGCATAATCTTGGTGAAGTTCTTCGCCACCCACAGAAAAACCCCATAATATGAGTGGCATCAAAATTGAAATTCCAATAAACCCTATATAGCTTCTCCACCGTCCCGCAATCACCAATAATTCATTATGGATTAATCCCAGCATTAGATTTGGCTTTCCGCTCCTACTTTCGATAGAAATACATCCTCTAAACTGGTCCGAGGAATCACAGCAGAAACCTCAAAGTCGTTTTGAACCAATAACTGGACTAAGTCTGATATTTTATCATGATGTACACCCACACTTAAAATGCTATTTTTTTCTTCACATCGATGAATCCAGTCTTGGTTGGATAAAAGTTTGATTGCTGAGACAATGGGCTCAACATGAATTTCTGTCATCAATAAATCAGACTCTTTTAATAAATCTTCAATGGTACCTGCTGTTTTTAATTTCCCTTGGCTAATCATGGCCACATGAGAACATATTTTTTGAACTTCATCCAATAAATGTGATGAAATAAAAATGGTAATTCCTTCTGATGCCAATTCCCGCACTAAATCTCTTACTTCTTTCATCCCTTGGGGGTCAAGCCCATTGGTTGGCTCATCCAATATTAATAATCTTGGATTAGATAAAAGTGCCTGTGCAATGCCCAACCGTTGTTTCATACCTTGAGAATAGGTTTTAACTTTATCTTTTCCCCGTGTTCCCAATCCTGTGCGATCCAAAACTGTTTGAACGCGGGACATATCTGTGCCATCCATGCGAGCCAACATTTTAAGATTTGTTTCACCTGAAAGATGTTTATGAAAATCCGCTCGTTCTATGAGTGCACCTACACTGGTCAATGCTTTATTTCCCATTTTTTGAACCGATTTCCCATTAATGAAAACTTCCCCTTCATCCGGTGAAATTAATCCTGTCATCATTCGAATGGTCGTGGATTTTCCACTGCCATTTGGCCCCAGAAAGCCATAGACCGACCCATCTGGAATTTCTAAATTCAATTCATCCACTGCTTTTCGAATGCCGAATAATTTTGTCAGGTTTTTAGTTTCGAGTATCATATTATTTTGCCACAGAGAAAAAATGGATTTGTGGATTGTTGGATTAATTTGATTAGCCTGTACAAAGTTTTACTTGTCCGCCTGATGGCGGAAACTTCCCGAAGATTCGTTTTTCCATTTATCCAAAATTCCATTAATCCATAGCTCCAACTTTAAAATCTTGTTTGCATCATATTCATAAATTGTTGAAACAGGTATCGACTATCGTGGGGACCCGGACTGGATTCAGGATGATATTGCACCGAAAATGCAGGCATGTTTGTACATTGAATTCCCTCAGATGTATTATCATTTAAATTCACATGAGTGGCTTCTACGTTGGACGGAAGAGAATCTAAATCCACTGCAAAACCATGGTTTTGACTGGTGATTTCCACTTTTCCTGTTTTAATATTTTTCACAGGGTGATTACATCCCCGATGACCGAATTTCAGTTTAAATGTTTTTGCGCCCAATGCCAATGCCAATATTTGATGACCCAGACAAATGCCGAAAATGGGGTTTTTTCCTAGAAGTTCTTTTACTGTTTTTATTCCGTATGTTACGGCTTCTGGGTCTCCTGGACCGTTACTTAAAAACACACCATCCGGATTAAAGTTCAATATTTCTTTTGAAGATACGCTAGCCGGAAAAACGGTTACATTACATCCATGACTTTCTAATAATCGTAAAATATTAAATTTGATACCATAATCAATAGCGGCAATTCGATAAGATTTTTTACCCGGTTCATTCCAAGAATATCGTTTCTTACAGCTGACATCTTTTGCTAAATCCAATCCTGCCATGGATGGTACTTTGGAAAGTTTTTCTTTAAGGCTATCTATGTCCAAATCAACGGAAGAAATAATGCCATTCATGGCACCCTCATCTCTAATATGACGGGTAATTGCCCGAGTATCTACATTTTGAATTCCCACGATTTTTTGTTCATTCAGATATTGACCAAGGGACTGTTTTGAGCGCCAGTTAGAGGGGATTTCCGTTGCTTCTTTAATAACGAAACCCGCAACTTGAATTCGATCCGACTCTATATCATCTGGGTTTATGCCATAATTGCCAATATGAGGAGCTGTCATGGTGACGATTTGGTTACAGTAAGATGGGTCAGTTAAAATTTCCTGGTAACCGGTCATGCCTGTATTAAAACAGACTTCGCCCGTTGTTTCACCCACAAATCCAAATGCGGTGCCGGTAAATGATTGGCCATCTTCTAATAATAAAATGGCTGGTCTCTGACTATCCATTAAAACATAATATTATAAAAGTTAAAAAAAAACGACCGCCCTTTAACAAAAGGACGGCCGTTGTAGAAATATCCATAACAGAAATTCTTACCTTTTTAGGAAACTTAAAACAGGATTTATCATTTTTAAATTATTTTTTCGTCAATGCCCAGGAACCGTCCCAGTCATCGCCGGGAGGATTATCGCGATAATGTTCACAACGGGGAATATAAACGCGACTAGGGTTCGTCTTTCTACCGGGAAACATATCTTCAAGTTTATCGGAAGCTTTGAATGCTTCAATGGCCTTTTCCCATTCCTGATTTCTGTACAACCCGAGTGCTTCATGATAAGTATCAAGAAGTTTATCATAGCCATCTGGCATTTTTCCTTTTTCTGCAATCAGTTCGAACACTTGGGCTGGTTCTGATTTTCCCATAACAATTACATAATCCAAATCACGCCAAATAAATTGTTCTTTGCATGCTTTATATGTTTCATCAGCCACTTGAATATAAATGCCATATTGTTTCGCGGACGCTTCTAACCGTGCAGCCAAATTCACCGTATCTCCCATCATGGTATAATTCATCCGCATGGTAGAACCCATATTTCCCGTAACCATTTGCCCACTATTAATACCGATTCTATTTTGCATATTATGAACAATCTCCGGCCAACGATCCCCTTGACTCTGCCATTTATTCCGCAATTCATCCAGACTTTCCTGCATTTTTATGGCGGTAATACATGCCCAGTATTCATGATCATCCACAGGAGCCGGTGCGCCATAAAATGCCACAATCGCATCACCAATATATTTATCTAATGTTCCCTTATTATCCAGTAGGATATCTGTCATTTCAGTTAAGTAATCATTTAATAATTCCACCAAATCACTGGCCGTGAGTTTTTCCGAAAAGGCAGAAAAGCTCTGTATATCCGTAAAGAAGGCCGTGTGATATCCTTCGTTTCCACCAAGAGATGGCTCTTCTTTTGCATCAAACATTTGATCGATCAGTTCCGGGGATATATACGCCCCAAACGTATCTTTTAAAAATCGCTTATCTTTTTCCACTATAAGAAAATTATAAAGGAATATACTCCCATAAGTCCCCATCATGGCCAAAGCAGGGCGCACAATCTCCCACATAATTAATGATGAAAAGAACTGGCTGTATGTGAATAATATCCATGCCACAATCCCCACCAGTGGTACGGGCAATGTATATAATGGTTTTTCCGGTAAACTCACAACGACACCCAACGCCACACAAATAATAATAATCATGATAAAGGTTTCAGAACGATGTTTGGGTTGAACAAATTCATCTTTAAGCAGACTCTGCATCACATTGGCATGAATTTCTACGCCTGCAAATGTTTCCTGAACCGGCGTATTACGTAAATCCATCAGTCCCGGCAATGATGCCCCCACAAAGGCCACTTTACCTTCCCAATATTCAGGGGGAAGCATTTCTGGATCGAAGCAGTACATATAGGGTAAATAATAAAATGTCTGGAATGGGCCGTAGTAATTCACATACATCCGTCCATGTTCATCAATGGGAATTTCCCGTACAACTGTGTCTGTTGTATCAATCAACCGTAAAACCTGATCTTCAAAATCATATTTAAAACCGCCATCCTTTTTGATCCCAAGAATATCAATGGCAGCCGACATCACTAAACTTGGATAGACATGATCTGGCCCTTCAAAATAAATAGCCGTTGGCGAACGGCGGATAACGCCATCTTCATCCTGGGGAAAATTGGCAGACCCTGCGCCTACAGAAGCGGAAAGTAAATCTACATAGGTGTTTCCAATCCGATCCGCTTGTGGGAGTTTAGATTTTGCTTCTTCCGAAACGCCATGAATGATATGGTTTTCATAATAATATCCTTCCGGCTCTGTTTCCATTTTGTATAGAAAATTAAGTGTGTCCTCTTCTTCAAACACCAATGCATGGTATGTTTTTTGCGTATTGTAAGTGGCTTCTAAAAATTGGGACGGATCATTACTAACTAAAAATTGGTTCGTCACATCAACTAATGCCTCTCCTTGAGGTGCATTTTCTGATGTAAGTGCATTGACAAGATCATAGTTAAAGGAATTTTCCTTATCAAATATGATATCAAAAATGAGGGCTGAAGGGTTACCGGATGAAACGGTATTAATTAACCGTCCGTGGTAGGCCTGTGGCCAGTCAAAATAATGGCCTAATCCCCCATCTTCCGGCGGTGCTACTGAGGTATTGTCAATATCAACAATGACCACATCTTCGATAGACATTTGTTCCACACCGGCGGTTCTCGCCCGCATACGGCCATCATAAGACAAAAATTCATAGCCATCTAAAAGAGATTTTACAAAAGAGACTTCATAGGATCCCCACCCAACAAGGATGGCCACTGCCAGACCAATGGCACCACCAATACCAATTCGTTTTAAGAAATCAGACATTATATATTAAAGATCGATAATAAGTCGTATTTTTTGATCCGCTGCTTACGCTGGTGCTACCTGCCTGACTTCCCCATTCAAACGGGTGGTAGACATGCTTGATATTCCCATCTTTTTTATCCCCTTTGGGTTCCCCCAAAATGGGGGAAATAAAAGGATGATTAAATTTTATTTGACCGCTCGCTTTATTTTCTTCTCCAATCATGGGGAAGATACCAAAGGCAGATGGGGATTTAAAAAAAAAGAGGTGTTAAAACTTAACACCTCCAAATTGGTATTTATTTTTTGGTTCACCTATTTTCCGTCCTTGGCATCCTGTTCCTTATTCCACTTAACAAAATCAAGCCCTGTATCTGCATCCTGATCAAATTTAAACATGGAATATTTCCCGTCTTTTCTCACGTTTATTTGCATCCCCTCTACCAAACTCACCCAATCTTCTAAAGAAACTTCGTAAGGACCGGAAACCTGGGTTGGTGCTTTAATTTCTGTAACGGGTCCCAACGTAAATTTGGGTGCGCCACCACCAGGCTGAAAGCCCTGTTTCTTTTGTTTTTTACGGGCTTCTGTTACATTTTTGGCAGCATTCACATCTACCTTACCTTCATATACTAATACAGAACTTTCGTCGTCCCCGGCCTTGGTTCTATATTTAGTTCCACGAATAGCCGCAACAGCGGTAGGCGTTCGAACAGATACATTTTTCTTTTCACCAAAAGCTGCTTTGGCTGCCACCCACACATCACCTTTTTTCAGCGTAGCACCAAAGTTTTTTTCCATAGGTTTTACATTGGCTTCCGTAATCTCCAACTCTGAATTTTGACCAATGCGCAACTTTCCGCCACCGACTAATGAAATTTCACAGCGGGATTTAGCCAATGTTTTAATCACATCTTTTTCATGAATTTTCATTCGCGGCATGGCGCGTTTAAAATCGCCAGTCCCACCCTTTTGAACCTGGACACGTCCGAGAGGTAGCGTGATTTTACCAAATTCCTTTTGCCCAAAAGCAAAAGTGCTCATACAAAATGCAATGAATAATAGTCTTTTCATCATTTCATTAATATCATTTTCTTGGTACTTTGATACAAACGATGACCTTTAGGAGAATTCACTTCCATCCGATATAGATAAACACCGGAAGGCAGTTGATTTCCATGATCATCTTTTCCTGCCCAGATAAATCGGTGATTTCCTTTTCCTAAAGATCGATTTAGTGCTAAGGTATTCATTTCTTCTCCAAGGAGGTTATATACCTTTAGGGTAACAATAGCTTCCTCTACCAAGGAAACGCGGATATTGGTCACCGGATTAAACGGATTCGGTGTATTTTGTGCCAGTTCGAAGGCATTTGGGATTATTCCCATTTCATCCAACTGATCCTGAATCTCATTGGCAGACCCGACCATGAGTTGAAAATAATATGGGTTTTCTGTGCCCTGTGATGTAAATGTTATTTCCTTCTTTGACCGAAGGTCATAAACAATACCAAGCGATGTATCGACCAATCGAATATCCTGATACATGGGGATTACACCTAAATCTTCAACGCTGAGGCTTACAATCCCTTTAATATTAGTCCGTGCGGTCAAGTTCCAAGATTGAGTCTGATTTCCTTCTGGACGAATATCCTGACTGTATCGGCCACTTCGACGATTCCAACTGCCATTTTCAAAAGCCACGGAAATATATTCACCAATCACCGGGGGTTCCCTGCGATCATACTTATCCCATTCCTCACTTGCGGATGGGTGTGTACCGAAAACATTCACTTGATCCTGTTTATGGCCCGCAGTGGCAATAATATTGGCTTTCCAACCGCCCTCAATTTCATCATCAATATCATTAACCTTAGACGTGGCTCCTTGAATCGCACTGATAAAATCAAATTGAATGGATGCTGATTCGTTTGCATACACCCAAACCCCTTTCCCGGGGTTGAGTCTTGATGCGTTGCTATAAGATGAACCATTGTATTCGTAAAGGGCCGGCTCAACGTCTCCCTCAACTTTTAAGCTTTGGTCATTCATGTCAACGGAAAAAGCAAATGGCGTGGCAATCATATTCCACCCAGAAGAAAGACTAATCGCAGGTGGATTTTTTAGGGGTGTGGATTTCCCTGCACCAGCACTAATGCTTTGAGACTCCTCGGTAATTAACCAATAGGCTTTTCCATAAGTAAAGGAACCAGAATTTTCTGCATATCCATTACCGGTCCAGCGGAAGAATCGCCAAAGCGTTGGGTCCACATCGCCCAATTCATCTAATACAGCTGTATAAGATGCATTTTGGAGCTGGCCCGGTGAAGATATCATTTTATATACTTCCGATGACGTACTTGCCATATCCCCATCACTAAAGTCGACTCGCACTTCTTCAATCCCAGAAAATGAATCTCTTCCGCGAGAATCTTCAGCTCTTATTTCAAAAAGTAAGCCGCTGGCCGTTACATCGCTTGAAGGTATGGATCCTTGCCAAATATCTCCTCCGGAACTGGACATATTTGATATCTGCATTTGGGAACTGCCGCCTACATAATATTCAATATCGGCGCTTTGCACACCAAAACTTGAATTAATTTGGACTTCTATATCTATAGCTTCACCTTCTGCACCAGAGATTCCCGTCAAATTTGCATCGATTTCCGGCCCGGCCATATCTTCCATAACCAGAATCACAGGCTGAGATACGGGCCATGAAAAATCCTGGGTCATTCCTTGGGGTTCATTATCATCGGGCATATTGTTATTATTCGTGTCAAAGAACCCTCCCACCTTGTAGGATTTACCATCTTGAAGTGTCCAGTCAAATCCATAAGAACGTATAAAAGGAAATGGCGGGCTAGGGTCTTCCCCAACCTGATGTTCAAATATCGGTTGTGTTGTGGCAGGATCATCAGTTGATTCCCAGACACCTAACCAAACTTGGCCGGGAGAGTAATCTTCGTTAAACTCCACTTCCACCGTAATGGTGAATCCGCCACCGCCGCCGCTCTTTTGTAAATCAAGTGTACCAATATTTGCGTAGGACCCTTGAATATCAAAAGCTGGAGAAATGGCAAAAGCCTCATTGGCATCATCTAGTATCCAATCGTTGTTTTCATCATAAAAAACGATTAAGTGATAGCCATTTTCATCGGGAATTTCATTATTCCACACAGATGTAGGGTAATTTCCCGGAAAAGTAAATGCCCCAAATGTCCAATCCCAAGATCGGTTGGACCAATAATTTGCATCATCACCCGGTCTAACTAATCCTATACGGGTTTCTCCGCCAGATAAACTTTCATTACTACTAACATTAAACTCAATCATATTGGATCCACCACCCCCGGTACCACCAAAAACATCACCATCCAATTGGCCATTACCTTCAATTAACCCATGATTATTTTTACCGGAATCATCTCTTAAGTATTGATTGTTATGATTCGGGTTTATAGATGCATCCGTTAGAATTTCATTGCAATTCCATACAACGACTGCATCACTACCCATATTCGTTTGATCCCAAATACCACCGGGAATACCTTCGAATCCAGATGCTTTCCGAAAGCGAACACCATCTATGGATCCTTTAAAATTTGTAAATATTATATGTTTACTCGATGTTGGGAAGGTTAGGTTTGGAATTCCTTGGACTGAAGCTACATTATTTCCATTCCAGAAGAAGTTCAAATCTTGATTATTATATTCGAAATAAACGTGATGCCAACCATTATAGCCACCACTCATTAAATTAGATTCAGCATAGATGAGTGACCCCACTTGATCGATAGACAATTCAAATTCTTTAGTTGAGTTATTATACTCAAAGAAAAAGTCATTATAAGATCCATCATTACTTTCTCTTTCCATTATCTCTTGGTCCTCATTGGGTTCTGAATGAAACATGATGAAAAATTCCACACTAAAATGGGAAGAACCATTCATTTCAGAAGCCAAAACTTCCACCTCTGCCCCTTGTTCAAAATCATAGGATCCACCACCAGCTGTCCCACCAAATTCTTGTTTCGCACCTTCTTTTATCCATTTTTGGATTTTATCTTGATCCGTTTGAGCCAGAGCAGACCCGCCCTTGGGCATACGATCCCCAAATGAAGTATTTCCAACAATCTTCTGGTATAAAACGGATGTTGCTGGGTCACCGGGGGTTACGCGATTCGTACCGGAATATCCCTGAGAAGCCACATTGACTAATTCTTGATAACTGCGGTCAGCCGTCAGGTTTAGTCCACCATTCACATTACCGCTATTATGGCAAGATGCGGTGCAATTATTATCCCAGATAGGCTGGATTTCACTTTGGTAATTTTGTGCAAATAAAACAGAAAATATTGTTGTTATGAATAACAGGCGTCTCATTTTCCACCTCCAATCATAAACATAGCTCCACCACTGGCAGGAGGTTCAGGTGGTTCGGGGAGGTCTGGGACATCGCCGGCCTGCATGGCAGCATAAGCGCCGCCGCCCGCAAGTAAGAGTAGAATAAATGTGTTTCGCAGCCACTTGCTGCCGCCTTTTTTCTTTTCCGGTTTTGCCTCAGCCACTTTTTCTTCCGGTGGTGTAATCCCGGCTTTGGCCAGCAAATCTGCCGGTGCTTGAAGTCCCACCAATTCCCATGCTACTATTTGGATTTCTGTCAGAAGACCATCCACTTCACCTTTATACGTTTTACTCACTGTTTTTTCTGTTTTCCCCGATTCAACAGAAAACATTCTCGCCTCGATGGTATAGGAATTCCCGATTTTCCCAAACGAACCGGTAATCATTTTTTGCACACCGAGTAATGCACCAATTTCAGCGGCACATTCTGCCGACGTACAACCGGCCTGTTGAAATCCCTGTTCATCCATGATTTCACTCATCTGGTTTCTTTCAACCATAATCAGTGCATTGGTTTGAACCAACTCGGAACCGAGCCTCTGGGTGAGGACTTGTGCTTCCTGGGTTGTGATTCCAGACCCATCAAAATCCAGCACAGCTGCTGTGGGTTTTGCTTGTGATCCATCATCCACTTGGGCAAAAATGACCGATGCCATGATTGCAAAACGAATTATATGCTGCATTCTCTGCATGAGATACTCCTGTTTACCTACAAATTTACATAAAAAGTAATGAATAACCTGTGATACACGCAACAAAGAAAGAAAAATGAATGGATGAATGGATGAATGGAAACTTTGCGAAAGCTGACCGCTTCCGCAAAGTTTTACTGACTAATCTTGAAAAGGTGGAAATATAAAAAATGGGTAAATCAACGAACTTTTCATACCACCTATTCAGGGAACCACAGGACGACACGTCCTGTTTGAGTTTGTTTTTTATTTTTGGATTGAAATGATGAATTTCGTGAATCATTTTTAAAAACAAATATTTTACAACAAATCGATTCCTCATTCTTGCAATCCAAATCACCGTTTTTAAATGAATATGATTGGATAGGTGATTGGAGCCTTTGCGAAAGTTTCAAACTTCCGCAAAGTTTTATATGTAGAATTAGAATAATGTACAAAAATTTGGATGGCCATCCTTTTCAGGATAAAACAAATTCTGGTGCTACAATATAAATGTTTTCCATTATTTATTGACCCCACCCAACCTCCCCGTGAAGGGAGGAGGCTTTTTGGAACCAGTTACAATTAACCATTCCCTTATTTCAATCGAATCGTCCGCTTGCGCGGATAGGGAAGATGGGAAATTGATGAGGGATAATGTGGGGCGAGCATCTTGCGCGTCCGCAGGACGACACGTCCTGCTTGAGTGAAATTGAATGATTGAATGAAATCACACTAATCACCAGTTACCAGTTACAAATAACCGCTCACCAATTTCCAAACTATTTTAAGAAAATCATTTTCCGTGTTTTATTCAGAACCACTTTCCCTTGAGTATTTCGAATCATGGCATGATAAAAATACACGCCAGTAGATACTTTACTACCCATGGTATTGGTGCCATTCCAGATGAAGGTATAGTAGCCCGCAGGACGATGCTCGTTAATCGCCAATCGCGTAACTTCTTCACCCAACAGGTTGAAAATCGTTAGATCCAACTGAGCATCTTCTTCCATACTAATCATGATGGATGTCTGTGGATTAAATGGGTTTGGAAAGTTTTGACTCAATTGAAAAGCATCCGGGTATAGATTAACACCTGCATTGTTTTCATTCACAAAATCTTTTGTACCTATAACCAGACGAAAGTCTTGTTTGAGGTAATCATCGGATCCTGTGTTGGCAAACCGATAACGACTTTCCCATTCCAGGTTCTTGGCCTGTTTGGTGGTTTTGTTGATTAAAAATACATCGTATTCTTCCGGGATATATCCCAGGCCATCAAAAGTCAGGTAGGTCCGCTGTCCATTCGTTGGAGCGAATACTTGAAGATCCCAATAATGACCCGCTTCATTGGGCTTGCGGATATCCTTCGCATAAAGATCCGGTGTTTCTACCCGATCACGATTATCAATTCTGAGAACAATATCACCCATGACTGCAGGCGGCTCAAATTCATCAAGACGATCATAACCATCTTCAGCCATTTGCCGGACACCCACTGCATTCAGCTCGTCCCGCGCATTGCCTGTGGTAGCTATCATATCAATAATCCACTCATCAGCATCCATGGGATAATCATCAATATTTATGGATTTGGCCATTTTGCCAAAACCACTGCCCCGGGCATCAATATTCAGTTTTGTCGCACCGCCGGATTTAAAGATATACCCTTTCCATGGCTGGAGGGATGAACCTGCGCTCCGCCAGGAACCGCTCCAGGTATAAATAGATCCTGCGTCTCGAATGTTTTCGCCGCTTTCTGTATATACATTATCCAGCGAAACATTATAATTATATGGACTACCAAAAAATTTCCATTGTCCTGCTGACACGCCAAACCCATAAGGGGGTTCAGTCGGTGTGGAGACTCCTTGGCCAAAATTAAATTCTATTTTTGTAGGCATACCTTCTGCCTCATATTTATCCGGATCAAAAATAAAGAAATAAGCATTCCCCATAGTCACGGAAGGGGGATCTTCCTGCCATCCATTATTATAGGAAAACAGACGATACATGAATTCATCTGCCGGACCCATAATGGATGTAATGGCATTCTTCGCATTGCCGACTTCAAAAGGAATGGAGAAGAATAGATAGTTGGTAGAGTCCGTACCGCCGGGAATACCGCTGGACCAATTATCTGCTGTACTAATACTCCCCTCAGATCGGACACTAACAGCATGCAATTCACCAATCCCGGGCCATGCATCATAATTACCTACATTATCTTCAGCATCAATCCAGTATTCCAAACCATCTTCTTTGACATCACTGCCGGGAATACTCACGGGACCGCTCATTAAGTCCACTGTGACGAAACCGCCACCACTGCCCGAACGGCGGTAATGGAGGTTCGCATACTTCACACCGGATGCACTATCATTGATATTAACATTAATGGTCGGTGTCGTAGAGCCCGCATCAATGGTCCCAAGGGGACTGTTGTGATTTATCATCGGCGGTGTAACATCCACACCAAAATTGATTGTATCGTTGGACCGCTGAACATTTCCGGCCATATCTCTGATTTCCATATACCAGCTATGGTATCCATCGGGGATGGATGTTTCTGCCTCAATGTAAATTTCATTATTATTCCCATCAAATGTTACTTGGGAATTATCATAAGTACCATATTCATTATCATTCAAATAAATCGTCCAAAGTTGAATACCTGATGGATAGTCGTCGGACATGTCCCAGCGAAATTGAGGCTTATCGCTCACCCAGCTATCAATCCAAGGCCAATAAATATCAAATTCATCCGGTGGTTGGTCATCATATTTAGCAGTGACAGATCCGGCGCTGGCTATATTATCATTACCGAATTCATCCACCAGCCAAACGCTAATATTCCATTCACCCAGTTCAGGAACTTCTATATTGGCTTTGTTTACATCAAATGAAACTGCGCCGGCCGTCCTTTGAAAATATTCCGGATATGCATCCCCAACTTTGACATAAGCACCTAAAAATTCAATACCATGGTCATTTTTATAATTAGTTTCATCGGGGTTGGTCCAAGCCACTTCAAAATTATTTCCCTGGGACCACGAAGGTGGTGAAATTTGAATGCCTGTTATAGCTGGTGGAGAAAAGTCTGATAATTTTTCAATTACATATATTTTTGTAACTCGAATCGCATCAGCAATATCTACAGCCACACGGAATTTAAACCCGGATGTTTCACTGGCTTGTATTTTGATTGAAGCAGCACCACTGGACGTAACGGTATCGGATTCTACAATCGTTATATATTTTTCTGTGGGACTAATCACCCATTTAACTTTTTCTGCCTCTGTAACAACCTGGTCCTGGTTATCTTTAGTTTTAATCGTTACCGTAAATATCTGACCTTTTGTTAAATAAGTCGTGTCTTGATTTGCAGCAATATCATCATACAGTTCCAAAATATACTTGCTGGCGCCAAATTCATATGCGCCGATATCTGTTTGCTCTAAGCGGTAATAGTTTCTGTGATCAACTTTTGGCGCATCTATACCGCCAAATTCGTCTGCTCCAGTATTTATGATCGGACTATTCAGTGTTAACCGAAAATCGCCGCCACCGGGATTTTTTAATTTTGGTTTTTCCATAGTCATGGTTCCACCATCCCACCAAGGTTGGCCTTCCCCTTCATCTGCACATAAATATCCAAAAGATATTGAGGAGCCATCGGACCAACGAACCGCCTTGTTGCTTCCAGCATTGTTATAATAAACAATATTGTTAAACCAGACACCGGTCTGCCGCCAGCCATTTTCCATAAAAATTCCACCACCTTCATTGGATGGATTTCCACCCTGATCCAACACCTCGTTTCCAACAATTGTATTGTTTATTACATAAGATGGGCCATTCACGCCAGCATTGTCCTGTACATCTGAATAAAGCGCGCCGCCGCCGCCCCAGCCACCTTGTACTCGGTTTTTCACAAACAATGAGTTTACCAGTGTATAGGGAGCATGGGCACTGATTGCACCCCCTTGGGCACCATTATTGTTTGACCCTTCTGAAGAATTTCCATCAAATATGCACCGGGAAAATAAAACATCATTTCTTGCTCCCGTATCCCATCCATATCCAATTAAAACCGCACCGCCGTCAGCCGGCTGATTTTCACCAAAAGCACGATTCCCTGAAAAACGACAACCTATAAATTTGGCTACGCCGCCGTTTTCGATATTTATTGCGCCACCCATGGCAGTTTCATTTCGACAGTAAGCTTCATTATTATCAAAAGTACAATTTTTAAAAAGCGGGCTTGATGTGTGGTTTGCATCAAACGATTGCATATATACCGCGCCTCCTCTCGTACTGGACCTGTTATTTTTAAATGTGCAATCATAAAATTCAGGAGAGGCATCCCGAAATGCTAACGCACCGCCGGCACCCAAATCATCACCCCCGCCAGCCTGATTATTCTCCCAGATACATTAATAAAATCGGGGAGATGGATATCCTTCAATATTCTGCTGTGTAGCTTCATCCCAGAAATTGCCTCCTTCAAACCACATGGAACCACCAACCCTCCATCCGCCTATATCTGAGGCAGACCCGTTAGTGAATTTTATGCCTATGACAAGAAAGGTTGAATCTACCGGACCCATAAAATTGAAATGGCGAGATCCTTCTGCATCTAAAATTGTTTCTTCAGCAGATGTTGCTGATCGAATTGTTAACTTTCTCGCTTCGCTAATAAGGATATCTCTATTTCCGTTCCCCTTGTGAGTCCCTGGTTTTAATATAATTGTATGCCCTTTCCCTGCAGCACTCATGGCGGTTGCTAAATCTGTAAATGGAGACGCCTCTTGCCCGTCTCCTTCCGAAGTGCCATCTACTGCTACATACCATACAGGGCCGTTATATCTTGCTACCGCTGCTGCTTCAGTAGAATACTCTCCTTCAAGTCCACTGGTAGTCGCCGCCGTTACCCGAAAGAACTATTCCGTTTTATTCACACGCCCTTCTGCATTATATACTGTATCCGTCGTGGTGCCGATCGAATCAGTTCAAGCAGGTGTAAACCATTTGGTCATAGACATATAAATATTATCCCTGGATTTC
>JACNKN010000075.1:21958-25652 GCA_014382015.1 Fidelibacterota bacterium | reverse complement strand
AACTGATGAGACAAAAAGCAGCAGAAATAACATTTTTAATGTACGATTCATAATGAGCTCCTTTTATGATTTTCCCTGCTAAATGGAAGACCATCTTCCTTTTAAGCATGGACTAAGTTACCTTACGCAATCCCTCTGATCAAGAATCTATTTTTCATTGTGATATATCTCACAATTAGATTATCTAATTAAAAAGGACTCGCAGTATAAACTGCGGATATTCTCCAATATTATTGTTTCAATTTCTAAAGATATTTAAAGAGATTTAGATGAAACTAAATTTCGTAGCCCTTCGGGCAATCCTGTTAAAAATCGGTATAAATCAGGTGGTGCATTATCGCGCGTTTTCACCTCCCCCTCATCCATATAGCCGACAACAGATTCTACCGTAATTACATTCGAATCAAGCATTATCCACACTTTTTGTTTCACCATATACTCTTTCCCGGTTTTTTCATCGAAAAATCCGGTTTGTCGCCATTCGGTCTCAATATATTCAGTTGTCAGAAAACCGCTGGGACCCATCATCGTCATCCGTGTATTATTTATATTCAGAACCGAATACCCCTGTGATTGCATATAGGGTATAAAGGAGTCTAATACCAACTGGGCATTGGTTGTGTATTCCAATTGTGCCGGGAATAAAATTTTATTGGAACTGCAGCTCAATAGAATTGTCACAAGAGACATGGACAATATTTTTGTATTTTTATTCATATATTTCCGTAAAATTATTTGAACCAATTTAATATGAAATTATTTAAATCTTAACCAGAGTTATCAGATTTAAAAAAAATATCCAAAGGAAGGTGCTTTTGTCAATTTTGAATGGGTAAATAATCAAATGGTAGTTGATCCCCCACACGTTCCCAACCCATATATTCCTGTTGTTCAATCATAAATCTCTCAAAATATCGGCCCTTCTTATCAAAAATAACAGAATCCTTTCCCAATGTTAAAACGGACGTTTGGTAAATCTTTGGTTTAGAATAACCTAGGAATGGATCAAATGCATATCCCAATTCCTCCCCTTCTTCCATATATCGGACCATTAACTTATCTTTAAAGGACAACATGAGTTCGTTGTCATTCTTAGAAATCCACACCAAACTATCATTTAATAATTCCTTATAATCATATTCGTTGTGTACTTCTGATGGATACAATTCAAATCCTTCTATAACCAAAGGATCGTATTTAGACCCGGAAATCAATGTCCAATCCAACCGTTCTCTATGGTGGTTTCCTTTCATATTATATCGCCAATCGAAACGTTCTCCCATTGTCGTCAATAAATGTCTCAATGATCCATTGTAGGCTGTTTGGCGATTTCGAATCCACCTTTGTTTTTCATTTTCAGATTCAGGTTGCATTTTCGTAAAAAATGATTCTCCGGAATAACGAACAAATAGCGTACTTGACACAAAGAAAAATTTAAAAAATGACTCAACATCATAACGGAGAAATGTATTATTTGTGGCAAATTCGTCTAAATAATAGGTAATTACATATCCAAGTTGCTTATTTTCAATGATTAACGGCCGTTGAGCTAAAGCTGACAAAATATTTTCCCTATGCTTAAAAGACAAAACATATTCATTTATAATTTTACATGATTTACCATTTTCACTATGACCTAAAAAGGCCTTTTTAAAAACCTTATAATCTTTTTTCCATTGTTTATTGGATTTTTTTGTAACCCTAATCTCCTTCATTTTAATGGCTTCTGGTGTTAATCCAATATCCAAGTTTACCTTTTCGCTGTAAAATAAATTAATTTCTTTTTTTTTCATCGAATAACCGATCATAGAAATAACCAGTTCGTATCGTCCGTTTGAAATATTTTTTATGGTATATAACCCATCTTTATCTGTGGTTGTACCTATAGATGTTTTAGAAAAAAATACATTAACACCTATGAGTGGCTCTCCTGTGTTTTTGTCTATAATTTGACCATCAATGCGAGATTGGCCTGAGGCAACTGTGAAGGCCAAAATAATGATGAATGTATTGATCCGTATGCAATAGTTCCAGTTAATGAAGCCAAGATAAAGATTCATGGTTGCAGAATATAACAACAAAACCCTCCAATCTCGGTTAAAAAAAAGAGGGTTTAACTCAAGTGCCCGAGGGTGGACCCCCTGCCTGAAAGACTGTCCAAGACAGTCGGGCAGGGAACCGTTTAGCACGGCTTATTCAATCCAATAAAAAAACCGCTAAATCTCTTTCGAAAAATAACGGTTTTTTACTTGTGCCCGAGGCCGGACTCGAACCGGCACGGCTTATACAGCCAATGGATTTTAAGTCCATCATGTCTACCAATTCCATCACCCGGGCAAGGTAAATAGGGTGAAGGCTGAGAATCCCTGCCAGCCCTCCTATCGTTCGGGAGTAGGCTGGGAACCTGCGATTCGCCGGTAGTTCTTACCTTTGTGAGGCGTCGGCCGGATTCGAACCGGCGAATGGCGGTTTTGCAAACCGATCCCTTAGACCACTTGGGTACGACGCCCTATTTCTGCTTCTTTAGTACCAATTTCTTATAAATATGATACCAAACGATTCATATAGCAAAATTATTTCTACTGAATCGGGGCGGAAATTAGGATGATTTATTTTTTAGCGCAATCAGGCAAATCGGTATAATAATTCCCGTACTGATTCCATTTTTAATTTGAGTTCATTGATTGCCTGGGTTTGAAGCCATATTTGGGTCGAAAGAGATAAAAACCCAAGAATCAATAAACCATATAAGACTTTTGTATGTTTATCCATGGAACTCCTTTCAGTCTATGATTGAATTGAATTAATTTTAGGAATGGAAATATCAACATTTAACATGTATCAGCGCTTGAGGGATTACCATGTCCCTATGGCTGTTTTGGATGAAATCTTCTCAAATAAAAAAGATCTAGAAACTTTGAGGGAATCCTGGAAAGCTTTAGAGAAAAATGGACTCATGGGGGATGAAATTGCTGAAGAAATGTCTATGGTCATTTTAGATGAATTGGGAGAAGAATTAGTTCAGTCATTATCTAACATTGAAGAAAAATAATTATATCTGATATTCTGTTTAATTTTAACCGGCAGCTTCCGGTTGTATTCAATTTTTGACAAATAATATGCTTCCTCTTTTATCATGCCCGCTTGAAGATTTAATTTTTCATTAGACGTCATTTGATTATCCATGAATAAATATTTTTCACAGGATTGATGAAGTACATTCATCTGGGCTGATTTTAGTTCATCCAGATACAGGATTGGATCATCGTCCATTTTTAATTTCATTCTCAGTACAGTTTTATATGAATCATTGGATTCAATATTTTGAGAAAATGATACACGCCATAATAAAATTATTCCGAAAGTAAATTGGTTTCGAAAAGTTCTCATCTCAAACAAAGGCAAGGTATAGAATGAATGCTATGACACAATAAGCGCAACTGGATGTTCGCCCAACAAATGTTCCTGAGTTTTCGGCATCATCTACCAGTTGTTTATCATTTGCTGATTTTTTAATTGTTTTAGCTTTCTCTTTATTTTTACAGTTTTTCAGTTCCATTATATATGAGGGAATTTCCGATAACTTTAGGGATCGCAAACCATTGTTTTTTACTTTTTGAATTTTTTCTCCATCACAAGTCTCTTCTTGCTCTACTTGAAATCCAAAAGAAATTGAAAGTAAGAATAAATATGG
>JACNKN010000075.1:0-21644 GCA_014382015.1 Fidelibacterota bacterium | reverse complement strand
CTAAAAGTGTATCCCAATCGCTGGATGAACTTTCCGCCGTCAACTTTAATGTACCTTTATTGTACATAGGTGCTAACATAAAATTCAGTTCCATCCGCTTCCGGGGAAAATAAAATGTTTCAAATGTCAGCAATCGATAGGAGATAGTACGTAAAAAATCTGAATCACCTACTTTCCCTGTATGATATGAATTTGACCGTGCATAGCCAATTCTGGTATTTGGATAAAACTGATATTTGACCCCCCAATCAATAAGCATATTTTTACTGAAAGTACTTAAAGAAGGGATTACATTATTTGAATCCGGATCAAGCATTCCCAGGGTTGGACTATAAAAACCTCCCCCTATATGAAATGACCATTTTGGCTGGGCAGATAAGGAGACGGATAGACACACAGACCAAAATAGTACCTGAGTCAGGGATTGAAAGCGTTGATTCATTTCCAAAAATTACGATGTTTTTTATCTATTGTCATGATTTCTCACATCCTGCATTAAATTGATTTAAATTACCCTATGATTCGAGTGCGATTCATTTTATTAATTGCTTTAATGGTTGGGATTATATCCAGCCAATCATCGGGGAATTTATCTGTTTCCGGGGTGGCTGTATATAAATCCGGTGTCGTGATTGAAAAGGCGAATGTCATTCTTATGGATACGACCGAAAAAGTAATCGCAAGGTCTATAACCTCAAAGAAGTTCATGAAACGGTATGGCGGTGGCCAATTTGCTTTCAACAATGTTATGCCGGGCAAATACAAATTAAGGATAATAACTGGAGAAGATATTGATATAAACCATTCATTTACTCTTTCGGATAAATCGATTGAATTGGGCACCCTTTACCCCTTCAAAGAATTCCCCGATTACGCATTATCTGATTATGCTGATTCAACATTGGTTCTCATGAGACGTATTGCCACGAATCCTGTTTCGGGGGATACGATAAATATTCGTCATATTATCGTTGACTTAGACGGCATTGCCCAAACAGTTATCGTGGATTCAATCATTAACAATAATGTCTTTTACACTGATGTTGATCATATTAAGCAGGATACCATGGCGTTAGATACGATTTATTACATTTATAATGATTATGGCATTTTTATCCATCAATCCAGATCATTGAAAGATCGGATGAAAGAACTTCAGCGTCGGGATGGATATTTGATATTTAATAATGGAGACACACTGGAATTTGATAATATATTTTTTGAACCCGCCATGAACAATCCTGAAGTTGCCACTTTTCACTTGGCGGATACAACCGGACGTCCCGTTTATCATTCAATATTTAACATATATAAAGTTCGGACTGGACCATCTTATGTTGAGAATTCAGTTAAAAAAGGTTTTTGGAATGGCGTATATACCATTGGCGCCATTGTTGGATTTCAGATAATTACAAAAAAATCTTTTTCCCCTGTATTACAATTAATCCCGGATATGAAGCCACCTATTCAAGGTAATTACGGTACAGTTATTACTATTTTGCCCGTATTTACATTGGGTAGAATTGCCTATGATTGGTATAAGGATAAGAGATCTAATTATTTATTTCCATCAAACGAAGATAACCCATTTCCACAGAACATGTTTGTTTTTTCTTTTTCAGAATGGGTGTGGAAAAAATCACAACCCATCATTCAACCGATCATAAACAGTAAAATAATAAAATGGTGGAAGGGTCGAAAATTACGTAAAGTTCAAAAACAGGCGGCTAAACGGAAATCCGCTTCCGACTAAGAGCCGGGACACCGAAACACCTAAGAATCGCATCAGCCAATTTCCATGAAATTTGACCCAAAGCCAGCAGAGGGCGAATCGGTCCGGAATTTACAATAATTTCGCAGGATCCTTTTCGTATCGCTTTTAACACAGCATCTGCTACTTTTTGGGGATGAGATGAACCCAATAATGGCGGAGGCGGTTCTTGACCGTCATGAAACATCCCCGCATCAGATATAAATCCGGGACAAATTACAGAAATATTCACGGGAGAATCTTTATATTCCTGTCGCATACCGTCTGACCACATGATTAATCCTGCTTTTGAAGCGGAATAAATTGAATTGTACGCCACACCCTTTTTCCCTGCTAAAGAAGCAATATTAATAATATGACCTGATTTCTGTTCAATAAATTTTGGTAGAATTGATCGTGAGAGTTCTAAAGGACCATGCAGGTTTGTTTTTAAAATTAATGAAATTTCTTCCTTGCTGAGCCGATCAAAATGCTGATAGTATTCAACGCCTGCATTATTCACGAGAATTTGAAAGGGGCCATGTTTACTCCATAGATCATTGACAAACCCATCGAGCCCGTTAATATTCATTAAATCATATGGTTGCGTATGGCAGATACCGCCAAAACTTTCAATTTCTAATTTTGTTTTTTGAAGTCCGCTCTCATTTCGGGCAACCGCAATAATAGAGAATCCCTTCCGAGCAAGAGATTTTGCGATATAAGGGCCAATACCGCGGGAGGCACCGGTTACGAGGGCCGTTTTACCCTGTAATTCCAATTAAAGAGAGCCGGATAAAACTTGAATAGCGGCCAATAAGACTGCCGGATCTGCTGAATGGGGCGCATTCGCAGAATCAAGGAGATCCATTTCAGATGCCGCTTCCGTAAACATTCCAGTATTGAAATAAGATTGAATGAGTGCCATCCGAACATCTTTATAATCCACAGAAGTTTTATGGGAAAATTGATAATCTGCTTTACGGGTCAATAAATCCAGGGCTGCTTCAATGGACCCTCCATATGAATTTACTAATCTACCGGTAATAGCTTTCCCGGCCAAAGCATCCAACCTTGTACCGTCAGAGATAGATGTATTGTATTTTTCTAATGCGGTACTAAAGTCATAATACCCGCCAAAATAATTCCGCTGAAACGTCGAGGCCCAGCCCCGCCCTACAGTCGCTTCAGCATTCAGGCTATCATAGGATTCATGCGTATTTGCAAAAGTTATCGCCACCTGGAATTTAGAAGCACTCCCACTATAATCACTATTTTCGAAAGCATCCCATCCATCGGAAATAGCTGAAATTATATCTGTCGTTTTGTCCATAATTCCTGATAGAGTTACTTTCATTGGATTGGTCTTAACAGAACTGTTATGATTAATGACTAAATGTTTACTTATGCTTGTGGTTGTAGGTGAATATCGAATAGGAATCGCCTGGGATTGTCCCGGCGGGATTACATGGGAAGTTACACCATCAACAAATGAGAATTCGCTGGAGGCGACTGAAAAATCAATTTCCAAATCGAAACCGGAATCCGCATTATTTGTAATGGTTAAATCCATATCTTTATGACCACCTTCTTCCACCAAACCAAATTCGAGTGCATTAGGTGAATAAGTAAACGAAACCGGAGAGACACCCTCCCCATTCATATACATTTCCGCAAAGGAGTCGTCATTAGACACAGTCAGTTTCGCACTATATGATTCCACCGATGAGGGTCGAAATGTAATAAATATTTCCTTTGATTCATTTTTTTGCAATGTTAATACACCATTAAAATCCATGGTAAATTTTGGTGAATCCATAATTTGAACTTCGCCGGTAAATGTACCCGTGGAATTTTCTGAATTTTTTACGCGAACTTTTTGAGATACAATTTGGTTTGCTTCAACTTTGCCAAACTGGAGTTCAGTCGGTTCAAATATAATCTCGTAATTGGGATCCACTTTATCTTCACATGCAAACATGACCAGCATAAAAGAGATGCCTGAGAATAATATTTTTCGCAAATTCATCGAGATAATACCATTTTTTTAGTTTGGGTAAATCCATGAGTGGAAATTCGATAGAAATAAATTCCGGTAACAGCCGATGCGCCTTTTGCATTATTTCCGTCCCACAAAATTTGGTGCCGACCTGCAGGTTTAAATTGATTAACTAATGTAACCAATTCTCTTCCAAGAATATCAAAAACCACCAATGATACAAATTCACCTTTTGGCAGATCATAATGAATCATGGTTTCCGGATTAAATGGGTTTGGGTAATTTTGATACAAAGCATATTCTGTTGGAATGAGTAAATCTTCATCAACAGCTAATGGCATACCGCTGCCCCGGCGAATTAAGGTATATTGTCCCAAATGGGTTCCAACACCTTCAATCCGTTTACCATTATCAGTTACAACAGAATTTAATTCTCGCCAGGTTTCCCCATCCCAATATCCAATGGAAACATCTTTAGCGTCATTGCGACCAACATCCATTGATATACGAGCCCCATTTGCCAGTTCTTTCCCCACAGGACTTACGGTATAAACAGGACTTAATTTCTCTGGCAATGAGTTCAACATTATTTTTGTAGACGGGTTCATATCATCACTACCAATGATGATATAACTATTTTCAGACAAACTGTTTTCCGGGATTTTCATCAAATAATTTTGATCCCTGGAAACAATATCTCCCCCAACTTTCGCTAGTGTATAATTCACATTGTAGGTAAATGTTGTATCAATATTATCCCGTCCATATAGAAACGTACCCCTGGCATTAATGTCCAGAGCACCGCTGGCAAAAAGACGATAATTTTCTGTGACTAAAATGCTGTCATTTCCAGCCAAGATTTGGGAACTAAGAATGGTTTCAAATCCATCATTTTTAGCTGTAATTACCATATTATCGACACCCATAATAGAATTCCCAATAATGTATAGGTTAAGTTCATCTGTAAAGACAGAATTCTGCATAAATCCTGCTTTCAAATCCGGGACGGTTGCATCGGCAATAAAAAAGGATGCCCGCATAAAATAATTCCACCCATCCAGAGATGTACCGCTGATGGAAAAATTCTGGAGTGGATCTAATACACCGCCATTATTATAATTAAAGGCGTATGTAAAATTTTCTCCATTCACATTATTATCCATGGCAAAATAGGTTCCAATCGTATCATCCTCCACAACACCAACGACGATTTCGCCCAGGTTGGATAATTTATCCTTATAAGGCGTCATATCAATAATGGTCCAGCCCCCGGTGTTACTTGTCCGCTGGGTGGACCAAAGGATTGGATCTATCACATCTTCTACATTGCCTTCACTGTCCAGAACATTCCAAATGTGGAGATTAAAATCTTTATCTGCCTCAGCAGGCGTTCCTGAACCGCTGAATTCCTGATCAAAACCAATGACCATTTTTATTTCCACTAACTGGTTGATGGCCATTTTTGGATCAAATTTGACACCCCATCCCCAACCGGGATTCCCATTCCCCCATCCAAGATATCCAAATTGGCTCCCATCGGATGTGGTAAATAAATCAGCTGTTCCATCATCATGGGCAATTTCCTGGAAGCCTGTCCAGCCGGATGCATCTGTTCCAGTGGAAATATAGTCATAACTCATGGTGGTATTCTGTTGATTCACGATGACAAAAACGGCATTCCTTACTTTGAGGGTATCCCCATGAAATACCAAATGTTTGGCCCCATTAGAAAGTGTATTTACAACTGCAGATGAATCATTGAATTCTATAGAACGATAATGCGGTGTCCCACTGGATGTTGCAGTAAACGTAATTTCCATTGAATCCACAGACGATTGGTATTCTATATAATTGGGTGAATAATTCATGAGAGAATTACCCGTTGATTCAACCTTACCTGACAAATGTTTTGCCGTATTTCTGGCTCTCATCGGGAGCCAGATATCATACCCATATTTCGAATTCATGGATTTGTAATCCAGGTAATTTGCTGTAAACCAATCCACGAGCCATTCTCGATATGTTTGTCCCACACTGTGATTGGTTAATAATTGATCAAATGCCATCCAATCCTGCATAGGGTTTCCACCGGCATTTAATTGAATGAACTCTTTAATGGCACCATCACCCAATTGTTCAGTATAATAGACGGTAAATAAAGACGCCATGGCATAATGGGCCGCATCGGATACCCACGACCATCCAATTTTATCCGCCTGGTTTAAATAATGTCCATGAGATATATAATCACCTCCACAAACAATAGTAGCCATTTCACTCAATCCTTCATTGAATTGAACCGATTCATATTTATCATAATTATAATGGATTAAATGCTGCAATTCATGGGATAATGTCCCTTGGACGTAAGACACACTCGAGTGGGTATCTAAATATACAATGTCCCTTTGATTACTTCCGGACTGGGGGGTCTGATCCTGTCCTGTAAAATAGCCGCCTGCTCCGGAAAAAATATCCGCAAACAAAAAATCTACAATGCCATCACCGTCATAATTTGGCGGTGATCCGAAATATTCCAGTTCTAAATCGTATATACCTTTAGAAGAATCTCGGGAACCAGCCGGCGTACTTTCTTCCAATAATTTTAAGTAATCTTCTGCCAGCGATGGGGATATATTTGATGAACTTGATAATTCGACTGTATCGGCCCAAATGGCTGTGTTACTACCTTTTGCTAACATTTCTGCCACCACTTCCTCGCTCTTCGTCCCGCCGGATCCGTCGTCAACCATCACCCAAAACTTTTGAATATCACCCACATTTACAGATTTATAACGGACCGGTGGTATTTGCATTCGGCGATACACATCCGGATATTCCGTTTTCATTCTATCCATATGGTTTTCTATAAATTCATCGGTCAATGTGGGAACGGCACACAATGGCAAAACCGGTGCCTCTTTGATATAATCAATCGGACCGGAGCTCATGGTGGCTCGACGATCCTGAGCCGGAATCAAACTCACGGATATACAGATGATCAATATGGTTATGTATTTATTCACAATGGGGTTACCTCGAGGGTGGAAAATTATAATTTATCCTTCTCTGAACCAACTTTTTATTTTGTTTAATCTCTCGGGAGCCTTTCATTCATATCCGCAACCACATAAGCCATCACAGCCATGGTGGCCACACATCGATTAAATTCATCCTGATCTAATTTATCCCATGTATCCGCATTGGTGTGATGATACCAGAAATACTTTGAGCCCTCAACACGCAATCCCATTCCCGGGACCCCTTCCCTCATTATTGGCCCAATATCTGCACCGCCGCCGCCTTTTGTGATAATTCCTGATTCGATTGGAGCCAACAGCGTACCAATATCCTGCAACATTGCGAATGCACTTTCCGATCCATTAAATCCAAATCCGCTTGGTTTAAATACGCCTGCATCTGACTCAATGGCTAAAATATGATTATCCAATGATTCCATATGGGCATCCCGATAGGCGTTACCTCCCCGCAATCCATTTTCTTCATTTGTCCATAAAACTACCCGAACTGTTCTCTTCGGTCTCAGGCCCAAATCTTTCATTAATTTTACTGCCTGCCAGGCAGCGACACAACCACCACCGTCATCCATGGCACCCTGCCCCACGTCCCATGAATCTATATGGCCACCCATCACAATGACCTCTTCAGGATACACACTACCTTTAATTTCTGCCACCACATTTCTTGAAGGAGAATCATCTTCATAATGTCCTTCCATATTCAGTTTGATTGTAACTGATTGACCCCGTTTCGCCATCCGTCCAATCATGGCCGCATCTTCCACTGTGATGGCTGCATGAGGTATTTTTTCTACGCCGTCTTTATAATGGCTGTTTCCGGTGTGTGGCGTATTCATGGAAAATGGTCCTACCGATCGAATGATACTGGCGACAGCACCAACTTCCGCTGCTGCAACAGCTCCTCGAGAACGATACTGTACCGTTTTGCCATAATTGGTAAACGGAACATTAAAAAGGACAATTTTGCCTTTGGCTTCGCTCCCTCTTTCGATCAATTCATCGAAGCTTCCCACCACCATAACTTCAGCGGTAATCCCAGATGGGGGTGTACCGATACTTCCGCCGAGTCCCAGCATAGCCAAATCCTTTTTCCAGGGCGCAATCATTTGAGCTGATTCATTACCGCGAACCCACTTTGGAACCATCACATGTTCCCCATGGACGTTTTCTAATCCATCCTTTTCCATTTCATTTAAAATCCAGTCAATGGCATTTTCTAAATTATCACTACCGCTAATTCGAGGGCCAAAAGTCTCACACATTTCTGCCAATCGAAAAAATCCAGCCGAATCAGACATAGCCGCATCGATCAATATTTTACCATCTGATTGATGTTTCATTGCGATGGTTCCCAAGTCAGGATTCGGTGTGCTTGGTAAAGCCTGTGGCGGCTGACAGGCAAGAATGGAAAGGGTTAAAAGTAGAATATTAAATGTTCTCATTTGTTCTCCAGAATTATGTAAAAAGTTTTAGATATTACCATTAAAAATGGAATGTTAACATGCCAACCATAATTAAAATGAAATAACCCACCAGTACCGCAGCACCTTCGTAATCTTTTGCAAATCGTTGACCGAATATAAGGGCAACCAAATTAATCCCGCAAAGTAATAGACCATAAAACAGAAAATTGAAATCATGATAAATAATGCCGTAGGCAACGCCGATAAAACACAACAAACTCCCTGCTACTTCCAGGATGGTAATAACGATAAGTAATAATGGTACTGTATTTTTGAAAAAAGTTTGTGAAAAATGTTCGGTTAAAAAACTAAGATTCCCCTTCCAGTCGGTTACTTTATCTAATCCGGATTGAATGAAACAAATACCCAGAAAAACACCGATGAGAATTTGAACCAGTTCAATAACCGTAAATCCGAATAATATCATCAGTCAATTTTTCTATCAATAAAATGAATTGTACCCGCGGTTTCATCTTTATGGTGCATGAGCGTTTCCATGTGTTTCCCTTTATAAAAATGGGTGATATTTAATTGATCTTGATAGTCAGCAACAAAAATTGAATTTGTGATTTTGGCCGTGGTAAACATTTTCACATTTTCTATTTCCAGGTAGGACCATGTAATATCATGCTCAATTTCTTTCCCAATCCAGTTAAATCCATAAATCTCTTGATCCAGTAAAATTTTCAAGTGCGTATTCAAATAACGAAAAATGAGTGAATCTGATTTCCCGTATTCATTCTTCGAACCCAGATTTATAGGCGATAGTCCTTCGTGATGAATGGCATCCTCTAAATCATCCGAAAATAATTTCAATGTAATTTCAATACTATGGGTGGCTGGATTCATTTGAAAGGTTGTAATACTGACATGAAATGGGTGAGCAAAACCCAGTGAAGATAGTATTCCTATGAGTAGGAATCGCCTAATGATAAAATTTTCCACCATAATTGAGTCCGATTTTATGTAATTTTGCTTTCTTTTATAACCATAATATTTCGCAAACATTCAAAAATGATTAATGAGGAAGCTATGAAACCAATTAAACAAATTTTAATTATCGCCCTATCCTTAGGGTTTGTAACCAGTCAAGTGGTTGATAAATTCAAACAATTGGACCAGCAGATTGCCACGCCAAATTTATATAGAACCGCCTCCGGTTATCCCGGTCATGGCTACTGGCAAAACCAGGCAGATTATAAAATTGATGTAACTCTGGACGACAATAAACAACGCATCGAAGGTTTCGAGACCATTACATATACCAACAATTCTCCGGATGAACTAAGTTATATCTGGATGCAGCTTGATCAGAATGTTCGTGCCAAGGATTCCGACACGTATAAGATAGCCACTGGGAGCATGAGAGAACGGATGAGCTTTCGTTCTATGAAGCCGGGCCTGATTGTGGGTGACGAAGATGCGAGCCCTATCCTGAATGAATTTGATGGCGGGTTTAATATCGAAAAAGTCATTGTTAAAGGTGGCCGAAAACTCAATTATACTATCAATAAAACCATGATGCGAATTGACCTCCCTGCCCCACTCAAATCCGGGGAAAAAACGTCCTTTTCCATTAAATGGTGGTACAATATCCAAGACCGGATGTTTTACGGCGGGCGGCCGGGTTATGAATATTTTAAGGATGATGACAATTATCTTTACACCATCTGCCAATGGTTTCCACGATTGGCCATGTATAATGATGTGTACGGCTGGCAAAATAAACAGTTTTTAGGTCGAGGAGAATTCACGCTGAACTTTGGGAATTACGAAGTAAATATTACGGTCCCGGCGGATCACGTTGTGGCGGCTACCGGTGAATTACAAAATGCAAAAGCTGTGTTGACATCTGAGCAGCAAAAACGCCTGAAGCGTGCTAAAAGTTCCAAATCTCCAATCATAATTATCACACAAGAAGAAGCGGAAGAAAATGAGAAATCCCGATTGAAAATGACCAAAACGTGGCGATTTAAAGCAGAGAATGTTCGTGATTTTGCATTCACCAGTTCCAGGAAATTCATCTGGGATGCCATGGGCGTAAAAATGGGCAAACGTACCGTCATGGCCATGTCCTATTACCCCAAGGAGGCGAATCCTCTCTACGAACGCTTTTCTACCCGGGCAGTGGCCCAAACACTAAAAACATATTCTAAATACACATTTGACTACCCCTACCCTGTAGCCATCTCTGTAGAAGCTGCCAATGGTATGGAATATCCCATGATTTGCTTTAACTATGGTCGCCCCGATAAAGACGGTACTTACTCCGATCGAACAAAGTATGGAATGATCAGCGTGATAATCCATGAAGTGGGCCATAATTATTTCCCCATGATTGTGAATTCCGATGAACGGCAGTGGACATGGATGGATGAAGGTCTCAATACTTTTCTCCAATTTTTAACGGAACAGGAATGGGATCGAGAATATCCTTCCCGGCGGGGTCCACCTAAAAATATTGTGCCTTATATGAAAGGTAATAGAGACAATATTATGCCCATTATGACCAATTCTGAGTCCATATATCAGTTTGGAAATAATGCCTACGGTAAACCGGCGACGGCACTCAACATTCTAAGGGAAACTGTGGTGGGTAGAGAATTGTTTGATTTTGCATTTAAAGAATATGCACAATCCTGGATGTTTAAGCACCCCACACCTTCCGACTTATTCCGCATTATAGAAAATGCCTCTGCTGTGGACTTGGACTGGTATTGGCAGGGATGGTTTTACGGCACCGAACCCGTGGATCTCTCTATTGATGACGTGAAATGGTATACCTTAGATACAAAAGATCCCAATATAGAATTCCCAAAAAAGAAAGCGAAAAAAGAAGATCGGGTACGCCAAACATGGGAGGTGAATAATAAAAGAGATATTCGGAGAACTCTTGTTGAAAAAGATAAAGGTGCCAATGATTTCTATAATAAATATGATCCATTTGAAGTCACAATCTTAGACGAAGAAGATTACGAAAAATATATGGAAAAACTGGAGATGACCGATAAACAAAAGGCCATATATGAATCTGATTTTAATTATTATGAAATTCAATTTTCTAACATCGGTGGTCTCGTCATGCCCATTATTCTTAAATTCACTTATGAAGATGGAGGTGAATCTATTTTTCGTATTCCTGCAGAAATCTGGCGCATGAATCGGGATAAAGTAACCAAAGTTTTTGCCACTGTAAAGCCGGTGAGTGAGTTCGCCTTAGACCCTTATATGGAAACAGCAGATATTGATATGGTGAACAACCATTGGCCGCGCAAAATGATTCCATCCAAATTTGAGTTATTCAAACAAAAGAAACGCTCTCGTGGCCAAGGTGCCGGCGGTAATAAAATGAAACGGGCCAATAAAGTTGAGGAACGACTGAAGGAGAAAAAGGAAGAAAAAAATAATTAACAAAATATATAAAACTCTTTTATAAAAGAAAACCCCCTGTATTCTTACAGGGGGTTTTTAGTATTCAAATTAATTTGAATTAACTTATTCGCCGGCTACAGATGCTTTTCTGTATTCAGTAACCAGTTTTTTTATTTCACCCACAGCTTTGCGCGCACGGCTGCCTGCAGCTTTATTACCATTCATGTTTTTATCATGGTTGTCTTCGAAATCTGCAAAATGTGATTTAATCTGATCTGCCAGTGTATTTGTTTTTGACATGTCTATTCCTTTTTATTTAATTGAAGTGTTATTTGTCTCCTCTACACATTTTATAGATTATTATAGAAAATGAGACAATATTCGGACGGAAAACTAATCAATTCATAATTATTTCTTCAACCATTTTTCTATTCTTCAATGTAATATCGATTTCTTTTTTCCGGATAAAATATATAGAAATGGTACTTAGCTAAAATAATATAATATATAAAAGACAAAACCCTATCCCGAAAAATCGGTATAGGGTTTTCCGAGCGAGAGACGAGATTCGAACTCGCGACATCCACGTTGGCAACGTGGTGCTCTACCAGCTGAGCTACTCTCGCATTGATAAATGGAACAATAATTCTCCATTTGAGCGACGGAAATTTAATGGTGTTTATAAAATCGTCAAACGGGTTTTGGGAAGAATTCTAATCTTTTTTCATTCCGATATAAAATCACAAAAGACATGGCCAAATATGCAATATCCCGGAGTATTGTCTGTAACCCAATATTTTCCCCACCTTCCTTGGAAACAGAAAAACAACCGCATTCAATATCGATTCCTCTCGCCAGTGCCTGGGAAATGGCAAAAATGAAAACAATATTCATCAAAATGCACATGATTGCTGCACCATCCACCATAATTCCGGCGACTAAACATACACCCACAAAAAGTTCCAGCCAGGGTAATACCATGGCCATCATGTTTTCCAGCCCAAAGGGCACTGCATGATAATTACCAATGGCGGTAGCGAAAGCAGCAGGATGCGCAATTTTATCCCAGCTGGCATAGATAAATATGATTCCGATAATTAATCGGAAAAAGAAAACAATCTGCACCTTAAAATATCGCGTCATTGGTCACGCTCACTTGGGTAGCCCGCTTTGGACCACTCCAGCCATCCGCCTTTAAAAACATATAATTTATTAAACCCGGAATCCTGCAAATTATAAGCCAAATCTTCACTGTCACCACAACCGGGATCGCCGCAATAAACAACAAGTGGCGCATTCTTATCCTGGATCGCTTCTATGGTAAAAATAAGTTCCATCAAGAATGCAGTTTTTAGGGCACCCTGAATATGACCCGCTGTATAATATGCATCATCCCTGGCATCTACAAAAAGAGTACCGTCATCAAAAAGGTTTTTGGCTTGACTCAGAGAAATCGCCGCCAGAACAGGTTCATTGCTTTCAGTTTCAGGTGTAATTGATTCAGCTATTTCTATTTGAGGTGCAATCCATGGGATCGAATCGCCCCTGACTAAATTGGAACCAAATCCTACAATACAGGAAAATAATAGAAGAAATACTGATTGACCAAGTGGGGTGCGGATATCCATTAATTTAAACTTTGGAGGCCTTGTTTATCTAATGTATCGCACGTTTTTAATGTTTCATCCACAACTGCTAAAATCGTTTTTTCACTCACCACATCACGCCCCAACGGGATCAAGGAATAAAATGATGCATTAAGACCATCAGCCAAATTTGATTTTGATTCAGTGAGTGCTTTTTTATAATTCTTAACCATATTTAAAACATTACGATTATTTTTGTATATTTCCTCTAATGGCCGGTTCGGATCTCGCTTTTGAAGATTATTTAACCGTTGCTCAAAAATGGAAACGGTCATCATGGCACTTGTGACATCTTTGATGGGTTGATTATTGTCCGAAATATCTACATCAAATCGACCAACATACTTCCCCTGGATGCCAAAGCTATATGTAAACGGCACATCAGGTTTTTGGGCTTTTTCAGGACGGGTGCGGGTTGTTTCCCGGCTTAAAAATACATAGTCAACCTCCGATAGATCACCCATGGCATTAATTGCCTGAACCCTCGTGGAATTAAACAGCATAACAAGTAAGTCAACTTGCGGACGTAATTCTGCGATTTTCACCTTTGCTGATTCAATATAATCTTTGACTTCAATGGCTTTTTCTGCTGCGGGGAGTGCAGTCGTGACACCGAATACACCAATTTTCAGTCCATTCTTTTCAATTATTTTATGTGGAATAAAAGCCAATTCTCCCGTACCGGCTTTTACAATATTCGATGAAATAAAATTCGTACCAAATGTTGTTTTCATTTCCTGGATAAAGTCATACCCTGCGGCCAGATCAAAATACCCCACATTATATATATAGTCCCCCATGGTGGCCGAAGATTCCAAAATTGTTTTCGCTTTCAGTTTGGATGATGCTTCTTTCCCTAATACGAGGTAATAATTATCAAACAACGCATCGCCTGCATCTAAAAGAATCGGATCTACGCCGCTATCTTTAACCTGGCTTATGTATGTGGCTCTTCTGGGCAGACCGCCCAGTGGATTGGCCTTTCATCCGCAGGGGTCAAGTTGACCCCGAACGTTGGTTGTCACCAAAAAGGTTATTTCTTTAGCCTTGGTTTCCTTCTCTGTGCAGGACCATAATCCCGCCAACAATAAGACCCAGGCAATGGACTTAAAATATTTCATATCTGAATTTATTCCTTTTAAAGGGCGATTCCCAATGGTCTATCCACCGGAAGCTTTCGCAGCATAACCCTTCTTAATTAAAATGTTTAAAACTTTGTCCCGGACATTTCCCTGAACCAGGATTTCGTTTTCTTTTACCGATCCACCCACACCGCACTTTTTACGCAGTTCTCTTCCTAATTCATTTAAATCTTTTTTGTTCCCGGTAAAACCACGAACAATCGTCACAATTTTACCCGCGCCCCTCCGATCTAAATGAACTCTGAAGTCCTGAACTCTCGAAGTCGTTAATTCTACTTCCTGTTCTGGTGCATAATGGGGGTCAGTCGAATAAACTATATTTGGTCGATTTTTATTCATACTTACCGAAATTCCAAGAAAAGTTCACTTAAGATTTAAAGGTTTTTTCTGTGTCCATTTTTTCAAATCTTCAGAAGTGAATGCATATCCATTTTGGGTCATGGCAAGAAACATCTGCTTTGACCCATCACTCCCGGGAAGAATTGTTAAAGAAGTGAATTCATGAACACTATTTGCGATTTGACTTAAAAAAACAAATCCATCGCCAGCTGTAACTGGATTTTTGTTCTTCATTTGAAAAAGTCGTCCGTCCGAAGTTAGTAGCACAAATCCCATTTCAGAAATACCAAAGCGATAATGAATCGTACTCACGACCTTTTCCGGCATGGTCTTCAGCGCATTTAGCATGAATGCGGTTGTAACAGACTTTCCATCTTTTCCGGGTAGTCCAGGATCGCCCTTCTCTCCCTTTTCGCCTTTTTCACCAGGTAGTCCCGGTTTACCAGTTGGACCTATTTCACCGGGTAGCCCTTGAGGTCCTGGATTTGATGTTGGGGAACACGCACCAAGAAACAGTGAAAAAATGATAAAAATAATTCTCATGTGTTAAATAAAAATTGCCATGCCCTGGCCCAGGCCATTGACATGATGATAAACAATTCACTTAAAATTGCAGTGCCAAAAAACATAATTGCCCTGCGGAGATGTTTATTTTTGTACGCATTAATATGACCAAGTGCATATAACTGAGATGAGAACATCATATAAGTCTCTTCATTGTTTTGAGTGACTTCAAAAAGATATTTAGCATATTCCACCGGATTTTTGAATTGAGTAATTCCTCCAAAATAAGTAGCATTTATATCTGGCAATTCTTCCTGATCTTGATCATTCCGCATTCGGGGGACAATGACCAGCATCAAGTTTCCAATTGCAAATAATGCGGCAATAAAATAAATAATGACCATGACCACATTAAACCAGGTGATGTTAATTTTCAAAAAATGGACAATAAAAAAGACCATAAATACACCCAAAATTGACATGAGTGTAAATGCTTTTTGATCTGTCCTCTGCAGAATATTCTGCTCACTTTGAAGTATTTGAAAGATTGGAGCAATATTACTGTGGACATCCGGCGACCTGCTTCCAGATATCTTTAGCGATTCTATATTTGGTTTTTCTTCAGACATAAGTCTCCTCTTGCCCTCCCGGGGTTAAAACAATATATAAGAGATTAAGGGTTGTGTGAATTATTTTGCAAGTTTCAAATTAAAAAAAAGCCACCCAATCATTTTATGGATGGCTTTTAATTTAAGCGAATTTATTGACTAAATTATCTTCGCGGACGCGCTTCGTTCACAACAAGCGAACGACCACCAAGTTCTTTCCCGGATAATCCTTCAATGGCTGCTTTTGCTTCATCGTCCGAAGACATTTCAACAAATCCAAAACCTTTTGACCGACCATTATATCGATCAGAAATGATTTTGGCAGAGGTTACTTCGCCATATTCTTCAAAAGCTCCTTTTAAGTCGTCTTCTGAAATATCATAGCTAAGGTTTCCAGCATAAATATTCATATCACTTTATTCCTTTAGTTTCATTTATCAATTTTAGGACTCGATAAAATGAACTTCATTAAATCATATAATAAACAAAATGCAGTCATCTCGGGCAAATCCTACTTAAAGAAGTTATTACTTTTTTAATTGAAGTACAAACTTATGATAGAAAGTAAAATTTAGAAAATCATAGTAGACTAAGTGGAGCCGGACGGGATCGAACCGACGACCTCTTGACTGCCAGTCAAGCGCTCTCCCAACTGAGCTACGGCCCCAAAATCAGGGTGCGAAATTATAGTTTTATTCCAACATTAAACAATTAATTCTTCCGTTCGACCAGAGGCTTCCCCAAAAGATTATCTTTAAAATAGGTTACCATCTTTTTGTATAGATTTTTGCGGGCATTTCCACCGGCCATACTATGGGGCCTGTTTGGATAGATAAAAATATCCAACTGTTTATCGTGCTTCACAAATGCTTCAATGAGTTGAGTGGTATTTTGAGAATGAACATTATCATCACCCGTTCCATGAATCACAAGAAGCTTACCCTTAAACCGATCCACATATGAATAAACAGATGTAGAGTCATACCCTGCTGCATTATCCTGAGGCAATCCCATAGATCTTTCAGTATAAATGGAATCGTATAACCGAAAATCCATGACCGGTGCCACCGCCACGCCTACATCAAATAAATCGGCATTCTTTGTAAGCATAAGCCCGGTAAAATAACCACCACCCGACCAACCCCATGCACCAATGCGATCTGTATCCGCGATCCCCTGGTCCACTAAATATCGAACGCCGGCAGCCGTATCTCTTGCCAGGTATTTCGCCATATTACCGTAACTTAAATTTTTAAATGCTTCTCCCCTGCCACTCATACCTCTGGCATCTAAAGAAAATACAATAAATCCCTGTTGTGCAAGATATTGATTCCACGTACCGCTCCAGCGGTTAGAGACTATTTGAGTGCCAGGCATACCGTATCCATATACGATTACAGGGTATCGATTTCCCTTCACATAATCGGGCGGATAAGTGATAATTCCATCAAGAGTTGCTTCACCATCTGTTGATTTGAAATGTATTATCTCGGGATAAGACCAATCATATTTTTCAAATTGGGATTTATCAGTCTCACCAAGAATTTTGATTTTTTTACCCACCATATTTCGCAATATATGTTTGGTAGGTGTAATGGTACTGGAATATGAATCAATAAATTGTTTCCCATCTGGTAAAACGGTAATACGATGGGATCCTTTTCCTTTGGTTAAAAGTTTTAAATCACTTCCGTCAAAACCGATTGAATAGAATCTGGATTCAAATACAGATTCTTTATTTGCCATGAAGTAGATTGTTTCACTCGCCTCATCCACATGAACGATACTTTTGGCTTCCCAATCCCCATCTGTTACTTGCTTGATTAAATCACCATTGGGAGCATGTATATAGATATGGTTCCATCCTGACCGTTCAGAAATCCACAGTATATTGCCATTTTCCAAGAAATGATAATCCCGACGCAAGTCAACCCATCCATCCAAATCGGTTTCAGTTAGTCCAGAAACTGATTCCCCACTTTTCGCTGCTACAGTTAAAAAGGTCCACACTTTTTGCAGGCGGTTCATCCGCATAATGGTGAGTTTCTTTTCGGACGTCCACGCCATCCATGGGAAATAGGAATCCGGCGTTTCGCCAATATCCAATTGTATATTCCGACGGCGCCATTTGGTATCGGCAATAAATATGTTCATTTCAGGATTCGTCTGCCCTGCTTTGGGGTAATGAATTTTCTGGGTAACGGGATACAGTTCTAATTCATCGATTAATGTAAAAACAGGTACCTTGGATTGGTTCTCTTCCCAATAGGCAATATATCGGCTGTCAGGCGACCATCTATAGGCATCAAACGAGCCAAACTCCTCCTCGTAAACCCATCCGAAATGGCCATTAGAAACCACATCAGAGCCATTGGATGTGAGTTGCTTTTCACGATTATTGTCCAAATCATAACTGTAAAGGTTATTATCCTTCCGGACGTATGCAATTTTATTTCCGTCCGGTGAAAACTTTACATTACGCAATTCAGAATTTTGCTGACTGACTGGTTGAATATTATTCGATTGAATATCCAACACATGAAACGTGCCATAATAAGAATGGCGCCAGATTCTTTTTCGATCCGATAATAATAAAAGTTTTTTCCCCGATTTATCAAAACTGAAGCGACTCACTTTCAACTTTTTCCCCTTCACATAAAAAGCGGCACTATCTACGAATTCGACCGTATCCCTTTCCGGGAAGGATACTTTCACAATATCACCTTTAAATTCATCCTTTCCCCAGGTCAGAAAAGAATTTTCATTGGGAAACCAAACCATCATTCCCAAACGTGCATATTTAAAGGGTGATTTTCCTTGAACATCGTCAAAGGATAATCGTTTACCTTCGGCAAAAAGACATGTTCCTATTAAAAATGTAATCAGTAATCGACCTATCATTTTAACGTCCTTTTTATTTTTCTTATTAATTTTATCATCATTTCAAAATTCATTCGTCCTGTATTTACATTTCGAGGACTGGGATGATAACACCCCCATAAAATAATCCCATTCGGCAAAAGATAATGTTTATCATGACCAAAAGGATAATCTTTCATTTTAAGATCAAATTCCTGTCGAAAATGTTTTATACACCCATCAAAACCGATTTTACCTAAAGCCAAAATCACTTTGACATTTTTCAATAAGTCCATTTCTTTACTAAAAAATGGTGCACAATTTCTCAATTCCTCTGCCGTCGGTTTATCCTGGGGTGGTACACATTTTAATACTGGGGTCATAAATGTATTTATTAATTCCAATCCATCATCCAACGAATCGGAATTAGGCTGATTGGAAAGCCCTTCTGCATGGAGGCAATTTACCAAAAAATCTGCGGACTTGTCTCCAGTAAAAACCCGGGCAGTTCTATTGCCGCCGTGGGCTGCCGGTGCCAATCCTACCAATAATAATTCTCCATTTGGGTCACCATAACCGGGTATGGGTTTTCCCCAATAGGTCCAATCCATAAACTGTTTTCGTTTTTCGCGCGCTACCTTTGACCGAAACTCAACAATCCTTGGACAGGAATCACATGCAATAACGGATCGATACAAATTGGATAAGGGTCCCGTTTTGATTAATGGGTGTTCTTCGGATGTGGGATGGAGATATGGCAATGGGTATGTCAATATTGAGAGCGGAAATTAGGAGCAGAAAACCACAAGGTCAAATGGGAGATACGCAATAATTCTGTAATTTTCTATTTTTTGTGAACCATGGGGGTCAATATTTATTTTTTAACGATTCCTGATATACAAAAAACAATAATCAATAATACGGCTTTGCTCATTGCGTTTGGGCGGATGAGAAACATAAATTCGCACCCCTTCAATTGAAGGGTTAATACCATTTTTACGTAAGGAAAATATTTTATGGGAATGATGACAACCCTCCGCAATCGCATGCACGTCGTATTGTGGGCCCTATTGGCGTTATTTGTTTTGAGTATGACTGTAGGCGGTCTGGTGGGAGGCGCTAATATAATTGATCAATTATTAGGTCGAGTGAGCCCATCCGAGGCGATTGGAGCCGTGAATGGGGATCTCATTACACCTGACCAATTTAATCAGGCTGTCAATGCTCGGTTAGAAGCGGTCCGAAATTCCGGTTCTCAAGTAACGGATCCGCAAATGGACGCAATCCGTGAAGAAGTCTGGAATGCTTTTATTGAAGAACGATTAACGGAACAAGCAATTGTTGATCTTGGAATCTCGGTGGCCGATGATGAAATTATTTATCAATTAGAAAACAACCCGCCAATTGAAATACAACGTCTATTTTTTGCCAATAATGAATTTGATAGAGACACATATAATCAGGCACTGAATACGCCAGGTATGATTGATTGGGCCCCCATCGAATCCTGGATGCGTCATTTTTATATACCCCGATTTAAATTGCAGCAGTTTATTAATATGTCTGCTATTGTATCCCAGGAAGATGTAAGAGATGAATTTATTAAGCGAAATACAGACTTCACAATCTCTGCCCTTCATATTACAAATAATGCAGTAGAAGATTTGGTTGAAGCGCCTTCTGATGAAGCCATGTTAGCCGACTATCAGTCCCGCTTGGACGATTTTAGACAGGATGAAAAACGCCATTTAACTTTTGTTAGCTGGGCAAAAGCACCAACTAAAGAAGATACAATAAGAGTGATGGAAGAAGCGGAATTCATCATTGCAGATGCGAGAAACGGTCAAAATTTTGCCACGTTAGCCAATATCCATACTCAAGATCCCGGGAACCAGGTTTCACCCGATTCCGGTCGCGGTGGCGATTTAGGATGGTTTGGAAAAGGACAAATGGTGGCCCCATTTGAAACAGCCGCATTTTCAGCCGAAAAAGGAGATGTAGTGGGCCCCGTATTGAGTCCATTCGGATATCATATTATAAAGATAGACAGCATTCGAACGCAGTCCAAAGAAAAACAAGTAAAAGCGAGACATGTATTACTGAAGGTTGAAATGGGGCAAAATTCACGATCCGATTATCGCAGGAAAGCTACCCTGTTCAGTTATGATGCCCAGGATTATGGATTTTCGGCAGCGTTAGATTCACATAATGTTCAATCTCAATCTGCGAATTCTATTGGCGAAAAAGATATATTTTTAGGCACATTAGGCCCATTCCGTTCGGCGGTTCGTTGGGCCTTTAATGCAGATGAAGGTGCCACCTCCGACCCCATTGAAAGCAATGAGTTTTATGCTGTGTTCTCCCTGGATTCAATTACACCTGCCGGTGTCGCACCTTTTGAAGATTCAAAAATACAGGTTCGTGCTGCCCTAACCAGGGAAAAAGAAGATGAAGCTACGGAAAATTTAGCCATGGAATTAAAAAGTCTTGTGGACAGCGGATCCACATTCGAATCCATAAAAAAAGACAATGATAAAATTGACATTGTTCCATCAGACACCAAAAAGTTATCAACCTCATTCATTTCCCTTGGCCGATCAGATCAAATTGCGGGCGCATTGCTCAATGCCGACACAGGGGATTTAATTGGCCCCATTAAAACTTTCCGTGGATATGGTATTATCCAAGTATTAAATATAGGTGCCTTCGATTCAGCAGCATGGAATATTCAAAAAGATTTGGTTCGACTCGAATTGGTTCGCCAAAAACAAAACCGCGTATATCAAAGCTGGATGACCGAAATGAAAAATGATGCGGATGTCGTCGATAATAGAAAATATTATTTTTAATTCGTCAATAATGTGGGGCGATCATCCTGATCACCCATTGATTGTAAAACTCTGAAGTAGAATCTATCCGTG
>JACNKN010000086.1 GCA_014382015.1 Fidelibacterota bacterium | reverse complement strand
TTTTTTTTTTTTTTTTTTTTTTTTTTTTTTTTTTTTTTTTTTTTTTTTTTTTTTTGCCAATCGTTTTTTACCCCACAAATGATGGTTTATTATTGAAAAACTATATTCTCCAATTTTATCGGCAACTGTCTTCATCACTTCATCCAAACGGTCTTGTTCATAGTTTGGGTTAACGATATAGAGACTTTCGTAATATCTCATAAAATACTCCTATTTATTATGCAATCAATGGTGCAATCACCAGTGATACCACAGACATAAGTTTAATTAAAATATTCAAGGATGGACCGGATGTATCCTTAAAAGGATCACCAACTGTGTCTCCAACAACAGCTGCTTTATGCGCATCGGATCCTTTTCCAACTAATTGGCCATTTATTTCTACTCCTTCTTCAATCATTTTTTTCGCATTATCCCATGCACCACCAGCATTGGATTGAAAAATAGCCATGAGTACACCCGAGACTGTAACCCCAGCTAACAGTCCGCCCAACGTTTCGGCACCAAAAATGAAACCAACAGCTACGGGAGATGTAATGGCAAGAATCCCTGGGAGAACCATTTCTTTGATAGCAGATTGAGTCGAAATCTCTATACATCGTTCATGATCTGCTTTGGTTAATCCTAATTCATATGTTGCTTTGTCGTCTTCTGACCAGGTGGATGCATCTCCTTTACCCAAAACGACAAGTGCTGCTTTCAATTCAGGAATATCTCGAAATTGACGGCGCACTTCTTCAATCATTGACATGGCCGCACGACCCACAGCACCCATAGCCATGGATGAAAACAGGAAGGGCAGCATACCACCAACAAACAGTCCGGCCATAACCATCGGGTTAGAAATATCAATACTATCAATTCCTGATTGAACCATAAATGCGGCAAACAAGGCCAAGGCTGTTAAGGCTGCAGATCCGATAGCAAATCCTTTTCCGATGGCTGCCGTTGTATTTCCAACTGCATCAAGTTTATCGGTTCTTTCACGAACTTCTGCTGGAAGCTCTGCCATTTCAGCAATCCCACCTGCATTGTCAGAAATGGGGCCATAAGCATCCACAGCCAATTGAATACCTGTATTTGCCAACATACCCAGTGCAGCCATGGCAATTCCATAAAGTCCTGCAAAATAATGGGCACCCATTATTCCCGCTGCCAAAATCAAAATTGGAATGGCGGTGGATTGCATCCCCACGCCCAATCCTGCAATAATATTTGTAGCTGCGCCTGTGGCTGATTGATCTGTAATGGATTTGACTGGAGACGTTCCTGTGCCGGTGTAATGTTCAGTAATCAAACCAATACCAAGTCCGGCAACCAATCCAATCACTGTTGCATAAAAAACACCCATACTTGTGAATTCGTGACCACCTTGCATAAATGTAGCAGGTAAAAACTTTTGAATTAAAACGTAAATGGCTGCCACCATTATAGCTGAACTGCCAAACTCCCCCCGGTTAAGGGCTTTTTGAGGATCACCACCTTCTTTCACAGAAACCATAAAAGTACCTATGATTGAAACAATGATTCCTGCGGCTGCAATTAATAATGGAAGCAACACAAAGTTGAAATCAAATTTATCAAACTGGTTTGATGAGCCCATAACAAAAATGCTTGCCCCAAGAACCATCGATCCAACAATAGATCCAACATAAGATTCAAAAAGGTCGGCACCCATCCCAGCAACGTCACCTACATTGTCACCTACATTATCAGCGATAGTGGCAGGATTCAAAGGGTGATCTTCCGGAATTCCTGCTTCAACTTTCCCTACGAGGTCAGCCCCAACATCCGCCGCTTTTGTATAAATACCACCACCCACACGAGCAAAAAGTGCAATGGAAGAAGCCCCCAAAGAGAACCCTGAAATAACATTCAAAACTGTTTTCATAGAAACAGAATCGTTTCCATAATACCCCGTATAGAAAATGAATAATCCGCCTAAGCCTAAAACACCGAGACCCACCACACTCATGCCCATGACAGATCCACCGGTAAAAGCAACATTCAATGCAGATGCGAGATTCGTCCTAGCCGCATTTGTTGTACGGTTGTTTGCCTTAGTAGCAACTTTCATTCCTAAAAACCCTGCCAAACCAGAAGCGACAGCACCCACAATAAACGAGAGTGAAATTAAAGCGCTGGAATCTGCTCGGCCTGAATTTGCCAATCCAAGAAGGACCGCAACAGCAATAATAAAAATAGAAAGAACACGATATTCTGCTTTTAAAAAAGCCATGGCACCATTAGCAATACTTGCACCTATCAATTTCATACGCTCGGTTCCTTCATCCTGACTGGTAATCCAACTTGTCTTCCAGAATGAATAAACCATGGCTAAAACAGCCGCACCCATCATAAACATATAGTTAGAATTCATGGATTAAGTTACTCCTCAGTTATGAATTAAAATGATTCATGGTATGATTTAAACCATGCACTAAAAGATTTTCCAAAGCATCTGCCCCGCGATTAACCATGGCTTCGGCATCTGCTTCATCATTTGATCTAAATGGTTTTAAAACAAATTTTTCCGCCGGACGCATATTTTCATCCGTTCCTATACCTATGCGAATTCTCGGAAACTGATCTGATCTCAATTGATAAATAATGTTTTCCATTCCACGATGGCATCCATCTCCGCCTTTGGGTCGAATACGAATGGTCCCCAACGGCAAATCCACATCATCCACTACAACATGAATATCTGTTGGAAGGAGATTCCAGCGATTCTCCACATCTTTTACGGCAATTCCACTAAGATTCATGCCTGTGGTTGGTTTGATCATCAACACTTCCCGTCTTTTATGCTGTGCAAAAACGAATGGCCCTTTTCCAGGTTTGTAGGACAATTTTTGTCGCCGGACCAATTCGTCCACCACCCAAAAGCCTGCATTATGTTTTGTATTTGCATATTTATCACCGGGATTTCCTAAGCCAATAATGGCAATCATGATTCTTTAAAGGATTCCTCCTGACCAGAATCACCACTGGAATCTTTTTTACTATCGCCTTCTCCATCTGCGGTTTCACCTTCAGCCTGTTCACCGTCTTCGCCTTCAACTCCTTCTTCGCCTTCAACCAATTCAGGTTCGGGTTCAACTTCTGCTTTCGGCGGATTACAGGTTACAATGGTTGTGTCCTCTGGTGATACTAAAGAAACATCCGCGGGCAAAACAAGATCTGCAGCTATCATTGCACTATTTAATTCTAATGTGGAGATATCTGCCATAAGGCTTTCAGGTACATCCGTGGGTAAACATTCAATTTCAATGGTGCTGGTTGCTTGGGTAATAAGTCCACCTTCACTAGCGCCTATCGATTCTCCTTCCAATACAATTGGAATTGAAACAGTCATTTTTTGGTCTCGACGTACACGCATTAAATCAACATGCATTACTTCTTCAGTAACGGGGTGGTACTGTGCCGCCTTGATCATAATATAAACGGTTTCTCCATTTATATTACACTCAAATACGCGTTGACCAGACTTGACTGCATGAAGGAATTCTTTTTTATCAATCGCCAAGTTCTGATTGGGTTCACCATGATAATAATAATTTGCGGGAATTTTCCCATTTCTTCTTATTTCCCGCGCTGAACCGGTTCCGATTCCAGGCCGTTCTTCAGTAGGAAGCTTGTAGTAGGAAGCCATTTTTCTTACCTCTAATTAAAATTCGAAAAGGGCGCTAACCGATTCGCCATCGTATACTCGACGAATCGCTTCTCCAAAAACCTGCGCCACACTTACAATTTCCATATTATCTAATTTTTTATTTTCCGGGATAGATACTGTATCCGTCACAATTAATTTCTTAATTGCTGATTCTTTAATCCGATCAATCGCTGGACCAGATAAAAGTGCATGTGTTGCAATAGCAGTCACACTTTTTGCCCCATTGTCTTTAGCTGCATTTGCTGCATTAACTGTTGTTCCGGCTGTATCAATCATATCATCAATGATAAGAACATCTTTATCTTTCAAATCTCCGATTAAATGCATGACTTCAGCTTTATTCGGTGCATAACGGCGTTTATCAATTAATGCAAAATGCATTCCTAACCTTTTTGCATAAGCTTGACTCATTCGTGCAGAACCCACATCCGGTGCCAATACAGTAGATTTTTTTGGATCAATTCCCAAATTTTTTATTGCATCCATCAAAACCATACGACTGTATAAATGATCAAAAGGTATGGTGGCAAACCCTTGAATTTGGGTCGAATGTAAATCCATGGTTATGATTCGGTCTGCACCTGTTGCGGTCATAAGATCAACCATCACTCTGGAAGAAATTGGCACCCGAGGATTATCTTTTCTATCCTGCCGTCCGTATCCAAAATAAGGGACCACAGCCGTTACTGTATTTGCAGAAGCCCGGACGGCTGCATCAATTATCAAAACCAACTCCAGAATATTTTCAGCCGGACTATTGGTAGGCTGAATAATAAATACGTCGCGGCCACGGATGTTTTCTTCAAACTTAATCCACAACTCACCATCTGAGAAGGTTTTGATCGATAATTCACCTAGTTTTATGCCCAAAGAACCAGCGATTTTTTGAGCCAAAACCGGATTACTCCGACCGGAAAATATTTTTAGATTTTTATCCATTTTATTTTGCTGGGGCGCAGGGAGTCGAACCCCGACTGCCTGGACCAAAACCAGGTGTCCTACCATTAGACGACGCCCCAATACTTATTTTGTATTGGAAATGTGATTCAAAAAAGGAGAATTAAGTGGGATTAGCCAGAATGGTCTGATGTGCGGGGTGGAAAAATGACTCAGCTTCTCTTGCAGAAGTGTCTTCGTCAAAAATCCCATACACAGTCGAGCCACTGCCCGACAGACTGGCAAACCGAGCGCCCAATTCAAGCAATTTCTGCTTTATGGCGCCAATCTCCGGATATGCTGGAATCACGATCCGTTCAAAATCATTCTCAAAGATCTCAAGTGAGAAGTTATCCTCACTAATAAAGCCTACAAAATTAGGTAAATATTCTACCGAATTCAATTTATTTCTTATTTTGGAATACGCCCAAGCTGTACTGATAGAATATTTTGGAATAACGAGTAAATAGGTACCTGCCACCGGATGGGAAAGCGGCGTCAGTTTATCGCCAATTCCTTCTCCAAGCTGTGTTTTTCCGCGTATAAAGAAAGAAACATCCGCTCCAAATTCTGCCCCAATCATTTCCAATTCAACGTTTGATAAATCAAGATTGTATAAATTGTTTAAGCCCTTTAAAACAGATGCGCCGTTTGCTGACCCACCACCGAGGCCACTGCCAATCGGTACATTTTTTTCTATATGAACTGCCACACCGCCAAGTTCAGAATATTTTGTTTTTAAGGCTTTGTATGCTTTGTGACAAATGTTGGATTCGTCCGTTGGAATCCAATCCACATTAGAAGATATGGTACAGCCGGTGTCGGTTTTTTCAAGTTGGATGCTATCGCCAAAATCCAACTCCTGAAATACCGTATATATATTATGGTATCCATCATCCCGTTGGTTTAAAACCTTAAGGCCGATATTAACTTTTGAATAGGATGGGCAATTCACGCCCGAATCTACCCTTTTAATATTGCAATGGCTTGGGCTGCAATACCCTTGCCTTCGCCGATATATCCCAAATGATCTGTGGTGGTTGCTTTGACAGACACCTGTGATTCATCCAGTTGAAGTGTATAGGCGATTTTATATTTCATCTCGGGAATGAAGCCCGCCAGTTTCGGCTTTTGAAGTATAATGACTGAATCGATGTTGTTGATCTCAAAGCCGGCGCTTCGCACCTTTTCTCCTACCACATTTAAAAAGTGTAAGCTATCCCCATTTTTCCATTGGTCATCTTCACTGGGAAAAAGTTTTCCAATATCGCCCAGATTGGCCGCACCGAGCAATGCATCCACAATAGCATGAAGAAGGGCATCCCCATCGGAATGACCCACGGCTCCCATTTTACTGGGAATTTTCACACCGCCAAGAATGAGCTTTTCACCCTCGGCCAATTGATGCACATCGTATCCTATGCCGGTCTTAATCATTTAATCTATTATAGATCGCTTCAGCGAAAAGCCAATCTTCTTCAGTTGTAATTTTGATATTCAAGGAAGAACCTTCTACAAAACCCACTTGATACCCAATCCGTTCCAATAGTGACGCTTCATCCGTGCCCTGAATTTCTTCTGCCTCAGCTAATTCCAAGGCCTCCTGCAACGCCGGTTTACAAAAAACCTGAGGCGTTTGGGCTCGCCAAATGGTTTCTCTCGGCAATGTTTCCAAAATTTGGTCTTCCATGACTTTTTTAATTGTATCCGTGGAAGGCTGTGCCACGATTACACCATCATGGTCACGGCAGGCGTTCACCGCTTTTTCAATCAAATCTTTCGTTACAAATGGCCGCACCGCATCATGGACACAAATGAGTTCCGATGAATCACTCGCTGCTTTAAGTCCGTTAAAGACTGATTTCTGGCGGGTATCCCCGCCGGCCACAACCGTCATCGGCTTCACAGAAATCATGGACTTGAGTTCCCGGCTCAATTGAGACATATCATTTTCTGGTACTACAACCACAATTTCATTGATTAATTCAGAATCAATAAACGGTTTCAGCGTATGAAACAGCAGTGGGCGGCCACCCATTATCTTGAGCTGTTTTTTCCCGCCAAACCGTTCTCCGCTACCTGCCGCCGGTATGACAGCTGTAATTTTCATCATGTGTTGCCCTGATAAATCTTTAAATAATCAGCATGGCATCGCCATAGCTCAAGAATCGATAATCATTTTTCTTGGCTAAACGATATGCTTTCATAATTAAATCACGATTCGCAAATGCAGATGTCATCATCATCAATGTACTCTTGGGTTGGTGGAAGTTCGTGATTATACCATCCACCATCTTGAAATCGTAAGGCGGATAAATAAACTTATCTGTCCAGCCCCGCTTGGGCGATACTTGAAATCCGGAAACAGCCACTGTCTCCAGCGACCTTACCGTAGATGTTCCTACTGCGATGACCTTTTTTCGTTTTTTCTTTGTTTCGTTGATTGCCAGCGCCGTTTTTGGATTCACTTCAAAATATTCAGAATCCATTTGGTGTCGATTTAAATCTTCCACTTGAACAGGACGAAATGTTCCCAAGCCAATATGCAATGTAGTAAAGGCAGTTTTAGCTCCCTTGTCATGAATGCGTTTAATCAACCCATCGGTAAAATGAAGACCTGCTGTAGGCGCCGCAACTGCGCCCCGCTCTGATGCAAAAACCGTTTGATACCGAATTTTATCTTTGGGCTCTGATTCCCGTTTGATATAAGGGGGTAATGGAGAAATTCCCACGCGATCAATGACATCATAAATATCTTCACCATCATATTCAAAACGAACGACCCGTCCCCCGGAAATGGTATTATCTATAACATCACAATATACATTTTTGGTAAACATGAGTTTATTTCCAATTCGCACTTTCCGTGCCGGACGAACCATGACTTCCCAAAGGTCGTTTTCCAACTCCCGCAATAAAAATACTTCCACTTTTGCCTCTGTACGATCTTTGTTTGCGTAAAGTCGTGCAGGAAATACTTTCGTATTATTCATAATAACCAAGTCGTTTTTTCGCAAATAATCCGGGAGGTTTGAAAATATTTTATGTTCGATTTCACCCGTATCGCGGTGTATCACCATCATCTTGGCTAAATCCCGACGTTTTGCGGGGTATTGTGCAATATATTTTTCTGGCAATGGATAGTCAAAATCCGCCAGTTTCCATTTTTTCTTCTTTTGTATCATTCAAATAACCTTTGTTGTTTTTTAGTAATTGTTCTTCCCAACAGGGCATAGGCCTGTTCCTGAGCGATGCGGCCTCTATTCGTTCGCTGAATAAAACCTTCTTTAATTAAATATGGTTCATAGACATCTTCGATGGTTGCTGCATCTTCGCTTACGGCCACGGATAAGGAATTCACACCCACCGGTCCACCGTTAAATTTATCAATCAACGCCGCCAAAATTGCCCGATCCATATCATCAAGTCCATATTCGTCAATCCCCAGAGATTCAAGGGACGCTTTGGCTACCTTTTCATCAATTTTTCCCTGAGCTTTCACTTGGGCATAATCTCTTGTTCTTCTCAAAATTCGGTTGGCAATTCGAGGTGTTCCCCTGGATCGCCGTGCAATTTCCATGGCGCCTGTATCATCAATTTCAACCTCCAAAATATCCGAAGATCGTGTAACAATCTGGAATAAATCCTGAGGATCATAGTAATCTACCCGCAGTACTACACCAAATCGATCCCGAAGTGGTGAGGTTAAATTCCCCAAACGTGTAGTGGCGCCAACCAAAGTAAAGGGTTCAATGTTGAGTTGAACACTACGAGCGCTGGGGCCCTTATCAATCATAATTTCAATCCGGTAATCTTCCATGGCGGAATATAAATATTCTTCCACCACTGAATTCAAACGATGAATTTCATCTACAAAAAACACATCCCTGGTCTGGAGGTTTGTGAGTACACCGGCTAAGTCCCCTGCCCGTTCTAAAACAGGACCCGAAGTTTGTTTAACGTTTACACCTAATTCTTTGGCTATAATATTCGAAAGTGTTGTTTTTCCCAACCCCGGAGGGCCAAATAGAAGAACATGGTCTAATGCTTCATTCCTTTTTACCGCTGCTTCGATATAGAGCTTGAGACTGTCAACCACATCCTTTTGCCCAATGAATTCATCCATGGAGCTCGGGCGTAGGGACTTCTCAATAACAAGATCATCTTCAAAAGGTTGCGGGTCTGTAATATGAATTTCAGTCATTTATGATCTCTAATAGATAAAAAGCGTGCACTTTCAGGGGTGGAAGGTACAAAAATGAAGGGGGGGTCGTCAAATTTTTGCAGCTTTATTCAGGAATAGACTCCTTTATTGAGGATAACCTCTGTTTGCGCACACTGGCAAATCTGTTAATTCCACCCCAAATACTCTCCGGATCAAGTTTGGATTCTGCAATAATCTCATCCAGTGATCCACCAGTTCGCCACCGGTTATCAAAATCGGGACTCATGCTGTATTCTTCAACCACGCGATTTGCCATCCACTTGTGCATGAGCCTTTTTGCCCCATTGGTAATGACCATGGCATCCATCCATTCTTGGTCAGAAACAATGGATTGACGATAGTCTTCCGTTTGCTGCTGAAATAATTCCCATGAAATGGCCGCCACTACTTTTACATTGGGTCCTTCAGATTTCAATCTGGGTAAAATATTGACCAATGAATGAGTTGAACTCGTTCCGCGAATAATCACGAGCCCTTCCTTTGGCCGATCCATATCATAATCCTTGATAATATATGCACCTTTCGCCGCATTCAAATGAGAAGCCATTCCTAATGCTTCACGATCAGGAATTTCGATTGGAGGGCGGGTTAAGTGAATCGCAACAATTGGGACATCCGTCGCTAAGGCTGCCGCTAAAGTGGGGGCCACTTCATTATGTTCCCACGGGTGAATGTTAATGACTTGCCCATCAGGAAGCAGTTGGGTCACACCCGGTGCAAAAATACCAAAATGGGTACGGCTATCTTCTGCTGTTTCCGGGCCCGAATGACCGGCAACCCAAATGAGTTTCCCTACTTTAAAATTGGAATCCTGAGCGACTTGACTAAAGAGCCGAATGGGGCCATATTTTAAATAACTGAAGGAACCATATGTGCTCATGGCACCAAAAAACCCATTATATTCCTTGTATGGATCTTCATTCAAGTTCACCGTTGCCAACCCGGCTAACATGCCTGCGTTGGTAAATTCTGTAATCCCCTGGGGCATGAGAGGACTATCAGGATTATCCGTTTTATCATACATGCCTAAATCGGGAGAACCATTATATCCTTTTGCAAATCCAGAGATATTCGTGGAGTCAGCCAGGTCCGCACTCATGGCAATCACCAAAGGCCGTCCATATTTTTGAATGGATTTTGAATTGATATAACTTGCGTATTTAGAAAATCCAACCCGATTGGGTGCTTTCGTCCCCGGCGCTGCAAATAAATCATCTGGAAGGGAATTCACATCAAATAGCGATTTGTCATTGGCGGGATTTTTGACAGTGATTTTACATCCTTCAATTTCTTCAGGGACGGAATTACCAACAGAAGTGAGTGTGTCTGTCAAGTAATCCACCAATGGCTGATTTGATTCCAAGACAGAAAAAACATTATTAAATAGCGATCGAGCTTGATCAACTTGGCCCTCCCAGGTCGGCGCTGCATCAGAGCCAAATCCATCAAAATTAATATTATAAGTTTCAGCAAAATCTGCTTTCGTTTTCCAGAATAATTCTGAATTTCGTTTATGGGCGGCGCCATGGCTGGCATTATCATATTTATAATATCCCCGCCCTTTACGCAATTTGGCATAGAGTACCTTTGGAATATTTGGCTCTGCTTTTTCTATCAAAAGGCGGTGATACGCTTCTGTGAGTTCACTCCAACTTTCACCTTCCATCGTTCCTTCTACATGCCACCCATGGGAGCCAAACCAATCATTTGGCGTGCCGTACATAACTGAACTGAATGGGCGGGAGTCGATACCAAAGTCATTCCAATCCATAAAATATACCAGGTTTCCCAATCCCAATCCCCAGGCAGAATTAAGTGTTTCATGGGATGCCCCTGCGGTAAATCCACCTTCGCCTTCAAAAGCAAATACTTTCACTTCTGGAACTTTCGCTAATTTTAATGCCAATGCTTCCCCGGCCGCCGCTGGGGAGCCGTGTCCGCTGGGACCTGTGTTAAATTTAAAAAATAAGGTTTTTCCTTCCATTTCTGCATGCCCGGGCAATCCACCATTTCGTCGAAGCGTAAGCAGGTCTTCCCAAACCAGCTGGAAATCTTCTCCTTTATTATGTTGGTATTTTGAGTCACCGGTCTGGCGGTATTTTATTCGCATCGCTTCATTCAGCACCGCCAATGTTGCATAAACCATGGGGTTGGCATGCCCCGCCACAAGCACGTATCGATCAGAAAATCGTTTGCCTGCTTCACGGATATCCCAGCGCATGGCTCCGGAAAGAAGAGTGGTTACCATGGCATGGACTTTTGACCTGGAGCCACCGGGATGACCGCTTTGCCGCAGGTTGAGCATAATATCAATACATTGATCAATTAAATCTTTGGTTACATCCCAATGGGAATAGTATTGTTGAAGTTCTTTGGGTGATTTCATTATTTTTTTCTCTTTCCATTCAATGCCGTTTTTAAAAATGATCCTGTATAAGACCCCGGATGTTTTGACAATGCTTCCGGTGTTCCGGAGAAAATGAGCTGTCCGCCTTCTTCGCCTCCTTCCGGGCCCAGGTCAATAATCCAGTCAGCTGTTTTAATCACATCAAGATTATGTTCAATGACAACAACGGTATTCCCCTGATCTACTAGCCGTTGGAGTACGGTCAGTAATAGTTTTACATCTTCAAAGTGAAGCCCTGTTGTAGGCTCATCCAGAATGTAAAATGTGCGATCTTTTGATGCGCGGGATAGCTCCGTTGCTAATTTTATTCTTTGCGCTTCTCCTCCTGATAATGTGGTGGCTTGTTGACCCAGTCGGATATATCCCAATCCCACATCATTGAGCGTGACCAACTTTTTCTTCACCTGGGGAATGTGTTTAAAAAATCCCAATGCTTCTTCAACGGACATACTTAAAATGTCCGCGATATTTTTACCCTTATATTTTATCTCCAGCGTTTCTCGATTATATCGTTTTCCTTTACAAACTTCACAGGTTACATAAACATCGGGGAGAAAGTTCATTTCAATTTTGATAATTCCGTCTCCTTCGCAGGATTCACATCGCCCCCCTTTTACATTAAAGGAAAAGCGTCCCGGTTTATATCCCCGAATTTTGGATTCCGGTAGCTGGGAAAATAAATCCCGAATAAAAGTGAATACACCTGTATAAGTGGCCGGATTCGATCGGGGTGTCCGCCCAATGGGTTTTTGATCAATTTCAATGACTTTGTCAAGGTATTCTAAGCCACTGACGGATTCATGGTGGAGAGGATAGGCTCTGGCGTGATTTAATTCCTTGGATAAAACGGGAAAAATTGTTTCATTTAACAGGGTACTTTTCCCGGAACCGCTCACACCGGTGACAACAACCATTTTCCCCAACGGAAATGATACCTCAATTTCTTTTAGATTGTTTCCGCGCGCACCAGTAACGGTGAGTCGTTTTCCACTTCCATTCCGGCGGTTTGACGGTATAGGGATGGCTTTTTTTCCCGTGAGATATTGGCCTGTTATCGACTTTGCTGATGTGAGAATTTTTTTAGGTGAACCTGAGAACACAACCTCACCGCCGTGTTCGCCTGCACCTGGACCTAAATCAATAATCTGGTCTGCTGACTCCATGGTTTCCTGATCATGCTCAACGACTACAATGGAGTTCCCCAAGTCACGAAGTTTTTTCAGAGAATTTAAAAGTCGGCCATTATCCCTGGGGTGTAACCCGATAGACGGTTCATCTAAAATATATAATACACCCACCAGTTGACTCCCAATCTGGGTTGCCAATCGGATGCGTTGCGCTTCACCGCCTGACAGGGTAGCTGCAGACCGATCCAGCGTTAAATAATCCAATCCCACATCAATTAAGAAACTTAATCGCTCCTGAACTTCTTTTAATATTTGGTGGGCAATAGCTGCGTCTGTGTTACCCAACTTAAGAGACCTAAAAAATGTCCGCGTATTTTTGATAGAATAAGAAGATAATTCTCCTAAACTAACATTTCCAATCGTCACTGCACGAGACTCTTCTTTTAACCGGGAGCCATTACATTCCGGGCAAGGGCGCATACTCATAAATTGCTCAATCCAATCACGAATATGGTTGGATTTGGTTTGTTTAAATCGACGCATGAGGTTTGGGATTGTCCCCTCCCAACCGCCGGTGTATGTCCCACTCCAACGTTCAGATGAATAATTCATTTTTAATTTGGTTGAACCGGTGCCATTTAATAATATTTCACGAATACCTCGATCCAGTTTAATCCAGGGTGTGGTAAAATTAAAATTATAGTGACGGGAAAGACTCTTTAGAATACTGCCATACCAATTCCCCCGAGGTTGCTCTCCTAAAGGAACAATCGCACCTTGAATTAGGGATTTTGTTTTATCCGGCACCACCATTTCCGGATCAATCTCCATGTGAGACCCTAAGCCATCACAGTGAGGGCAAGCGCCATAAGGAGAGTTGAATGAAAACATTCTGGGCGATAATTCTTCCATAGATACTTCGCAATGAGGACAAGCAAAATGCTCGCTGAATAAATGATCTTTTTTGGGCAATTCATGTACAATAGTTAACCCCGAACCAATTTTTAAGGATAATTCCACCGACTCTGTCAGGCGTTCTTTAAAATCCTCCTCCAGAACCAGGCGGTCAACCACCACTTCTATGGAGTGCTTTTTGTTTTTTTCTAATGTGAACTTTCCGTTGACACCATGAATGGTACCATCCACCCGAACGCGTAAAAATCCCTCTTTCCGCACTTCTTCAAAAACACCCTTATGCTGTCCTTTTCGTCCCCGCACCACCGGCGCCAAAATATAAATCCGAGCCCCTTCTCCAAACTTGATAATGGTATCCACAATCTGCTGCACGGTCTGGCGTTGAATCGGTCGACTGCAAATCCAACAATGAGGCTTCCCTATATGGGCATATAACAGACGCATATAATCATGAATTTCTGTGACAGTCCCCACCGTTGATCTTGGATTCCGTGCCGTCGCTTTCTGTTCAATTGAAATAGCCGGGGACAATCCTTCGATATAGTCCATATCCGGTTTTTCCATTAATCCCAGGAATTGACGTGCATAGGAAGAAAGAGATTCTACATACCTGCGCTGGCCTTCCGCATAAAGGGTATCAAAGGCTAAAGAAGATTTCCCGGACCCTGATAACCCCGTGATGACCACAAGTTTATTGCGCTCTATTTCTACATCAATATTTTTGAGATTATGCTGACGAGCACCTTTAATTATAATTTTATCTACTGTTTTTGCCATGAATATATTATGTTTATTTTCATCCAATTCTTGGACGGCCATGAATTTACAACTTTATTCGGAGTTGATCAAAAAACGATTTACTGAATTTTTATATAATTTTATGGTATTCAAGCCTACAATTTCATAAGATAGGCCATGAATTCGATTATAAATCACATCCTCATTCCCATGCCCCACATGCAGGACCCTTACTTTAACCGGTCTGTTGTTTTTATGTGCGAACATAATAAAGACGGTGCCATGGGGCTCATTGTGAATAAACCTTTTAGCGATCCCGCATTGAAAGGACTATTTGATAGTTTTTATGATGATGCGGATGAAATATTAAAATCTGTGGATCAGGTTTATTTTGGCGGACCGGTTATGGTGGAAAGGGGAATTGTGCTCCACAGCAGTCATTATCAATCAGACGATTCAATTAAAATTTCCAGTGATTTTTTTCTCTCCAGTCATAAAAAAACACTGGAGGATCTTTCGAAACAAAATGGCCATACAGAAAGCCGACTTCTTCTTGGACATGCAGGGTGGACATCGGGACAATTGGAACGTGAAATCGAAAATGGCGATTGGCTGGTTCAAGAAACAACACCTGATTTTATCTTTAATATGCCGGAAAAACAAATGTGGGGAATGGCAATTCGTTCTTTCGGAATCGATATAGCAGATTTTTCATCGTTTGGAGGACAGGCGTAATAAATACGGTATCGATAGAAACCAAACGCCGAACTCCACACTTTTATTGTTCAATTACTTATTGACCGGTTGGCAAAATCCAATGCAACCATTCGAGCGTTAATGCGATGATGCCGGTAGCGTCGTTATTCAGAGGGGACTTTGCGAAATCTAAAGTGTGCTAAAAAAATATGATTTTTCTGATTGCATATTTACGGCACTTCTAAAATAATACGACCCGCCCATAGGCGGTTGAGATTTCCACAGCGGCAGTAGTCCTCAACTGTAACCCTGGCGTCCTTTTCAAGTGTAATAAATCCCAGATTTATACCGTTAATTACAACCTCGATCGTATTGCCTGCTTTGCCTTGTCCTGGACCTGGGGAACCTTCCATCCATCGTAGTTCAAACTTTTTGATTCCCTGTGTTTCAACGTGCACCTTTCCATTAGACCATGTAGCATCCAGAACGGCTGGAACCGCATCAGGATAGATTGCCGCATCCGGTGGAAGTGACACCGTGAAATCGGTAATTTTGACCCAATAAGCCGAAGCCTCCCGTGCATCCTTTACTGCTTTGTGAACCATATTTGGTGTTTTCTGACGGCGACGCGAAAGCATCCACTTCACAGCATCGGGAAACACGGACGAGAACATTGTCCCATGCCCTTCCCCTTCCATCTCCCAGAATTCCACGTCAAATCCCCACGCAGCAAGTATTTCCATCCTAGACCTGACCAACTCTACTGACACAAGTTCGTCCTCTGTTCCATGAACAGCAAGAATGCCCAAGTTTGACAAGTTGCGATAAAGAGATTCATCGAATGGTGCTGTACCCGCTGAAACTGGATTAATCGCAGCATATTGATCAGCAGAAAATATACTGTGAAACCATGCACTATTCCCGACAGCAGACACCCCGCCAATGTAGACTTTGTCAGAATCTATAGTGTACTTGCGACGAACATCTGCGATAGCGGCATCAAGATTTACAAAATAATCGTGGTAGCCACGCACAGAACTGAGAGTGCCACTGTAATAGTCTTCTTCTTTCAACTCAAGGTATAGGCGGTTATAGAAATTAACGGTAATCATGATAAAGGGGTGGTCGGCCAGCGATGCGAGCCAAGGCAAAGTAGTGTCATCTTCCAATTTATTGGTAGGATGTGCCGGTTTCACAAATAGTGGAAGTGGTAATGCCGGATCAGCTTGGTAGTCCTCTGGAATGAATAGACTATAATCAAACTTTGTATTCTTAAGAATGGTTGTTTGATATGTTGCATGGATCCGATGCCCATGGCTTATACCAGAAACCCAACTATCCCGTTTCCATTTCGCATCCACGGCAATCAACGCTTCTCGCACGAGCACGGGATCAATTCCTTTCAGAGTGTCCAACATATCATCCGAGCAATTTGATGAAACCACCCCGGCAACTCTATCATACACGGTTACAGCTATTGTATCATCAGGTGGTATTATATCCGTAGCATTTTCATCCGGATTATCTGATTTACAAGAGAAAGCGATAATTGATATGAGCAATATCACACCTCTTAATCTCATCATTGGGTGGCGGTAATTAATCCATTCATACATTTTGTGTTTTATCCAATCATACTAACATTAGTGAAAATTTATACCAATATTCATGTTAATATCTAAATAAATTCTTTGGTGGTATTCCTTTTTTGTATGGTAAATATCACCATCGGATGTTTTGTTGTTAATCAGAATAATATTCCAGTTTGTGAATATGAAGGTAATCAAATTACAACAATAAGCAATGATGCTCTGCTTTGCGAATGGAAGATTGATTCTTTTCTTAATATGTCAAATTGCTCAGTAAAATCTGAACCACAGAAGTATTCAGCATCTGTAATTATTAGATTTGAAGAATCTTTTAAAGTAAGTAACCACTCCATGAATAATAATTTTCATGGGAAATATCGTATTATAAACAAGGAAGTGGAGTTTTACGAATTCGGGCACACTAATAAATATGAAACGCAACCGGGAAACAATTTTCTACAACAACCCAATATATGAATTTCACTTTTGCCAAAAATTTCCAAATACGATATTATGAATATTCCCAGTGATCCCGGTGAAACAAATATTGTCAACATTGGGTTTGGCCTGTCCTTTTATAATGTGAGTTATACATTGAAGCAAATTGACTTTATTACCAAAAGCAGTATTTAACTTATGAATCTACGTCCTAAAATTCTTTCTCTGGTCATCGGCACAATGCTTATATTTTTTATAGTATTAATCGTCCCCCTATACTGGTACGGGCGCAGTGCGATTGAAGAAGAATTAGATAAACGGCTTCTCACTGCCGCTGATATTATATCCCTGAATCTTGATCAGAAATATATCCGATTGTTGGTTCAGGAGCCGGCATTGATTCAGGTACGGCAAAAGTTTGAGGAACAACTTTCGCTTTTTCTTATACAGCAAATCGAAGGAATTGCCGTCTATAAATTAGATGGGACTCCTCTGGCCATGACCAATTCCGGCAGACCTATGGACCCAAGTGTTTTCCCCCTTCTTCAATCAGTTGTGCAATTTGGTGATCAATCTGTTACCAGGATTTCTAAAATATACGAATTGCCAAATGGCCAATTTTTAAAGGCGGCGGCGGCAAATATCGAACTGGAAAACCAACTTTCAGTAACCATTGTCATTTGGGGTGGTGTTGAATTCATGGATCAAATAGATCAATTGAAAGGAAGTATTTTTTGGATCACTCTATTCTCTATCCTGGTGGCCATCAGTCTATCAATACTTTTTTCACAATCTCTAATCCGGCCGGTCCACCGTTTATCGTCCTATGCCAAGACCATTCAAAAAAATATCCACGCTGCTCCCGTGGATTTAGATCGAAAAGACGAATTGGGAGCTCTGAACCGTGCTTTAATGGAAATGCACCGGGAAGTTCAGGGAAATGAACAGCGGAATAAACAATTGCTCTCAGGGATCGCACACGAAATTAAAAATCCATTGGGTGGGATGGAAATTTACAGCGGTCTTCTGGCAGAAGAATTGGAGACCGAAAGTGATCTCAGCACTTATGTAAAAAAAATTAACAAGGAACTGTATCATCTGAAGCAAATTGTATTCTCATACCTGGATTATGCCCGGCCTTTAAAAAGCGACCTTAAAATCCTTCAAATAGATCGGTTGGTTGAAGATGTACGACAAATATTGATTCCTGAATTTAAACAAAAGGAAGTTAATTTTCATCTTTCCGGGCAGGGTAAAATAACCGGAGATGAATCCAAACTGCGGGTAGTCATGATGAATTTAATGAAAAACAGTCTCGCTGCTGTGGAAGATAAAGGCTGTATTGATATCAAAATTGACATGGACTCCACTTCTCTTTCTATCAACATTACTGATGATGGGGTTGGGATACCGAAAGGTAAACTGGAAGAGATTTTTCAGCCATATTACAGCACCCGTGAAAAAGGCTATGGATTGGGTTTGGCCATTACCCAAAATATTGTCCACGAAATGAATGGCACGGTTTTTGCTGAAAGTACAGTAGGAAAAGGAACCACTATTTCCCTTACTTTTCCACTATAAGATAATGGTTAAAAAACAAAAATATAAAGTATTGGTTATCGAAGATGACCCCACCATTCGTGACGGAATACACACTGTATTGAAAAAAGATGGATTTTTAGTCACCACTGCCGACGATGGTGAAACCGGCAGTCTTCTTTTTCGCGAACAAAACCCCGATTTGGTTATTACAGATTTAAAACTGCCTGGGAAAAGCGGCCTCCATTTATTACATGAATTTTTAGAACAAAAAGCCTCCCTTCCCGTCATTTTAATTTCTGCTTACGGCACTATAGATTTGGCTGTAAATGCGCTGAAATCCGGGGCAAAAGATTTTATCGCCAAACCCTTTTCCATCAATGAGCTGCGGCAGAAAGTATCCCAAACCTTAGAATCCAACAAACCTGTAAAACATCCTTTGCCCAGAATAAAAGATGGTACAACGTTTCATGGGCTGGTGGGTTCATCCGAAGCGATGCGGTATATTTATGACCAAGTAAGAAAAGTAGCTGATATCGGCAGCCCTGTCTTAATCACCGGAGAAAGCGGTACGGGAAAAGAATTGATTGCCAGAGCAATCCATAATGAAGGTCCGCGAAAAGGTCATCAATTCCTGGCGGTAAACTGCGGGGCGTTTACGGAAACACTCCTGTCCAGCGAATTGTTCGGCCACGAAAAAGGCGCTTTCACGGGTGCGATCCGGAGACATAAGGGTATTTTTGAACAGGCAGATGGCGGCACGATCCTTCTGGACGAAATCGGGGAAATATCGCCCCAGATGCAGGTAAAATTATTGCGCGTATTACAAAATCAGACATTCCAGCGTGTAGGCGGTTCGGAGGAGATTAAAACAGATGTGCGTATTATTACCGCCACAAACCGGGACCTGAAAAAAGCCATTGGGAACAACGCTTTCCGGGAAGATTTATATTACCGAATCAATGTGATTGATATACAGGTACCCCCCCTGCGTGAACGTAGAGAAGATATCCCTGATTTGGTAACCTTTATCGCCAATAAAAAATGCCGTGTATTAGAAAAACCAATTCCAAAATGGAAACCGGCAGTTTTATCGAAAATTCAGGACTATGCCTGGCCCGGCAACATCCGTGAATTGGAAAATTTCCTTGAACGGGTATTCATATTTTCAAATCATAAAACTATTACAGATGCGGACCTTTATTTTGATCATCTTGAGGATGGGGATGTAAAAGGACCCCTTGCCCGGGTTTTGGGAAAAACAGAATCAGATTTGATTCGGTCAGCCTTATCCAAGGTGAATGGCATCAAACAGGATGCAGCGCGTATGTTGGGAATTAAAACCAGCACCCTCTATTATAAAATGAAAAAATATGGTATTTCTGATGAAAAATAAAAAATGCACCTTGATCCTATTTCCATTTTTATCCTGGCTGCTGCTGGTACATCCACTGAAAGCACAGGATGCTGAAGAGGCCTGGACACAAGTCATTTCGATTGATAATCAATTGACTTCCATTCGCCAATTAGAAAAGGTCACGGTCAAACAGCAGGAAAAAATCCAAGATGAAATACAATCAATACAAAAGGACAAAACCTGGTATAATGGTTGGGTTTCCGAAATGCAGTTGGCGAATAAAAATAGATCACTGGTCTTTATCGCCGACTCCCTTCAGCATATTCAAAAAACTATTTCAGACCTGACCGCGATGCGGAAAAAAGCTTTTATTTCATTTAAACAAGTGTACGAACAATTCATTCATAAAGACCAAAAAGCCTTCAGTGATTCAGAAAAAGAACAAGCTATCGTTTTGGGGAAATGGCTCATCAATCAGTCGAATCAGCCTATCGATTTGCCTGACTATTCCCATATTCTTTTGGGCCCATACGAAGATCAAAACGTGAAACGGCTGGTGATGGAAGATTTACAGATCGTCCTTCAGGCAAAGCTGGTTTTGGTTGGCGCCCTGATCCTTGAACAGGAATCAGGAACGGTTTTGGCAGATCGATTAGATGAATTTCATGCGGACTTGGGGCTTGAAATGATCGCCGACCTGGAATCTTCCCCAGGTGGTTCTCAAAATGCTTTTGCCGAATACAGTGCTGATGGAGCGTTTGCAGATAAAAGTGATATGGGTTTGTTGGCCGGAACACAAAGAAATGTTATGGCTGAAAGGACAGCAAATATCCTGGTCCCAGCCGGCCAAAATCAACTGGCTGATCTCCCAAAATCCACCGGGGATCGCCTGAATAAAAGTTCAAAGGGTGACCTAGTCTGGCTAAAGCAGAAACAGCAAACCTACCAAAATTTATTACAGGCCATTCACGCCGAACTTAACTATTAAAATCTAATCCTGCTTCTGTAAATTATTCACTCAAATTCATATCATTAACCCAAGGATATGTATAAAGTGAAAATCGAATTATTATCGAAACATAAAGAACATCTTTCACGCCGCCTCCTGTTCTTATGGAGTATCGTTTCTCTCCTGACAGCACAGGGGAATAAACAATTGAGTATTTCTCCTTATTATGACTCCAATGTACAGGAATCTTTCAACCAACCCCTATCAACATCCGGGCTCAAAATTGGGGGGAGATACGAAAAAAATTTTGGGAGAAAACAATTCAACACGTTTACCCGCATCCAGGGCCAAACTTACCTGGATACCCGATACTTTACAGAATCAAAATTTCTACTCTTGGCTGATCTAGATCATTATTACCGCATATCCAGGAAAACCGCCCTCCGGTTTCAATGGAATTATTTCCACAAAGTATATTTCGATCCAACCCGTTTTTACCGATGGGGAGATGGGGGTTTGTTCGTCCAGTATTCTCCGACCGATTCTTTTTCCGGAAAAGCAGGATTTCGTTATCGCCGATCTGCTGTTTCATCCGGAGAAACAAACCGTTTTCAGCAGCAGGCTTTTGAATTTCTTGGGCGATATACCCCTTCTTCCCATCTTTACGTGGAAGTGTTTGGGGGACCAACATCTGTAATTCACCGTGATTTTAAAGCGCTGGCAGTGGTGAGAGATACGGTATTGACTGTTTTAAGTAAAACTCAACAGGATGACGGCCGACACGGGGGGATTCATTTTCGCTACCAGGGTAAAATCATTTATGGTGCTCATGTAAACTATGAATCCGTCACTTCCAACAGCGTAATCGGAAATTACAGCATACTCAGCTTACGGCTGTATTTATCCGGGCAATGGCGGCAGAATACATTTTACCATATCGTCATTCAACAGATGGATAAGGCCTACAAAAACGAATCCGTTCAGGGTGTGAGCGGGTACAGGGATCCGGAAGAATTGATCCAGAACAGATCCTATTTTCGTTTAGAGCACCAGCTAAAACCTGACTTGCGTCACTATGTACAGCTGAGTGTTCTGCAAAATGAAACACTCCTTAACCAGCAATACTATGATAAAATTATCCTGGAAGCTGGATTAAAATTTGAATTTTAACCCAATTTAATGGGACCATCAGTTTTTTAGAATCACCCTCAGTTTTTTGAAATATTTGGACTGTTTTTTAACCATGCCCAATCTTTCTCTATCTTTATTAAAAGACTAACCACCGACGGGAATGGCCGATGAACCAAAAATAATTGCAATTTATGCAGGATATTGGCATGGTTATTGCCATTATATAAAGCAGTGGGTATTTGCGGGGGAATACCCCTTAATAATTATGGCTAATATCTATTTGAATAATCAACTGGAGGAAATTTAGGAATGAAAAAATTTATGAAAGCTAATAACCAGCCATTTTTCTCTGTCTCTCTGCCAACTCTCATGGTTTTGGCCGGGGTCTTTTTGATGGTGTCCTGCAATAAAAATCCAGTTAATACACAAGGTGGCGATGAAGAAGAAAGGATTCTATTCCTTAGAGGAGGGAAAGGTATCAGTGAAATATGCAGTATGAAACCTGATGGCTCAGATGTAATAGTTATCAACCGTCATAATTCTAGTGATGACGCGTATTATCCTGAGGGCTATATGTTTGCTCGTTGGTCGCCTGATAAATCAAAAATTGTAGTACAAGGAGGTCCGGGCAATACGTTAGACTATTGGCCCCTGTGGCTAATGGATATGGAAGGTAATCTAATGTATCGCTTAACCTGGAATGGTTGGAACCCGTTATGGAAGAATGATACGGAAATAATATTCAGAAGAGTTTTCACATCTTGGGATATATATAGTATTGACGTCAACACACAAGAAGAACAACTCATTTATCTTCAAAATGATACTTTAGCTATTGGTTTAACAGACATTTCTAGAGATGGCAAATTTACCTTAGGATTATTTAATAGTGCGATTCTTGATTCATCCGACAATTTAGTTTGGCCACCGCCTTCAATCGCTAAATTTGAAATTGGTTCATGGGAAAACTACAATATTCTTGTACCTAATGATAGTAAAGTAAGTCTAAATGTTATACCAAAATGGTCTCCGGATGAAACTTTAATTTCTTATTCGCTTATGGATGATTCTTATACTCGAAATCTTTATTTAATGACTGCTGAGGGAGATAGTTTATATCGCCTGACAGACGAAACGAATACTAATCCATACGCATTTACTTCTTATGAATGGTCTCCGGATGGCCAATATTTGGCCTATTCAAAACCAAACCAAGGGGAAGAATGGAATTCATATGTGGATATTTTTATTATAGATATCCAATCAGGAGATATTCAAAGATTAACCGATACAGCCAAAGATAGTATTTCTAACATTGTTATGGACTGGAAATGAAATTAATATTACCAATTATGAAAGCGTATTTTTCCGGTTTTACATAATTTGTCCCGATAAAGAACTTTAAAATTAAACCTATAAAAATAAACAATAGACCTAATAGGAGAAACTAAAGATGTAATACACAAAAATATTTTCACAATTCAGTTTTAGTTCAATAATCATCATTTTGACCTTATTTTTCAGTGAATCCTTTGCTCAGCACACCTGGGTGGATACCACAGATACATCAGGAAATGTAATCCGTATGAAGGTTAACGACAAAACCGGATCGCCTCATCGCATTTACGGATTAATGGTAAATTTCAACCGTTTTACGGATTAATGGTAAATTTCAACCGTTATGGGCACATTACAGAACAAAACGTCCAGGGACTCAGCAGACAATTTCTGACCGAATATGCTATGTTGCTGAAAATTCAACCGGGAGCTTTAAGGTTTGAAAGCGCTGTGAATCGAAACGACAGATGGTATATTAACTTTCAACAGAAATACAGGGGAGTTCCGGTATACAGGGCAAATATAGGTTTTACAATCCATGAAAACGGAAATGTGGTTTTGGTTGGATCAGATGCTTATCCCGATATTTCCATCGATGCTGCACCCTCCTTATCCTCAAGTGAAGCGCTCGATATTGCAAAATCCAACTTTGCGGGATTAAGTGGAACGGACAGTGTTGAAATAAGAAAAGAGCCCGAGCTTATTATTCTTCCGGTTGAAAATGATACAGTTTATGACTACTTCTTAACGTACAATATAGAGCTGGAATACATAGACTCTCTATCGGTTTTCAGCGAAGCCTACTTTATTGATGCTAATACGGGGAATATAATTAATCACTTTTCAAATTTATTGGATGGTTGGATCAATGGGACTGTTAACATTAACTATTGGCCGGAACATTATTATGATTCGCAATCTTCGAATGCTTACAAATACGCTAAGATAAAGATTACTTCTGTTTCGGGATCAACACAATACCAATACACAAATGCAAACGGATACTATATATTCTCCAATTTGGCTGGAAATCCACATTGGGTGCGTGCAAATTTAGAAGGCAATTACATTGCGCTCTATAATAACAACGATTCGCATACATCCGGCTATTTGTTTCCGAACGGAACACATAATTGGACCTGGGGTGTATCGGACGGTTCAAATGTTTACTATCATGCGAATTTGATTCACGATTTTTTCAAGAACTCACCGTTTAATTACAGCGGTATGGACTATCGGATGAGGGCCTACGTGAATGAAGGACCTAACGAAAATGGCTGGTCGAATGGTATTAATATTGGTTTTGGCAGCATGGATATCAATGGTGATGGAATTCCTGAACAATGGGCCCGGTCCAGTGATGTCGTTTATCATGAATACTCACATAGTACAACCTATCACCTTTATGGAAATAGATTCATACAGGATATGACAGATCCTAATCGAAATACCACCGAGGCTGCGGCAATGGATGAGGGTCTGGCGGACTATTTCGCTATCTCAATAAATAATGACCCTATACAAGGTGAATCTGTTGGTGTTAACAGAGATCATAGTGTTAATAATACAATGAGCCAGTATGGCGCTATTCCTGGTTACCCTTGGTATATGCTACAAGGAGCACACTTAAATGGTTTAATTATTGGTGGCGCCTGTTGGGATTTGCGCCAGTTGTTAGGACAAAATTATGTTGATGAATTGGTCTTTGAAGCGCTTCAGATGACGCCCCATGCTTATGATTTCAATGATTTTGCCTATAATATACTCCTGGCAGATGACAATGATGGGAATCTTTACAATTACACCCCAAACTACAATGAGATTAACCAGGCATTCGAGGTAAATCATGGAATCCCGGTTTATGATCCGCCTCTGACCCCAGCTACGCCCACGGGGTTGGATATGACAAATCAGGGGTCAATAATGCAGAATCCCCAATTGGTTTGGAATACAAGTTCAGGCGCAGCCTCTTATAATATTTACCGCTGTGAAGGGTATTACAACTCATGTACATATCAAGTTATTGGATCAACATCCTCTCCTTCATTCACAGATGTTGATGTAACAATCACAAGCGAAGAGATGGCGACAGGGAAGTACTATTACAGAGTAAAAGCTGTGAATAGCTATGGGGAATCTGGGTTATCGAATACGGTTTCCACTTGGGGTACATCATTTTTCAAGATGCGGGATGAGATTGTGGATATAAAAGATCCGATTCCCGATGCCTTTACTTTGGAATCAAATTATCCAAATCCATTCAACCCCACAACGATGATCAGGTATAGACTGCCTGAAGCCAGTTCTGTTTCCCTGGTCATTTATGACCTGAGAGGAAATGAAGTTACCCGGTGGGTAATGGCCAATGAAACAGCAGGTTTTAAGCGTAAAACCTGGGATGCCACAGATAAGAATGGTAACAAAGTACCGGCGGGGATATACTTGCTGAAAATGACTGCTGAATCGAAAGTAACAAACCGGGTTTTTTCTCAAACACTCAAAATGGCGCTGATTAAATAATAACAACTCCAATGCACGTTTGGCTTATACACCACAGGGGTATTCCAGGTAACTGGGGTACCCCTTTTTTATGCAACCATCAGTTTTTTAG
>JACNKN010000032.1 GCA_014382015.1 Fidelibacterota bacterium | reverse complement strand
ATGGAGGAATGATTAGTGCAATTCAGATTGAAGCACCCAAGCCAACTATTCGAGAGAATCAGGCCACAAGATCAAAATTTGCCCATGCCATGGGCATTGCTACCGGTATCTTTTATGAAAAACATTTGGGTAGAAGTTTAATTCGATAGCCATTTGCTGGGGCTCCATCATTTAGATATTGCAAAGAAATGAAGTGTAAATAATTTATCATTTTGTTAAATTGTTCTTTAGCTAATAGTCAAAATTAAGAAGATATTGCCATATATTTAAAATAAATTACCAAATAAATAATTGATATGAGCGACAAACAAAAACGAATTGTTATTTTATGCCATGGCGCATTTAACTATATATTAAACAAAACAGGGAATATGCTTATTCGATATCGACCGGATGATGTTGTGGCAATCATTGATCGAGAAAAATCAGGCACAGTTTCAGAATCTGAATTAGGATATGGTGGCGATATTCCGGTTGTTGAAAATTTTGAAGCATGCAAAATATTTAATCCGGATACGATGGTAATTGGAAATGCATCTCAGGGTGGGTTTATCAGTGATGAATATAAAAGAGAAGTGAAAAAAGCCATTACATCCGGGTGTAACATTATCAGTGGTATGCATCAATTTCTTCAGGATGACCCTGAATTAGCCCATTTAGCTGATGAATATGGTGTCACCTTAACTGATTTGAGACGACCGCCATATCCACCCAATTTTCCGAAAGGGTCCTGGCATAATCGGACCATTCCTGTCCTGCTAATTGTGGGGACAGATTGTGATACTGGCAAAATGACTACAGGCTGGGAAATTACGCAGCGGTTAAAAAAACGGGGACGAAAAGTAGAATTTATTGGGACAGGGCAGACCGGTATATTGTTGAGCGGTTCCGGTGTCCCCATTGATGCTGTGACGGCAGATTTTATGGCAGGGGAAATAGAGCACGTTATTGATCAATGTCCGGATGACACAGAATTGGTGGTTGTGGAGGGGCAGGGCTCTCTCACAAACCAGTATTATGCGGGGGTGACTTTGGGATTACTCCATGGCGCGATGCCGGAATATATGGTCATGACCCACGATCCCGGTCGTGAAGAGGATGTAACAGATTTCCCTATTTCTTCTATGAAACAGGTCATGGAGCTTCATGTTGATTTGATGGAGAATTTTCGTAATTCTATATTTATCGGAATCAATTTGCTCACATTTAAACTTCCCGAAGAAGATGCTAAATCCAAAATTTATACAACAGAAAAAGAATTTGGTATTGCCACGACAGATTTAGTTCGATTCGGGGATATGAAATTTATAGATGCCATCGAAAATATATTGAGAAAATGAAACGTGCCATTTTATTAGTTCTCTTTGTATGGATTGGATGTGCTTCGTTTCGACCATCTACCAATGGGTTATATTTAGAATCAGGACAAAAAGTGCACCAGTCTAATAATGGTATGGTGGTAACGGGGCATCCATTAGCGACCCAAGCAGGTGTTGATATTTTGGCTCAGGGTGGTAATGCGGTTGATGCAGCCGTAGCGGCGGCGTTCACACTGGCTGTGGTTGAGCCTTCTATGAATGGGATTGGCGGTCGAAATCAAATTTTAATTTATTCCCCGGAAAAGGGATACCACGGGATTGATGGTACCACGGCAGCACCCAATGATTACGATTATGAAAATGCACCTAAAAAACGCTATGGGTATCCCAGTATTGGTATTCCCGGTGTGGTAAAAGGATTGACAAAAGCGCAATCAGAATTTGGATCTTTAAAGTTACCGTCCGTAATGAATCCTGCCATAAAGCTTGCAGAAAAAGGACATGCGATCATTGCAGGGGAGGCTATTCGTCAATCTATGGTGAATGAAAAGTTAAATGAATTCGAAGGGACGCGTCAGCATTTTCTTAATATAGATGGATCATCTTTTTCTCCAGGGCATTGGTTTATCCAAAAAGATTTAGCGAGTGTATTACAAGCCATTGCTGACGAAGGGCCAGATGTATTTTATTCTGGATGGATTGCAGAAAAGATTGTAGCAGATAATCAAGCCAATGGGGGTGTGCTTAGTATGAAAGCATTGGCTGAATATGAGGCTGAAGTATCTCACATTGTAGTTGGTTCATATCGCGGGTATGATCTTTCGGCACTTTGGATGCCGGCTTATGGTGCCATCACGATTGAAGCATTACAAATATTAGAAGTACTTTCAGACGATTTAATAGACAATCAAGTGTGGGGTGAGTCAGTTTACCATGCCATTGAATCCGCATACTTAGATAGACGGAATCAAAAATCATTATTGGATGCAGAAAAACTTACTTCGAAGGAATGGGCAAAAAAGCGGGCGGCAGAAATACACAATGATCAAGCATTTGTTGATTGGGATGGATTGCCAGAATCTTTTACGGTGCCCATGGGGCATACGACCCATTTGACCGTGGTAGATAAGGACGGTATGATTGTATCATTGACCCAAACCGTTGGTACTATTATGGGATCGAAAGTTGCCACACCGGGATTGGGATTTATATATGCCCAAACATTGGGTGGTTATTTAGGAGAAGTAAAGGCCGGTCAGAGGGCCGCATCCCATATTTCCCCCATAATTGTATCAAAGAATGGATCGCCGACTCTAGCTTTAGGGGCCGCAGGTGGCGCCAGAATTCCTTCTGCAATTGTCGCTGTCATCAGCAGAGTGGTTGACCAGAATCATTCCTTGGATCGCGCCATGGCACTCCCAAGAGTATATCCCACAAAGGAAGGTATTGATTTAGAGTGGGTCGGTATGGATGGTTGGACAAGTACAGATAGTATTTATTTTAGCGAAATGGGACATGCTGTAACCATCCAAAAACAAAACGGAAGATTCGGGCGTGTTCATGGAATAATTAAGAATAATAAAACAGGAGATTGGATTGGCGTGGCAGATCCGGATTGGGAAGGGAGTGCGGGCGCACCAAAATAAATCATGAAATTATCTTTTACCACATTTAGAATTAATTGCACCCATCCATTTGGGATTTCCAGAAGTTCTCACGATTATTACGATATTGTTTATGTGTATCTGGAAGGCGAAGGGGTAATGGGTCGCGGAGAAGCTGCCCCATCAGCGAGATACAACGAATTTACAGAAGGTATAATGAAAGTACTTGAGGACGGTATTTCATTGCCGGACTCCATGACTGACCCCGTTGAGTTTTCGAACCATGTATTACCTCAATCCAAAGGCATTAAATCTTTAGAGGTGGCATTGTCGATGGCCATCCTGGATTGGTGGTGCCAGAAAGAAGGAATTTCCCTTTTTGAATATGTTGGTGCAAATCCAGAAAAGACACCGAAAACATCCTTTACGATTTCAATTGGCGATATGGGCCTTATTCCGGAAAAAGTTGCAGAAGCGTCCCCATATCATATTCTAAAGATAAAATTGGGCATGGGGGAAAATCAGGATAAAGCCATTATGAATGCAATTCGAGCGGAAACAGATACATTAATCCGTGTAGATGCCAATGAGGGGTGGGACCTTGATACTGGGATTAAAATGTGCAAATGGCTTGCGGAGCGTAATGTGGAATTTGTTGAGCAACCCTTTAAGTCCACGAACCTCAAGGATACAGCTGCATTACGAGAGAAATCGCCATTACCATTGATTGCTGATGAGAATAGTCTCAATTCAGGTGATATACCCGGAATACATGGTGTTTTTGATGGCATCAATATTAAGTTAATGAAATGTGGGAATCTATTTGAAGCAATGAAGATGGTTAAAATGGCACGGGAACGAGATATGAGCATTATGCTTGGATGTATGATTGAATCCTCAATTGGGATTACCGCAGCGGCCCATTTATCCCCATTGGTCGATTATGCTGATTTGGATGGGAACCTACTCATTAATAACGATCCATATCTGGGTGTAACTGTTGAAAATGGGAAATTGGTTTTACCGAAAGGGAATGGTTTGGGAGTATCATTAAATTCCAATCATAATAATTTGATGTAATATGAAAATACTGGGCATAGAACATATTGGAATTGCAGTCAATAGCTTAGATAAGGATGCACCTTTTTGGAAGCATATTTTAAAAATATCCCATTCTGGGAAAGAAGTGATAGAAGACCAAGGGGTAACGACCGATATTTACGACACAGGAAAAGGGAAAGTCGAATTATTAGAATCTATGGGGGCAGATACACCTATAGGTAAATTCTTGGAAAATCGTGGCGCCGGAATACATCATGTATGTTTTGAAGTAGATAATATATCTGAAGCAATAAAAGAACTTAAAGAATCTAATATTCAAGTGTTGTCTGACGAGTCAACTGGTGGAGCAGAAGGCTATAAAGTGGTATTTATTCACCCTAAAAGCACCGGTGGTGTTTTGGTTGAACTTGCCGAAAAGCCCTAATCCTTTTCCATCTCATATACTGTATCTAATATATAATTCCAACTTTTCTTTAGATGATCCAATGTGGTGTTTGATTGCCCCACAGAAAAGCGAAGGACAAATTGATTATTTAATTTGGTGTGGGTCAAATACAGTTTACCACTATCATTTAGCGTATTTAATAAATTTTCGTTGAATTCATCTCCGTTTTTATGACGAAAACATATAAGGTTTATGGGCACCGGCGCCACAATCTCGAACCGATCATTTTCCTCGATCCATGACTTCAGTTCTTGTGTATTAGAAATATGGTATCGAATGTATTTCTGAAGCCCTTCCACACCATAGTAATTAATCACATGCCATAGTTTTAGGGCACGAAACCGTCGCCCAAGGGGAATTCCCCAATCACGATAGTTAATTACCATCTCGGAATCAGTATCTTTGTTCTTCAAGTACTCTGGTAAAATGGATAAAGAATCAATTAATACTTTTCTATTGGCTACATAAAAAACACTGCAGTCAAAACTGGTGAGCATCCATTTGTGGGGATTAAATGTGTAACTGTCTGCATATTCCAATCCGTCGTGGATAAAACGAAATTCAGGACATAAAGCGGCTGGTCCGGCTAAGGCTGCATCTACGTGGAGCCAAATGTTGAATTCTTGACAAATTTTTCCGATATCTTCAATGGGATCCAATGCGGTGCTGGATGTGGTGCCAACGGTTGCACATACAAATGCGGGGGTGAGCCCATTGGAAATATCTGTTTCAATTGATTCTCTCAAGTGTTTTGGATTCATGGCAAAAGAGTCATCCACCTTTATCAGGCGAAGGCTGTCATTGCCGATTCCTGCTATTTTTACGGCCTTTTCTATGGATGAGTGTGCCTGAGAAGAAGTGTAGGCTGTTAATTGCTGATTACCGCCGTTTTTATTTGTTTGTCCATTGGATGCCTTTTCTCGCGCAGCAATTAATGCCACGAGGCTGGAGCTGGATGCCGTATCTTGCAAAACGCCTCCGCCGGTAGAAGTGGATTTAAATTTATTCGGTAAGTCCATCATATCCACAAGCCAATCTAATACATGGGTTTCTACTTCGGTGCAAGAAGGGCTGGTGGCCCAATTCATGCCATTAATGCTCAAACCCGTAGAAATAAGATCCCCAAGAATGGCGGGACCACTGGTGGCACAGGGGAAGAATCCATGAAAATTGGGTGATTGCCAATGGGTAATACCGGGCATCATTTTATCCATATCAGATAAAATATCTCCGTAATCTCGTCCTTTTATGGGAGCAGATTGGGGAAGATTGGAACGAATTTCTCCTGGCTTTACCTGAGAAAGGACAGGGTATTGTTCAATTTGATCATAATAATCGGCAATCCAGTCGATCACTTTTTTGCCTTGTTTCCGAAATTCATCGGTGGTCATGTGTTGGTTTGAATGCTTATTCATTTTATTCCTTAAAGAATATGTTTTTTATGCAGGTCAAATTTATATTCAACCATGGTTACACTAAAAGAAATTGAATCAGCCCATAATCGCATCCGTCATTTAATTCATCGGACACCCATTTTGACCAATCAAAGTCTAAATGAGTTGAGTGGCGCCAAACTTTATTTCAAATGTGAAAATTTTCAAAAAGTGGGTGCATTTAAAATTCGCGGTGCCACCAATACGGTGGAACAGCTTACCCAAGCAGAAATAGAAAAAGGTGTGGCAACAACATCTTCAGGGAATCACGGAGCAGCATTGTCTATGGCAGTGACAAGAAGAGGGGGGAAAACCAAAGTGGTAATGCCCAACAATACACCGAAGATTAAAATTAACAATGTTGAGCGAAATGGTGGAATCGTCGTGTGGTGTGAGCCGGAACAATCCTCTCGAGAAAGTGTGTTGGCAGACCTTGTTGAACAAACCGGTGCAATTGTTGTTCATCCTTACAATGATGAGCGCATTGTGGCGGGGCAGGGTACATGTGCCAAAGAGTTAATGGAGGATGAACCGAATCTGAATATGATTGTTTCGCCCGTGAGTGGTGGCGGTTTATTGGGCGGCACATTGCTTGCGGCAAAGGGGATCAATCACAATATAATTGTTTATGGGGCAGAACCATCTGAGGCAGATGATGCATACCGATCATTGAAATCGGGAAAGATAGAAACAAATATATCAACTCATACAATTTGTGATGGACTTCGTGCCCAATTGGGGACGGTACCATTTCCTATAATTCAAAAATATGTGGATGGGATTATCACAGTTACAGAATCAGAAATTATTGATGCTATGCGCATGATATGGGAACGAATGAAAATTATTGTGGAACCATCCAGTGCCATTACATTGGGGGCTATATTGAAATCACCATCCATTTTTGAAGGGAAAAGGGTGGGCTTAATCATTTCTGGAGGCAATGTAGATTTGGAGAATTTGCCCTGGTAATATAAAGTAGAGGCATGATAAATCGCGCCTCTGCAATTTGTTTACTTACTTGCTATTATCTTTAGATTCGTATTTATGAATTAATAAAAGCGCAATTCCGATTGCAATGGGTAATAAGCCCCAAATGGCTCCTTGTATCATACCAGATGAAATCCAAATTGCGATAAGAAATGCCAATCCAACAAATAACCAAATCAATCCCTGGTTTCGATAATTTCGTTCCTTTATGGGAGGTATTGGAATATCTGCACCTTTTTCAATGGCTGCCAATACTTGTTCATGATGGAGTTGTTTTTCTTTGTATCCAACCCAGAATACCCAACTAATCATCCCGAACACACCCAACACTGAGAATAATCCAATAATTTGACCGCCGATAACAGCTATTTTATCAATATCCATTTTTAATTCCTTTTTTCACTTATGACAACAAGTCTCCCTGAATTGTTGCAAAAATAAAAATAATTGCAACAATCAACCGTAAATTTCACTCTAACGGTTAGTAATCCAATGAAAGATAAGCATGGAAGTGGGCCTTGGATAATAAAGTTTTTACTGAATTGGTACACAAATTTGGCGATAAAATATATACGATTGCGTACCATACTTTGCAGGATGAGACCGCTGCAGAGGATATTTCTCAGGAAGTATTTATCAAAATATATAAAAACTTTCACCGATTCCGAGGAGATTCAAAGCTTTCAACTTGGATATATAGGATAACAAAAAATACATGTTACAATTTTTTAAAAAGAGAAAAGAAATATCGAGAAATGGACGATGTTGATACTGCTGCCTATTTATCAAATGAAGACTCACTTGAAGAAACAATGGAACAGAAATATATGCATTTAGATTTACATAAAGCGGTAGGCAGACTATCACCAAATCTTCGACTTTCTATTTCGTTATATTATTTTAATGACCATTCCTATCAAGAAGTATCGGATATAATGAATATTCCATTGAATACACTCAAATCCCATATTCGTCGAGCAAAATTTGAATTAGCAAAAATGTTGGAGATAAAATGAATTCAATTCATACAAATCAGGATGAACAGCTAAATATAGCGTTTGTAAAATCGGAACAGGAAATTCCATTATCCCTTCAAAGAAAATTAGAATCAATTCCATTAATGAATAGACCTTTTGAAAAAATATATAACATTCTCAATGGAATTGGTGTGTGTTCATTAATAATATTTCTTCTTTGGAATAGGCTATTTATTGTAAACCTATTTATAGAGTTGAACACACTTTTTGGAAAGTGGATACAACTCATGAGTGAGTCCCCAATTGGATTATTTGGAATTCCGATTAGTTTTTTAATGATTACGATTATCAGTTATGGTGCTTATCGTTTAAGAGATAATATTTAATAATGTAAAGACGCAGCCACGCCAAAGGCGGGTAAACATGCTACATCTTTACGCAAAAAATAGTGATATGATTAAAATATACAATGTTATGCAATAACCTATTGCATGAAGGGAATGATTATGAAAATGAAAACAAATAAAATAGACCGGGAAGATTATCCATAGATAAAGTTTTCTTGTTGTCACATTAATTATATACATAATATACCATAAGTGGTATATTATGTATATGAAATATGAAGCATTAATTCAACAATTCGCCAATAGAAATTGTATTGAAACGGTGGAAGTGGCCCTATGGTTTAATGAACCAGTGCGGCAAATCCAGTCAAGAATTTCCCGTTGGGTTCAACAGGATAAATTAATCCAATTACGAAAAGGGAAATATTTATTGCCGGAAGTGTATCGCAAAGCACCACTTTCCGCCTATTCTATCTCCAATAAATTGTATCATCCATCTTATGTTAGTTTGGAATCAGCGCTCGATTTTTATGGTATGATTCCGGAAGCCATTTATTCTATTCAAGGAATTACAACACGCCAGACTAAATCTTGGCATACACCATTGGGTCTTTTCTCCTATCAGCATATTAAGCAGGAAAGATTTTTTGGATATGAACAAGTTCAGTTTTCAAATGAAGTACCATTTTTTTGTGCAGCACCTGAAAAAGCGTTAATTGATTTATTTTATTTTGGAAAAGGAGAATGGAATGAAGCTAGGATTAATGAAATGAGGTTTCAAAATATTGAAAATATTAACATGAAAGTATTCAAAAAAATGGGAAAAAAAATGAATAGTAAAAAAGTAAATGCAGCCATTCATGTATTTTCAAAAATTAGGAATAAATTATGAAAGACCAAGCTGTTGCCATTGCAAAAAGCAAAACAGATATTCGTGAGGCAAAAAATGAATTACGTGAATATCTGCAGCATGTTATTTTGCGTAAAATGTTTGAATTAAATATGAACCGTGAATTGGTTTTTCATGGCGGTACTGCCTTGCGAATTATTCATGGTTTAGATCGATTTTCCGAGGATTTGGATTTTCATACTTTGAAACCTGAAAACGCGTTTGATCTGGAATTGTCTATTCAAAAAATTGCTCGAGAGTTAAAATTGAACGGTTACTCACCAATAATCAAAGTGAAAATCAATAAGAAGGTTCAAAGTGCTTTTATCAAATTTTCAAATTTGTTATTTGAAGCTACTTTATCTCCCTTACCAGAAGAAAATATTAGTATCAAGTTAGAGATTGACACGAATTCACCCATGGGGTTTATGTACGACAAATCAATGGTGAATACCTATTTTCCCTTTTCAGTTATTCATCATGACAAAGAATCCTTTTTATCAGGGAAGTGCAATGCTGTTTTACAGAGGCGATATACTAAGGGTCGAGATTACTTTGACTTGCTGTTTTATCTGTCTCGATGGAAAGATATTCAACCAAATTTTACTTATTTGAATAATTGTCTTGAGCAATCCGGTTATACAGGAATTCCATTTTCTTCTGATAATTGGAAACTACTGATGCTTGAAAAATTAAAAAATATTGATTGGCAATTAGTTCAACAGGATGTCCAGCCTTTTCTAAGTCAATTATCAAAAGTTGATTTATTAACATTCGATAATTTTAAATCTTTACTCAACAATACATAAAGACATGTTCTAATACTTTTTTTAGAGTCTTTTGCGATTTTCCTCAAATTCCCATGCAACCATTTAACCCATCCATCCGTCTTAATCATTGTGACGACGAAAAACCGTGAATAAAGATCAAGCACAACACATTGTGAAGGGACTGAAAGCCGGAGATCAGACGGTTTTCAAAACGCTTTATGATAATTATAAAGAACCTCTGTACCGAACGGCGGTGGCTATTTGCAACAATTCAAATGATGCAGAAGATGTTTTACAGGACAGTTTTGTAAAAATATTCACCAAAATCGATACACTTAAAAAACCGGAATATTTAACAACATGGATGTATCGGATTGTAATTAATGCAGCAAAATCAATGACAAAATCGAAACAAAGAAAATGGGATGAAGTGGAAGAAGAATCGTTAATCACTCAACCCAAAAATGACAGTCAATGGTTTTTGCTTACCACTGCACTTCAACGTATTCCGGTGGGGTATCGTAACGTATTCGTACTTCATGCCATTCAGGAGCTGCCTCAGGAAAAAGTGGCAGCAATTTTGGGAATTTCTATCGGTACGGTAAAATCACAATATCATCGGGGGCGAATGAAATTGCAGAAAATATTAAAAGAGTTAGGTGTTCACTATGAAAAATGAAAAACAGTTTGATCATTGGCTGAAAGAAGCCAAAAAGGAAGGTTCCTCGTTAGAACCTTCTTATAGCGTTTGGCATAAGATTCAAAATGAAATCAAAACCGAACAAATAAAAAAACCATGGTGGGATCGGGCGCTTGACATGGTAGCCCCAAAGCCAAAATATCAAGTAGCATTTGCTGCATTTACCATGATAATCGTGACTGTAATTATGGTGATGAATCGGGAGCCGGAACTGCGGTTAATATCGGATAATGAAGCTGCCATGCTGGCGACAGAAATTGATCGCAAAGTATTTGAATCACAGCGGTTATACGAAGAAGTATTGGCTGCATTAGAAAAACAAGTCGAAATGGAAATCCCTGAAGAAGCTCATGAGGTATTTGAACTTTATAAAGAAAAAGTCAAAATGCTGGATACGCTCATTGCCGAATGCAAATTGAACCTCCAGGAAAACCCCTATAACCCCAATATTCATAAATCACTTTTTTATGCATACTCAGAAAAGCTAACCAACCTTAAAACAATGTTAGCCCTCAATAAGGAGATTATATCATGAGACAGATTAAAACAATACTCAACATCATTATTGTTTTTGGATTTATCCAAGCACAGGACAATGTCATTGTCCCGAACTATTATGCTTCATTACCCAACCCGCCTATTCCTTCATTCCCGCCGGCACTGGTAAATCCTGTTTTAAAACAGGATACGCTTTATAAAACAACTCTTGTTTCTCCACTTGTACCACCTCTTCCAAATCAGGTTTTAGATAGAGCAAAAGCATTGGAATTGGTTGAAAATGAAAAGTTAAAAGCAATCACAAAAAAGTTATCTGAATTAAAAGGAGATGATTCAATTGGTGATGTAATAGAACAGTTGCTTGAAATTAATTTGGAAATGGAAGAAACCTTCGGAGATGCCCCAAAACCGGATGGCGAAAGAAGTGTAATGGAGCAACTTATTCAGGCTAAAATTGACATGGAAAATGCAGAATATGACCTACAAGGAAAATTGGCAGGAGGCTCCTGGAAAACAAGGGTTGAAAATAGTGCATTCAAAACGAAAATCAGCAAAGAAATTGAAAGGCGTTTTTATTTACCACCCAATGGAAAAATAGATGTGGAAAATAAATATGGCGATGTCACGGTCATTGGCTGGGATAAGGACAGCGTGTTGGTGAAAGCAATTGTTACAGTTGGAAGACGATCAGAAGAAAATGCCATTCGCGCCTTGGATAATTATGATGTACGAATGAAAACGTGGGGAAAATCATTAAAGATTACGACGGAAATTGCCGGAGCCGATGAAAAGAGACCTATTGCAATCGGGGATAAATCTATTCGAGTTGGTAAATTAGTTTTCGGAATTCAAGATGAGGGGAGTTATTCAATTGATTTAGATATTTTTGTTTCCACCGGCGTATTTGTTAAAGTAGAAAATAAATATGGTGAAGTTGAAATCGAAATGATTGAGGGTGATGTTGAGGTTGAAAATTATAATGGTTCCATCAGTGTCCAGAATATAGAGGGAGATGTATTGATCGATAATAAATATGGAGATGTGGAGGCCATGGAAATTTCTGGAACAGTGGAAATCAGCAATTACAATTCGGATATTTTGGTTGAAAATATCGGTAAATCTGCCACCATTAAAACCAAATATGGATCCATTGATGCTGTTGATATTGGCCGTGAATTAGACATTGAAAACTATAATGGTGATATTACCGTTCGCGGTTTGAAAGGTTCGCTTCTGGCCCTGAATAAATATGGTACCATTAAAGTGAGAAATGCAGAATCTACTGTGGAACTGGAAAACTATAATGGGGATATTGAATTGGATCAAATTAATGGCGCTATTACGGCAGAAACAAAATACGGTAGTATTGAGATTGAATCGGCGAATCCAATCATTACCTGCAATGTGTATAACGGAGATATTGTGATGAAAAAAATTGCCGGTGGTGAAGCAGATATGCATATTACATCCAAGTATGGAAAAGTAAAATTAAATCTGCCAAAAGATATCATTGCAAGGATGGTGCTTAAAACAAAGTACGGCTCTATTCATTATTCTTTTATGGAAGATGCAATCGAAAAAGAAGAAAGTACATCTTCATTAATTGGCCTTCGTGGAAGTGGAAAGGGTACGCTACGGATTGATGGTTACAGTACGGATATTTATTTGAAGGATTGAATTTGGAAATCCATTGGATAAATGGAATATTGGAGTGATGGATAATTGGTGCTTATTGGGATTCCAATTCAATCCAGAGTTATATAATTATAAATCTCAGTAAACGATTTTCTATTTGAGAACGTAATAAAAGAATCCTTTGCAAAACTTGATGCACATATTAAAAAGTCTAAAATTTCCCTGCCCCGCAATACTGATGGGATTTCCATTGCATTCTAACTTTTCGTTTCTCGACCTAAGGTACGGGACAGGGGAAACATTGTCCATAATACCATTATTGACTTCATTTCCCGCCTTCCCGCCTTCCCGCCTGCCACAATTGAAATAAATAGAATGTGGCGGGCAGGAATCAGGAAAATGTTATCTCTTTTTTCTTTACACACAGGTTTTTAAAGGATTCTAAAAGTAGATGCTTTATTCATTGATTAACCAATTAAAAAAGGAGTGAAAATTGAAATATTTATTTTCCATTATGATGATTACCTCGGCAATATTTTCCCAAACGCTCAACTTGTTTATAGATTGTCAATTTTGTGATCAGGATTATTTCAAAGAAAAACTGCCTTATGTAAATCATGTCCGCAATCGAGAAGATGCGGATATCCATATGCTGCTCACAACTCAAACAACCGGTTCCGGCGGCAGTGAGTACACCATGGTATTTTATCAATTGACTCAAGAAAAAAGTTCGTCCGATACACTTCAGTTTATTACTGAAAAAAATGCCACAACCGATGATATCCGGCAAAAAATGGTTAAATATCTACATTTGGGATTGCTGCCATCTTTGACTGATGACCCTCTTTTAGAACGATTTAATATCTCATATATGCCCATGCAAAAAGGAAAAATGATCCAGCCGGTGGATCCGTGGAATAAATGGGTATTTACCACTCGTTTGAGCGGCAACTTTAATGGACAAAAAACATATGAGTCCCAGCGGCTATCCGGTTCATTTGGTGCCTCCCGTATTACAAAAGACTGGAAGATTAATATGTCTGTGCGAATGAGCGAAAATAAGGACAGTTTTGATTATGGGGATTTCAGTTATAAAAGTACCCAAGAATCAAAGCGTATTTCCGGTTCTGTTATAAAATCTTTGGGGAATCACTTCTCAACAGGATTTTGGGGATCAATCTCATCATCTTCTTATAGCAATCTTAACAGGAGTATCGTATTTACACCTAAGGTAGAATACAACTATTTTCCCTATTCTGAATCAAATCATCACCAATTACGGTTTGAATATGGTGTGGGTTTTAATGATCGTAATTATGCAAAAGAAACCATATATTTTAAGACAAAGGAACAATTATGGAAACAGGCAGCCCGTATGTCTGTTACATTCGTTCAGCCCTGGGGATCAGCTGATGTTAACATAAATGGATCATCCTATTTGCATGACAACTCTAAAAACCAAGTGTCAATATTCACATCACTCAATTTACGTATTCTTAAAGGGTTGAGTGTAAATTTTTGGGGATCTTATTCCCGAATTCGCGATCAACTTAATTTAGCCAGCGGCGATTTGCCAGATGAAGAAGTGTTGCTAAAACGGCAAGAATTAGCTACCCAATATTCATATTATTCCGGGATCAGTTTATCCTATACTTTTGGGTCCAAATTCAGTAATGTGGTAAATCCAAGATTTGGTGAGGGAGGTGGAACCATTTATATTATGAATTAGTGGAAGTATTTAGAGTAGAACTCATGTCTAACGGCGAGTAAACAGAGTTCAATCTACATTCTGTATTATTCTATGGATCTTTTTTATTGCGCTATTAACTATATTTATGGTAGTATTAGTATAGCATTATACTATTAGGAGTCAACATGCCCGACATATTAATTAAAAAAGTACCGCCTGAATTACACATTGAAATAAAAAATCAAGCCAAGAAGCATCACCGTAGCATGAATATGGAGATCATTACTATTCTGGAAAATGTGCTGCAAAACGGTGATTACAAACTTGATTTGCCTGCACCTCTCTCCGTTTCTGAACCTATAGACGATGATTTTATTAATCGCGCAAAAAGATCCGGACGAGAATGATAGTCGTTGATACCAATGTTATTGCATATCTTATGATCAATGGAGAATTTACAGATCGTGCAAAAAAAGTATTTATGAAAGATCCAGAGTGGGTGGCTCCTGTTTTATGGAAATATGAATTTTTAAATATTTTGGCAACGTTGGTCAATACCGGTCGGGCTGATTTAAATGATGTGATTAAGCATTACGAAAAGACGATAAAAATATTATCCAGAATTGAAAAAGAACCCAATTATGATAATGTATTATCCTTGACGAAACATCATAAAATTAGTGCTTATGATGCTCAATTTGTGTCATTAGCAATGGAAATTAATATCCCGCTAATTACGCAGGATAATCAACTTTTAGAAAATTTCCCCGATCTTGCTAAATCCATGCATCAGTTTATTTCATGATGAGTTTTAAATAGTAAGGATACGGTGAACTTCGAAAAGCATGTCTCGCCACTACATATGTTCATGTTGATTAACCGATTATTTATATTATTCCTATTTGGGTTTGTTGTCAGTTGTACCGCCTACCACGAGGCACAAATCCGGAAAAAACTGGAGCCGATTGAATTTGTTGACATCCCCAGCGGCACATTTATGATGGGTGATTTTTACAACCAAAAAGACTCGGATGCATTACCGCTTCATAAAGTGACCGTTAAACAATTCGCCATGTCAAAGTATGAAACCACCTACAGTCAGTATGATACATTCGCGAAATTGAAAAATATGCCCTTACCCGATGATATGGGTTATGATCGCGGCGATCGCGCGGTAGTCAATATTAATTGGTTCGAAGCGAAAGCATTTTGTGAATGTTATGGGTATCGTCTCCCCACTGAGGCGGAATGGGAATATGTGGCCCGAAGCGGGGGTAAAGATGAATTATGGTCCGGAACGAATGACTATAGAGAAATTGATGAATATGCCCGTCACGTGGATAATAGCTTGGAATATTCATTTTATGTGGGGGAGAAAAATCCCAATGACTTTGGTCTATATGATATGACGGGAAATGTATATGAATGGATTGGAGATTATTATCCTCAATATCCCGATTCTGGAGAAGCACCGGTTTATGCTGATTATTCCATCACCGGAATTCGCATTATTCGCGGGGGCAGTTTTGGTACAAACGCCAAAAGGAATTATACTCGCGTCGGTACCATAGATGATATGCAGTCGGCCATGATGGGTTTTCGGTGTGTGAAAGAAAGTCGTTGATGGAATTCCTATTCAATTGTGAGAAAGTAGTAGTGTTATGTTCGTCATGCATCCCTGGTTGACGGTTAATAGTAATAGCGCAAACACTTGAAAAGCAACCTGCCCGAATGACTCGTTCAGGAGGGGGATGGTTGTCGGACAAGTTTGTCAATGTACATTTAAATAAATCAAAAGATCAAAGACAACCATTTCAATAATATTTAAGTCTTAGATTCAAATTAATTCCAAAGGGAGTTCTTATGAAATTTCGATTGTTTTTATTTATTTTATTCATGGCAAATATATTTGCCCAAACTCAAGTTGTTATAAAAGACGTCATGTTTATGGATGCGCCCTATATCGGAGAAGTCACCACAACGACCACTAAATATGCTGCTGAGGGACTATTCCGCCAGGAGTCCGCTGTCGATGTAGATCGATTTTTAATTCGGTTGGCCATGGGTGGGAATAAAATAATTGGCAGTATTCTTGATGGAAAAACCGAATTGCGGATTGTCTATAACGCCAAAGAAGAAGAATATGCCATGGAGACTTTTAACACGATTCGCGGAAATGAAGGGAAGCCGACACTGAAGGGAGGGAGCAGTAAGATATCTTTCGGTAGTGGGTCAAAAAATGATAGTGAAAAAGAAAATGAAGATCCGGATGAAGAAGAAAGTAAAAGCGAATATGAGCGCATTATTTCCGAATCATTGGAAAAAGTGTCCGGATTTGAAGTGCGAAAAGTGACGACTAAAATTAAGAGTGAAGATGGGTTTGTGTTGATAGAGGAATGGCTTACAACTGATACGACATTATTTCATTTTTTAGCAGAAGTTGAAGGAGGATTGGTGGCATCCTACGGTGGGAAGAAACGGAACAATCCCCGCAGTTTTTCTGAATCCATGTTAAAAAAGGCAGAGCAAGAATTTGAATCTGTGCCCGGAAGGATGATAAAATACACAATGGAAATGAAGGATGAGGATGATGGTTTTAAAATGGTGTGGGAAGTCAAATCGATGAAAGAAGTACCATTTAATCCTTCGGATTTTAAAGTACCGTCCGATTACGAAGAGGTGGATGAACTGGATTGATTTGTTCGTTAATCTTTCTAACTTGACGAATGATGGATTAGTTCAAATAATCGACAATCAAGGATGATTGTCGGACAGGTTCGTCATGCATCCCTGGTTGACGGTTAATCGTAATAGCGCAAACATTTGACAACCAACCTGCCCGAATGACTCGTTCAGGCGGGGGATGCTTGTCGGATAAATAAACAATTGTAATCTATGATTGTTTAATCCTAAGATTATCCGGGATTAATTATGAAAATGATATATAAACGCCACTTACCTCATATTCAACCACCGGGCGCTATAATGTTTATCACGTTTCGTTTAGCTGGCAGTTTACCGAAAGAAATAATTGATTCAATAAAAAGTGAATACAATCGATTAAATCAAATTATAATGAGAAAACCTTCATCTCGTAAGGATGCGCTTTTAGAAAGAAGAAAATTAATCTTTCGTTATGATCATTATCTTCATAAAGAAGGAACCGGTCCCCATTATCTAAAAGACGTTGAAGTTGCTAAAATGGTGTGTGACTCGATACATTTCCACGATCAATCTTTATATGACCTAAACGCCTTTTGTGTCATGTCTAATCATGTCCACATTGTTCTAAAGCCTAAAATAATTAGAGATGATGATTTTGTTCCTATTGAAAAAATTACCCATAGTATTAAAAGCTTTGCGCAGGTGAGGCGAATATTCTACTTAACAGAAATGGACAATTTTGGGCCCATGAAAGTTTTGATCATTATTCCAGGTCAGATGCTGAGACAGAAAATATTATTCAGTACGTAATTGATAACCCGATGAAAGCAGGGCTAGTTTCTAAAACTGAAGATTGGCCTTGGTCTTATTGGAAATAGTTCGTCAGGCTTCAAACTTAACGATAAAAGGAGTAGTTCAAATAATCGACAATCAAGGATGATTATCGGACAGGTTCGTCATGCATCCCTGCTTGACGGTTAATCGTAATAGCGCAACCGATCGACAATCAAGGATGATTATCGGACAGGTTCGTCATGCATCCCTGGTTGACGGTTAATCGTAATAGCGCAAACATTTGACAATCAACCTGCCCGAATGAGTCACTCAGGCGGGGGATGATTGTCGGACAATCCCCTAATCCATGCCTTCACCAATTCAACCCCTTCTTTATGGACTAATTTTCGGCCCAATTCCGGCATCATAATTCCAGGATTGGTCGATTCCATGCGATAAATCATAATAGATTCGTCCGGTTTACCCGGCACAATCGTATGTTTGAAATTTCCAGCGCCTAAACCAGCGGCAATGGGTGGTTTATAGACGCCTAACTTGGTTCCATTTGTTTCTTCTATATTTAAAAATAATCCAGATGTTTCACCCGGGGCACCTAAACGATGACAATGGGCGCAATTAATGTCCAGCCATGCGCGAGCTCGATTTGCTGTAGAACCGTCGCTCACGTCGCTATAATTCGATGTATGGGGTAATGTAGATATATCCGGAAGTCCCTTAATCATATCTAAGGATGTCCATTTTTTCAATTGGTTCATTTTTCCATCTTTATAATTGAACTCATGGTTGAGTAAGCGGGCTTTAGGTCCAATGGGAATCATACGATTTTGATTTACATGGCACCCTTTACACTGGTTGAAATTGGGAACTAGGTATTCAAAGGTGGTACGGTCACCTTTTATATCAATGAATGTAGCATTCATTCTTTCACCGGCAATTTCTAATAGTGCTTCTGTTTGGGCATCGTTCCATACATATGGATATCCCAGCCAGCCTTCCGGTGTATGAATTAAAAGGCGCGTTTCCATGAGCCGAATATTTTTATTGGGGTTTCGAAAATCGGCAGGATAATAAAATGTTTTAATGAGAATCGTTTCGCGAGGAAAATCAAAAGATCCATCTGAATTATAGGATAATTGTTTTCCTTTGGGCAAGACAATAAATCGGGATTTCAAGGCATAGTCCGTAAATAATTGTGCAGATACATCATAAGGAATCACACCTTTCCCTGGTGTATGGTCAGCCAAGTTACCTAGAAAAACCCCATAATCAGATAATTTAGGTTTGGCGTATTTGAGAGGGTTTCCGCTGAAAAGAATAGAAGAAAAAAGCAAAATCGAACATAGGACTTTGCTCGAAAATTTAAACATCAATTTGCTGTGTGTTGTCTGCCGCAATCGTGGGGGGAAGGATCTTCGGAAAAATTAGAAATGAATGGTGAGTACCATTTTTCAAAGTTATGCTCAATATCCATATTTGTGAATTCTGCGCGAAAATTATTCTGAATACACAGACCTTCTTTAACATCCGGATCCTGCATGCCATCATAAATAATATCCGGTATATTGCGGCCATATTTGATCGCCATGAGTTTGCCAATCTCATAATCGAGAGTTGGTAATCCAGCTTCACGACTATATATATTATTATAGATATGAATATCCGATGTGTATGGATTATATAAACTATCGGTAATGGCCTCTTCCGTAATGAAATAGCTCACGATACCGGTACCAATACTTTTGTTATTTTGAATCGTATTCTCATAGATATGCACATCGTTGGCGGCCAAAACCATTATACCGGTACCTGGTAGTACTTTACCCACGATATTTCCTGGCGGGGCGAAATTATCCAAATTATTATTTCGCACAATATTGTGATAAACGTGGATATTCCCCCCTTTTTTTTGAACTAAGTCAGGGAGGTCAAAAATGAGAATGCCACCTGTATTTTCATATGCATTATTGGTATGAACCAAGGCATCAAATGAATTTTCTATTTCAATGCCTGCTACGTTGTGATAGGCGGTAGAATGTCGGACAATAATATCGCTGGATTGCCCCACATAAATTCCTGCATCGGATGCGCCTATAGCTACTGAAAACTCAATAAGCACATTTTGACATTGAACCGGATAGATGCCATAAGCACCATTGGTAGGTTTGGGGCCATTTGTCCATTCTGCTTTTATAGAACGGAATTCTATTCTTTCTACATATTGAGCTTTGATGGCGTCGCCTTTAGAATCTTGCACGGCGAAGTTTTCCAAAATAATATTTTTACAGTTGGTTATACTGATTCCTTGAGCACCATCCGTTTGACCAGAAAAGGAAAGGATTGATTTATCCATGCCTAATCCACGAATAAGCAAATTTTTCTTTCCTTCTATAGAAAGGGTGCCTCGGATTTGATGTACCCCCTCAGGGATAGTAATCGTATCACCCGGTTCGGCTAAAATAAATTGGGTTTGGAGATCTTTTTCAATGTCCGATGCAAAGATAAAATTTGCAAAAAGAAGACATAAGGTAAGTTTAGATGTGATGTTTTTCATGAGATTGATATATGTTTCAATTAATTGTTTTGGTTGCCAAGCCGAATATAAGAAGAAAAGAAACCTTATATCAAAGGATTGAGGATACCATCGATTGAATCTAATCGTTTAATAATTATTCGACGCCACGGCTATGGAGGTAACTGTCATAATTACTATTATATTCTAACACTTTATTTGGGGCGAGTTCAATAATTCTCGTCGCGAGGGTTGAAACGAATTCTCGATCATGGCTCACAAATATGAGTGTTCCTGGGAAACTATCTAAAGCGCCGTTTAGGGACTCGATCGATTCCATATCCAGGTGATTGGTGGGCTCATCCATGATAATCACATTGGGTTTTTGTAGAATTAATTTTCCAAATATCATTCGCCTTTGTTCACCACCGGAAATAACATTAACGGGTTTGTTAATATCATTTTGGGAAAACAATAACCGTCCGAGTGTACCTCGGATGACCTGCATGTCATCCTCATCACTTTTCCATTGGGCCATCCAATCGATTAATGACATATTTGATTTAAAGTCAGCCCCATGGTTTTGGGAAAAATAGCCGATTTTTGCATTGTCGGACCATTTAATTTCACCACTATCCTGTAGTAGATTATCAGTTAAACATTCTAATAATGTTGTTTTTCCAATTCCATTTGGCCCAATAATGGCTACCCGTTCGCCTGTTTCAATTAATAAGTTAAATTTTTTGAAAAGAGATATGTCATCGAATCCTTTGGTAAAATCTTTTACTTCTAATGCGGTATTGAATAGTTTTTTTTCTTGGTTGAATCGAATGAAAGGATAAACGCGGCTGGAATTTTTTATATCATCCAATTTGATTTTAGCCATTTGATTTGCACGAGATGTGGCTTGTTTTGCTTTAGATGCATTGGCGGAAAACCGTTTAACAAATGATTGCAATTCAGCGATTTGTGCTTTTTTCTTCGCATTATCTTGAAGCATCCTCTCACGCGCCTGGGTAGATGCAGTCATAAAGTCGTCATAATTTCCGGGATAAATGCGAAGTTCACCATAATCTAAATCTGCCATATGGGTGCAAACACTATTTAGAAAATGGCGATCATGAGAAATAATAATCATGGTGCTGTTTCGACGATTCAGAATTTCTTCTAACCATCGAATTGTATTAATATCTAAATTGTTAGTGGGCTCATCTAAAAGCAAAATATCCGGATCTGCAAAGAGTGCTTGTGCAAGTAGTACACGAAGTTTCCAACCGGGTGCAATAGCACTCATAATGCCTTCATGCTGTTCTAAAGGAATACCAACACCTAACAATAAATCCCCGGCGCGTGATTCGGCAGTGTATCCATCCATTTCGGCGAATTCCATTTCTAAGTCACCTACTTTCATGGCTTCTTCCTCGCTCATATCTGGAAGGGCGTAGATTCGTTCGCGTTCCTGTTTAATCTCCCATAATTTTCCATGGCCCATGATGACACAATCGATAACAGTCATTTCTTCATAGGCAAATTGATCCTGATTTAATTTTGCAACACGGTCATTTTTATCGATGGCTACATTTCCGGTTGTGGGCTCTTGTTCACCAGAAAGGATTTTCATATAGGTCGATTTTCCCGACCCATTGGCACCGATAAGGCCATAGCGGTTACCTTTACCAAAAGTGATAGATATATGTTCAAAGAGTGGTTTTTCACCAAATTGGATAGAAATATTGGAAGTTGAAATCAATGTGTGCTCCGAAATTTTGGATCTAAAATGTGTTGCCTCACCAAGGATTTGAGTCGATTATCATCAATATTATTATTCAGTTGAATCTCCTAACCCTAAATCGAGGGCGCGAATATATTACACGTTTGTTTTATTTCCACATTCAATAAATATATATTCTAACCTGATTAATTCATCAGCCACGAATGTCGCGAAGTTTCCCCGCTGAATCGGGATTTACAACACGAAGAAAAAAGATAAAATGATGACAAAAATAAAATTACAAAATATATTTACAATATTCATTGTAATTCCCATGTTATCAACCTTTTGTGAATTTTGAGCATTTTGTGGCGAATAATCCAGGCTAAATATAATGGAGAGAAGTTGAAACGAAAATTTAGTTTATCATGAGAACAGGGATAAATTCCATCAAGATTCAGAATCAAATAATCTCTAAAATGAAGCAAAATATAATTAAACAAATCCCAACCCAACCCGGTGTCTACTTCTTTAAGAATGAAGCAGGAGAAATTATTTATATCGGGAAGGCCAAACAACTTCGGAATCGTGTTCGATCATATTTTCAACAGAGTAAACATCAGTCTGCGAAAAATATATCCATGATCAAACGGATTGCGGATGTGGAATGGCTTGTGGTTCGAAGCGAAGTAGAAGCATTCCTTACAGAAGCCAACCTGATAAAAAAACATCAGCCCCATTACAATGTGAGCCTCAAGGATGATAAGTCATTTCCCTATATCCGAATTACCAAAGAACCCTTTCCACGTGTTTTTATCACCCGTGTGATCGTCAGGGATGGATCCAAATATTATGGTCCATATACAGATGTGCTACACCTTCGTCGATCATTGAAAGCTGTCCATAAAATATTCCCTGTTCGCAGTTGTGATTATTTTATAAATGATGAGTCAATTAAAGCTAAAAAAGTAAGTCTTTGTTTGGACTACCATATTAAAAAATGCCAGGGGCCCTGCGAGGGAATGGTGTCAGAGGCAGACTATAATGAAATGATTCAACAGGTCATTCAGTTTTTGCATGGACGGACGAAGGAAACAGAAACGTATATCCAAAATCAAATGGAGAGAGCATCAAAAGAGACGCGCTTTGAAGATGCGGGGATGTATCGGGATCAACTCCATGCTATTGGGCGCTTTAAAGATCGTCAGCGTAAAGTATCTGCTGACTTTGAAAATCGGGATGTTTTTGCATTGGCGAAAGAAGAAGATTACGGTATTGCTGTGATTGTACGAATTCGGAATGGTCGTATTGCAAGTAGAGAAAAAATATCTCTGCGAAACTTGGACGATTCGGAAGCTATAATGATGGAGACAATTGTTACACGGTTTTATCTGGAAACTGATTTTATTCCAAAAGAGATTACTCTTCCTGTAGGACCAGAAAATCAGGATCAGTTGGTTGCCTGGCTGAAAGCAAAACGACATGGGGCGATTCATCTTACAGTGCCCCAAAAAGGGGAAAAAGCAAAGGAAGTCCGATTGGCCTTTCAGAATGCAAAACTTCTTTTGGGTGAATGGATGATAAACCGCAAGAAGCGAAGAGAATTGGTACCAAAAATGGTGAATCAACTCCAGGATGATTTACAGATGAAAGTGCCGCCTCGGCGCATCGAAGCATTTGATATTTCTCATTTGGGCGGCACAAATACGGTAGCATCAATGGTTTGTTTTGTAGATGGAAAGCCCAGAAAATCGGAATATCGAAAGTACAAGGTAAAGACTGTTGATGGGATTGATGATTTCGCATCCATGCGGGAAATTGTATTCCGGCGATATAAAAGAGTGAAAGAAGAGGGCGCAGGACTTCCCGATTTAATTTTGATTGATGGAGGCAAAGGGCAATTATCCATGGCCGTTTCAGCTTTGAGAGAATTGGGTTTGGACTATTTACCCATTATTGGATTGGCAAAGCGATTGGAAGAAGTTTTTGTCCCCGGGCAGTCTGAAGCTCAATCCATACATAAACAAAGTCCGGGATTGATCTTATTACGTCGAATCCGGGATGAGGCACACCGTTTCGCCATTACCTACCAAAAACAAAAACGTACAGATTCTGTCACCAAATCCATTTTTCATGCATTGCCGGGAATGGGTGAGAAACGGGTGAAGAAATTATTGTCAGAATATAAAGATGTAAAAACCATCGCAAAGTTAAAACCGGAACAAATAAAGGAGAGATTGAGATTCCCGAAATTGATCGCGGAGGCGATTATAGAATTGGCAAAAAATAAAGGGTGATCCTTCTATCGGATTGGAGCGATGAGAGTACGAATCGTTGCGATTTAAAAATTCTGAAATGATTCACAACAGGGTTGCACTACTCTTTCGTCAGCAAATCGTTCATCATTTCAATCCAAAGAATTGAGCGAGTAAGGGCACTGAATCACTAAGGGCGGGTAAACAGGCCGGGTCTCTACAACAATACACTGGGAAATAATAGCCTGATGCTGTTGCTGAAATTGTTCGACAAGCATTTTGCTTGTCTGCCTATGACGTGGCTTGTCGTGTACAACCATGGATGGTTATCCAACTATACCTCCTGCAGGACGTGCCGTCCTGCGAGTACTTTGATGAAACAAGACATTATACCTATAAATATATGTATTTTCAGGACGACACGTCCTGAACGATCAGATGAAATAGTAAAGAATATTTATCCGCCGGAGACGGATGGTTCTGTTGAAATAATCAAAAAATCATAATTCATTTGGAATGACGATTAAGACTTGGCAAATAATGTTTTACACTTTTTGAGGAATACGTTTTTTAGAAAATTCATTAAACTGGTTTATGACGACTTCGTGATCTTCGAATTCTGCAATGATTTTTAAATTGGCACCCATAGCAATAAGAAAACGGCGAAGGGTGCTAATAAACATATCTGATTGATTTTCAATTTTAGAAACAGCAGCTTGTTTAATGTGAAGTGTATCTGCCAGTTCATTTTGTGTTAGTTCCAGAGCTTTTCGTAATTCTTGAAGATCTATATCTTTTAAGATATTTTCGGTCTGTGTTTTTATTTGATTTTTTCTCTCTTTGGGCATATTTTTTAAGAGTGTGCTAAATTGTTTGGCCATTAGATTAATCCTTCCTTTTTTAATTCTATCAAATGTTTGTCATACAAATTGTCGGCTTGGGGTACAAATTGTTCATACCATCGGTCGTCACCGGTTTTGTTTCCGCCAATGAGAAGTAATGCTGTTCTTCGTAGATCAAATGCGTACAGAATTCGGTAAGGGTTACCACTATGTTGTATTCTCAATTCTCTCATGTGACTATGCCGCGAAGATTCAATCTCACTACTATATGGAAATGGTAACCGAGGGCCTTTCTTCTCTAATACCCCTACGATTGCTGCAATTGAATTCTGTTCTGTTTCGGAAAGTATATTCCACCATTCTTCAAATTCATCTGTGAATTCCACTTCCCAAATCATGTAGGAATATAACCTACAAGTTATATAACTTTAAAGTAATAATTTACAATTAACTCTATAGAGGAAAGTGTAGCAAAAGGTAGACTAATCGTTGCGACTCAAAAGATACGAAATGATTCACAACAGGGTTGCACTATTCTTTCGTCAGCAAATCGTTCATCATTTCAATCCAAAGAATTGAGCGAGTAAGGGCACTGAATCACTAAGGGCGGGTGAACAGGCCGGGTCTTTACGACACCAATCGCAAATACTGTGGCTTTTTGCCCGGCACCCGTTCAATTAATCCCCGAGCTTCAAGGTCCAATTTGACCGAAGTGAGGTACCAACCGATTGATCCTTCAAAACTTTTGCCTAATTTTCGATTCACTTCATGCCTTAAATCCGTCATGAATTTTATTTCACCGGCCATTTCGATGGATTCAAGAATGGCCCCCTTCATTTGATCATATTTCTCTTTTGAAATATTCACCCCATTTTTAGAAGGGTTGGGGTGAAGTGTCATGATCTTATCAGTGACTGTCAAACAGTAAACCCGTTTTCTGTCATCCAATCATCCGATACAAATTTGCCTAAATAATTTCGAATGCCGTCGGCAAGGATGCAAAGGCACTTTTGTCCAGGTTTTAATGATTTTGCTGCTTGAAGTGCCGCCCAAACCACGGTACCACTAGAGCCACCGCAGAGTAAGCCTTCTTCTTTAATTAAACGCCGCGCTACATCAAATGAATTTTGATCATTGATTTTGACATATTGATCTACCAGTGAATTATCCAAAACATCGGGGAAAAAGTCATAACCGATTCCCTCCACATGATAAGGAAAAATCTCATCACCACCTCCGAGGATTGAACCGAAAGGATCCGCTCCCACAATTTGAATATTGGGATTTTTTTCCTTGAGTTTTTTGGCAATCCCAGTGATGGTACCGCCAGTACCGACTCCGATCACAACCATATCCAAATCAGCCCCAAAATCATTCCATATTTCTTCTGCCGTTCCTTCATAATGGGCATCGGGATTGTCTGGATTTTCATATTGATCCAAAATATGAGAATTGCGAATTTCTTTATTCATGCGTTTTGCCACTTCAATTAATCCTTCCGGATCGTCGTGGGCCGCTTCTGTAGGTGTTCTAACTACTTCTGCGCCAAGAGCCTGGAGTGTATATTCCTTTTCCATACTCATTTTTTCCGGCATAACGATAATCATGCGATACCCCTTAACTGCCGCCGCCAAAGCCAGACCGATCCCCGTATTTCCTGAGGTCGGTTCAATCAATGTATCTCCCGGTTTTATGCGACCGGACTTTTCCGCATTTTCCACCATCCGAAGTCCAATTCTATCTTTAAGAGATCCGCCGGCGTTAAAAAATTCGCACTTTACATATAGTTCACAATCTAAATTTTTTCCGATAGAATTCAGTTTTACAATAGGGGTGTTTCCAACAGCGCCCAAAATATTTTCTAAAATCATGTGTTTGCTTTCATTAAATCAATTCCAAAGAGTAATTTTACGCTCAGAAATTAATGAAATTACAATGGAGTTATACCAATGAACTTGTTAGATGGAAAAATTTGTATTATCACAGGAGGCGGTCGCGGGATTGGATTTGCCACCGCTGTCAAATTTGCCGAAGAGGGTGCAAAAGTGATCATCGCGGAGTTTGATGAATCAACGGGTCAGAAAGCCGCTGATGATATTGGCGGATTATTTGTGCAAACGAATGTGGCCGAGCAATCAAGTGTAAATTCCTTATTTAAAGAAGTGATGAACAAATATGGTCGTGTAGATGTGCTAATCAATAATGCAGGTATTTTAATGGATGGCACCTTGATAAAAATGGAGGAAGATCAATTCGAAGCTGTCATCAATGTCAATTTAAAAGGCGTATATCTTTGTGGCCGTGCCGTAGCAGTTATTATGAAAGAACAAGGGAGCGGTGTCATATTAAATGCATCGTCTGTAGTTGCTCACAATGGAAATTTTGGTCAAACGAATTATGTGGCAACGAAAGCAGGTGTAATCGGTATGACCAAAGTATGGGCACGGGAATTAGGCAAGGATGGGATACGGGTCAATGCCATTGCCCCTGGATTTATTACAACAGAAATGACGGCTCAAATGCCGGAAAAAATTATCAAAATGATGGGAGATAAGGTACCGGTCAAAAGATGGGGAGATCCTGAAGATGTGGCCAATGCCTATTGTTTTCTCGCCAGTGACGAAGCATCTTATATTAGTGGTACGGTCCTGAATGTGGATGGAGGCGTGGTAGTTTAATGTCTAAAATTTTAATTATCTCTGCTACTGCAGATAAAAACCTGGAACTGGCAAATGAACTCCAGTCTTTGTTGTCATCAATGGGAATGGAGAGCGATCTTATTGTAATGGACAAATTGGAATTGCCATTATACAGTTATGAAGCGGAAGTTGATCCCGGTATTGTAGAAGAATTAATCGATAAAATGAATCTCGCATCTGGATTTATTTTTTGTTCACCCGAATACAATGGCGGCGTGCCGCCGGTTCTATCAAATGCCATTACGTGGATATCTGTCAAATCCAAAAATTGGCGTGATGTATTTAATGGAAAATATGCAATTATCGGAACCCATAGTGGTGGCGATGGGTATCGGTTTTTGACGGCTTTTCGAAGTCAGTTAGAATATTTGGGGACAAATGTGCTGGCTCGAACAATTTCCGTTACTAAAGAAAAACCCCTGAAAGAAGACTCAGCAAAGAGAATCCTCCAGGGGTTAGTTGATTTGGTATAATTATTACAAGGGAAGTATTGATGCTTCCTCTGTAAGAATATTATTACCCGATCTTTATTTGATGTATATCTGGTTTGACTTCTTCCGCTTTTGGAATCGTTATTTTTAACGATCCGTTTTTGAATTTAGCATTGATATTCTCAGCCAAAACATTCTCAGGTAAGTTGAAACTGCGGCTAAAAGATCCAGTTCTGCGTTCACGGATTCGATAAGAACCATCATTAGATTCATTTTTAGAATCACGATTTGCACTAAGTGTCAGAACACTTTCTTCTACTTTTAGACTCACATCCTTTTTATCAAACCCAGGGAAATCAGCCGTCATAATGAATGCTGTGTCGTTTTCATTAATATCCACAGCGATTGTGTTGGGCTTATTTGTGGGCATGCCATTCCAGCCATCATTAAAGATACTGTTAAGCATCCGATCGAAATCGGTTGTAATTGAGCGAGTTGGTGTCCATTTTACTAAAGTCATTGTTGACTCCTTATTGTTTTTGTTTCAAAAATATTTCACTCAACATGTTTCAATCTTCGTGCCAAAAATAATGTTTTGTCCATTTTACATAGTGGCATGCCTATATGACACCCGCATATGGCAATATGGCGTGGGCGTATGAAAAGTAGTCCAATGATAAAGGATTATTGGTTTGAATTTTATTAATGAAGTAATATCACCATTCACGAACGAAGGATAAGCAGCTATTATAATGTCAAAACTTGCAATACACGGCGGGGAACCCGTTAGAACCAAACCATTCCCGGAATGGCCGCGCCCCACATCTGAGCTGAAAGATGCAATCATATCAACATTAGAAAATGAAGGATGGGGCGTTGGGAGTCAAGCCATAGCTCGATTTGAGGAAAAATTTGCTGAATTTCACGATGCAAAATATTGTATCAGCACCAGTTCCGGAACCACGGCCCTATGGGTGGCATTAAAAGCCGCCGGAGTTAAGGCGGGTGATGAAGTGATTGTGCCGCCATATACGTTTATTGCAACAGCATCTGCAGTACTCATGGCCAATGCGGTGCCAATTTTTGTAGATATTGATGAAAACACCTTTAATATTGATCCGGAACTTATCGAAGACGCAATTACGGGAAAAACAAAAGCGATTATGCCTGTCCATATTGCAGGGAATCCGGTAGATATGGATCGAATTTTATCCATTGGAATAAAACATAATATTCCAATAATAGAAGATGCAGCCCAAGCCCACGGGGCAGAATGGAAAAATAACAAAGTAGGTGCTCTGGGTACAGGAGGGATTTTTAGTTTTCAAACGTCCAAAAATATGTCAGCTGGTGAGGGAGGAGCAATCGTTTCAAATAATGAGACATTTTATGATATTTGTTATTCTTACCATAATTGTGGTCGAACTAAAGGTGGTGCATTTTATGAGCATCAATTTTTAGGTGGTAACTTTCGGCTGAATGCTATGGCCTCAAGTATGCTTATTCCTCAAATTGACACGGTTCAAGAGGATATGACACTTAGGGATAAGAACAGGAAGAAATTGGATGATGCCTTAGGCCAATTGGATGGTATTACTATTAATATTGCCTATAGGGGTACGACTCGGCAATCAAATCATATATATTTAACACGGTACAAATCGGAATATTTTAACGGTATTCCCCGTGAAAAATTTTACAAAGCCATGCAGGCGGAAGGAGTTTATACTTATATGGGATATACACCCCTGTATAGAGAAAAATTATTTGTTACGGATGGTAACGAATATCCCTGGCTAAAGGATTATGATTTTGCTTCTTTGGAATTTCCTGTAACAGAACGGTTGGCAGATGAAGAAGCTGTGTGGTTAAAACAAAACCATCTATTGGGGAATGAGGAAGATACGCAAGATATTATTGATGCTTTTGAAAAAGTCACCTCTGCAATGAGTATTAATCCGGAACTATTTAAGGATTAGAAATAAGTTTTGTAAATAGATTATCGTAAACGGGTGCCATCATATCCCAATCAAATGGCTTTGCGATATGGCTAAATTGTATTTTCCTTTTTTCATTTACATTTGCAATGTATTCTTTAAGTTTTTGTAATAAATCTGTTTCATTTTTATATATATGATTTTGGTGGAATACCTCAGGAAATAACTCCGGATATGTAAGTCTGTTGGGAAGGAGCGGAAAAACATTGCAGTACATTGCCTCCATAATACTAATACCAAAGAAGTCCTGAATATTGGTGACAGGAAGGATATCTGCTTTCCACACCCATTGGGCATACTCATTAAAAGATTCGCAATATCCAAAATGAAGAATTTTGTCACGTAATCTATTCTGTGCTTCGTCAAAAATGGATGGTGTTGTTTTAAAATTTTCACCCAAAACTGCAAGTCTAAAGTCTATGCCATCTGCCTGTAATAGAAATAAGGTCTCAAAAAATAATTCAGGATTTTTATCATATTCCCAACGATGGTTCCAAAGGATGAGCGGCGGACCATCATAGTGAGATTGATGAGCATCAAACCGCTTCAAGTCAAGACCAAGGTATAGTACCTGACTATTATCCCGAATAATTTGAACGGATTCAATTTCGTTGTTATCTGGGAAATGTTTAAGTAACAGACTGGCTTCTTGAATAAAAGAATCCAAATGATATTGGGAATTGAATAAAACATTGTCTGATGATAATGCGGAGGTAAAATTGATGAAACCGTAATGTTTGTTTCGATTCTCTTTTACATCTCTATCCGTGGGTGACCAGGGATAGGATAACTGATTTTCATGGAAATATATAGCGGTGGGAATGTGAGCTGTTTTTTGTCGTGTCAGACTCAAAAAGGTAGAGAAGTCTAACATATCGGTGGCCAGAATTAACTCCGGCTTAAAATCCGAATTTAGATATTGATTGGCTAAGGTAACTGCACCGCCATGCATGCGCCACTTCCAGAACTGTCCCTTCATGGTGAGAAGATTAATAGTGTGATTACTATGACATTTATATCCTTCCGCCCAACTTTTGTGGGAACCGGTGAAGTATGGATCGATTATGAGGATATTCATTGGTGAATTTAACCAAATATGGATTTCTACTTTCTTAGTTTATCTTGATTGTGTATTGACAATGTATCACATTTGCGATACATTATAGGAGGAAAATATGCGTACAGCAAGCATTAGTATCAGAACAGAACCTAAAACAAAAAAACAAGCCGAAGCTATTCTCAAACATCTTGGCCTCACAACATCTGAAGCAATTAATTTATTTTTAAGAAGAGTTATCATTGAAAAAGGGCTCCCTTTTGAATTGCGAATTCCAAATGAAGAATCGATGGAAGCAATACTTGACTCCGAGTTTAATCGAAATCTAACAACATTTAAAAATGCGGATGAAATGTTTGAAGATCATGGAATCGCCAACAAATGACAAAAACCATAAAGGTCACCAATAGTTTTAAACGAGATTTAAAACGGGTAAAAAAGCAAAAAAAACATGGCAGAACTAAAGAGAATAATTTATTATTTAGAAGAGGGAAATCGCATACCATCTAAATATTCTCCACATCAATTAAAAGGAAGATGGATACATCATTTTGAATGCCATTTAGAACCGGATTGGTTAATAATCTGGAATGATAATGGTGAAAACATTAAACTTGTTCGGACGGGTTCCCATTCAGAATTATTTAGGTAGGATAGATAATTTTGTGCCCGAGACTGGAATCGAACCAGCACGTTCTTGCGAACACTAGATCCTGAACCTAGCGCGTCTACCAATTCCGCCACCCGGGCTATAAACAACTTCTAAAATTACATTTTTGAATGTGGAATGAGCAAGGAATAAACTTGGAAGGGCAGATAGTAATTCCTTACTTTTACCGTCGAAATAACGTCTATGGAAACGAAAAGTGTCACCAAAAATCGCAAAGCCTACCATGAATATCATATACTGGATAAATATGAAGCTGGGATTGAATTATTGGGTAGTGAAGTTAAAAGTCTTAGGGAAGGTAGCGCGAATTTAAAAGAAGCATATATTACCATAAGAAAAGGTCAAGCTTTTATAATTGGCGTCCATATCAGTCCCTATTCGCATACGGGAGATATGGGACATGAACCAGTTAGAGATAGAAAGCTATTACTTCATAAACGTGAAATTGGAAAAATAAAAAGTTTGTTAGATCAAAAAGGATTAACAGCAATTCCATTGGAATTATATTTTAATCCGAATGGACGGGCCAAACTTGAAGTAGGAATTGCCAAAGGAAAAAAGACGTATGATAAAAAGAAAACAATTAGAGAAAGAGATATTCAACGAGATGCACAACGAGAATTACGGAATAGATAGTGGCCTTTTTAAGTGTAGATAAACAATGGGAACTCATCAGTCGTGGTGCTGAGGAGATTATCCCCGAGAAAGAACTGAGAGTAAAATTAGAAAAGTCTCGAAAAAGTGGGACTCCCTTAATCATTAAGCTAGGTTGTGACCCCAGTCGTCCTGATTTACATGTGGGACATGGTGTTGTATTAAGAAAATTGCGACATTTTCAAGATTTAGGTCATGAGGCTGTTCTCGTTATTGGTGACTTTACCGCAATGATTGGTGACCCCTCTGGCCGAAATAAAACGCGTCCCCAGTTAACATTGGAGGAAGCAAAGGAAAATGCGAAATCATATATAGAGCAAGCTGGACATATTTTAGATATTGATTCATTGAAAATTGTATATAATTCAACCTGGCTAAATGCAATGTTATTTAGTGATGTAATCAGGCTATCCAGTCACTATACCGTAGCAAGAATGTTAGAACGGGACGATTTTACCAAACGCTATAAATCTGAAATTCCCATATCTATCCACGAATTTATGTATCCTTTGGCACAAGGGATGGATTCAGTTGAATTAAAAGCGGATGTTGAATTAGGGGGAACAGATCAAAAATTCAACCTTTTGGTTGGGCGAGATTTACAAAGGGAATATGACCAAGCGCCTCAATCCATTATTACCTTACCATTATTGGAGGGTACAGATGGTGTTGAAAAAATGTCAAAATCATATGGGAATGATATTGGATTGACAGATTCCCCAGAGGATATGTATGGAAAAACTATGTCTATTTCTGACGAAATGATTGTAAAGTACTTTGTATTGGCTGGAGATGTTGAACCAAAAACTTTAACAAGGATCAGGAAACAATTAAATGATTCAACCCAGAACCCAAGGGATATTAAACGGGAATTGGCCCGTACGATTGTAGCGCTTTATCATGGTGACAATTCAGCACAATCCGCTGAACAACATTTTGATCGTGTGGTTGTCAATAAAGATATACCGGAAGAGATGGATGACATAGTGCTTAAAACTGACATAGCTCTTATTGATTTGATTTCATCAGAAGGGTTAACGAAAAGCAAAGGGGATGCACGACGCTTGATTCAGCAGGGTGCAGTGCGCATTGACGGTGAAAAAATAATCGATATGAATTTTGTCATATCAAAAGGATTTAAGGGTGTGATTAAAGTCGGGAAAAGAAGATTTTTGAGGGTGAAATGAAAAAATGGTTTTTAATGCCGCTTGTAGCGGCATTTTTCTTTGTAGGTTGTAGCGATAAGAAAAAACCAAAACTGGTTGTATTCATTGTTGTGGACCAGGGAATGCCTGAACTTTTGAATAAATACGATCACCTTTTTACTGGTGGATATCGCTGGCTTAAAGATAATGGTATCTCATTCAGCAATACTCACCACGATTACGGCTATACAGTTACAGGGCCAGGGCATTTTGTTTTGTCGTCTGGTAGGTATCCTAGTAGTGGCGGCGTCATTGGTAATTTTTGGTTTAACAGAGACACAAAAGAGAGTTGGTATTGCGTGGAGGATACGATTGCAACTGATGTAATCAATGGGAACGCAGGCCGTTCATACAAAAATATAAATGTGACTACTTTGGGTGATTGGTTAAAAACTTCAAATCTAAATGCTAAGGTGGTGTCCATATCTGGTAAGGACAGGGCAGCTGTATTGTTGGGTGGAAAAAATCCAGATATGTCCTTATGGTATGGAAAGCATGGGGGATGGACAACGTCAACTTATTATTCTTCAAATATTCCAGATTGGGTTTCATCATTTAATTCTCAATTGAATGTTCCATCATACGTTGATACGGTATGGAATCGCCTATTAGATGAATCCATATATACCTCAAACACTCGTGCGGACCATTATGAAGGAGAAGCGGATTGGTCTCAGGATAATGGTTATAGTCCAACTTTCCCCATCACTTTTAAAGAACGGGGAATAAAATCTATGCTTGGTTCTTTTCCATATACACCTTTTGGTGATGCGGCGATGTTGCAGTTAGGATTGATTGCAACAGAAAAACATGAATTAGGTGAAGACGAAAATACGGACATTTTGTTTTTAGGCCTTTCCGCCACGGATGGCGTGGGGCATGAATTTGGACCACATTCACATGAACAATTAGATAATTATCTTCGAGTAGATAAACATTTAGGATCATTTATCGAATCAATTGAATCGTCTGTTGGAATTGGGAATACGCTTTATATATTAACGAGTGATCATGGATCTATTGAACTTCCCGAGTATCTAAAGGCAAAAGGTATAGATGCGGGTCGAATTTCAAAACCAACGAAAGATTCTCTTTATACTGATGTTAAAACTAAAATTGAACTGCAGATTGGAATAAATAAAGTTTATCGAAATGGTAATTCATTTTACTATAACGACTCAATGAATCAATTGGAACGCGAGTTAGCGACGGATATTCTAAAATCATCCTTATTAAAATTAGATGGCATAAGAAGTGTCATTACAAAAAAAGAAATATTAGAGGGTGGGAATAGTGTTTATGAACGTCGATTAAAAAATATGGTTCATCCGCAAAAAAGTCCTGATGTATTTTTAATTCCAAAGGAATATTGGACATTCCGGTTTCCCTATGGCGCTAGTCATGGTACGCCCTATGATTATGATACCCATATTCCTCTCCTATTCTCTCGAGGAGGTTTCAACTCAAAAGTAAATTCCAAACGGATTGAATCTGTGGATATTGCACCAACAATTTCAAAATACTTAAATGTTCAATTTCCAGAAAACATCGATGGAAAAGCAATACCTCTTGAAGAGTAAATGAAGAAGTAAATTTCCTTTGAATGTGATAAAACAGAAAATCTTTTGATTTTCATGTTTCTACACACATATAATTCGGGTAACTTTCCAGCCGATTTTTAACCTCTAATGAAGGAGAAGACATGTCTGAAAATGTCAAAGAATTTACTTCAGCCAATTTTGATGCTGATGTAATTAAGTCCGATACACCTGTCCTCGTGGATTTCTGGGCAGAGTGGTGTGGACCCTGTCGTGCCATTGCGCCGATAGTAGAAGAAGTGGCCAATGAATATGATGGAAAAGTCAAAGTAGGTAAACTAAATGTGGACAATGAAAATCAAATGGCCATGCAATTCGGTGTCCGGAGTATTCCGGCGCTTTTAATATTCAATAAGGGAGCAGTGGTCAATCAAATTGTTGGCGCTGTACCCAAAACAAAAATAACTGAAATACTCGATACAGTTATTTAATTTAATTCATAGACAATGAATCGAAAGGTTATCATTATCGGTTCGGGTCCTGCAGGATTAACTGCAGCATTGTATTCAGCCCGGGCCAACTTAAATCCATTGGTATTAGAAGGAAATCAGCCAGGGGGTCAATTGACCATTACGACTGATGTAGAAAATTATCCAGGGTTTCCTAAAGGGATCATGGGACCTGAACTAATGGATTTGTTCCGTGAGCAAGCGACACGATTTGGCGCAGAATGCCATTTCAAACATGTGACGAAAGTTGACTTAAGCAAGCGCCCATTTAAAGTGTGGGTAGGTGATGAAGAATATGCAGGTGAAACTATCGTAGTTGCCACTGGTGCTTCAGCGCAAATGCTTGGTCTTGAAAGTGAAGCGGAACTGATGGGATACGGTGTTTCTGCCTGTGCCACATGCGATGGATTTTTCTATCGTGATAAAAAAGTACTTGTTGTGGGTGGCGGCGATTCAGCCATTGAAGAAGCAACTTATCTCACAAAATTTGCATCAGAAGTGATTATCGTACACCGCCGGGAGGAATTCCGGGCGTCTAAGATAATGGCTGAACGTGCACTGGCTCATCCCAAAATTAAAGTGGCATGGAATTCTGTCATTGATGAGATTCTTGGCACCAAAGAAAAAGGTGTCCATGGCGTTAAAATGAAAGATACGCAAAACGGAAACATTCGTGAAGAATCTTGTGATGGTGTGTTTATGGCTATAGGTCATAAACCAAACACAGAATTATTTATCGATATTCTCAATTCTGATCAAGCAGGTTATTTGGTTACCAACAACGGTACTACTGCCACAAATATTGAAGGTGTATTTGCCTGTGGTGATGTTCAGGATCATGTTTATCGCCAAGCAGTTACAGCTGCAGGATCAGGCTGTATGGCAGCCATTGATGCTGAACGGTTTTTAGAAAGCCAGAATACTTAGATAACTTTTCGATTCATCTTTTTACTAAAAAGGAGTGAAAGATGAGTCAAAGAACGACTACAATTTACGATATTAAGGGATTGAAAAAATCCTATGGGGATCATCTAATATTAAATATCCGACGGCTGGAAATCCATCGGGGAACTATTTATGGCATGATCGGGTCCATTGGTTCTGGAAAATCAACCTTTCTTAATATTCTCGCCGGTGTTACAAAACAAACTGATGGTACAGTCAAGTTTGAAAATGAAGAGTTTGAAACAAACTGGTTAGGAAAAATCAAACAAAATCGGGAAATAGCACTGGCAAATTTTGCCTCTATATCCAGTGGATCTACTGTATCCGATATTGTAAAATCTATCGATAAAAACAGATTAGAAAAACATACATCTAATTATTTTCAAAATGGATCCCTTTCAGTTTTATTAAAGCGAAAGTTAGCCGCTCTTTCTCCCGGAGAACTTTCCTTGCTGAATATGATTATAGCTTTAGAATCTGATCCACGGGTATTAATGATTGATGATTATGGCGTATTCTTCGATAAAAATATGGAATCGGATTTTCGGAAAAAAATTGTTCGAATGAATAAAGATTTGGGAACGACCATTGTTTTAGCCGCGCCGTCAGATCAGCATATAAAACGTGTTGCTTCTGTACTCATTTATCTTGATAATGGTCATATTTCTAAAATTCGCCCCGGAGTTGGAAGAGGTAGTTTTAATAAGGATAGAAAACAATCTCGGCGGGGAGGGCAAAGAAATTATCGTAAATCTTCTTGATTGATGTAAATTTTACACATGCAGCGGATAACAAGATCCAAGTCTGATCGCGTTCTGACTGGCGTATGCGGCGGCGTGGCACATTATTTTTCAATTGATCCTACAATTGTTAGATTAATTTGGATATTTTTCACCTTATTTGGTGGATCTGGATTATTGGCTTATATCATTGCAACAATAATGATTCCAGATGGAAATGGGTATGAACGGTTTTTAAACATCGACTCCCTAAAAAGTAATCCGCTCTGGGGCATACTTTTTATTTTTGCTGGCATTATTCTTTTCCTTCAATATGATCATATCTTTTTCCTTTTATGGGCCGCCTTCTGGGGAAATTTCCTTAACATGTCTGTTGCTTTTATGTTGCTGGGAATCGGAATTTATCTTCTCTATAACCGGCAAAGAGAATTGAAATCCATGAATGAAGATGTCATGAATAATCCATTACATTTATCTGCCAATGATAAAAAGTTAGCAGGTGTATGCGGGGGATTAGGTGAATCCCTGGGGATCGATTCGAATATTGTTCGTGTTCTATGGGTATTCGGTACGTTTATGAGTATTGGTGTGGGTGTATTACTTTATATTATTTTAGCGTTACTTTTGCCAGAACAAATTGTCAGTACAGAAGATATTTAGACGATGGAATTAGCTTGAGATATTTCCTGTAAAACACATGAAAATGATAAGATCCCTATTTGAATTAATGGCAATCATTAATATACTTAATTCTGAGAGTAATTTTTTTCGTGTTAGTAATATTTCTCGTGGGAGTGTGCTTTCATGAGGTTCAATCGATTTCAAGAAATCACATCTGGTTTTGCAGAGAAAAAAGTTCTGGTTGTGGGCGATTTGATGTTGGATACATACCTGTGGGGAAATGCAGAAAGAATTTCACCGGAAGCACCGGTCCCAATTGTAAAAGTCAATAAAATCGAACATAACCCTGGTGGCGCAGCAAATGTTGCCCTAAACCTCGCATCATTGGGGTGCCAAGTTTCTGTGATTGGATTGATTGGGTCCGATGAAGAAGGAAAAATATTAACAAAGATTCTCGATCAAAGAAATATTGTATGCACCAATTTGGTGGAAAGTGACAATCGACCTACCACAGTAAAATCCAGAATTATAGCCCATAATCAACAAGTGGTTCGAGCGGACAGAGAAGTTGTTACTGATCTATCTGAAATATCGAATAAAGCATTGGCCGAAGCTGTGAAATTAAATTTGGATGATGTAGATGCGGTTGTATTAGAAGATTATAACAAGGGTGTTCTTAATTCATTTTCAATAATCGATTTGATTCAAATGGCTAACAAGGCAGGAAAACCAATTTATGTTGATCCGAAAAAGGATAATTTTAATTTATATAAAAATGTTCGGTTATTTAAACCGAATTTAGTTGAATTTAAAAATGCTTACGCAGAGAATGAGTCTTTAGAAGTGGCGGGATTTAAGTTAAAGAATGAGTTAAATACGGACATTCTAATGATTACCCGCGGATCGGAAGGTGTCTCCCTATTTAATGGTTCCGATTATCATCATATACCAACCAAAGCCCGTCACGTGCATGATGTCTCCGGTGCAGGTGATACGGTGATAGCTGTGTTTACATTATCGGATCTATGCGGTGCTACCCCTGAAGAATCGGTGGCAGTTTCGAATTATGCCGCAGGCCGAGTTTGTGAAGAAGTGGGTGTGGTGCCCATTACACTTGATATGCTGAATGAAATGCTCGATCACCATAACAGCATTTAATTCATCAATTTATTTTTCTAAATTCACAACATTAATATCTCAAATTTCATGATTCGTCACATTCTTATCACCATTTTATCAGTTGGTTTTTCCTTCGCTCAGCCTGAATTAAGATTTCAAACATTCGATTGGGTTCAGTATCGTTACACAGGAAAAGTGAATTCAATCACTTTTAGTGATCGGTTTGCCTATATGGGTACTCAATCCGGCGGTGTCGTGCGATTTAATCTTTTTTCGGATAGATTTGAAGAACCTATTACGCGAGCACAGGGTCTACATAGTAACACGATTACAGCTATTCATCGATCATCAAATAGTATGTTATGGGTAGCAACACCCATGGGAATTGAATCCAGCTTGGATGAAAAGGGCGATTGGCATTTTATTGACAGAGATATGTTAGGACTCCCCTCTGGAGCCTATATAGAGCGAATTGGTGAGTCAGAGCATTATATTTGGTTAGATACGCCAGGATTGGTTTATCGCCTTGATCCATTGACCGGTATAATGATTGGCATCATGGCGAGCCCTGATGAACCTGTGGCTTGGAGTTCAGGTTTATTACGGTTCCAACCTGATATATCTGAATTTCTTATTGAATATTCATTCTTGGATGGGTGGATGACAGATTTGCAAAATTTGGTACATCCAAACGGACAGTATATTGATATTACTACGATTGCAAAAAATTCATTCAACGAAGTGTGGATTGGTACAGAAGATGGCACCTTTTTTCGAAGTGACCCTACCATGAAAACCATGTCACCATTCCGATTTAGTCTTGCCAGCAATGATATTCAAACCATCAGTGGAGGTGATTCATTTTGGCTTGGGGGGCGGTTGGCAACCCATGAATCCGGGCTGACTTATTTTGATGCGGATCGAGAAATTGCTGATAATTATATTTTTAGTAGAACAATCAATTTAGATCAAACATCTATTTCCTCCATATTAGAGTTAAAAAAAGAAATATGGTTTGGAGGAGAAAATGCCCTCTTGGTTTATGATAAAAAGAAGGATTTCTGGCGGACATATAAATTACGCTTGGGCGGAGGAAAGAGTTGGACCACATCCATGATTGATGTTGGTGAGCATGTATGGGTGGGCAGTTCACAAGGTGTTACGATCCTAAAAAAGATTGATAAAAAACCCATAGTGTCAAAAGTAGAAAAATACTTCAATAATATTTATATATATGACTTGGCAGTAGGAAAAAATAAAATTTGGATTGGAACTGAAACAGGACTTTTTTTATATGATCTGGAAAAACAAATTATACAAGAATACACCACATACGGATATAAAGCAAAAGATGTTACCTTTCCTTTAAAATATTATGATTATACAGCTTTTACACAGGATTCACAGCACATATTGACTTCGAATCGATCCGGTGTATTGAAATTTAATTTTAAGGATCGACGGTGGTCTAATGCAGTTGATCCTTCAATATTTGGCGGATTAGAAATAAAAACCATGGCATTGCATAAAAATATAGTATTTATCGCTACTGAAAATGGCATTGTCCAATATGATATGAAAAAAAACCTGATGGATGTGTTTAATTATTCATTTATAGGACAGGTAAACGACATGTATATTAAGGGGAGGAAAATTTGGTTGGGAACTACTGAAGGACTTATCTCGTATCGATATAGATGAAAAATATCAATAAATATATCATAATCACGCTATTACTTTTTACCCAGGTTTTGTTCGCGCAAATGCGGCCGAATAGTGGTCGCAATCAGGAAACAATTCGGCAATATGGATTTTCTGTATATAGTGTGGCGGATGCACATTCTGATTCAATCCGTGTGTTAGCGTTTCTTTCTGTCCCAAATCATGTGCTGCAATTCCTAAAAATTAAAGATGGGTTTGAAGCGGAATATGAAGCCACCATTTCCCTGAAAAGAAAAAAGGGAAATCTGGTGGGGCGTCGCAATTGGTCGAACAAATTAAAAACAATAGATTATCTTGAATCCACTTCAAAAGATATTTTTACCATTCATCAAGTTGAGTTTAAAGTCGCTCCAGGAGATTATGTCATATCTGCCGAAGTGCTGGATGGGGATTCGAAAGATAGCGGGGTTCGGCAAAAAGAACTGGAATATACTGAACATGAAGGTGAAATTGCTTTATATACACCCTTTTTCCTGGATTATTTATCCGGGAATTGGGGGTTAAACGAAAATGAAATTCCCATGTTTCAAAATATCATGGGGGTCAAAGTTACACGTGCGTCTGTATTTGTTTCAGGAAAAATAAAACCTGGCGACTATACTTTAGATGTGAATGTATTTAGTTCAAAGAAAAAAGAAATATGGAAGAAATCATTCCAGTCGAATTCAGATAAGGGTTATTTTCACCAGAGAATTATCATTCCAGAAAATATTGCCAAACAGGGATTGCGGAAAAAAGTAGATATCGTTTTAACGCAGGGATCAGAAAAAAAGAAAGAATCGGTCATATTATCGTTGAGCAGAATTGGTATTTCTGCAACCATCAGCAATATTGATCAAGCTGTTGAAAATATGAGATATATCCTTCATGATGATGAGTGGAAAAAATTGAGTAAATCAAAGGGTACCGATAAAGAAACTCTTTTTCTTGAGTATTGGGCGAGTCGAGATCCGACACCTGAGACACCTGAGAATGAAGTGATGGATGAATATTTTACGCGTGTCAGTTATTCTAACAATAGTTTTAAATCTTATTTGCCCGGTTGGAAAACCGATATGGGAATGATTTATATTTTATTTGGTCCCCCTGATGATTTAGAAGTCTATAACGATCCCATGAGTCGAATATATTCACAACGGTGGCATTATTATCGTATCAATAAATATTTTGATTTTATCGACGAGAATGGCTTTGGCGATTATCGTTTATCCACCCCATTCTTCCGCGGGAGAAGCTGGTGAAAATTCTCCTCATTCCCGGTGATGGTGTCGGGAATGAATTAGCGGCTGAAGTTCATAAGTTAATCGCAACCATTCATTCCGTTTTTGGATTGAGAATATCTAGCCAAACACTGGATATCAGTGAATCTCATTATCGTGATACAAATATACTCATTCCAAAAGTATTACATAAAATGGCGGACGAAGCAGATTCAATCTGGTTAGGCCCAGTCACAAACCAATCCAAACTGAAAGGATATAATCGAAAAAATATTGTACAAGAAATATGTTCCGATCAGGGTCTGGAGTTTTTTTACCGTCATTTTAAACCATTGCCATCCCTTCAAAAAATTCAAACGGATAATCCAATTGATGTGTTGTTAATTGAGAGCAATTATTACTCTCATACAGTCTCCAGCGAATTACCGGCTACTTTTGTGAGTGAGCAAAAATTAAATATAATGACAACTTATCTATCACAATCCCATTTGGAATCTATTTTTAGTGAAGCCCAAAGTTTAATTGAAACGGGCAGTCGCAATCGATTACTTCTGGTGTTACCGGATGAATTGAAAAAAATGGATAGTCCATGGATTGAACCTGCAAATCAATTGGCGGATCGCGGGATTCATATACAATGGTCTTCTGTAGATCAGTTCTATTATAATATTTTGAAAAAACCGGACCAATTCGACTTAGTATTAACGGTCTCTCCTTACGGAAGAATATTTTCAAAAATGGTTTCGGCACTGGAAGGAGGGCTTGGGGCCGGATTCGAGTACCATAGTTCAAAAAACAAACAAACATTATTCCAGGTCATGCATCCTGCCAGTCGTCGTTATGTAGGAAAGGATGCAGCGGATCCTATTGGTGCCATTCTGGCCATAGCTGAATTCTTAAATTCACAAAAAAAGGAATCTATTGGTGTTGCGATCCGCAATGTTATTGAGGAAGCTATTGGCGCAGATTGGGTGACGCGAGATCTTGGAGGAAGTATGGGTACCATTGAAATCGGGGACTTTATTTGTTCCAAATTATCAGATAAAATGGCAACATCTTGATCTGAGATAGTTTTATTCTATATTCAAACCGTAACTTTTAACTTATTCCCTGACAGGATTACAAATGATTGAACGATTTTCATATAGCAGCCTTGAGACTTATAAGAAATGCCCGGCGCAATTTCGATTCCGATATATCGATAAAATATATAAAAATGATGAAGGGATCGAAGCATTCATGGGCAAACGGGTTCATGAAGCATTGGAATATTTATATGAAGAAGTTATGGCGCACCGTCTGCCATTTATGGATGGTGTTATGGAAAAGTATCATGAGGTGTGGGATAAAAACTGGCATGATCGAATTGCTATTGTCCGGAAAGAAAATAAACCGAAATTTTATTTTGAACTGGGGGAACGGTGTATCGCAGCTTATTACCGTACCCATACGCCTTTTGATCAACCTGCGGTCGGGACAGAAATTGAATTCGTTTTTTCAGTTAATCAATCAAAAGATTATATGATGAAAGGAATTATGGACCGTTTGGATCATGATGGTAATGGGAACTATGAAATTCATGATTATAAGAGTGGGAAACGAATGTTATCTCAAAATGCAGCAGATAAAGATGGTCAATTGGCCCTGTATCAAATTGCGCTTCAACATTCTTATGAAAATGTTAAGTCCGTAAAACTTGTATGGCATTTTCTTCAATATAATCAAACAATATATTCGCATAGAAATGAAGAACAATTGAATGAATTGAGGGATAATACAAAATCAAGAATTGACGGTATTCGAGAGTATATTCAAAATGGAGGTGCATTTATACCCAAAAAATCAATTCTATGCAACTGGTGCTATTATTGGGAAGAATGTTCAATTAAACAGGGGACAAACCCTTACATATAGGATACAATGAGATTAAATAATAATGAGATAAATGCATTGAAAGCACTGCTTTCTGATCCAAAAAATAGAATTGATGAATCCCTGGATAATTTATACAATAAAATGACATCCAAGAGTGAAGTGAGTTTATATATAGATGGTGCTGCAGATTTGCACTCGAAAACAGCTGGTATTGGTGGTATTATTACAAAAGATGGGGAAGAGGTATATTCTTTTTCTGAATACCTTCATGATGCCACAAACAATGAAGCGGAATATTCTGCATTGATCACCGGATTAAAATGCCTCATTCAGTTGAAATTATTTAATGCAAACATATTCTCGGACAGCGAGCTTGTTGTCAAACAAATAAAAGGGGAGTACAAGGTAAGGAATCCTCGAATGCAAGCGTTGTATCAAAAGGCGATGGACCAATTTCGTCACATGGATGCTTGGACATTTAGCCATGTTCTACGTGAAAAAAATGATGCGGCAGATCAACTGGCAAAAGCGGGTCGATTGAAAGGAAAAAAATAAATACTATTCTCATTTTTATTGATGAATCCATGGGTGATTTTAAATTAGATTTATAGTCATTAATCCGAGCATAAAATATTAAAAGACTATTAAAATGGGATTTTTTACATCTATTACCAAACCATTAAATTGGATATCCGGCGATATAGCTATCGACTTGGGTACAGCTAATACACTTGTTTACATAAAGGGTAAAGGCGTTATGGTGAACGAGCCATCTATTGTTGCCAGATCTGTTCATAATGGTAAAATTATTGCCGTTGGATATGAGGCCAAAGCGATGGTGGGCCGCACCCATAGAGAAATTGAAACCATTCGTCCACTTAGAGATGGGGTCATTGCAGATTTTGAAATGACGGATGGATTGATTCAAGGATTTATTCAGAAAATAAATATGAATCGTCTGGCCCGTCCCAGGATGGTCATTTGTGTACCATCTGGTGTGACAGAAGTTGAACGAAGGGCTGTGCGGGATTCAGGAGAACGAGCCAATGCCCGTGAAGTATTTTTAATTGAAGAACCGGTGGCTGCTGCGATTGGAATGGGGCTGGATATATCAAAACCTATTGGTAACATCATTGTCGACATTGGCGGCGGCACGACAGAAATTGCGGTTATTGCTCTAAATGGCGTTGTGACTAAAGAAGCTATTCGGGTCGCTGGCGACGAAATGGATGAAGCAATTATTCAGTGGTTCAGGAACGAACATAAATTGGATATCGGTACTTCATCAGCTGAATCCATTAAAAAAACGGTTGGATCTGCAATGCGGATTAAAAGTGAAATGATTGGTGTGAAGGGGCGAGACCTTGTTTCGGGCATTCCAAAAACGATTGAAGTATCATCGGATGAAATTCGTCAATCCCTTAAAGATCCCATCAATGCCATTGTTGAAGCGGTTAAAAGGGCATTGGAGTTAACCCCCCCTGAACTTTCAGCTGATATTCTTGATCGCGGTATTATTATGACGGGTGGGGGAAGTATGCTCAAGGGAATTGATCAATTAATTCGAGAGCGAACAAATGTTCCTGTAAATATTGATGAAGAACCGCTGTTATCTGTTGTAAAAGGAACGGGGAAAGTACTTGAAGATGTTAAAAAATATGAGTCAGTTCTGATTTAACATTTGAATGCGGAATCTATACTTAGCCCTTTTAAAATATAAAGACCATTTAATTTTTCTGATAGCTGTAACGCTATCCTTTTCGTTGTTGTTGAAAAATGATACACCAGATGTTTTAATCGTTCGGGGAAAATTCAGCGATTATTTTTCATTTATTTCCTCCCCATTTGCCTGGGTAAAGAGTATGACTCAACTTCAGGGTGAAACCCAGCTTCTCCGTGATAAAAATATCCAGTTAACTTTGGAAATGGAAGCCATGTTAATCGCCCAGGGAGAAAATAATGAACTGCGGGATTTACTTGGTTTCAAGCGAGAAAGTAAGTTGAAATTATTAGCCGCACGGGTAATCAATATGGGCGCATCATCAAATCTAACCTCAATCACCCTAGATATTGGATCTGATCATGGCGTAATGGTTAATCAACCCGTTTTAGTCCCGGAGGGAGTGATTGGGAAAACAGTCGTTGTCGGTGAAAAATCAGCCACTGTTCAAATTATCAAGGATGGAAACTACAGACTTTCTGTCAGGATTATGCCGTCAGGGAATGCAGGAATCCTTCAGTATATTGCCCAAGATTATTGCGAAGTTCGCGAATTACAGAAGAATTCAACCATATCTGTAGGTGATAAAGTGGTGACATCAGGGTTTAGTCAAATTTATCCGGAGAATCTACCCGTTGGTGAAGTGATTGAAGTGGTGGACGAAAGAGGGAGTTTTCAAACCGTTGCAAAAGTGAGAATTAGACCCAATTTAGGTGCATTGTTAAATGTATTTATTGTCATTGAGGAAATTGATGAAGTTGATTAACATTATGATATCGGCCGTAGCTGTATTTTTGGCTCAATTTTTCCTGGTTGATTTTCTCTCTTTAAAAATGATTCGTCCAGATTTCATGGTGGTTTACATTTTTTATATTAGTTTGGTTTTTGGAAAAACCCCCGGAGTGATTGTGGGATTTTCCTTAGGATTATTGTCCGATTTATCCGGAGTAGGTTCATTATTTGGGTTGTCTCCACTCACGTTATCGATTACGGCTTATTTAACAGGAATCTTGCATGGGAAGTATGAACGTCTTTTACCTTATGTATTCCATGGCACATGGATTTCCATCATTGCTTTTCACTTTCTTTTAATTTCATATTTCCGATTTCAAACTGTATTTGTATCCGACCCAATCACATTTTGGAAGTTATGGTTTATGTCTTTCTCATACACAATGATGTTCTTTTTCATTACCCAATTCTTTTATCCAGTCAAGGAAGCCTCCCGTGCTGAAATCACCTAATTCAGTTTCAAAATCAACCTATTGGGTTTTGATAAGTATTGTGGTGCTTATGCACGTTGTGCTTGCATATCGATTTTTTAAATTACAGATTATCGATTTTAACCTATACAGTCAGCGGGCAGAAAGTAATCGGATTCGCGCCATGTCTATTCCAGCACCACGTGGATTAATCCTTGATCGATATGGAGAAATTATTGTTGATAATTACCCCACATATATACTGTATGGAATTGGAGCTGAAATAATAGATAAACAGCATAATTATGACGTCATCAGTCAATCAACAGGGATTGATATAGGGATTCTCGAAAAGAATTATAAAAATTATTATCGAAATCGATTTATTCCAACACGTCTTGCCAAAGATTTGACTATCAATCAATTGAGTCGTTTAGAAGAAGAAAAAAATGAGCTAAGCGGCATCATATATAAGCAATATCCAGAACGGATTTATAACCAAAAAATTAATGCTTCACATATACTGGGGTATGTGAAAGAAATAGACAAATTGCCCATGGAAAAATCAACAAATAAAGATGGATATGAATATGGTGATTTAATCGGGTGGTCAGGCATAGAAAAAAAATACGAGTCAATCCTTCGAGGGGAAAAAGGAGTCGCATATTATCAGGTGGATGCTTTCGGTAGGGAAGCGGGACAAATTGGGGGCGAAGAAAATATACTACCCAACCCTGGAAACGATATCACAACCACATTGGATGTATCTCTACAGCAATTACTTGAGAATGAATTGAGTGGTAGGTGTGGAGTGGCAATTGTATCTCGTCCGAAAACAGGTGGAATTTTAGCTTACGTCAGTGCACCTGATTATACACCAGACTTATTCACCGGAATAATTTCCAATGCAGTTTGGCAGTCCGTCATTGCGGATACCAACAGACCTCTATTAGATCGCGTAGCAAATGGGACCTATCCGCCGGGGTCCATTTTTAAAATGGTGGTAGCCATTGCATTGTTAGAAAAAAAAATAATCACGCCCCAAATAGAAATCTTCTGCACCGGATCTTATGATTTTTATGACCGTACGTTTGGCTGCTGGAGCGAAAATGGTCATGGTAAAGTAAATCTGGAAAAAGCAATCGTTCAATCATGTGACGTCTATTTTTATCAAGCTATCCAGAAAATAAAATTGGATGAATTAGCGGTCGTAGCAAAACAATTTGGGTTTGGTCTGGAAACAAATATCGATATTCCATCAGAAATGAAAGGGCGAATGCCTACCAGACAATTCATGAATAAACTGCATGGCAGATGGGGATGGGCACAAGGGGCATTACTAAATATGGCGATTGGTCAGGGAGAAATTTTAGTTACGCCACTCCAAATGGCCCGATACATTAACATTTTAGCAACGAAAGGTAAAACGCGAACACTTCATATTGTTGAGAAAAATAGTAATGTAATCCCAGAAATATTCATCAATGATCGGTCTTGGAAATTAATGCAGGACTATATGGGAAAAGTTGTGACTGCGCCAAAGGGAACAGGGCGACGGTCAAATCCAAAAATCCCCGGTTTAAAAATTTGGGGTAAAACAGGAACAGCAGAAAACCCCCACGGTGAGCCTCACGCATGGTATATTGCCTATGGTGAGAAAGACGGTGAAATGATATCACTTGTTATAATGGTTGAAAATGGCGGGCATGGCGGGGAAGTGGCAACACCAATCGCCCGTAATGTTTTTAAACATTATTTCGGTTCGAATAATTCTAAGTTAGCTAAAAATTAATGTTACTTGATTTTAGAAAAAAAATAATTGAATCTCCCTATAGCGTACTTCTCTCTGTTGGGGGGTTGTTGCTTCTTGGATTATCAACATTATTCAGTATTACTGCCACACAAGGACAGCCACCACCCAATGCTTTGTCCAAGCAGCTTATTTTCTTAGTCCCCGCATTGATCTTAATGTTTATTATGCTCATGGCTTCTCGACGGGTAATTCATAAATATATTTTTATGGTATATGGGATTATTGTTATTGCAGTCACACTTCCGTTTTTTGGTGAAAAAATAGCCGGTACATATCGTTGGATAAATTTAGGCCTCCCTTTTGGACTGCAGCCTTCAGAAATCGCCAAATGGGTTATTGTGATTGCACTTGCTCGATATTTATCCGACCATAATCTTAAAATGAAAAACTTTGGATCAAATATTATTCCATTTATTATTGCCTTAATTCCAACAGTGATCGTTCTTAGTCAGCCCGATTTAGGAACGGCATTCGTGATGATGATTCCTGTTTTTACCATGCTGTTTTGGGTTGGTGCACGCCCCATCCATTTATTTCTAATCATGGCACCATTATTCAGTATTCTTACGGCATTTAATGTAATCGTATTTTCTATTTGGGCAGCTATCATGGCAGGTGTAATCTTTTTGGCTCGATTAAGATTATGGCATGCAGTCGGGTTATATTTCGGAAATATATTTTTAGGGTTAATTTTTCCATTATTGTGGAATTCTCTTCGCCCATATCAGCAAAACCGTATCTTAACTCTCGTTAATCCTGAACTGGATCCACTTGGTGCAGGATATCAAATTATTCAAAGTAAAACAGCTTTAGGTTCTGGTGGTTTTTTGGGTAAAGGTTGGGGACAGGGTACTCAGACTCATTTAAAATTTCTACCAGTTCAGGAATCAGATTTTATCGTGAGTGTGATCGGAGAGGAATTCGGGTTTTTGACTTTGATCATCATGCTTGTGCTATTTTCATGGCTCATTATCAAAATAATCCGATTGGCTTTGAATTCCACAGATCGGTTCTCATCTTTGGTGTTAGTTGGCATTTCAACTATTTTTTTGAGTCATGTTTTCGTGAATTGCGCCATGACTGCTGGTATGATCCCGGTAAAGGGTTTACCGCTCCCATTCGTTTCTTATGGAGGATCATTTTTATTATCCTGCTTTATGATGATCGGCTTAGTCCTAAATTTTGGTCGGGAAAAATTAGACTGAACCTACTTGAAAAAGATAATGCCGGTTTGGCATTATCGGCGGTAAATTCTAAACTGAAATTTGAATGTTTAATCCGAGGCTAATATTCATGATGAATCGACTTCTCAAATCTATCGTTACCCTAATTGTACTAATTTCCTGCACCACTATATATGGTCAGGATACAGCGACGAAGAGAGAATTAAAACGGCTTAATGCAAAAATTGACAGAGGAAATGTAAGGGTAGATTCTTTAGATACACAAATTCGACTCCTGCTGCCTGAATTACAAAACGCACTTAAAGCAAATTTGAAAGCCAAAGAACAAACGGATTCTGTCGCAATATTATTAATTAATCGTATCAACACGATACAAAATAAAATGCGATTAATGGAGGATAAAGCAGCCTATATCGATAGTGTCAATTTTGAAATATTAGCGCAGTTAGTTATGGTTGAAAATAAAATTGTAACCCTGACCAACAGTTTTACTGAAATGTATAATTTGCGAAATAACAAAGTAAGCGATAGGGTGAGTTCGAAAATCAGTCCTGCTGAATATAAGAAAACCTATATCGATGCACTTTCTGCATATCAAAACGGAGATTTAGAAAAAGCAGTCACTGGTTTTGCTGGTTTGGTGATGAGTGATCCATCTAATGTATTGGCAGATAACAGCCAATACTGGCTTGGCGAATGTTATTATACAATGAAAAATTATAAACGTGCGATTATTGAATTTGAAAAAGTATTTATGTTCCCGGGAACGGATAAAGATGACGATGCGCAATTAAAGCTTGGGCATTGCCACCGCAGTATGGGAAATATTGATAAAGCACGAGAAGAATATCAAAGATTAATTGATTATTTTCCCGGTTCCGAGTTTTATGATAAAGGTCGGGAATCCTTAAAGCAACTAAATATCCAATAGAAATAGAGAGAATATGTCTTTAAAACTTTTTTATCTCACCACTGAAATATCCCCCTTTGCGAGTACATCTCATTTGGGAGATTATTCCGTTTTTATTCCCTTATCCCTTCAAACAAAAGGACATGATGTTCGAACGATGATTCCAAAATACGGATTTGTCAGTGAAAGAAAATATATATTAAGGGAGGTGATTCGGCTTCGAGAAATTCCATTTGAATTCGATGGTGAAGAAGTAATTACGTCAGCGAAAAGTGCATTTATTCCAAAGACGAGAGTTCAAGTATACTTTTTGGAGAATGTTGAGTTCTATAAATCATTAACTAATTTGCTTTACAAAGCAAAAAATGGTCGCATCCTATCTGATAATGAGGCACGATACGCCTATTTTTCAAAGGCAGCTATTGCAACTTTACCTCATTTATTTTGGAAACCAGACGTTCTGATCTGTAATGGATGGCAAAGTTCGTTTGTACCTCTCATTTATCAACAGATTTATGATTCTAAAGATTTCTACGGGAAAATTAAAACGGTTCTAACCGTCCATTCTGTAGATGAATATTGTCATTTTTCACGAAGTTCATATGATAAAGTGGGTGTGACACTACCTAAAACGATTAAGGGCGATACGGTGAATTGCTATGAAGCAGCAGCCCCCTTTGCCGACTTGATTGTGGCGGTAAATTCTCCAACGAATGATGTGACATCTAAACTTTTGGAATTACCCGGCATTCAAGCAAATAAAAAGAAATTGGTCTCTATATCTATCGACGATGAGGAATCGCCGAATTTCAAAGCCACTGCGGATGCACTGAATGAAGAATTGATGAAACATTTTTCTTGATTTATCGTAGCAGTACTTCCTAAATAACCATTCATGAAAAATAATATTTTGAACACAACCATTGGTTTGTGTCTCATGGGTCTGTTTGTCCTTTCTGCCTGTGAGGAAGCGGCCATACCCGTCAGTGCGGATGACACCCCAATTTCTTTGGATACAATTTCATTTCCTGTTGTTAAAGCCATTGCCTACCAATCTCCACCGGAAATGGGGAAGACCGAATATTTATATTTTGGGAAACAAGATGGGTATGATTTCCAATATAATTTAATCAAATTTGACAGTTCCAGTGTTACAGCAAATACACCATTTTCTTTTTATAATGATTCTTTAGTCATTGTGGACAGCTTGAAATTATCATTGCGGTTTGAAAAGGATTCTATTATTAACAATGTTGGATTCCAACTTCGGTATTTCCCAAATGGCGGCGATTCAGTATTTAGTGATTTAGAATCAAATTACTTAAATTTTGATCAAGGGATTGCATCGGATATAATCAGCACAGCACAAATGGAAACTGATTCAATTGATACCAATAAGACTGAAGTTTATTTAAACTTCATGCTGGATTCCTCAATCGTAAATGCATTCAGGGATACGAGTGTGTTGGATTTTAACCGCTCATTTCTTGTAGAATTAGAAAATGAATCTGCGGAATCGTTTAATTTTCACAGTACAGACATTCAGGCAGGAACCAAACCTGAGTTGACTGTATTCTATCGAGTATTTTTGTCTGATACGGTTGTAATGGATACCACATCTCGCTCATACCTTTCCGTAGCGGATATAACCATTATGTCTCCGGCTCCAATTTCCAATGAGGACACTGCTATGTTGTCTGTAAGCATGGCAAAAGGACTTAAATCGATAGTGTTTGTCGATATGGACGGCTGGACATTGCCGTCTAAGTCAATCGTTTCATCAGCGGAATTAATATTCAATCGTGTTGAAACAGATTCGATTGCACCATTCAAAGTGATTTCTCATCCCATGACCAGCGATGGGATTTATGATCAATTTACTTCATTTACGAATGATCCTTATGATGAGGATTTGAACTTCTTTACATCCACTAATATTGTGAATAATGTGCTGAAAATAAATCATCGAAAAGTCGCCTCCGAAATAGGACAAAAGAAATTCACTAATTTTGGATTTAAACTCCAATCCAGCTTTAATAATGACCCTTTTACTACCGTTCAATTTTACGGGTTAAATAATCAGGATTATTATCCAGTTATGCGAGTGATTTATGTACTTCCGTAATAAATTAAGCATTACCATATTATTTATAGGTTTATTGGGTGCTCAATCCGTATTTAATGCTTACGGTTTGGGTATGTCAATAAGTACCCATCATACCGCTTCGGCCGGTGCAGGGAGCATTGGACTTGTACCCTCGTTTTACCCCGGTGTTTCATTAGATAATCCCGCAACATGGCCTGGATTGAATTTTTCTTATGTCAGTGGATCTTATGGGAATCGAAGCATAGGAATTGGCAAAAATGGCAATCGAAATTATGGCAATGGTTTTGATAAAATCCAATTTGTAATACCAATCAAGAATCGATTTGCTATCGGTCTTTCCCTTAAACCAGTCAATGACCATAATGCCTACTTTAAAACAGATTCTACTCGGATGAATTTTCAAGGACGGGATATAATATTCAACAAAGAATTTAGGTCAGGCGGCGGAATATTAGCTGGATCATTTGGAATATCCTTGCCCATGAACGACCGGATGGGGTTTGGTTTGTCTTTTGATAGATTATTCGGATCGTCCAGGGATGAAGAAACATTAATATTAGATTCAGTCCATTATCGCCTATTTAATATCAAAACGTACAGTGGTTCAACTTTTAGTTTAAATTTTGCCGGAAAATTTTATGATGAACGAGATATTATGGTAACAGGTTATGCGAGAATTAGTATGACGGGAGAACCGATTTCCGGCACTCAATATCAATTCGATTTATTTGAAGATAAGAATGATAATTATTCTTTTGATACGGACGATTATCCAGCAACGATTGGTGTAGATACCATCGATGTTTCAAATATTTATGCTCCCAGTAGTTTTAGCATTGGACTGAATGCTGGATTTAAAAATGATTTGAATATTTTTGGGGAATTCCAACTATGGAATGATCAGGCGACAAATGGTAATTATTCCAGTATTTACACAGATCAAATTGGGTCTAAAACACATCTTGGCGGTGGCGTAATTAAATTTGGAAAAATGGGTGCAAGATCTTGGCAGGATCGAATCACAATGCGATTGGGCACATTTAAGGAATCTTATGTTTTAAAAAATAGTGGAAGAAAAATAAATGAGAATGGAATTTCAGTGGGGATTGGATTTAAATTCGCCGCCACTGGAAATCAGTTAGATATAGCTTATCGAACCGGTTCTAGATTTATGACGAAAGATTATAAAGAATCAATTCAAGAATTTACTATAGGACTTAGCCTGGGAGATATTTGGTTTCTCAGAAGGAGAGCAAAACAATGATTCATAAAAAATTTATTCAAAAGTTATTAATGTTGGGTGTGGCATCCGTTTTTATGACCATGTGTGCCCCGCCGGAACAGTCTGATGCGGATGCGGATGCAGCGGAACAAGCACGGCTGGATTCTATTCGGAAAGTGCGTTGTCCTCGGGTTTTCAGTAGTGCGGCAGAATTTTATAAAAATCGTGACTGGGCAGCCACCGTTCGTGCTTATGATGAATTAACTGATTTAGGTTGTGATCGTGATGATCCCAAGGAGGTGTACCTCTATTATGCAATTGCCTATGAGTATATGGGAAAATATGATAGTTCTGAAATTGTCCTGTTAAAGGGACTTACTTTTCTTCCGGATAATGTGGATTTAAGAAAACGTCTTGCTTATGCTTATGATAAACAAGGAAAAGCAGAACTTCGAATGGACGAATTGGACCGGTTGACTTTTTTGGCTCCTGAAGATGTAGATATTAAAATTGAATTGGCGGAGCTATATGCCGATAAAGAAAGATTCGATGACCAAATAGCTGTATTAAATTCCATTCTCAAACTCCAACCCACCAATGAGGGTGCCCAAAGTGATATAGCACGTGCGTATGAATTAAGCGGACGAGATCCATTAGACGTTTATAAAAAGCGATTTAACAATAATCCAGACAATATTTCTTATGGATTAGATTATGCAGATAAATTGTTGACGGCAGATCGCCCGGATGATGCAGCAAAAGTTTTAAAACAAGTTGTTGCGGCAGATCCAACAAGTAAAGTGGGTTATCGCAGACTGGCTGAGGCTTATGATAAGGGAGATCGATTATCAGACGCAGCCAAAACATACGAACGATTGTTCCGTTTAGATCCCCGTGATTTTCGGGTGGCTATAAAAATTGCAGAAGCATATATTGAAGAACAGGATTATAAGTCTGCTTTCGATTGGGCGGATAAAGCAGTAACTATTTCTGGTGAAGGAGAGGCCTTTGGCGCTAAAGGAAATGTTTATTATAAAGGATTCCAGGCATGTCGTACCGGAGAAATTTCTGTAGATGATCGCGTAGTGGCAACATTAGCATATCAACTGTTTGATGATGCAGAGGAAAAAGGATATTCGCGCTATAATCGTTCCAAAGATTGGTTGAAAGAGAATGAAGTTTTATTTGGAAAGCCACAATGGTTTATGATGGATGCAACTGTGAAAAATCGTGGATATATTAAAGCAGAAAGCAGTTGTTACAGTTGGGTATCTGAAAGGCTGAATAAAGGAAAAGGATGGTAAATAGTGGTATCCACCAAAGAGCCTTATACTTTTCTACAAAATACAGATTCTGAATTATATGATATATTAATGCGCGAAGTCTCCAGAGAGGATCATACTCTAGAGTTAATTGCGTCAGAGAACTTTGTCAGTTACCCTGTTCTTGAAATGGCCGGCGGGGTCATGACCAATAAATACGCAGAAGGATATCCCGGCGCAAGATATTATGGGGGATGTGAGCATGTAGATGAAGCTGAGAATTTGGCCAGGGAACGGGCTCAAAAACTTTTCAATTGCGGCTATGCCAATGTTCAGCCCCACTCCGGTTCACAAGCGAATATGGCTGCACTCATGACATTCCTGAATGTGGGTGATACCATTATGGGATTGGATTTAGCTCATGGTGGACATTTGACCCATGGCAGCCCTGTAAATTTTTCGGGGAAATTATATAATGTTGTCTCATATCAAGTTAGCCGAGAAACGGGTCGCGTTAATTTTGATGAATGTCGTAAACAGGCGAAGGAACATAAACCTAAAATTATTATCTGCGGGGGAAGTGCCTATCCAAGGTTTATTGAATTTGAACAATTTCGTGAAATCGCTGATGAAGTCGGTGCCTTTTTAATGGCTGATATTGCCCATCCTGCTGGATTGGTGGCCACAGGTATTCACCCCTCTCCCATGCCTTATTGCGATGTGGTGACCACCACCACCCATAAAACACTTCGTGGGCCGAGAGGTGGAATGATTTTAATGGATAAAGATGTTGAAAACCCATGGGGAGTTGTTGCACCGAAGTCCGGCCGGACAAAAATGATATCAGAATTATTAAATTCCACAGTAATGCCTGGAATCCAGGGCGGTCCACTCATGCATATTATTGCTGCAAAGGCAGTTGCGTTTGGTGAAGCATTGAAGCCGGAGTTCAAAACCTATGCCCAACAAATTGTGGACAATGCCCAAACCATGGCAAATGCACTCTTGGAAAAAGACTATCAATTGGTTTCCGGTGGTACGGATACTCATGTGATTCTCATAGACCTTACACATAAAGGTGTTACAGGGAAAGCAGCAGAAAAAGCATTAGAAAGAGCTGGCATTACGGTGAATAAGAATATGGTTCCATTCGATGAACGGAGTCCGTTTGTTACCAGTGGAATGCGTGTGGGAACCCCAGCCATTACAACGCGCGGTATGGGTAAAAATGAAATGAACCATATTGTGGATCTTATTGATCAGGTCATTTCAGACATAGAAAATGATACAACTAACGACCGCGTGAAGTCAGAGGTAAACACCATCTGTGATTCATTCCCTCTATATCGTGAATTACACGATTAATTTTTCGGTCCTCATTCAACAAAATTTCTCCAAATTATTATTGAGTTTCATCATATTTGCGGGCTTAGCATGCAGCCCCCAAATGATAATTCTTCAGCAAAAACCGGAATGGGCTAAGGGCGGATATCATTATTATGTTGGAAGAATCGAAAATAAACTTTCAAAAAATCAGGAAGACCCTGAGTTATTACAGAAAGGATGCCAAGCCTTAACCCAGTACACATTTGGGTTTATAATGGAAGAAGCAGATCGACTGATTATGACTGATTATAATGATGGAAAAATATTGTATGTAGAGGCAAACAAATATTTTAGCCAAGCAGTGGAGTACGGGAATCAATCATTATCAATAACCTATGGTGAATATGATAGTTGGATTAGTAATCAATCAAATCAAATGCCAAAATTTGATAAGTCAGATATTCCAAAATTGTATTGGACAGCAGCGGCTTATGGCGGTGCAATTAAATCAAGCAGAGCCAATCCCGAATGGGTGGTTTTACTCCCAAGGGTAGGGAGCCTTTTGGAAACTGCACTATCTATCGATCCGGATTGGAATAAGGGCGCTTTATATTCAGCGATGATTTCCTTTACCATGAATCGACATGACCCTCCGGATGATAAAGAAATTATTGCGAAGGAATATTTTGAAAAAGCAGTGACTGCATCAAAAGGTCATGATTTAGGACCGTATGTAACCATGGCTGAAAGTGTTGCTATTAAAACTCAGAATCGAAATGAATTCACTAATCTATTATATAAGGCGTTAAATATTGATATGAAGGAAGACAAAGATATATCTTTGGCAAATCAAATCAACCGTAATCGGGCCCAATGGCTTCTGGATAATATTGATGAATTCTTCTATGAATAAAAAACTATGAAACGACACATTCTCATTCTCATTATTTGTTTTTCTGTCCAGTTATTATGGGCAAAAAAGATTATTGTAAAAATGGCAACATTAGCACCGGAAGGCACTGAATGGCATGGTTTACTTGTTGATTTAGGTCAGCAATGGACAGAAGTCACTAACGGTGAGGTGCGATTACGGATTTACCCCGGAGGCGTCGTGGGGGATGAAAGGGATATGATTCGTAAAATGCGTATTGGCCAAATCCATGGTGCTGCAATTACCAATGAGGGAATGACAGAAATTAATCCATATTTTACTGCATTCTATATGCCCATGCTCTATCAAACGTATGAAGAAGTTGATTTTGTTCGCTCTCGTCTCAGTCATGAATTATTGTCAGTAACGGAAAAAAACGGATTCAAAATTTTAACCATGGTTGATGTGGGATGGGCGTATTGGTTTTCATCGGAACCTGTTTACACACCAGAGGATCTTAAAAAAACAAAAATATTTATTTGGGCTGGAGATTATAAAACAGCTCAGCTTTATGAAAAACACGGATACCAACCCGTTCCTTTGGCTATGACAGATGTTTTATCCGGTTTACAAACGGGTTTGGTGAATTCTCTTGGTTTCAATCCAATTTATGCATTATCTCAGCAATTGTTTGGAATTGCCGATAACATGCTTAACATGAAATGGGGAAATTTGACAGCTGCCATCGTGATTGATAACCGAACTTGGCGTCGCATAAAACCGGAACACCAAGCATCGATGATGGAAATTGCACAAAAAATTGGGACAGGTTTTCAGGAAAAAAACAGACATGAATCGGGTAAAGCGATTGATGTTATGGTGGAATACGGGCTTAAGGTGAATACACCCACTCCAGAACAGGTAATGGAGTGGAAAGCACTTATCGAAAGAATGTATCCTGATTTTAGGGGAACTCTAATAGATGAAGTCACTTTTGACCGGCTAATGGAGGTCAAAAACGAAATGGATTCCCGTAAGAAATAAATTTCATTTTTTGTGCATTATTTTAATATAAAATCCATCGAAAAGTATTTTACCTTATTTGTATTTATTGCACTTGTATTACTACCGGCTATTGAAGTCATAACACGGTTATTTGGGACGACAGGTGTTGTCGCTTCTCCTGTTCTTGTGCAGCATTTAACCTTATGGATTGGTTTTACCGGTGCTGTTATTGCAGCGCGGCGGAATAAATTATTGGCGCTGACAACCGAGCCGTTATTTGCTGTGAATCCGTCCATTAACTGGGCAAAGTTTATTGGTAAAATCACGACTATTTTTATTGTATTAGCTTTGGCATACGGCAGTTGGGAATTAGTAAAAGTTGAAATGGCTTATCCCATGAATATTGCGCCATATTTGCCACGGTGGGTGGCCCAGCTTGTTATGCCAATCGGTTTATTTCTCATTGTGATTCATTTGTTTATGAACGGATATAACAAATGGCGGAATCGTGGAATTCTCCTGATGGGTGTTGTTCTCTTAGCCCAGGTAAATCGATTTAACTTTTTACGTGAATCAACCGTTTTCATGTGGGTGAGTATCCTTTTCATATTATTTGCAATTTACAAAGGTGCACCTATATTTATTGGTTTGGGCGGATTAGCCATTCTTTTTTTCTGGCGGGAATATATACCACTTTCAGCTATACCAGCTGAAGCATATCGAATTGTTGTTTCACCGACATTATCCACCATACCTCTTTTTACATTGGCGGGGTATATCCTGGCTGAAAGCCGTGCTTCTGAAAGGTTAGTTCGATTATTTCGGGCATCTTTTGGATGGATCCCGGGAGGGACACCAATTGTCCTCGTTCTCTTATGCGGATTTTTTACTGCTTTAACAGGCGGTTCCGGCGTCACCATACTGGCGTTGGGTGGGTTGCTGTATCCATTGTTAACAAAAGAAGGGTATTCAAAACAATTTTCTTTGGGACTCATAACGGTTGCTGGATCTTTAGGTTTACTATTTCCACCCAGTTTACCCTTAATTATTTATGGCGTAACGGCAGCAGTCTCAGTGAAAACGATTTTTCTGGCCGGAATCGTTCCAGGATTTTTGAGAGTGGCTATAATCGGTGGATGGGCCGTCTGGCAGGGCGAAGCACAACACATAAGACGACAGAAGTTCGATTTAACGAAAATCAAAGAATCCATAATTGAAACGAAATGGGAAGCCATGATTCCCTTTTTTATTTTATTCGGAATTTTTGGCGGATTTACAACATTGGTGGAAACGGCTGCGATGACAGTCGTTTACGTATTTATTATAGAGGTATTTGTATATAAAGATTTAAAGAGTAAAGATTTGAGGAAAATTATCCTTGATTGCTCCACGCTGATTGGCGGCGTTCTGATTATCTTAGGTGTGGCTATGGGATTGACCAGTTATTTAGTGGATGCAGAAATTCCATTTAAACTGCTGGCTTGGGTTAAAACATTTATCAGCTCGAAATTGGTTTTTCTATTGATGCTAAATGTTTTCCTACTCGCCGTTGGTTGCATGATGGATATTTTTTCCGCAATTATCATTGTGGTACCCCTCATTACGCCCTTGGGTGCTTATTTTGGTATAGACCCGGTTCATTTAGCCATTATATTTATTGCAAACCTTGAACTTGGGTTTTTAACGCCCCCTGTTGGAATGAATTTATTTTTGTCTGCCTATCGATTTGACGAGAATATGCCTACCATATATAAATCCACTTTGCCATTTTTTATGGTCATGCTTTTGAGTGTTTTGGCCATCACTTATATCCCGATTTTATCTACATGGACTGTCAATTAATAATTTTACAATTCCTTGCCTCGATAGATCAGAATAGGGTAATTTCATACAAATCACAGGAGTGCCAATAAAACATCGCTAACGGTTGATACGTTTCAAACATTTTTAAACATTATACCCCGAATCGGGGAAAGGACTATTTCTATGAAACGAATATATTCAATTGTGGCGGCGCTTCTGCTTTTTTGCAGTCCGTCCCTCAATGCGCAAAGTGAAGCAGGCGCTATTTTTCTGCTCATATCTCCCGGTGCACGTGCCGGTGGTATGGGAGAAGCACAAGTTGCCATTGCCAATGATGCATATGCCAGTTATTGGAATCCTGCAGGGCTCGCTTTTCAAACTGGATCTGAAATTGCATTTATGCACGTGAATTGGCTCCCGAACTTAGCCGATGACTTGTATTACGAATTTTTAGGATTTCGGAAAACATTTCCGACTTTGGGAAGTCTGGGTGGTCATTTAATTTATTTAAATCTGGGTGAACAAGTCCGGATGGATGAATACGCTCAATATCAAGGGAAATTCACTTCTTATATGACGGCTGCAGCCCTCTCTTATAGTACGAAACTTTCGTCCACATCATCTTTTGGCATGAATGCCAAAATATCCTACCAGCATTTAGTTGAATTGGGTACCGGGTCAGAAAAGGGAAAAGGAACCTCCACTGATTTTGGCTTCGATTTAGGTTATATGCATAAAGAATTCTTAACACCCAAGTTGGATATAGGTGTCACTATGACAAACATTGGCCCTAAGGTTTCATTCATTGATCCGGATCAGGCAGATCCCCAGCCGACTAATCTGACTCTTGGGCTGGCATACGAAATATTCAAAAATGATTATAACAGCCTTAAAATGGTGTATGATGTTGATAAACTCTTAGTGGCGTCCTATCCAGACATGGATTGGGATGGTGATGGTATTGTAGGTGGATTTGATAAAGATGGGAAAGCGGCGATAAAAAATGCGAATTATAATCAAAATGGTGTACTGGAATCCGCACACAAGGATCGGCTATTTAAAGCCATATTTACGTCTTGGGTAGATGACTGGCTATTGGGAGGTGATATTGATCGGTCTCCCGCTGGGGAAGAATCGGATAAAAAGATTGGTGGCTGGGAATGGGCAGGGGATGCCAATGACAATGGAAATCGCGATCCGGAAGAAATGATCAATACAGCCAATGAATATGGTGCCACATTTGGAGATGATAATTGGGGAATATATAACGAATGGGGCCAAAAAGAAGTGGGGTCAGCCAAAGACCGTTCTATTTCTGATGAATTAGATAAGTTGGTGCATAACTTTGGTTTAGAGTATTGGTACTCCTCCTATTTTGCTTTGAGAACCGGTTATTATTTTGATAAAACCGGGAAAATTCAAAACCCAACTTTTGGGGTTGGATTGCGCTTCTCTAATTATGGTTTTGATTTTGGATATACATCTGGGCAACCGGGTCACCCTCTGACCAATACCATGCGGTTCTCCATGAATATTCAGTTTTAACCTGAATTTCGAATGAACCATTCTCCATTGAGCAGGTGGACAATTGTCCTTCTGCTTTCTGCATTGATCTCCCTAAATGCCCAAGTCCTGGGGGACTTGAAAGTGGCAGTCATTCGTGTGTCATTTCCTGTTCAGGATTACCCTGGCGTTTCAGGAAACGGGGATTTTCTATATACTGCAAAACCAATCGAATGCGGGGATTATACCATCGATCCGCCGCCGCATGATAAAAATTATTTTCAATCCCATCTTATAGCGGTTGATAACTATTACCGATCAGTGTCTTATGGAAAGTTTGGGATCGATCTGCAGAATTCTACAGTATTTCCCTCAGCCAATGAATCCAGCTATTTAATCAATACTCCCATGAATTATTACCATGAGATTAGCCAGGATGAAGTCCATGAGAAACGGATCACCGAATTATTAAGGGATGCTACTAATAGAGCATATGAAGTGGATAATATTGACTTTAGCCAATTTGATTTAATTACGATTGTTCATCCCGGCGTAGGACAGGATTTTAATTTACCATTCCTCGATCCAACACCGGAAGATATTCCATCCACTTACGTGGATAAAAATATGGTCAATACCCATTTGGGTGGACCTATACAAGTTGGGCGGATGTTCATCCCCAATGGAATTGTTATTCCTGAAACACAAAATCATCTTTTTTACGACGATTCTATTTTTAATCAATTGTCCAGCCCTTGTGATATACAATACAGTATCACGGGTACATTTGCCATGATGATAGGTTTTGCGGTTGGTTTACCTCCATTATGGGATTTGGAATCCGGCCTATCTGGTGTGGGTGTTTTTTCCCTTATGGATCAAGGGTCAAATAATGGGAGAGGTATAATCCCTGCACCACCAGATGCATGGACGCGGATTTATGCCGGTTGGGAGACTCCATCTACGATTAAATATCCTGGAAATATTGCAATGAGCAGTGATACTAAAATTGGTATTATCAAAATTCCAATTAGCACAGATGAATATTTTTTAATCGAAAATCGGAATAATTGGTATAGAAATAGAGTTAGTGTTGATTCCGCTCAGTATGTCGTCTGGGAAAAAACGGATGAATATCCTCCTTTTATACATGTGTTGATGGATTCTGTAGGTGTAAAAAAGAATGATTCTGGTGTTATAACGGAAATATTGAATTATAATTTGGGCTTGCCTGCATCGGGATTATTAATCTGGCATATTGACGAAAAGAAAATTCGAGAAGGGTTGGATTTATTTTCTATTAATTCCGATAGAAAACATCGAGGTATTGATCTGGAAGAAGCGGACGGCGCCCAGGATATGGGATATATATCGAATCTATTTACAGACCCATCTTCCGGATATTGGGGCGATATGTGGTTTGCTGATAATCCGGAATATTTTCGCGCCAATGCAGAAGGAAGTATGGATTTTTCATCTTTCACCTATCCCAATACAAAATCGAATTCTGGCGCGAATTCGGGCATCAATATCAGCAACATCTCCAAAGCTGGGGAAAACATGTCGTTTACCCTTTCATCAAGTTATGATGTGGCTTATTTGAAGGATGAAAATAAATCCATTCTTTTTCAGTGGGATGTGGATGGTGATGGTGACTTGGATTTTATCGGAGCAGGCGATTCTCTCTGGTGGGGAGATGACCTAAATGATATAAATGCATTTTACAAAAATGAAGGCAAGGATCTTCAAGTTTGTGTAGCGCAAAATACGAATCCAACAGCATTAGCTACACTCAGATCTGTGGATAATGATTGGGTGGTTGAATGGTTTGAGTTTGATCCAACCATAAAAGAATTTGTAAGAATATGGGAAAATAAGAAACCAGTTTTAGGTTCTATTCAACTACTAAAGGCAAATGACCAACAAGTATGGATAAAGGAAAAAGAATTTCTTCTTACAATTACGAAAGATGAAATTGAAAATTTATTAATGGATAATGATCCTTTTGTCTACCGTAATCGTTACAAAGGGGAATCCTATTATTTTGATTCTACCGGGGTAAGAAAAGGGTGGGATCCAACGATGGGAAATTTAAACTTTGAAGGGGATTTTAAATATTTTTCATTAATTGACCTCGAAAATGATGGGTATGTAGAGATCGTTCTTACCGATTATAAGGGCAATATCCATGTATTGGATTCTAAATATATTTATAAATATGGTTTTCCTATTGAGACAAGTTCTGTCGGACCAGTATTGGGGTTGGATTTAATTGGAGATAAAAGTCCGGAATTGGTATATGAAAGTATCGATGGAAATATAATAGTACTGAATATGGATGGAGAGGTAATGGAACGATTTTCTTCCGGAAATGAATTAATGGGGCTCGGATTTTATAATGGAAATCATTCTATCATTACGGATCACAAAATTATTTCATATAAAAAGAGTTTAGATTACCGTGGCAATGCGTGGAATTACACATATGCTACACCAGACAATTCTCGATTATTAAGGGTTGACACTACTATGACTCCAAAATATTTTATTTTGGACAAGGATCAATCCTATGCATACCCAAACCCAAGTTATGGTGAAAATGTTATATTTAGAGTTCAAATCGGATGGGCTGATTATATTGAAATTAATATCTATGACATTGCCGGGTTTCCCATAAAGAAACTTGAAGAACAATTATTTAAAATAAGTGATATTCCGGGGCCAGGTGTTACCCTGTTATCGCCAAACGCTGGTGCACACGAAATTAAATGGGACGTATCCAATATTCAGTCAGGCGTTTATTTAGCAAGAGTTGTGGTGAGTAAAGATGGGAAATCGGAAGAAAAGATTATTAAAGTGGGCGTTATTAAATGATGAAGTGTTGGGTAGTTTTATTGATATCCGTCGCTTTCGGGCAAGTGAGTTACAATCATCCAGAGTTGGATTGGCAGACTATTGAGACCGATCATTTCCGGATTCATTATTATTCAGAGACGGAGCAGTCAGCACGGGAGGGAGCCTATGTGGCAGAGCGGATTTATCCCTTTGTCACCAAACTCTACAAGTACGAACCATTTGATAAGACCGATATTGTATTCACCGACGTAGATGACATCTCCAACGGCGCTGCCTATTTTTATGATAATAAAATTATTATCTGGACGAGTCCATTAGATTTTGAACTTCGCGGTTCCCACCGTTGGCTGCAAAACGTGATCACCCATGAATTCACCCATATTGTTTCTATCCAACGAGCCCAGAAATTTGGAAAGTCCATCCCCGGTGGATATGTCCAATGGATCGGTTACGAAAAAGAAAAACGACCCGATGTACTCTATGGGTACCCCAACACGCTTGTGAGTTATCCACTCCCGGGGACGGCTGTACCGCCGTGGTTGGCAGAAGGGGTCGCTCAATATATGTATGCCGGTGCAGATTGGGATAACTGGGATTCAGTTCGGGATATGATTTTACGGGACAGAATATTGAACAATAATATGCTTTCATGGCAGGAAATGAATACGTTCGGTAAAAGCGGTATTGGGAATGAATCTGTCTATAATGCAGGATTTGCATTGTCTCGATATTTATCCGTGAAGTATGGTCCTGAATCCTTAAAAAAGATTATGGCTTCTTTGAGAAAACCTATGAATTATTCAATCAATAAAGCCATCAAGGATGCAACTGGGAAAGAAGGTAAAAGTGTTTACAATGATTTTGTAACTGTATTAGAAACACGATATAAAACATTAACGCAATCTATTCTGGAGAATGAAGTGAAAGGGCGTATTATTCAGGAGAGTGGTACCGCAAATTTATTTCCCACATGGAGTGAAGACGGTTTGAGAATAGCTTTTTTGTCCAATCAAGAATACGATTACTTTGGCAGTACAGATTTATTTATCTACAATGAGAAAACAAAAGAATCGACAAAAATAGCCAAGGGTGTTTATTCAAAACCTGCATGGAATGGAAATATCATTTACTACTCAAAAAAATCGAAGAGACCCAATAAAGTGGGGTCGAAGTATTATGATCTATTTGAATATAATTTTGAATCGAAAAAAGAATTTCAAATCACCCAAGATTCGAGAGCTTTTTCTCCGGTGTTTAGTGAAAATGATAGTGTAATATTTTATTTATCCACGAAAGATGGTACCCAAAATATTTTTAAAATAGATCTCAATTCAAAATCCACCGAACAATTGACCGATTTTAAAAATAGAGAAATATTAAGTGGATTGAACTATGATTCGGAAAGTGATCGATTGATTTATGATATAACCACTCATCATTTTAAGGATATTCAATTTTTATCATTAGCTGACAGTACATTAGGTGGAATTACAGAAAATGCGTTGTGGGATGAGCGCCAGGCAGATTTTATATCAAATGGGATGGTTTACAGTGATGACCGTTCAGGAATTTTTAATTTGTATTTTATTGGAGAAGATCATCAGGGCTATTTAACGAACGTCCCCGGTGGGGCTTTTATGGCAGATGCCCATAAAAGTGGCAAAATCGCCTATTCATTATTTGAAAATGGTGCATATAAAATTTCAGTACTGGATTCCATTTCAATCATGGATGATTCAAATGTGGGCTACACACCACTTTATTTCCAACGGAATAAAAACTTATCATCTCCCATTAATGAAAAGATGGATTTAGATCCATCTAAGTATAAAGATCACTTCCCGCCCATGTTTACCATGCCAAGAATCACCATGGATTATGGCACATTTAAACCGGGATTCTATTTTTATTCATCGGAGGTATTAGAAAAAGTATCTCTTCTTGGGGGTGCTTCTGCAAATCGATCGAAAGATCTGGATTTGTTTTTCTTGTTTGAGTATAAACATTTATTTCCCACATACTTTTTTGAAATGTTTTATCTCACCCGAAACACCGAAGATCGATCGGCATATTCTGTTTACAAATTGGACACCAATCTCAAGTTCAGATTGATCGAATTTCGCGGTGGATTACGCATTCCATTTTATGGGTCTAATTTTGAATTGTTTGGATCTTGGTCTCGATATCGCGCCTCTATCAAGGATCAAGTGGTGGGAAAGCCTCAACTCCAGTCTGGTTTTGGATATGATTATTTTTTGGGAAATAAAGCGGGGGCAAAGTGGTCAATCCGCCAGTATAAAAGACGCATAGATCAAAACATCAATCCTGTGGGATATGAATTAAATGTGAGCATGGCGAATGAGTGGAATCAATTTATTGATGGACTGGATTTATCCGAATCTGGTACATTAATATCAAAGTTTAATAAACATAATCTGGTTCGGTCGGAAATAAATGGAAAATATTTATGGGAGATTCCCAAAACAAACCGATGGACACTTTCTTTGGGTGGTCAGGTTGGCTGGATGTCTAATACATCTGCTGATTCATTTTTCCACTTTTTTGCGGGTGGAATGCCCGGATTGAGAGGATATCCATTTTACAGTCTTGAAGGTACCAATATGGCTATTGGAGAATTGGGATTACGAATACCATTGTTTAGGGAAAAACATATCCCCTTGGGCTGGTTCACGCTTCAACATGCAACCATTGGTTTTATCAGTCAATCAGGGGATGCTTGGAACCGTGATGTCTCTTCATTTAGCACGAAATATTCTGCAGGCATTGAACTGAGGTTCTCCGGTTATTCTTTTTATAATTATCCCACATCTATCGGTTTGGAATATCACAGAGGCTTAAACACATTCGAAATGGATATTGGGGATGGAAATCCTATTCAGTATGGTGGAGAAAATCGAATGTATTTTACGGTATTATTCGGGTTCTAATATGAGATTTACTATTCTATGTTTATTGTTTTTGTCAAATGGAACGGCCCAGTACGATCTGTATAACAAGGCTAATTTTCCTGTGCAGCGGGATTCTATTGGGTTACCACTCCCGGTCAAGGCCATGTTTAAATCATTAATTATTCCTGGATGGGGGCAACTTCAAAATAAAGACCCATGGTGGAAACCTGTTCTTTTTGCAGGTGTAGAAACTCTGGGTTGGGTCTCTTCCAATCGTTATAGTAATCGCGCCGAGGATATTCGAAGAGATTTTGAATCATATGGAGATATACATTGGGAGATTGAACGGTGGTATACACAAACCAAAACTATTTTCCCAGATATGTGGGAAAATATTATCATTGGTACACATAAGATGGGATTAAAAATTAATGGGGATTATTATCATACTGATGAATTAACCGATTTGTTGGTCTACCATTCTTGGTCGGAAATTTCTGTCATTCGTGATAGAGATTTTTATGAAAATATCGGAAAATATGATCAGTTTGTGGGTGGCTGGGATGACGCGTATGATGATCCATTTGATACTGTAGGTAATTGGTGGACTGTTCAAAAAGGCAGTGTAGAGTCGATTATCCTCACAAAACAAAAAGATTATTATCGAGACCTTCGACATCGGAGTAATTTATTGAAACATTATTCTCGTTATGCCGTATCGGTGGTGATGTTTAATCATATTGTCAGTGGAATGGAAGCGGCGTGGACTGCCAATAAAAAAGATAAACATCTCCCAGGGTTTCACCTGAATTATGATCCGCGAAATAAGTGGGGAGTTGGGGGTGTGGGAATCACTTTTACGTGGTAAATTCCTCGTTCAAAAATTGATAGAAAGAAAAGATTTAATGCGTAATGCAGTTGTTTTTTTATTGTGTATGACAATGGTCTTTACAGGGTGTGCCGGGAACAAGCCACTTAGAGATATTGACTATGAGGCGGAGTTTGAAAAAGGGAAAACTGCCTTTAATAAAAAGAAATATGTAAAAGCTCAACTACTCTTTAACACAGTAGTAATCGGAGCTTCCCATACAGAATTAGGAGATGATGCCTTATTTTACATGGGAGAATCCCATTATTACGCCAAAGAGTACATCATGGCTATTGCGGAGTACGATCGTTTAATTCGCCGGATGCCTTTTAGTCCATTTGTGGAGCAGGCACGATATCGGATCGCAAATTCGTATGTGATATTGTCGCCTAAATATTATCGGGATCAAACCTATTCAGAAAAGGCTTTAGGGAAACTACAAGAGTTCATCGATGACTATCCGAATTCTGACCGTATTACGGAAGCGGAAAAAGATATCAAATCACTTAGAAATAAAATGTCTCATAAATCGTATGAAACAGGGATTCTCTATATGAAAATGGAGGAGTATAAATCTGCTTTACTTACGTTTAAACAAGTGACGGATTTGTATTATGATACGGACTACATTGACAAAACCCATTTGAAAATAATCGAATGTTATTTCCACAGGGGAGAAATAGACAAGGCTCAAGAACATTACGATTTAAAGCGTAAAAATATCGAAAATATAAAAATGGACGATCTCGTTGATGAATGGTTCAATCGAGGTGAAGTCATTGACAGGCTTGAACTCGAGTGAAAACTTGTTTATTCGGCGGCACGTTTGATCCGCCCCATTTCGGACATTTAATTGTGGCGCAAACCATATTTGAAGCAGAGCATTTTGATAAAATTGTATTTGTGCCTGCCCATATTCCGCCACATAAAAAAGAACGGAAAATATCATCAGTTGAACTCCGGCTTGAAATGCTAAAAATTGCCACAATGGATAATCCGAATTTTGAAATTTCAGATATCGAATTAAAACGCGGCGGCATTTCCTATTCTTTAGAAACAATTCAAACGTATAAAGAGCAAACTGGATTGGGTAGGGGAGATTTATACTATCTAATTGGAAGCGATTCACTAAAACAATTTCAGACGTGGCAAAATCCAAAAGCAATTTTAGACGAGTGCCAATTAATTGTGGCTATTCGTCCGGGGTTTCGTCCCAGTGATATTCCAAACTGGATTCTGGCAAAAGTACAATTTGCGAATATTCCACGAATAGAAATCTCTTCAACACAAATTCGCGCCCGATGGGTGAAAGATAAAACAATTCGATATATGGTAACCCAACCGGTATGGACTTTTATTAATAAATATAATTTATATTAGTGTTATGCTGATGAGTCTCATTTTTCTGGTTGTGGGTTCAGCCATGCTGTATTTCGGTGCAGAGTGGATTGTAAAAGGTGGTATCAGTATTGCGGATCGCCTAGGGATTCCTCCTTTAGTCATAGGATTAACCGTTGTTGCTTTTGGTACATCACTGCCAGAGCTTGTGGTGAGTATTATTGCTGCGATAGAAGGTAGTTCCGAAATCGCTGTTGGGAATGTAGTGGGTTCTAATATTGCGAATGTTGGTTTAGTCTTGGGATTAAGCGCACTTATTTTCCCCATATCAGTTCATTACGGCCATCTCAGGCGTGATTTATTTATCTACTTGGGCGTATGTGCTCTATTTGCACTTTTCGCTTTTGATGGACGAATAAGCCGATTTGAAGGAATGGTATTTTTCATTAGCCTTATTTTTTATGTATTACTGAGTATTAAACATCCAAATGGAGAGGAGTCCACGTCTGAAGAAGGTGCAGAAGGAAGGATGGGACGGCTGTTGGCAACCCTCATTGCTGGCATAATTTTATTGGGTTTTGGTGCAGACCTATTTGTGGACGGTGCTGTTTACCTGGCACGATTGTTAGGCGTTTCCGAAATCGCCATCGGAATGAGTGTAGTTGCCTTTGGAACATCCCTGCCGGAATTAGCCACCTCTGCCATGGCAGCATTTCGTAAGGAGAGTGCCATATCTATTGGGAATATAATTGGTTCCAATATATTTAACATTTTATCTGTATTAGGGATTGCGTCTATCATTCAGCCGTTGGATTCACCAAAATCGATTATGTCTTTAGAAGTGCCCATTATGATTGGGTATGGATTTGCGATGCTTCTCGTTGCCAAACTGCCGCAACCCATAAACAGATTTACGTCGTTTATTCTATTGTCAGGTTATTTTATTTTTCTGTATCTCCTGTTTTAACGATGCATAAAACGAAAAAGAAGGAATTTCGAAGCATAATGTGTGAAATAAAAAGAGAGAAATTTTGTTTGATTGGGACAGGGATTGTAGGTAAAAATATCGCTATTAATCAGTTTCCTAATAGTAAACTGATTAATTTTTTCATTTTTAGTTTAAGCTTTGGGTTCTGCAAAGCCTTCGTTTAGATTAATCCCATGATTCGACTTGATAACGCCTCATATAACTACCCTAAAGGCAGTGGAGTTTCGAATATAAACTTAACAATCGGAAACGATGAGTTTGCATTCATTATTGGTCCAACCGGTTCCGGAAAGACCACACTTCTCCGAATGATATATATGGATTTATTACCCCAAGTAGGAAAAGTGGTGGTGGACGAATTTGACTCTAAAAAAATTAAACCACGAAAAATTCCTTTTTTGCGAAGGAAAATTGGCATGGTTTTTCAAGAATATCATTTGTTAGATGATCGAAATTTATTTGATAATATCGCTTTATCTTTGCACGTGATTGGATGCTCAAAAGACGAAATTGTAGATCGTGTTACGGAATCTATTGAAGAGGTGGGGCTTAATGGAAAAGAAGATCGTTATCCGGAAGAATTGTCAGGCGGTGAACAGCAGCGCGCCTGCATTGCCCGTGCATTTGTTAAAAACCCGGATATTATATTAGCGGATGAACCGACAGGAAATCTGGATCCAGTTACTTCTTTTGAATTGATTAAATTATTAGAAGAAGTTAATCGAGAGGGCACGGCTGTGATCATGGCATCTCATGACTATAATTTAATCAAAGGCCGGGGGCATCGAATTGTCGAAATCCAGGAAGGAAGCGTAAGGCAATCCTGATGGATAAAATGATGTTCCTGTTTTCCGAAGGGCTTAAAAATCTTTGGCGCCATAAACTCACAGCCTTTACAGCAATCTTTTCAACATTTCTTACGCTTGCAGTGGCAGGATCGTTGATGATTGTTGGGCAAAATACAAATAAGGTCATTGAATATCTGAGAGGCAAATATAAAATCGAAGTATTTTTTAAAGAAAGTGTACCCGACAAACAGATTAATGCTGTTGTGAAGGAATTCAATAAAATAAATGGTGTTCGATCTACAACTATAATTTCAAAATCAGATGCGGAAAAAATATTCAAATCCCAATTTGGTGAAAATATATTAGATATTGTCGGATATAACCCATTGCCCGCCAGTTGCGTTGTGAATGTGGTAAAATTTCAAAGTGATAAAATGAATATTCTGCCTATTGTGGAACGGATTAAAAGTTACCCCGAGGTCGATGAAGTTCTATATCAGGGCAGGCTCATATATCGAATCGAAACTTACTATCAGAAATTTGTTCAAATCATGACTGCATTACTCATTCTCATTTTAGTTATTTCTGTATTTATTATTTCAAATACGGTTCGGTTGACAATTTTTGCTAAAAAGGAACTCATCCAAGCATTACAACTGATTGGTGCAACACGATCATTCGTGAAGGCACCCTTTGTAATCGAGGGAGTTTTCCACGGTTTAATTGGTGCCATGTTAGCATCAGCCATTTTAATCATCGGTTTGGAAATTGGGTCTGATATTCTCTATTCAGTCAGCAAAATAACAATTCAATACAGCCCATTAGTCCTCATTGGAATATTAACTTCCTTGAGTGTCGTCATCAGCATTTTAGGCAGTAGCCGGGCTATTTCAAGATTTTTAAAATAGAAACGATTCACCTCTTGACTGATGAAAATTAATCCATTTAATTTTACTAGCTATGTTATCCATTAATATTCCAGATTTGACGAAAAGGGAGGCAGAAATTCTTTCTGCCGTTGTTGAGACCTATATTGAGACCGGCAACCCGGTTTCTTCGGGGTACCTTAAAAAGAACTGCAGGTTGAATATTTCTTCTGCTACCATAAGAAGCGCCATGTCATCTCTGGAGGTAAAAGGTTATTTAACTCATTTACATACATCCGGCGGTCGAATTCCAACTGATATTGGATATCGATTTTATGTGAATATAATACCGGAATCCCACTCTCTTGATAATCAGATTTCGGAAAAGATAGAACAGGAATTATTAATCATATCTAATAACGTAGATGAATTATTAGATGCCACTGCATTTATGCTGGCGAAGGTGAGCCATATGTTTGGTATTATCCTGGTGTCGGGATATCAAAAGAGTATTCTAACGGATATTGAATTGGTTGTACTCGAAGGAAATCGTGTCATGCTCGTATTGGCCATGGATACGGGATTGGTAGAATCCATTGTACTAAACCTGAATTTGACCATTCAGCCTAAATTAATTCAAAAGATTACTTACATTTTGAAGGAAAGACTCGTGGGCTGTTCATTAAAAGAAATTCAATCCACGATAAACAGTCGTTTGAATGATACAGAAATGTATTCCCATGAACTGGTACAGGTCTTGATAAAAGGGAGTAGTAAATATTTCCATATAGATCGTAATAAATCTATATACACTTCATCAGTTAATGTATTACTTAACCAACCTGAGTTTCAAAATATTTCTAATTTTCAACGCATTTTACCTGCATTGGATAAAACATATTTAAACAAACATTTTAAAATCAATTTTACCGATCATTCAAGCGCAACTCTTATCGGAAAAGAAAATGAGGATGAGTTACTGAATGATTGTGCTATCATCACTACCCAGTTTGACAGTGGACTCATTAAAGGAAGAATTGGTGTCGTTGGACCCAAACGAATTCCTTATATGTCAGTCCAAGCCATCTTGGAAAAATTTGCGGAGATAATTCATAGTGCCCTCTAAAAAATCAGAAACAAAAACAAAAGGGAAAGCAAAAGCAACCAAACTTTCTCCCACAGCAAAGCTCAACGAAAAAATAGATATTCTGAAAGCTGAATCGGAAATTCAAAGTGACAGATATCTACGGTTAAAAGCTGAGTTTGATAATTACCGTCGACGAAAAGAAAAAGAATTTATCAGTTTGTTAAAATATGATGGTGAATCTATCATTAAAGGGTTTTTATCTGTTTTAGATGACTTAGAAAGATTATCTAAGGCGTCGGATGAAAATGGCAATAGCAATTCAGAAAAAATCAAAGAAGGTATTGACCTGATAAAAAATAAAATAAATAAACGTTTTGAAGATCTGGAAGTTAACCCATTTACTGAGCCGGGAGAATTAGCCGATCCTGAATTGCACGATGCACTCATGATGCGTTCTGAAAAAGGGAAAAGTGAGAATGAAATATTGGAAGTTTTTGAAAAGGGATATCGATATAAAGATCGCGTGATTCGACATGCTAAAGTGGTTGTAAACCAGTCGTCATCTTCATGAAAGATTTATACGACATACTGGGTGTAAGTAAAGGTGCCAGTGATGGTGAAATCAAAAAGGCTTACCGCAAGATCGCTATGAAATTTCACCCGGATAAAAATCCAGGTGATTCTGAAGCAGAACATAAATTTAAGGATGCAGCGGACGCCTACTCAATCCTTTCAGATAATCAGAAAAGAAGCCAATATGATCAGTTCGGTCATGCTGGAGTAGGATTGGGTGATACGCCGGGAGGTGGTGGTTTTCAAGGACATATGTCCATGGAAGATATTTTCAGCAATTTCGGTGATATTTTCGGCGGAAACTTTGATCCATTTGGCGGTATGTTTGGCGGTGACGGAAGAAGGGGTGTACGAAAAGGCCGGGACCTGAAGGTTGCGCTCAAATTGGATTATTCTGAAATCGTCACAGGTGTCGATAAAACAATTAAAATCAAACGCCATGAAACGTGTGATTCGTGTTCCGGGAGTGGTGCTCAATCGGGAACAATGCCCACGTCCTGTCGACATTGCAGCGGCTCAGGCCAAATCCGTCAAATGTCTCAATCCTTTTTTGGACAATCCGTTGTGGTTCGGGAATGTCCCGTCTGTCATGGTTCTGGTGAAATGGTTGAAAATCCATGCCGTTCCTGTGGTGGGAATGGAATCGTCCGCAAAACGGTAGAAATAAAAGTTAAAGTTCCCGCAGGTGTTTCAGAAGGAAATTATATGACCCTTAATCGTCAAGGGAATAAAGGCCCAAAAGGGAATCATCCAGGAGATTTAATTGTGTATTTTGAGGAAAAAGAACATCCCGTTTTTACTCGAAATGGAGAAGATGTGATCACGGAAGCTCAAATACAATTCCATGAGGCGGCGTTAGGGATTGTTCTGGAAGTACCTACATTAGAGGGGAAAGCTAAACTAAAAATTCCACCAGGAATTCAGTCTGGACAAATTTTACGTATGAGAGGTAAGGGATTTCCAAGAGTCAGAGGATCATCCCGAGGCAACCAACTGGTAAAAATTCAGATAAAAACGCCCAAATCAATATCGAGTAAACAGAAAAAACTTTTGGAAGAATTATCGTCATTAAATGGGAAATCGAATCCTGTGTTTACCCGCGTCGAGTTAGATTGAGTATTTTTACCCAGCAGGAAAAATTAATCATAAATTTTCTATTGGGTGTCATCATGCTTGGCATCGTTGTGACAGGTTACCGACATTGGTTCGGGAAATCAGTGCCCTCCGCGGAAGAAGAGATTATGGCTTTTAAAGCTGCGGCTGTACGTATGGCTGAGGAAATAGAAAATAATCCAGATGAAAACAAGCAGAATCAATTACTGAAAAGTGTTAATATTAATACTTCAAATAAAGCGAATATGATGACCATTCCCGGAATTGGCCCTGTAACTGCTGAAAGAATCATACTCCATAGAGAAGATCATGGATTATTTAATTCTGTTGAAGATTTATTAAACGTGAAGGGTATTGGCCCTAAAACATTAGAGAAAATAAAAACCTATATTAAGGTAGAGGATTAACTGAATGTCTAACAAAAATATTTCTGAATTAACGAAAAAAAGAAAACTGCATTCTGATTTATTGGAAGTGGCTATTGTGCTCGCTTTTATCTTTCTGATTATTAGCATTTATGTTCCAAGAGCGATTTGGGATGAAGAAGCGTATTTTGAAAATAAAAGTAGATTCTATATGGAAAATATGTTTGATGTCCAAAATTTTTATAATTCACTTATGGAAGAATACGATTCGGATGGTCTTTGGGTTATGAATGTTGTAAACTCAGTTCGGGATTCTCTTACGGGTGATTCTACATATCTTGGGGAGCAATCCATAACATTAAATGGCAATTCCTTTACGGTAAATGTTCCAAAAGGGTATGATATTGATTTTGATACCACATTTGGTTTTCCAATGATGCGTCGGGATACCATTCTGGATACGACAGCTACAATCGTAATGTTTTCCGAGGATTTATCCCGGAATGATACGATTTATATTCAAAAGAAAAGATTGAATCATTTTCAATCGGATTCAAATTTTGTTGCTCTATTAGATCAAGTGGGAACTGAACGTGTAGAAGTTGTGAATTATTATGATTCATATATGCCTGATTCTTCTATGTACTTTTGTCCGGTGACAGAAAAACCATATTTAATTTCTATCAAGGATGAAGGAAATACAGTTCGGGTGGACAGTCCTATTGAAGACACAGTGGTTCGAAATCGGTATGCCATTTTTGCTTTTAAAGCTATGAACCACGGATTTATTGACGACGGTTCAAAAAGCTGGGATAGGTGATTATTCATAAGTGATCCATCTTGCTATTTCAGATAGCCATCTTTTATGCGCCCAATGGTCCGTAAAAGACGGTCATCAAATCCTCACTTCTTTTTCTTATAAAGCGCTTTCAAGACCCCTGGATGTATTTAGTGATTCAGAATCGGAAATAATTTCGGTTTTAAATGCTGGATTACATTTAATCCGAGAAGACATTCCTTTTGATGGAGATAAAGTGTATGTGACAATTCCTGATAAATATTGCAACGATGTCTTGGTGCCGGTAGATCCGGATTTGACTGAAAATGACGGTTGGGAATTTGCTCGATGGACAATTAACCAAAGATGGACATCTAAAGATTCCTATCAGTATTATGGACGATCCTTCATAGGAAAACCACAATCAGTTTATGCAATTCGCGTTCCAAATTTAATTATTGAGCCGATTAAATTGGCCATTCAGGAATTGGCCGGTGATCCGGTTTGGATGGGGACAGAATCCAGTACATTTTTTGGACTTTATCCTGAAACGGGATGTACAGTATTCCTTCCGGAAAGCAATGGCTATAGATATTACCAGTATTCTCAAAACAGTTTTCAAAATGGTACCGCACGATATATTAAGAATCAATGGAAACTACATCCAATTGTCGGAAGCGATTCGAATGAGGAAGCATTTAAAGGGGATTTTGTTTTTGCAGGGAAACTGTCAGATAAAAGAAAAGCTAATTTTAAAGGCCGTAGGATTAAACAACTGACCGCCCTTAAAGGGTTAGCAGTAGAGGGTGAAATTCTCCCAAAAGATATGAAGGAAGATGATCTCTATATTTTAACGGCAATTGCCACAGTACAAATTCATGGACCTACCCTTAATTTCTTTAACCGGCCGGGGCTTCAACCTTATCAGTATGAGAAACCTGAAGTAATAGAAACACCTAAGCCGGAACGCATTAAATCCAAAAAGAATAAAACAAAGAAAAAGAAGATAAAACCTAAAAAGAAAAAGGTTAAAAAAGATAAAAACATACTCCAGACGGCACTTTATCTCTTTTTCTTTGCCGTTATCGGTATCATGCTTATTTATGATCAAAAACCGGAATTGTTAGATTTCATCTATTTGAGAGACGTAGAAGAAAAGTCAGAAATTATAAACGCACCAGAACCTGATATGGTACCCACTGTGGAACAAAAGGTGGAATCATCTAAAACTAATATTCCGAAGTTTATTATTGAGTCTCAAAGTTTAATCTCCACGGTAATCCGCACTCTTCAAATGTCCAGTTCACAAAATATTACTTTATTATCTATTGGAACCGGACGAATGGATTTAGAATTAGTCGGCGATAAAACAATGGATACACCGATAGACTCCCTGGGAGATGTTTTGAACTATTCACTTAGGCAGGTAAATGTGGATAGTCAATTTAAACATGGCTATTTAGTCAAATATCCACTCTTAGAAGAACCAATAAATCAAACAGATATATCCGTTGCAGGGTTAGAATTATTGGTTTCAAGTATTGAATCATCATTCATTAAAATTCTGGACCCCATCGAAAGAGGCGGTCAGTCTCAAACGCCCGTTATTGTCAAGATAAGTGGGTTGGATAATATAAAACATATTTTATTCAAATTATCTACGTCCGGTCAAAATCTGGCGTTAGAAAAGTTTATATATGTAAGTGAACTTGAAAAATTTACCCAATCTGCTATTTTTTATATTTCCCTGTTTTTACCACCAAAATCAGTCCCTCAGGAATAGGGGATGCAGATTCACGCCGGTCGGTATAAAGGCCGTCGGATAAAAACAGTGGCGAACGTGTCTTATCGCCCCACAATGGCACTTGTCCGGAAAAGTTTGTTCGATATACTCGGGGATTTGACTGGGTATCATGTATTGGATTTATTTTCTGGTTCAGGAATACTTGGGTTTGAAGCTGCCAGCAGAGGGGCAAAATCGGTAACATTTGTTGAAACCAGTATGAGAATTTCATCTTTGTTAAAAATAAATGGATCATTTTTTAAGGATACTGAAATTAATTATGTTCGGATGGATGCGCTCAAGTTCATGAAACAGTCTAATCATTTTGATTTAATTATGGCCGACCCGCCCTATGAATACGATCAAACAAATTTATTAATTGAATCGTGCATCAATCAGTTAAATGAAAACAGGTTTTTTATACTTGAATCTTCCCCTCGATCGTATTCAATTTCACCAGCGAGAGTAAAGGAATATGGCGATACACAGCTAACTTTTTGGAAAAAAGAACAATGAGAACCATAATTTATCCAGGCACATTTGATCCAATCCATTGCGGTCATATCGATATTGCAGAGCGTGCATCTGCGTTATTCGATAAGGTCATCTTCGCCATCGCCGTTAATACGGAGAAAGATCCTATGTTTACGGCGGAAGAACGTATCGAACTAATTTTGGGTGCTACAACTCACCTAACTAATGTTGAAGCGTTTTCCATAGACGGATTGGTTGCCGATTTTGCCAGGGAGAAAAATGCTGTAGCTTTAATTCGGGGTCTTCGGCATGTGTCTGATTTTGAATTTGAATTCCAAATGGCTACAATGAATCATCATCTAAATTCTGATGTTTCAACACTACTGATGGTAACATCAGAAAAATTCATACATATTAATTCAACAGTCGTTAAAGATGTGGCCCGTCTCAAAGGCGATATATCAAAATTTGTTCCGATGAATGTTATGGCAAAATTGAACGAAAAATATTTCCCAAAATAATTTTCTTTTCAATATGTAACTTTACCGACAATAATAATTCTCGGTTTTCTGTAAATTCTATACTTTATTTTTAGGAAATAAATAACAAAATGCCTACGTACGATTACAAATGTCAAAAATGCGACCATATTTTCGAATTCTTTCAAACTATGTCTGATTTACCATTAACAAATTGTCCTGAATGTACCGGAAAAGTACGCAGATTGGTCAGTGGCGGATCCGGTCTTATTTTTAAAGGAAGTGGATTTTATCTTACCGATTATGCCAAAAAGAATTCAAATGAAAAAAAGACAGAAAAATCAACAAAAACAGGAAAGAAGAAACCCGTAAAAGAAAGTACAAAATCATGAGTGGTGCAAAACAAGGTGAAAAAATTACATGTATAGATGGTCAATTAAATGTTTCGAATCATCCTATCATACCCTTTATTGAAGGGGATGGTATTGGTCCGGATATATGGAGAGCTTCTCGATCTGTTTTTGAAGCAGCAATTGAAAAAGCGTATCATGGTGAAAGGGCCATCGAATGGAAGGAAGTATTCGCCGGTGAAAAAGCGAATGACCATTTCGGGTCATGGCTTCCTGATGAAACAATTGACATTTTGAGAGAATATTTAATTGCTATCAAGGGACCATTGACTACACCTGTGGGTGGTGGGATTCGATCCTTGAATGTGGCTTTGCGACAAATCCTTGATTTGTATGCCTGTGTACGTCCTGTTAAATGGTTTGAAGGTGTTCCTTCGCCCGTGAAAGAACCGGGATTAGTGAATATGATTATTTTTCGTGAAAATACAGAAGATATTTATGCCGGAATTGAATGGTTGCATGGCACCGAGGAAGTGGAAAAAGTCAAATCGTTTCTAAAAGAAGAAATGAATGTCAAAAATATTCGCTTTCCGGATACTGTTTCTATTGGACTCAAACCTGTTTCGATTGAAGGGACTGAACGGATTGTAAAGGCAGCAATGGATTTTGCAATTTCCCAAAAAAGAGACAGCGTTACTATTGTTCATAAAGGCAATATTATGAAGTTCACAGAAGGGAAGTTTAAAGAATGGGGATATGATTTAGTTAAACGCGAATATGGTGCTAAAGATTATGAGGGCGGCCCTTGGCAGGTGATTGATAACAATGGGAAACAACTGATTATTAAAGATGTGATCGCAGATGCATTTTTGCAGCAAATATTATTGCGTCCTGGGGAATACGATGTGATTACAACCCTAAATTTAAATGGAGATTATATTTCAGATGCACTGGCCGCAATTGTAGGTGGAATCGGCATTGCGCCTGGGGCGAATATTAATTATATGACGGGCCATGCCATTTTTGAAGCTACACATGGGACTGCACCGAAATATGCAGGAAAAGATATGGTGAATCCTTCGTCAGTTATATTATCTGGGGTAATGATGTTTGATCATTTGGGTTGGTCCGAAGCAGGAGAATTAATCACACAGGGAATTGAAAGAGCAATAAAAGCGAAAACGGTTACCTATGATTTTCATAGATTAATGGATGGGGCAACGAAAGTTTCCTGTTCAGGTTTTGGTGAAGCGATAATCGCCCATATGTAATTTGATGAAAAATGTTATTCAAAAAAAGGTGTGTGAATTTTTCCGCACCTTTTTTATTTCTAAATATTTTAACAATTATGTTTATTGATTATACCAAAGTTGAACTCAAAGCCGGTAATGGCGGTAAGGGATGTGTTTCATTCCGAAGGGAAAAGTACATTTCAAAAGGAGGTCCAGATGGGGGCAATGGAGGAAATGGGGGGAATATTACTGTTGTTGCCGATACCAACCTCCATACATTGCAGGATGTGCGTTATGCACGTATTTACAATGCAAAAAATGGATCTCCCGGTTCTTCTGGAATAAAAACAGGAAAAAACGGTAATGATATTTATATTAGAGTTCCGGTAGGCACACTCATCCGAAATATTGATTCTAAAGAAATTGCAGCAGATTTGGTTGAACCGAGACAAGCGTTTATTATTTGCAAAGGAGGGAAAGGAGGAAGGGGAAATGTAAATTTTAAATCCTCAACCCACCAGACTCCCAGATATGCACAATCCGGATTACCAGGGGAAACTGGTCAATTTGAATTTGAACTTAAAATATTAGCAGATGTGGGTCTGGTTGGACACCCGAATGCTGGTAAATCAACATTATTGTCTGTTTTATCAAAAGCAAAACCAAAAATAGCAGATTATCCATTTACGACCTTAGAGCCCCATTTAGGAATTGTTAAATCGGGTGAGTACAAATCATTTCTCATGGCCGATATACCGGGGCTTATTGAGGGTGCAAGCGAAGGAAAAGGATTAGGGCATCAATTTTTACGCCATATAGAAAGAAATCGTCTTTTACTTTTTTTAATAGATGGGACAGAGCCTGATCCGGCAGCTACATTTAATTCCCTGAAAAATGAGTTAAAAAACTTTAATAAAGCACTCATGATGAAACCCATCATATTGGTCCGTACTAAAGAAGATATTCTTGATGATATCGAGGAATCTAAATGGGATTCTATACCAGAATACACCATGGAGATTTCTGCGGTGACGGGTAATGGATTAACGGAATTAGTTCGAGCAATAACAAATCGATTAGATGAAGCATAATTCACTTATTCGAATTCTGAATCTATTGTCTGTTAAGGGATTGGGGCCTCAACGGGTAAGGTTTATCATTTCACATTTTGGGTTAAATGCAGAGTATTTTTCCCTATCATCTGAGGAATTATGCAAAGCGCCTGGGGTTGATCTAAAAACTGCTCGAGCCATTCATCAATTCAGTGATCAGAATTATGGGGAAAAAGAAATTGATCGCATGAATAAAGTGGGGGCATGCATCATTTCTTTTTGGGATAAGGAATATCCCAAACTGTTAAAGAAAATTTATGATCCGCCTGTTCTGTTGTATGTGAAAGGAATGCCACTCGAAAAAGAAATGGATTGTATTGGTGTTGTGGGAACGCGAAATATCACCCCTTATGGTAAAAAAATTACTTTATCTATTGTATCCAGTATGGTTTCCTCCGGTTTAATTATTGTCAGTGGATTGGCCCGAGGAGTGGATAGTGTCGCTCATCGAAAAACGGTGAGTGCGGGAGGGAAAACTCTATCGGTTCTTGGAAATGGAATTGATTTTGTATATCCTTCAGAAAATACAAAATTGGCAGAAATGATTATGGAAAAAGGCTCCATTATTTCTGAATTTCCCATAGGCACCCAACCGGATGCAGGTAATTTTCCTCAACGCAATCGTATTATCAGTGGATTAAGTCATGGTACAATTGTGATTGAAGCTGGAAACCGAAGCGGTGCAATTCTTACTGCATTAAACGCCGTAGATCAAAATCGAGAAGTCTTTGCAGTCCCAGGCCGGTTGACGGATAAAATGAGTGTTGGATGCAATCGATTAATTCGGAATGGCGCAATTCCCGTTGAATCAGGTGATCAAATATTAGATCATATAAAAAATCAATTATTTTCACCCATAGAATCAATCCAACAAAATATCAAACTTCACCTTACCAAAGAGGAGCATGCCCTGATTGACTTATTAGAAGATGATCCATTATATATTGATGATATTGTATCCAAGGGTGATATGGAGATAACCCAGGCATTGACATTGCTGTTGAAATTAGAATTGAAAGGTGCGGTGGTCCAGTTAAGCGGTAAACAGTTTGCACGTGCATAGGTTATTTTGATTTTCGGTTAAATACAGTAATTTCAGAAGTACATTTTAAAGAATTTTACCCGATTTGGAGGGGTGGCCGAGCGGCTTAAGGCGGCACCCTGCTAAGGTGTTTTAGGTGAAATATCCTAACGTGGGTTCGAATCCCACCCCCTCCGCTCATTTTTATCCTCATTGCCATAACCAGGTTAGGCATGGCATATTTATTTGATGTACTTCCGTGTTGAAATCATAAGGATTACCCTATACGGGTATGGATAAATAAGATGGTGATATATTCTTTTTATTTTCATTTGTAAATTTTCTATATGTTAACCCACACAAAAAGGTGTTTTCTCTTTTATTTTTATTTTGTGGTCTTAATTTCAGGACAAAACTTAGATCAACCTCATTTTGTTTCTCAGTTAGATTCTATGAATTTTTATCAATCATCGAATCCAAAATTGGCATTAGAAATGGGGTTTAATCTATTGAGCAAAAGTGAGTCTACTCTGGATTTCGACATTTCAGAGGTACATGCGTTAATTGGTGTTATTCTGAAAGAACAAGGATTCCCAGTAAGAGCCATGGAGCATTTGGTTAAAAGTGTTGAATTTCATATCGAAAAAGAAGACACTTTACAACTGGGATGGTATTTTATTGAAATGGGTAATATTTATTATCAGCGTCATTATTTTAAGGAAGCTGAAAGAAAGTTTAAAAGAGCAGTTAATATATTTGAACTCACAGAAAATATAGTGGGGCAAGGAACAGGCATTAATAATTTGGCTTTGGTTGAAATTAAACGAGAAAATTACAACCAAGCTTTTGTGTATTTTGAAGATGCCCTTCAACGTAGAATAAACTATAAGAAAGAACCCTATTTAATTCTCCATTCTTACAAGTATATCGGAGATTTACATTTAAAATTGGGGCATTATAAAAACGCCAAAGAGACTTTTGATAAACTATTGACCGTGGGCATCCCAGAGGGAGAGGGGAACATAAAAGGACTTACGCATCAATCCTTAATGGAGATGTATATAAAGACAGGTAAATCAAAAAAAGCGATGGTTCATTTTGCTGCGGCAGAGAGTAATTATTTATCGGACTTCAATCCAAAATATTTGGCAACACTTTATCTGACTATTGCAACATATTATGAAAGGAGTAAACAACTAAAATCGGCAATGACATATTTAGATAAAATTATTCCCATTTCTGAAAAATATGGGTTTATCCAGATTAATATTACCACACTAGAAAAGATTATTCTTCTCCATGAAATGAACGTTCAATCGCCCGAGTTGGTTTCTCTTTTTCACCAGTTAAATGATTTAAGAGAAAAACAATATAATAGTGATTTAACAACATCTTTAGATCATATAGAATTAGGTAGTGTCAACTTAATTGGGTCTCCAAGGAGACCTAATGAATTGCTATATAGAG
>JACNKN010000038.1 GCA_014382015.1 Fidelibacterota bacterium | reverse complement strand
GTTGTCCTTTTGGGGATTTTTGTTCACCATAATGGCGGGGAATTTAAGGTAATTATTTTGTCATTACGAAGCGGAAAGACGAGATATTATTTGTTTATAATCTTTTCCGATATTGGAAAGGCTAAAATGTTTGTTTACTCTTGAAACAGCATTATTTGATATATTATTGTACAATGATATATCATTAAATAGATTTAGTATGGCATTGGCCGTTTCATCCGGACGATTGGGGGACACCATTAATCCATTCACCTTATGTTTAATTGCATTGCTAATTCCTCCTGCTCTGGAGCCAATGACGGGTATTCCACAAGCATTTGCCTCCAAAAATGTAATGCCAAATCCTTCCGAGTCTCCCTTATCATCTGTGGGCATACTATTCATAATGTAGATATCACTTGCATTATATATCATTCGTTTTTGATTTTCATGAATGTAACCTAAAAATAAAACATTATTTTCGAGACCTAATTCTGCGATCAATTGATTTAATTCTTCTTTGAATGATTGATTTCCATCCCCAGCAATTACATATTTAATATTGGGGATAGTTCCTTTAATCATGGGCAATGCTTTGATAACGATAGCATGACCTTTTCTTTTCACCAAACGAGAAAGTGTTAAAAGAATTTTATCATTCGGATCAAATTCGAAATGCTTCCGGCAATTGCCTTTTGATTCTGGATAAAAATCATTGGTATTCACAAAATTTGGTATTGTTTCAATTTCATAATCTCCACCGATTGATCGCGCTTCCTTTTTTGTGTAATCGCTTACTGCAATAATTTGATTTGAATATTTAAGTACATTTTGAAACTGTGGAATTCTTTTATAATACTTTCGTGAATTGAGACGGGTTACTTCTAACCCATGTAATATTGTAATGAGTAAAAATGGATATTTTTGTTTATACTTTAACAATCCTTGTGCTAATTCCCATGTTGCAGAAATAATGACCGGATTCTGGGATTTCTTAATAAATTCTTTCAAATAATAGGAAATATACCATTTCTTGAATTTTGACCAATCCCGCCCACCCATTAGGAATAATTTGTATGGTAAATTTCGAGGTCGTGTTTTTAGATTTATTCCCCCACGTTTTTTAACAAACACAGTTACATCATATTCGATTCTCTCACCAAAATATAATGCAATCCCATGAGCCCAGGTTGCGATGCCCCCTTTTTTTGATGGGCGAAATTCTTCTGTAATGATGGCTAAATCAGTCATCTTATTTAGAACTATTGATTAAATGGCAATTGAAAAAAGGACCAGAATCGAATTCCGATACCCATATCAGTAATGGACTCTTCTTCTAAAGACTTTAACTGGTAACGGGCAGTGATTGTCAAATATGCTGCAGTACCGATTTTAATCTCAGCGCCGACTTCTGATTCTATCCAAGTTGTGACAGGTGGTGTGGGATGAGTTGGTGGAATATAATCTTTTAAAAATTCTCCTTCTTCTGTTTCCCAAGGATTGTCAAACCGGGTTTCCAATCCATTGGAGCCATCCATGAGATATGAAATATCGATGATTGGTTTAATCCTGCCTGACTGCATTAATTGGGAATAATGAAATTTTATATTGATAAAATCATTTCCTAAAAAATGACCGATGGGAAATCCTCGATGCGTATAAATATGTGTTGGATGATAGGATTGATACACTTGATGCAATACATTGGAATACTCTATCCATAAATTGGATGATTGAAATGGCAAACCAGTTCTTTGCACTCCGAATAAATACCCAAATCGGTTGAGATAAAAAGCATCATCCTGATGAAAATTAATATCATCAATTATTGTTTCCCCATAAATCCTTAATCCATTTTTTGGCAGCCAGGTAATGCCTGCATATAAAAAGGCATTTAACCCTTTTGTTGTACTCCCCAGATTCTCCCATGCCCAAAAACTAAATGGGTTGAGAAATTGAATATTGATGGGTTTAGACACACCGGAAGCAAGAACTGATTCACCTACTGTAATGGATAACTTTTTAGATTTATATCCAAAACTATGGACATATAAATATCGATTATGGTCCATGATAGTATCCAGTTCAATTACAGAAAATAATGCATTTAATTTACCTAATTCCGCCTCTAAGGTGAACTGGTCAAAGGGGCGGGAAAAATCGCTGATGAATAAATTGGAGTTGAAACTATGTCCAACGGTTATAAAATCCCGACCAATCTTAATTGAATAATTAAATTTATCCGATTGGTTATTCACTTTTAAATACGCCTGATTTGTGTACATGGTTACGTTCTTTATTGTTCGAACAAACCCTCTTTCAGCATTATTGACATCGTCGGTAAAAAACATGGCATTCATAATTTCAATATGGGATGAGACATACCTATATGCTGAGAGGAACCCATTGCCGATATAATCTGATTTTTGAATAATTCCCTTTAAATTGTTTTCATTTTTCAGGTGAATGAATGCACCAAATGAATGGCCATTTTTTTGCTTTAGATTTTTATTTATTCCATAAGAAAGCCAACCATTCTTTGGATATTCAACGGATTTATCCAGTGAGTTAAAATGAGTCTGGAGCCAATTTTTACTTTCTTGATTATCTGTATAAAAAAATTGCCCATGACATACATGAGCAACCATTAACAGACAAATAAATTGTTTAACCTTAGTTTTCTTCAATGATAGAGGATTTCAATCTTTGCTGAGTTGTCTTTGAATCTGGAATATATTCCGGAATAAAGTTCTTTAATTCTCTGGTCACCTGGCCATAATCATATGACCTGGCTGTTTTTACGATTCTGGAAACATTATTGACTAAATTATTCCAGTTATTACCCTGTCCATTTTTTAAAACCAAAATTTTATCATGACCCGTATCAACAATATTTTCTTCATGGGTTTGCAATTCTTCAAACATTTTTTCCCCGGGGCGCATACCGATATACTCAATTTCTATATCAATTTCCGGTTCTAATCCGCTCAAGCGTATAAGCTCAAAGGCAATATCTTTTATATTAACAGGTTTACCCATATCCAAAACATATATTTCGCCACCAGAGCCCATAGCTCCTGCCTGCAGAATCAACTGGGCTGCTTCTGAAATAGACATAAAATATCTCTGCATATTTGCATCTGTAATTGTTATAGGTCCACCGTTTTGGATTTGTTTCTGAAAGGTGGGTATGACACTCCCAGAGCTCCCGATCACATTTCCAAACCGAACAGCCATATATTTTACTTGAGAATCGATTGATTTACTTTGAATTAATTTTTCTGCAACGCGCTTTGTTGCGCCCATTATGTTGGTGGGATTCACTGCTTTATCTGTCGAAACAAGTACAAATCGCTCTACACCATAATCCTCGGAGACATCAATTAAATTAATGGTCCCCTGAATGTTTGTCAGAATTGCTTCCCATGGGTGATCTTCCTGCATTGGGACATGCTTATACGCGGCTGCATGAAACACCACATGGGGTTTGAATGAGGCGAAAACCCGATGAAGGAGTGTTTTATCCCTAATGTCACCTAAGATAGGTTGGAAGGAAATGGGGTGCTTACTTTCAGCACATTCTCTTTCAATTTTGAATAAGTTATGTTCACTTTGATCCAACAACACTAAGAGATCCGGATCATATGTTAAACAGTTACGCACCAACTCAGACCCGATTGATCCTCCAGAACCAGTGACTAAAACCCGCTTCCCATAAATATATTGAGAAATTGATGATCGGTCTAATTCCACTTCCTTTCGTCCCAGAAGATCAACCATGGATACTTCCCGAACTGATTTCATGGATACCTTGCCATCGATTAATTCAGAAAAAGTGGGTACGGTGCGATATGATTTTCCGGCTGCTTTACAAATGGCAACAATCCTACGCATTTCTATATTGGATGCGGTGGGAATACAAATAATAATTTCGTCAAACGGAATTTTTAATTTAGCTAACTCATCGATGGGACCCAGTATGGGAACGCCATGAATGGTGGCACCCACTTTTGAGCCATCATCATCTACGATCCCCACAACCACATATTTCATTCCCTTATTATCACGAATTTCCCTGATTATTTTTTCAGCACTATCCCCACCCCCAATCATAATCAACTTTCTGCGGCCTCTTAAAAATGTATTTTGACCTACCATACTTTGAGTTTGAGATAAATTACTAAAATATATTCGGACACTTGCCCTACTTACGCCTAAAAAGATTGTACACAGTGCATAATCAATAAATAGAACCGATCTGGGAAACCCGGATAGTCCAAATATTAATGCCAACATGGCAAGTGCCATTAAAGAGCCCAGAGAAGATGCTTTGGCAATATTAATAAAGTCGGAAATACTCGTATAGCGCCACATACCTTTATACATACCAAAGATAAAAAATGAAATTAATTTTGCAGTCAAAATGACGGGTAAAAACTTAGCAAAATCCATACCAATATGGTCGGGGACTGAAAAATCAAATCTTAATAAAAAGGATATATAAAGCGCCCCTAATATCAAGACAATATCGACGAGAATGAATCGTAATAGATTTCTATACTTTTGTGTAGATTTAGTCATTGCTTGAAATTTGCGAACCAGAATTGGCTGAGTTTAATACAAAGAAAGGGAAAAACAATGTGATATATGTCACATTGTATTATATCCATTATTGCCTTTTAAACACCAGTCTAAGTCCATTGGGGAGTCGATTGAATAAAATAGATCTGAATTTCCTCAGGGTATATATCCATTCTTCGAAAGGCGTCATTACAGATCGAGATGTCGTATTGATATTCAAACCATATTCATTACCCTCTTTTAAAATTGAATTTCGCCATTTCCCCTTAATTACGCCATTGTTATAACTTATCAAATCATTGTACACTGCATAAAATCCATCATATTCATATGCTCTTTTTGTCCCTTTTATTTCGAATTCCCAAGCAGATTCTCCCTTTTGTAAAATTCTCTTTAATGTGGATCTCTTCCAAATGCAAGGCATGGTTGATGTTTTATAAGGTGTTATTTTTGGAATCCTTCCCACTAATTCATCAAAATATTCAGGCTTATGAGAGATGCATAACCGCAGATAATTTGGGTTATTATGAATAATCCAATTCGATAACTGGTTAAAATATGTCATTGATACTTTTTGATTGAGAAAGAGGTCTTCTAACAATATCAAAACATAATCCTTTTTCAATTGATTGATCCCATTGGATAGATTATCAGACCAGGAAATATCCTGGCCAACTTTTATAGGGTGAACCTGGGGGTGATTGTATGATTTTTCATTCGATAAAAGATGAATGTCCAAAGGACATTCTTTCCAGTAATGAAAAAATGATTTGAAAAATGTATCCCAGATATCAGAATAGCCGTCATATGAAATTACCAATAAATCAATATTTTTATTTTTATCCATTGGTCAATTTTACTAAAGGGGTGAAAATCAATTATTTATAAATGTTCACCCAATGGTCAATCATTTCATCCATCAGGGTCTCAAATGTATATTCAGGTTTCCATCCGAACGTCGTTCTTAATTTAGTAGAATCTCCTCTTAAATATTTCAAATCTTCCGGTCTCATAAATCGAGGATCCTTAATTACATAATTTTTATAATCTAAATCCAGTTTCTCAAACACATAGCTACACATATCCCGAACCGAATTAGTCACTCCTGTGGCACATACAAAATCGTCTGGTTCTGTATGGTTGATTATCATATGCATTGCGCGGACATAGTCCTTTGAGTGTCCCCAGTCACGATATGCGTCCATATTTCCTAAAGAAAGTTTATCCTGCAGTCCATTTTTAATTCTTACCGCAGCTTTAACAACTTTGTTTGTGACAAAATTAGACCCTCGTCTTGGGGATTCATGATTAAATAAAATTCCATTTGCTGCGAATAAATCATAAGCATTCCTGTAATGTTGAACCATGTTATACCCAAATACTTTGGTACACCCATATGGACTTGTGGGACTCATTTTAGTGGTTTCTCGTTGATATCCATCCTCATCTACTGTACGACCAAACATTTCTGATGATGAAGCTTGATAAAATCTTGCTGTGGGACAATTGTTTTTGTATGCCTCCAAAATGTTTAGAAGGCCAAGCGCATTGGTTTGTACGGTAAATTGCGGAATATCCATGCTAATCCGAACATGGCTTTGAGCGGCGATGTTATAGATTTCGTCGGGTTGAATGGTTCTAATCATTCTTTCTAATGAACTTACATCAAGTAAATCACCATATTCTGTTTCAACGCCATTTCCAATTAAATGGTCAATTCTACTCTCTTGGTGTTCGGCAATAGAATTACGTCTTACAATACCATAAACTTTATAATCTTTCTCTAACAAATATTCAGATAGGTAGCTGCCGTCCTGTCCATTAATCCCTGTTATAAATGCTTTCTTTTTCATTTAAATATGTCCATGTTTTTTAAATTTGGCCAATCTTCCAAAACCCATTGTTTTGGTTTTGCTTTAATCGCGTCTGGTAATTTTTCTAACCCCATTTGGGCTGTTTCAGGTGTCATGTAATAATGAAAACCTTTTGACTTGATGTTTTGGTCTCTCCATGGGATATTCGGTTCTCTACCATCGTATGACATTCGTTTAAGTTCATCCTGAGCTTCCTTATCATCGGTTAAGATCATCCCGCCCTTACCGAGATTCAAATGTTTTTGGAACTGAAAACTTAAACACATAAAGGTATTTGGGATATAGCTATTCTTTTTCCATAAAACTGCTGCATCAATAATATTTGTACCGCCCAGATAATAATAATCAACCCAATCTTCCTCTTTCCATTCCCAGTCAATCCCAATTTTATCCCCAAGGAACGCCACCGAAAGATAGGTCCGTGTCGGTACTGTGATTTTTTCTACTTTTTGATATCTCAAACATAATTCCAATGAATGGGTACAACTATCCACGGCCACGGCGAAAGGTGCACCATAAAATTCCGCAACGGCATTTTCAAAATCGGTTACTGCCTGGAAACTCATTTTATACACTCCACATTTAAACTTATCAATGTGCCATTTTTCTTGTCCATGTGCGGCAGGTATGCTTGTGAGTGGTCATCGAATTGTGCATGTTCTGTATCTTTCCAATCATATCTTTGGATATTTCTCATGCCTGCCTTTTCCAGCAACTGTTTTAAACTATCAAAATCGTAAGTGGTTTTATGAAAGATGGTGGTATCCCCCATTTTCATTTTCCCGTATAAAGGACCTAAAAAATTTTCTAATGAATACTCATTCTTCAAATACAAATTAACCATAACTGCAAAATCTGGAACGGCTAATCGTAAAATACCAGAAGATTTTAAGACTTCTATCCATCTGCTTAAAAGATCACCAATTTCACTTTTATCAAAATATTCAATAAAATGAGACGCATATATTAAATCTGCAGAATTATTGTCATATTCCTTCAGAAAAATATCTGATGAATCAATATGGTCATATTCACCGCCATCTATATGGACCCAGTCCTTGCCAAAATCTCTCCAACCACACCCTATATTAAATTTCATTAATTGACACCTTGTCATTTTCTATTCCTTTATACGGGCCTGTTTTATACTCATAAACAATTGTATTATCTTCCCGTATAACATAATTATGGCCACCGGAAAAGGTCATGGAACAGTCACCTGGGTATAAAATTATTTGGTCAATGATGGTATCATCTAAATCATACATCACAACCTTTACGCTGCCCTTGACTACGATCCAGGACTCCTGGGCAATGACTTCTTTTTCACCCTCTTTGTAGATATGTTTATGCGGTTTAAACGTCCTACCCTTATTCATTTGTAAGGTTGCCAGTTGAAGATGTTCTTCTTCTGGTGCCACATTTATTCTTGCTAAACCATCTTTCGTCGTTAAACTTTCAATTTCTTCTAATCTATGGACAAGATGCAAGAGCCTGGACGGTTCAATTTTAGAATATATCAATTTCATAATTATTTAATCATCTTTTCACTTTAAGCTAATTGAGCAAATATAATATTAATGATTTTTTCCTGCTCTTCTTCTGACAGGTTTGTCCCTGATGGGAGACATAAACCATTTTGAAACAGTTTATCTGAATTCGGGGTTTCAGCCTGGGTGTATAATTTTTCACCTGAAAATAAGGGCTGCAGGTGCATGGGCTTCCAGAGGGGACGGCATTCGATATTTTCTTTTTCCATTGCATGGATAATTTTATTTCGGTCTAACCCCAATTTTCCCGGATCGATTGTACATACCGTTAGCCATCGATTTGACAATCCATAATCAGCCTCGGGCATAAAATCAATCCCATCAATATTCGAAAAAGCATTTTTATATGTTTGAAAAATTATTCTACGTTTTTCAACACGATCATCAAGCACTTTCAACTGTCCGCGACCTACAGCAGCTAACAAGTTACTTAAACGGTAATTATACCCTACCATTTTATGTTCGTAATGCACAGCATTTTCTCTCGCCTGGGTAGCCAACTTTCTCGCTTTTTGAATCCATTCCTTATTTTGACTTAACATCATTCCGCCGCCGGATGTGGTAATTATTTTATTCCCGTTAAAAGACAGGATATTTAAATCACCTATTCCCCCACATTTCTTGCCTTTATAATCAGCGCCAAATGCTTCTGCTGCATCGGAAATTATGGGGATTTGAAACGCATTACATATTTCATAAATGGCGTCATAATCAGCACTTTGGCCGTAAAGATCGGTTACAATAACTGCTTTAGGCTTTTGTCCTTGGTCCATTGCTTTTTGCAATGCTTTTGGGCACATGGTCCAGGATTCCATATTACAGTCGATAAAAATTGGTTTTGCATTTTGGTACCTGATAACATTGGCGGAAGCAACAAATGTTAAATCGGAACAAAAGACGATATCCCCTGAAGAGACGCCTAACACTTCTAATGCCAAGTGGAGAGCTGCTGTGCCCGAGGAGAGGGCAAGGGTATGGTTAATACCCACATAGTCGGCTACTTCTCTTTCGAACGCATCTACTTGAGGACCTAATGGTGCTATCCAATTAGAATCAAAGGCTTCCTGAAAAAATATTTTTTCTTCACCGCTCATGTGGGGTGGAGAAAGGTAAATCCGCTTGTTGCTACGATTATTCAAAAAAAACGATGGACTTCACAATTAGTCCCAGGTTAATTGTTTCATCTGATCTGAAATTACAGGCTTAAAAGGCATATGAGATAAAATGTCTTGATCCAAATCTATGCCATATGCAATTTCTGTTATCGTTACCTTATTATCAATCATAGAAAATACACATCGCTCAGTCACAATCATTATTTCCTGTCCTTTATCTTGCATTAATTGTGGAGAAAATGTTATTTGAGATACATCTGTTACTGCTTTTGGGATGGATCCTTCTTTCTTAATGGTGACGATATTTTCATTCATAATTACGTCTAATCCTTTTGCGGTGAAGGATCCTACAAACACAATTTTTTTGGCGGCATGGCAAATATCGATATAACCACCGCATCCAAAATATTCTGAACCAATCAGACTTACATTTACATTCCCATGTTTATCGAATTGTACAAAACTGAGCACAACTGTATCTATATGCCCACCATTGAACCCGACAAATTGATTATCTTGTGTCAAGAAAGCTACGGGATCCAATGCGACACCAAAATCGGGGCGTCTTTCAGGAATGCCGCCCATGACCCCTGATTCCATGAAGGTGAGCATTTGTCCATATTTCTCAGAATTTTTTCGGGCAAAAACACCGACCAGTTCTGGAACACCTTGACCCAAAATAACATTCTTTGAGGATTGAACTTCTTTTAAGGCGCGGAGACCAATGAGTTGTTTATAGATAGGATCCGTTACAGGTCCTGCTTCTTTTGAATAATTACCATTTTTTAACAATCCTTCATTGAAGATATATTTATTCGTATGACGGTGATCATTTTCCAAATCATCCGTTACAATAACGCCATCCACCAGGTGACCGGGTAAATCGATCTCGGATGGTTGTAAACCAGTTTCGGATGTTTCAGATACTTGGACAAAAATTTGACCTCCAGAAGAACGAGCCGCTTGGGCCATGGATAAAAACTCTGTTTTTACTGGTTCATTTCGCATGGAAATATTCCCTTGATCGTCTGAAACAGACCCACGAATAAGCGCAGCACCAACAGGGCGGGAATGGTAAAACAAAAATTCTTTTCCATTAATCGTTTCAATTGTTACTGCATCCTCATCAGTCTTGGCGTTCAGCTTTCCTCCATCCAATCTGGGGTCCACAAACGTATGTATTCCAACGGTAGAAAGAAGCCCGGGGCTTCCACGGCCAATTTCACGAAACAGTAGCGAGAGCTGGCCCTGAGGTAAGGAATAACCCTTTATTTTATTATCCTGAACTAATTTTCTAATTTCGGGAATCGAACCATAATAGCTACCAAATGAGCAGGCCAATAAATCGGGATGGGCTAAGTGATCTAAGCCCGGATCTGTGGCAGAACTTGTAAACATTATTGTGAGGCCATTGGGTTCGCCACTTTTGTCAAATTCTTCCCGAACTAATCGAAGCAATAATTGTGGTGTACCGGACCAACGGAATCCAGTAACAGCCATACTTTTTACTGTTTTAATTTTTTCTTGAAACTTATTCGTGGTTATATATTTATTCATAAAGTTTTATGGTCTCACCTATAGAAAAGGTGATATAGGTACTATGAAAATACGGAGAAAACCCATTTTAAAACCCCTTTGTATTTCCCCTATGACCCCGACCATTGGTACGGGACAGGCACGGGAAAATAAAAGGATTTTTTATTGATGTTATCCTTTTTATACCCTTGCGATAGATTGATAATGGAAGGCTACTAACCGAATATGTTTCAACAATTAGACCCAATACTTTATCGTTCACCGGATTATTTCATGCACCCTTATATTGGTTTTGCTGGAACACCGACAACTGTTGTTCCAGGTTCAACATCTTTTATCACTACTGCGCCCACACCCACAACGGCGCCCTTCCCTATGACAACACCCGGTTTGATGGATGATCCAACCCCAATGGATGCATAGTCTTCTACAACCACGGCTCCGCCAAAGGATGCATTGCCTCCGACCAATACATGATTACCGATAATATTATGATGCCCAATGAGGGCATCGCCGCCCAAAAAAACATTATTGCCAATTTTGCTATGGGTATGAATCGCTGTACCCATTTCTATAATAACATTATCTCCATACACAACTTCTGTATCAATCAGTGCTTTCGGATGAACAATAGACAACATTTTAAAACCAGCATTTTTAAATACGTAATATTTTTCCGCACGATTTCTGTTGCTCCCAATGGCCATTATTGCAGTTTGAATTTGATTCTCTTTGGCAAATTGAAATAAATCCTCCTGATTAAAAAGAGGAACATCTCCAGTGGTAATTTTGGATTTATCCAAATCATCATCACCAAAAGCAGCAATTTGAAATTCTTGATTATAACTCATGACATTTTGGATTAATGTTCCAAACTCGCCGGCACCAAAAACGATTATATTCTTCATTCTTAAAAACTTGTTCTTTATTTAGGTTATAATTTTACAATAATCTAAACTGAGCGATTTTTCCAATAAAATAATTGACAAATTAGAATCCGATTAGGAATTTTGATTCATGAAATTTATTTGCATGTTTAATGAGGAACAAGCAAGATGCATGTTCTACAATATCACTTAATTTAGGAATAAATTTAAAAATTAGGGGCATATTTATCACCAAGGTGGTTTTGATTGTAAAACATTGTGAAAATCCGTAATACACTTATCTTGAAATTCTCCTTTGAACTGATGATTAAAAAATCTCTCTTGTCCTTCCTTCAAAAATAATTCCCAGGATTTTTCTTCCTTCATTGGCAGGATGGGAAAAAATAATGTATTTGTATTTTTTGCTGCTTTCAAATCTCCGGGGGAATCTCCAATAACCAATACCTGTTCCGATGAATATTTTGTCGATAAAGCCGTGAGCATATCCGTTTTATTCCCTGTCTCCTGCCCGCCAATACATCGAATATATTGGTTTATATTATTGTCATTCCATTCTCGATGAAGGGTGCCCAATGGGGTATTTGATACAACAACTAAATCCGCCCGATTTTGAAGTTTTTTTAAAGTTTCCATCGCTCCCAGCATAGGCGGTAGGTTGAAAACAGTTTTTTCTACCGCTTTGTTTACACCCTCGCTCCAATCTAAGAGGATTTGAAATTCATCCTTTTTAATTCCCCGGGCTTCAGCAATCATCGTTTTAATGGTTTCATTAGAAAGGGTATCATACTTATCCAAGTAGGCACGTAGAAATTTCAAATTGGGAAGGATTATATTTTGAACAGAAATTCTTTCGATTTTTTTTAAATAGTCAAAACATAATAACAATGCCTTAAATCGATTTGTCCCACGATTGATTGAAAAGATATTTACATAGTTCCATACTTCATGCACTTCATGGGTGATGGCTGCTAAACCGAAATGGCGAATCAAGGTACCAATGAAACAATCTTTATGTTTGATTTCCATTGAATCAAAAATTGTTCCGTCGGAGTCAATGGCAATTAAAAAATCATATTTGGGCGTTAACTGACGCAAATTTTCTAAGGATGTAAATTGCATAAATTTATGCGTCAATTTTGTCTCCACATCTCATGATAATACTTTTTTGATTTGGGAAAATATTTTGAAGGCATTCATTAAAATATTCAATGGATTCTGTATTATTTTTAAACATATCATAATGATTTGGGATAACCATTTTTATATTGAGGTTTTTGCATAATTCTGCTAATTCCTTCGCCTTTAAGTTACCCACAATTCCTTGTTGTTCTCTCAACTTATCACGACCATTTATGGGTGCAAAAAAATAATCAAAATTTGCTTGTTTCAACCTGTCTATTAACCCATCATATATGATACCATCTCCCCAAAAAAAGAGTGTTTTATTATGATACTTAATCATGAAAGATAAACAGTCGGGGCGTCCTTGCTTATCTTGTAGTTGATAATGAGCAGCGGGTATTGGTTCAATAATAAAATCATTCAACCTTACTTTTTTCCCCGGCTCAAGAAAAATAGTATTTGCTTTTGGATATTTTACCGGGCTTTGGTCATAGGCACCGATGGAGCAATACAACTTAAAATCGACATTAATATTTTGAATTGTCCACGGGTCCATATGATCCACATGGGCATGGGTACATATGATTGCATCACAATTTGTTATCATTTCTGGATCGAAAGGCGGAGGAAAATTGCGAACCATTTTTTTGTCATTTAATCCACTCGGATTTTCAATATAATCTGACAAATATGGATCAATGTATATTGTAGAATCATATGTCTTTAAAACATATCCAGATTGACCCATAAAATAAATGTGGAGTTTATCCTCAGGAATCATCTGTTTTTCAATTTCCTGTAATAAATCCATTGATTTAAAAGGGAACTTCAATCTCACCAACATTATACCCTTTTGGTGCTGCATCAATATCGCAAATAATTGTTTTAACACCCATACCATTTCTTAAAAGATATTTCATTGGGACATCATTTTTTGAACTTGAATTTGAAATAACTTTGGTCAACATTTCACGTTTTTCTCTACCTAAAATTAGAAATACCAATTGGGGTATTTTTAAAAAGGTGTTCATTGAGATTGTCACTCGGCTAAATGCATCTGTGGGATTTTTAAAATAGTAACCGAATTTTGCTGTATTTTCAATATTAAATATTCCGGCTGTATGCCCATCGCTTCCCATGCCTAAGATTGCTAAATCGGGCAATTTATTAGTTAGAATATATTTAATGTCTGTCATCGCATTTTTAATATTCGTGTCATATTCAGGAAACGGTTTTAATAATTTTGGCTTTGGATTGGATTTAATTTGATCAACTAATTCTTTTTTAATCAACCCCGTATTAGAATTGAGCGAGCCTATTGGTACGACCCTGTCATCCGTAGCCATAATGGTAATATTCCCCCAGGATATGTCTTTTTGTTTTGACAGGTTTTCAAAAAACACTTTGGGTGTTCGGCCGCCTGGACATAATACAAATGCAGATTGGACATTCACCATTTTTGGGAATAAGGATGCAGCTAATTCTCCTGCCACCTTATTTGATTCAGTGATAATTAGTTTCAATGAATTGTCGAAAGGGGTTTAGCCTTGTTTTGCTAATTCAGACTGAAGAAATAAAATGGTTTCTTTGAGTCCCATTGAAATGGATGTGGGTGACTCAATATTGTAATCAATTGCACCATTTGGTTTTGTATGAAATGGTGATGTTTTATAATGAATATCGTAATCATTTTCTTTGAATACTTTTTGACTGTTTAAATCTGTCTGGGAAATGATTTCATCCATCAATTGAGAAATGGTTTTTCTTTCATTCCCCATTAAAATTATTTTTCTTTTGTTAAACTTAACATTCATTAAATCTTTAGCTACATTTACCACATCTTTTACAAATAAATAATGGCGAATTTCTTCCCCTGTGCCATAATGTTGAATTTCACTTTGGGTTAATGCTTCAAAAATAAGTCTACTAATAAGATTGGTTTGTGTTGCCCCAGGGCCATACACAGAACCTAATTGAAGTATGGTATAGTTTAAACCGTGCATTTTATCATAATCTTCTATTAACAATTCACATGCTTGTTTTGTCGATTTATATACGCCGCCTGATTGGCTATAGACATACACGCTACTTGAAAAAATAAATCGTTCTACGTTTTCTTTCATACAAGCATCCAATATATTTGAGGTGCCAGCAATATTGACTTCAATCGCTTTAGCCGGATTGTTATTCACAATATCGAGGTCAGTCATTGCTGCAAAATGATATACAATATCTACACCTTTTGTGGCTGTTAACACCAATCCTTTATCTAAAATTGATCCCTGAATAAAATTAGAATCAGACATTCTATCTTCCAGTGGATTAATATCAAATTGAATAATTTCATTGTCTTCTTTCAATAATGAAACTAAATGTTGACCTAAAAATCCAGAGGAGCCAAAGATTAGAATTTTTTTATTTTTTACATTCATTTACTATTCATCATTTTCACCATGTCCAGACCCCATGAATTCTGGCATTATTTCCTGATTATTCGCATCCACATTTTTGCCTCTAAATACGATTATTAACGTTTTAAATATTATAATTAAATCTCCCATAAACGAATTGTTTTTTACGTAATTCACATCCACTTCAAATCTTTCTTCCCAAGATAAACTATTTCTACCCGATACTTGGGCTAAGCCAGTAATGCCAGGCTTAACATTTAATCTTTTTATTTGTGACTGATTAAACCTTGGAAGATACTTAGTTGGCATAGGCCGTGGTCCAACTAAACTCATATCGCCTTTGATTACATTAAACAAAACAGGAAGTTCATCCAAACTTGTTTTTCTTAATACCTGTCCCCATCGGGTTAACCTTGTGATGTCATGTTTCGCACTCAAGGATTGGCCATTCGTCATGGTTCTGAATTTTACCAATGTAAATGGGTGACCTTCCTTACCTAACCGTTCATGGTGAAATAGGACAGGAAACCCCTGAAAAATAACACTGATCACCCCCGTTATTATCATTATAGGGGATAATAATATTAATCCTATTGCGCTTGCCAAAATATCAAATACCCTTTTAATCAATCGAGTCACCTTTTTGTGCCACGCCAATCAGCAAACTTCCCAACCCAAACATACCGGCAAGTCTATATAGAGACTTTTGTAGAAGGTTATAATCTCTAACCTGACCCCATATTTTGTCTGTATTTCCACATGTTAACACCAATTTACTTTCCAAGTTAAAATCTTTGAATAAACGACAGATGGTTTTTTTACGAAAGGCTCTCAAGTGCATGGGTGGTTGAATAAAACCATAATCATAGGAGAATTGAGATGAAATTCGCCGCAATTTAGATGTGAGGGCATTTTGATTGGGTAACTCCAAATGTACAATACCACCGGGCTTGAGTCTGGCAATGATTCCTTTCATAAAGGAAACCGGATCTTCAACATGTTCAATCACTTGGTAAGCCATGATTACATCGTATTGATCCTTTATTGAATCGATAGGATAATTTGAAATTGGAATTTGGTTTTGTTGTCCAAATTCCTTCCAATACGGATTTATATCAATGCCGGTCCATGACACATTTGCACTTTGCCATGGTTTATAAAAAACACCTGGACCGCATCCCACCTCAAGAACGTCTTGGCATTTTCTATTCAGAATGGATTCATAAATGGCCAATCTTTTCTCCGTATATTTTTTTGCCAAGGCATTGGTTTTATGGAAGGCATTGGCCATCATTTCAATTCCTTCTAAATGTACAGGGGATGAGTCGCCTCCTCTTTCCTTTTCTACCATTTGACTACAGTAATCCAAACCGCATTTATTGCAGTGTATGACGGGGTAATTTCCCCATTGAAATGGTATTAATTGATCTGGTCCTGAGCATACAGGACATGATTTGTTATAATTCGTCATAATTCGTATTTTTAATTAAGATTTATTGAAACTCACAAAGTCATGAGACTTCGTTCAATCATAGATTTATATATTTGTAGTTCTGTCTATTCCCCGTTAATTAAAATTGGTTATTTTTGAATGTGAGTGCAACCCTTCCCTTCCACTTGAAAAAAGATCAGAAGACAAACACAAGCACGTGATCCGAGAATTTGGGACTTTTAATTTACCCATATTTATGGACCCCATCTTAACTCTTCCCCATTAGGGGAAGAGACCAAAAGGGTGGGGAGAAGAAACTTCATTATTTATGATATCCCCCAAACCCCTCCGCCTAATTTCAAACGGCGGATAAACTTTGGAAAGGGAGATCCTTTTGAGAAAAAAACATTCCTCATTTTCTAAGCGTTAAAGGCGTTATCAATTACTGTTTCAAATTTTCGAAAATTAGTATTTACGTCAAACTGATGGGATAACTGCCGAGATGCTTTTTTCATTTGGTTTAGTGTTTCATCATTTGTTAATACATTATTTATTATTTTTGCTGCTTGAGATGAATTGTTCTGGGGTATTATAAATCCAGCGCCGCTTTCTTTTAATAGGTCTGCCTGCCATCCGCCATAATTAATCATAATGGGTTTTCCTGCAGCGAGACCGTCAAAGAATTTATTGGCTGAATTACTTTCCATTTCTTTTAAATCAATGAAAAAAGAAGTTGTTATTGTGGAAGCTGACAAAAGTTCTGGCATTTGATCTTTGGGTAAATAATCTTTAATAAATAATGTATTATTTAAAAGTTCTAGTTCTTTTGCACGCTTTACCATTTTTTCTTTTTCAAACCCATCGCCTGCCAACAAAAACCGAATATTTGGGTTTATTTTTTTTATTTCACCGGCAATCTCCACCAGATAAATTACTCCATTTACCCGACCAAATGCACCGGTATAAACGATGAGTGGATGGTTGGAAATTCCTGGATAATTTTTTCTGAAATAAATCCCCTTTTGATCTGAAACATTCAATAGTTCATTGTCACTTAAGTTTGTCACCACCGAAATCTTATGGTTGGGCACTTTATTTTTCAGTACGGATCTCATACCTGTTGATAATGCAATTATTTGATCAGAACCAGCATAGGCTTTTTTTTCAAGAAATTGCGCTATTTTAATCATAATTGGAGATTTTATGGCCCCAATAGCGATGGGGAGCTGTGGCCATAAATCTCGGACTTCGAATATCATTTTTGCTCTTTTGACCCGTTTCAACCATAAAGCAGGAATGGCCACTGTGAGAGGGGTGCTGCTGGCAATTATTAAATCATAATTCAATTTATGGCCAATAATAAACGTAAACCAAATATATCCCAAGTAGGCCCATATCCGTTCTAAAAAGTTCATTTTATTTGCATATAGAATGGGCGCCCAATACACTTTGATCCCAGATTCAATTGTGAATGACAATTTTGATTTCCCCTGCCAATTTGTTGTAACCATGTGTACGGTATTTCCCCGAGCCACTAACCGTTTTGCGAATTCATAGGAACGGGTTGATCCGGGCATGGATGGTGTATTAAAATATTGATGAATGTATAATATTTTCATTTTAAATAGACTGATTTTACATATCTATGGGCATCTCTTCCTTTATTGAAAATATGTTTTTTATTGATTTTTTTTGTGTTGGCATGCTCATGGTGCAGTAGGTTTAAGTCTGGACAGTAGGTTATGGGTAGGCCATTTGTTTTTGCGATCTCAGCTACGGTTAGTTCTTCCCCATACATTTCAAAATTATCATCAAGCCACCCACCCTCATTAAAGAAGTGGGATGAAAAAAGAATGGCTGAACCATGAACAGCATATACTGGAGAAATTGTCTTATATATCATGTCACCTTGATTTATTTGGAATCTTTTAATCCAATTTTTAATTACCTTAAATAAATGAGAAGTGGGATATGATAAAAAATATAACCACCAATACAAATGGTCTATGGCCTTCAAGGGTGCAACCATAAAAGGATTCAAAGAATTCCCGAGTTCATTTTTAACATTAGGGCCAATGATAGGAAATCTATTTTTATCTAACTTTTCAAGCTTATTAAAGAAATTCTTATCATTAAAGGTAATATCGTTATTACAAATCATCACCCAATCGGGATAGTTTTTTGATTCCTTTTTTAAAATGGAGAGCGCTTTTTTGGCGGCAGGCCAATAAAAATGGTTTTGATCATTTAGAAATATCTCAATATCAAGGGTCGTATTATCAATAATTTTTTGTAATCCATTTTTTGATTTTTGGGAAGATGCATTATCAGCGATAGCTACTTTTACTGAATTAATATTATGACAATCCATCAGGGAGTCAACCAAACCCTTGGTTGTTTCTATATTTCCGTAATTAACTGTTATAAGCCATAGATCCATTTTTACTCAATAATATTGGTATTGAAATTGCAACCCATGAAAATAAAATACTGTTATAATGAAAAATACTAATTAAAGGGGAATAAAGTGTAAAAGCATAAAACATAGATATGGGAATAATATGTATTAAAGATTGTTTTATTTCTTTTTGAAAAATTAGTTGAACCATAAATCCGAAAATAAAAGCAAGGGCAATCGATCCCGATATAGAAAAATCAACAATTAACCCTCTAAATGCTGTAAAAATATTTGTTGAAATTCCATTCGAAATATTGACTGGATCATAAAATCCAAGTGGCCTCTCCATAATGCCAACCAAGTTAAAGGGTCCTGCAAATGTTGTTAAACCACTCTTCCATTCAAATTGACCTAATTGACCGGCCCATTGTGTAAATGCAGATAAATAGCCAAAGAAATAGGCTTGAATTTTAGATAATAACAAGTCAATAATTATGGTATCCATCCCTTGTCTTAACCATTGAATTAATATAAAAAATCCAGTAAATATGAGAATAAATGTGCCACTTCCTAATGCAAGTTTTAGCAAGAGGTTATTCTTTGTTTTTTTATTTTTCTCATACATGAAAGCGCTAAGCCATGAAGAGAAAAATAAAACCAGCCCCAGCAATATGCTTGACCGTGCGCCTTCGATTATACCTAATAGTAAGGCCAATAATAGTGGTGTAAACCATAATAGTTTCATCCGAACGGGCCCATGAGAAAACCCCATGATTAATCCCCCAATTAGATTGGCAGGGTAGATAAAATATAGGCTGTATTTTATGACAAAAGGATAATTCAGGTTACCACCGTATCGATCGATAGCTATGAGGTTTGGAATTGACATCCAACCATTCGTGTAATATCCAACACTATAGGTAGAAGTGGCATAACTGAACAAAAGGATTATGCCTACAATACTTATCAGATTGAAAATAATAAATGTAGTTTTTATGGCCTTTAATTCTGTTTTAATTAAGGGGTCAAGTATTCTACTATTATCAATGGGTAAATGGCGAAAAGCAACCACTGACCCCGCGCCAATAGCCATTGTAAAAACTGCAATATACCAAAGTCCAACTTGATCAAGTCTATAGTCTTGAGTGAATATTACAGGGACTATTAAAAAGAATGACCAGCATAATCCAAAAAATGCTCCGGGCGAAAGCCACGTTTTTGACATGTATCGAATGATACCCGTGGTACAGACGATAACAATAATTGGAAGCACGGCCATATTATTTAATCGTTTCTTTTCTGATCGCAGCGATAGTATAACACCCGGTTATTAAACAATATATAAGGGCTGAGACTAATGCTGTGTATGCCGTTGCCACGACCCCATATTTAGGAAGGAACACTATGTTTCCGATTAGGTTAATCAATAAGGAGGGAAATAAAAAGAAAACCATTCGTACTGTCTGCTCTTTTAATTCTAGCATTTTGTGAGTAAAAAAAGATAATTGCCATAAAAATCCTGTTAATAATAAGGGCAAGATTATATCCTTAAATTGTGAACTCAACCCTGGGATAGCCCATTGGACCATTGAAAAAATAAAATCATTAAAAATCCAAATCGTTAAAAGTAAAATAGCGCCAACCCCCAACATTAATCCAATACTATAGACAATAATTTTTATAGAAACATTCGATTCATTTTTATTCCAACTATTCATTATTCTAGGATGAAGGGTCAACACCAATGGGAATAGGGTTAAAGAGAATATCCGCGTGAGCAATTCCTGAATGCCTGCGTACATGCCCAATTCTTCACCCGATTGAAAAAGATTAATAAAAAAACGATCGAAAAATGGTAAGGCAAGTCCCATGGCGAACCAAATAGATAAGGGGCTCCCAAAATAAAACCATTTTTTTATTATTGAGGTGCTATTTTCTTGAGGAATGGGTGACTTTTGCTTTTGAATCAAGTTTTTAATATTTTTACCAAAAATAATTAAAACAATACATAAAAAAGATATTCCCACACCCAATAATAATGTTAAAGCATTTCCATGGTATACTTGAAAAAATAATAGGGGAAATAAAATTGCCATTAGAGCTTGCGCAGATGTAAGCCATATAATTTTAGCTGGCATTAATTGAACCTGAAACCGTGTTTTGATATAATTGAATCCGCCAATACTGATGGTTACCCATATTAAGAGTCCTCCGGTCAACAATGAACTTGATTGGGCGAAGGCCAAAACGGAAATCATTCCAATCCCTAACAATCCTGAAATGAATAAAGATTTAATCTGACTGGAACCAAATGTCTGATGATTCACATCTGAGGTGTAATAGCGAAGTTGGGCTTGATTTAACCAGCCAAAACTTATGGCAACGATTAAATTACATTGGGATAGGAGGAGGCTATATTGACCATATTCAGACGGACCAATAAGCCGAATAAACACCATTACAAATCCAAGACCAACCGCCCCGGGGATGGCTTTCGAAACACCATATAAAATCGTTTCTTTTAACAGTAATCTTTTGGAAATCAAGTTGGATTAGTTTCGATATAGTTTTCTCTGAAGTATATGGTTAGAATGGATGAAAATATTCCAAAAAACATTGATAAAACAATACTTAATCCTCGACGAGGTCTTGTGAGTTTCGTTGGAATATTTGGACCATCTATTTGCTGAACCATATCATCCCGTTCCACCTCATCTATTTTAGCTTTTTCATACTGTGTTTTAAGTGTAACATAAAGACTGTTTTGCAGATCCCGCTCTCTCCCCATTTCCTGCACGCGCATTTGGAGGGATGGAGATGAAGATAAGTTGCGATTGTATTCTCGAAATTCTCGCAATTCTGTTTCCATCTTATCCATTTCTTGCGATACACTTTTGAGTCTTTCTTCTATAAAGATGCGTTTTTGCCTCACCCTATTGGTTTTTAACTGGCTTTGAATCTGTCCGGATTTTTCGATTAAACGCTTCAAGAGTTCAGCCGCAAATGATGGTTCAAATGACTCGACTTTTATTGTGACAACGGGAGACAAACGATCTTTAGATATGTTTATCATTTTTTGCAAATTAGTGATGGCGCGATTTGACCGATCTGGATCGTTGTATTTTGAGAGGTTATGCTCTTGGACCAAAATATAATTGAGTGACATTTTACCATATTTTTGTGTGGAAAATGAATCGGGAAGAATGGTTATAAGCAAGTTACTGCTTTGGACAATTTCAGGGTAAATCTCATCCCATGGTACGGTTCCACCCATCGATAATGGAATACTGATTCCAAGTTGGGCCGCCACACCTGAAAAACCATTAGAACTGGATCCATCTTCTGAAATGGGTAATACTTTTGCACTAGATGTGTATATGGGATTTGCAATCCAAAATACATAAACTGACATCACCAGTATGGTAATTATCGGTAAGCCGAGAAGTATATTTCGATTTTTCTTCCACAGTTTTATTGTCTGTAGTCCAGAAAACTTTTGTGTGGCGACACCATCAATTTGGGTTTCTTTATTTGATGAAGATAAATCAGGGGTATGGGGGGCTACTTTGTCTTGATCATTATTTCCCAAGACTTCGGCGGTGTATTTCATTAAATGTTTGGGTGGTATTTCACCGGTTTTAATCCAACCCGACAATGTCTGTGGTGTTACTTCGAAGTATTCAGCCACTTGATAATTTCTTCTGAAACCAAAATGGCGCATCACTTCTAATACGACTTCTTCGGTTTTTGGGGACTGAGTAGACATATGGTTATTTATTGTGAAATCCCCTCAGGGTTGGTTCCCACCAAATAAATGTCAAATAAACTGGCGCCAAAAGATTTTGTAGATCCGACAAATACAATATTTTGATTTGGCGTCTCAAAGACAGACCAGCCCCAATCATCATTGTCATAGGTTCCATATGCATGTGACCAAATAATATTACCCTTATGATCTATCCGAACCATGAATGCATCTTCGTCATATCCCGTCGCTACCTGCCGACCGGAAGAGCCCACTAATACGATATCACCCTTTTCAGTCCCTGTGGCGGCGAATCTATGGTAACTTTTACCATTGGCTGCGAAAGATCTTTGCCAATCAATATTTCCTTCCATATCCATTTTAGTTATTTTTGGTTGATATAATCCGGGTTCAGCCAATGAGTTTGCCGTTGAGCAAAGAAAATAATTCCCGTTATTTGTATTGCTAATACTATATACGATTTCTTCTGCTTGACCTTCTTCTAAAAATTCCTTTTCCCACAATAATTTACCTTCTTTATCCGTTCGGATAACTAAGCCATTTTTAGAACCTTGGCTATATCGATCTCTTCCACCTACAACTAAAAATCCTTCATCTGGCAATTGGGTAATATCATAAGCCCATTCATGATTGGGAAATACTGGGTTGCCATGGCCTTTTTGCCAAATGAGATTTCCTTCCTGATCAATTTTAATTAAATACATATCTGTATTACCGGAAGAAATCCCCGGACTGTTGGAATGGCCCGCAATAACATATCCGCCCCCTTTAATTTCAATCACAGCTTCACCCACATCCCACATGCTACCGCCATAGGTTTTTTCCCACATGGTGTTCCCGTGAAAATCAGTCTTTACAGCATATACTTGCTGGGCATAGCCAAATGACCAAGTATATCCTACAAATAGGAATCCGCCATCTGACGTTGCAATCACATCATAACCATCTTCATTCCCCCCCCCTCCAAAACTTCGATCCCATTCCACCAAACCTCTTTCATTGGTTTTAATGGCCCATAAATCGGTTTGGCCATTAACTTGGGGAGATCGGCGCCCCACAACGATAATGCCACTGTCAAAGGGAGAGTGAGCCGCATTCCAACCATAATCATACCCTTGGGTGCCGAATCGTCTTGAAAATCCCGGTGGTATTTCTCCACGCCAGTTATATCCTTTACCAATGTCTTCGCAGGACAAGAGAAAAAGGAGACCTATAAAAAAACTATAGATTTGTTTCCTTATTAAATGCATTTTGGTTTTTTCACTTGATCTAACCGTCCTCTGATTCGTCGAGAGCAAACTATTAATTCTCCCGTTTATATTGAATTCCATCTATTCGTACTCCCCCAGTGTCCTATGGACATTTCCCCCCAGCCGGCTCTTTGAGGGCAGGTAAGCACGTATCAGGGGAGAAAATGTATGTGATTGCTTTTACAATTGAATTCATTGTTAGTTATATCCCCCAACTTCTCCGCCTAATTTCATACGGCGGATAAACTTTGGAAAGGGGATTTATTAATTGAATTTTAATCATGTTGTCTGGCTGGCAATATTCTCCACTATTTTGCTGTATTTGCTAAAATGGCAATTGAAACAAGTGAGGTCACCAAACTACTTATTTGCTGAAATCGATCTGGCTTTACATTCTGTTCTGCCAATGGTTTTTCACTCACACGGATCGTGCTACCCGGTAAAATAGATACATTGCTTCTATGGCCAATTCGAGCCGCTTCCCCAAAAGGTGTTAAATAGATGATATGCTTCTTGTCACCATAAGCCGTTAGGCCACCTGCAAAAGATAAATAATCTTTTGCACTGCTATTTGCGGTCCATTCGAAATTGCCAGGATGGTGTACTTCACCTTCAATCTTGACTGTACCTATCATTGGTTTTGCAATCACGGTGTCTCCCGGAGACAATGTTAATGTGCCCAACCTCGACCCAAATTGAAGGGTGTCGCGCTTAACACTCACATAATGTATGCTGGTGGTGCCCAAAAGACCACCGGCACGGTTTAATATTGATTGTAACGATTCTTTTTGATTCATTAAGGGATAAGTGCCAGGAGATATTACTTCGCCTCTAACAACAACTGTCCTGGATGGGATAAGTTTTTCACGTAAATGAATAGAAAGATGGTCATTCGGTAACATATTTAATTCTGAACTTTGGCCTATATTTATCTGAATCGGTTTAGGCAGATTATCAGATGGCGAACGCCTTATAAGTTCAAGATCCCTTATATTATTTGAGTCTACAGACATAATATTTAGTATATCAACAAATGATAAATCGCTCATCCATGGTATTGTTGTAATGGATCGATTTGTCACTGAAACTGAAACGGATTGATTTTGACTAAACTTAAGGGGAACGATGAGACTGTCTCGATGACTTAATATTGTATCTGTAAAATAGCTCTTCAGGATGTATTTATTCTCATTGTCAAAACTTGCGAGCAGCACATGATTCGCCATATTGCGATTTCCCATTCCTGAAAATTGAAGCAGGGTTGAAATATTATCATTTTTCTTTATTTCGTAATAAGCCGGTGATAAAACGTCCCCCGTTAATGCAACGGTCTCACCCCTTGGCGGTACAACAATTATATCGCCTTCTTGAACCGATGGCTGTTTAGCTAATCCAACACCTGTGATAGTGGGGTACATATCCAGCGTATCTATATTGGCCCCATTTCGCTGTAAATATATATCTCTTAATGTTCCTGTTTCGATTATGCCACCGGCCATTATCAATAAATTGGAAATACTCATAGATGGATTCACTACATAATTGCCTGGAAATTGTACATGCCCAGCAACAGACACATTGATATTTTTAATTTTTCCGATGGAGAATTCTAAAAATGTAAGGGGAGGGTCAGATTTAAGAGTTGCATATACTTTTGCGAATCTATTTTGGATATAGGATTTGGCTTGCAGTTGGGTTTTTCCTCCTAAGTATAAAAGGCCAACATTTTTAATAAAAATGGTCCCATCTCTTTCGAGGACTACCCGTTCATTCTGCTCTGCCTGCCCCCAGATAGAAATAATAACTTCGTCCCCATATCCTAAAATGTAGTTACTACTTACGCTGGCATTATCAATTAATTGAATAGAATCACGAAGTGAAAAGAAACGATACCCAAAATGCTGGAGAGTCGGTATGCTATCAGTGGGAATTAACATTCGATTCAATTGATTTAAATCCTTCTGAATTACCTTCATTTTTTCCTGGTAATATTTGGCCATGTCGCCGGGGTTAATGAGCAATCTTACGGGGCCATCATCCGGACCCTTTTCTGATTCTATGCCTTTTTTGACCACTGCATTCGCTTGCTGATCTGTTTTCAGTTTGTCATAGGTACTCATAAATCTTTTTAATTCTTCTGCGGATTGGGCAATAAGAACACTTCCGAAGACGAATATGAATAATATTCGGGTGATCCGTATATATTTAATGAGAATCATTTGAATAAATTTATATAATATTCTGATAATTCGAAAATGTTATTATTGTCTATTTACTATTGATTATTGACTATTTGATATTGAAGAGCTACACAATCGAATGTTAAGAGGTTGTCAGCAAGGGAAGAAAATTAAACTGATTGGTATCCGATCAGACGATTTTCAGTGACCGAATCTTGAGTAAATGATACAACTATTGTGGGTTTTGGATACCGGATAACCGCTACACGATTTCCGGCATGACAATAATAAAGATAAAAGAAGAAAAGTTAAAAGATAAATTACAGCTATACAGCCCACAACAGACTTACAGGGAAAGAAAGGGATTTATATATAATTGTGGGAGAACATGCATCAACACGGTTGATGCAGTCCACATATGGGGGTTCATTGTTTATAATATCACGATCCACGACCAAGGATGGTCGTGGCACAATAAATGCAGTCATGTTCACGAAGTCAGCAGGCAAAAGAGCAGGACGGCCCCGACCTCGTTCCTCGGTGCGGGGCAGGCACGTCCTGCTCGAGGAAGTGAGGACGTGAGCAGGGCGAAACGTCCTGCTCGAGTGAGAAACGTCCCGGTCGAGTGAGCGCTGAATCACAACCAAGATGGTTGTGGTACAATAAAAATCCGTCATCCGAGCAGGCAGGGGAAGCGGTTAACGGTATAGAAACCCGAATCGGTGAAGGCATTCGG
>JACNKN010000020.1 GCA_014382015.1 Fidelibacterota bacterium | reverse complement strand
TGGTGATGCAGCCCGGCGGATCTATCCGTGATCAAGAAATAATCGATGCTTGTGACGAATACGGCATTGCTATGATTTTCACTGGGACGCGCTGCTTTAGGCATTAATTATTATATGACAATGGAATACTATTATGGATAATACGACAATACTCTTCCCTCTCATTGCTATGGCGGGGCTCACATTCTTTGTGACAGCTCGACTATACTTTGTTCAGTACAAAGCAACAAAACGCCGTGAAGTAAAGTACGGTTTCTTTTCTGTCTACCAAGGTGAAGCACCAGAGTTCATCCAAGCGGCTCGGGACCATTATAAAAACATGTTTGAGCTTCCTGTCCTTTTCTACCTTTGGGCGGTCATTCTTTTTGCGTCTGGGCAGGTTGACGCCGCCGACCTTGTATTGAGCTGGCTGTTCGTCATTTCCAGATATATCCACAGTTTTATTCGAGCGACCGATCATACAAAACTTTTATTCCGCCTATCAATGTTCTCGATGGGGTATTTTTTAATTCTGATGGGATGGGTGAAACTCTTGATTCAACTGATTATAAAATAATCCACCGTCTATTAACGAGGAACCGCCAGGTCCACCTGTTGAGACCAGGCATTAATGCCGCCCTCAAGGTTTGTTACATCGTATCCCAGTGGCTCTAAAAACCGGCAGACCGCTGCAGACCGAACTCCGGTGTGGCACATAATTACAATCGGTGATTCCTTATTTAGTTCTTCATATTTAACTGGAATAATACCCATGGGTATATTGGTGTGGGGATTGATTTGTGCAAAAGCCACCTCGTTGAGTTCCCGCACATCTAATAGTGTATATTTGTCTTTTTTCTTATTATAATCTGTAACAGTAATAGATTTCATTATTATGGTTGCCTCTCCCTGCCAAATTCAAATGATAACAAATGGTGTATATACATATATAGTTAGAAATAGTTGATTTTAAAATTTGACCTAATGTCTATTCAAAATTCATTCATAGATTTCACCGGAACAAATGATGAAACTAAATAGAACTCATTAGTAATATAGCTTTAAACCATGACGCGTAACGGCCAAATATATATTTTACTTATTCTTGTTATTGTTATTGGGTTAATGTTCGGAACTTACGATCGGGCTGTTGATATTACCTTTGAATCACCTTTTGTTCTCGCCAAATCAATTGATTCAAAAAAACCTGTTAAATATTTCGGTGTCGTATCAAGATATACCCCAAGAGAAATTTACGAGGGATACCAGCCAATAATGGATTTTCTAACAGAGAAAACACCTTATCGGTTTGTGTTAAAGTTGAGTGACACCTATACGGGCACAGCAAAACAGTTGGGTGACGGAACCGTTGCTGTTGCATCTCTTGGAAGCTTCGTTTATGTAAAATATAAAGAGCAATATGATTTGGAGGTCATTTTGAAACCGTTGAATCAGCAAGGTAAAGGTTTTTATCACTCCATGTTCATTTCCTTGGAAAGCAGTTCTATTTCTTCTCTGTCGGATTTAAACAATCGATCTCTTGTCTTTCCGTCGCAAGAATCTTTAACCGGGCAGTGGATGCCCAGTTACTTGTTTTCGGAAGCGCGTGTTTCCTTAAGCAATTTGAGTAAATACGATTATGTTTCCCACCACACCACCGTTGCGGATAAGGTTCTTTCCGGTGAGTATGATGCGGGCGTTGTGAAAGAAGCTGTAGCTGAGTTGTATAAAGAATATGGGCTTAAAGTTTTTCATATTGCACCAAAAAGAACAACAATCCCTCTCGTCGTTTCCAAACATACAGATCAAAAAACACGACAATCTATTATGGATGCTTTATTGTCACTCGATATTCAACAAAAGGAAACCTGGGACTTATTGGAACTTTGGGATAAAGAATTGTCCTATGGTTTTGAAAAAGCCAATGACAACGACTATGAACTAATTCGCGATATTATAAATCAAGTTGATCGATGAAATCAATATTTCTACCCTCAACATTAAAAAGCCGCCTCATTCTTGTGTTTGGATCCCTTATGGTTGTAGTGATGTCTCTCTCCTCCATTACTGTTTTTGAAAAAATGAAATCATTAATTCTTGAAAAATATATTGAATCTGCCCAGCGCGTTACCCACATGGGAACTATTTCTATTGTTGATGGCATGCTTGCGGCCGAAACAGAAAGGGCTCTTCCTACGGATTACTATGAACGGTCTTTAAGAACTTTAATGAAACAGTCGAATCAGGAAATTTTATATGCCTATTTTTTAGATGAAAATGGTCAATCCTTACTGCCTGCCGCTTTAAATCATATTAATAAAATCAATCCTAATGATTTCAAATTGGGAACTTCGGTCTCATATCAACAAAAGGGGTGGGTTTTACAAACCATGTCTGGGGTAGGTATTTCCACAAAGGTTTGGGGTTATTTAGTATTAGGTTTTGATGCTGCTCAAATCCATCAAGAGGTTAAACAGGTTTTATTTTTAATCTATGTAGCCTCTGGTGTCGTCATTTTGGTTATTTTATTTGCCACGAATATTATTGCGGAAACGATGACTCGAAGGTTAAACCAGTTAAGCGTGGCTGTCGATCAATTCAATCTATATCCTGTAGATGAAGCTCTCCCGGAAGGTGATGATGAAATTGGCCGGTTGGCATCTAACTTCAATCGACTGCGAAATCGATTGTTTCAGTCTCGTTTAAATTTAAAACAATCAGAGCGAAATTTATTTCACGCAGAAAAACTGGCGTCTATTGGGCGGTTGGCGGCGGGCGTGGCTCATGAAATAAACAATCCGTTAACCGGAATTAGACATTCGATAAATAATATTTTAGAGGATGATATTTCTACCAAAGACCACGATCAATATTTAAATCTTATTGATGAGGCGTTAAAAAACATTGAAAATGTCATTTCTAAACTTTTGGGCTTTTCTCGACGAAAAGGAGACAGTCAATCTGATTCTTCCATGAATGATGCAATCATAACCGTGGTGAAACTCTTAGATTTTTCGATACAATCAAAAAATATCGATTTTAAAATGGATCTTGATATTGAGCTTCCGGAAATCCACTGTAACCCGCACGTATTAGATGAGATTGCAATGAACTTGATCATGAACGCCATTGATGCTTCGGACGTGGGTGGAAAAATTCTATGCATGACGCATTTCGAAAAAAACAATATTTTATTTTGTGTTGAAGATTGGGGCCATGGAATTAGCCATCAAGATATTCATAAAATCTTTGAACCGTTTTTCACAACGAAAGAAGTTGGAAAAGGGACGGGGCTTGGATTGTATGTTACACAAGAAATCGTAAATGGCTTGGGCGGAAAAATCGACCTTTCGACGAAAGCATCTGCTGGCACTAAATTCACAATCAAATTACCGGCAAATATTTCATGAAAATCCTATTAGTTGAAGATGAAAAAATCCTGAGAATTTCCTTAGATAAAACGCTCCAAAGAGAGGGGTATGCGGTTTTTGCTTGTGACTGTGGTTCTAAAGCAATTTCCGCCTTAGGTAGAGAATCTTTTGACATTGTTTTAACAGACCTTCGTATGCCTGGTAAAAGTGGTATGGATGTTTTAAAATATGTTAAACGTGAACAATCCAATATAAAGGTAATAATGATGACCGCTTTTGGAACGGTTGAATCTGCCGTAGATGCGTTAAAATTGGGTGCAATAGATTATTTAACAAAACCGTTTACCCAAGATGAGCTGCTCCATAAATTGGCCACAATCCGAGATTATCATTCTATAGAATCGGAGAATAAGGCTCTCAGACATAAGTTGAGCCTCTCTACTAAGGTTGTTGGAAACTCTCCTTTGTTTCAAGAAACAATTGAAAAAGTTAAACTCACCGCAACCAGTAGCCATACCATCCTAATTGAGGGTAAAAGCGGAACCGGAAAAGAACTGATTGTGGACCTAATCCATGAGTTGAGTGACCGAGCCCAAGAACCCTTGGTAAAAGTAAATTGTTCGGCATTATCCGAATCATTGTTCGAGAGTGAACTCTTTGGCCATGAGAAAGGTGCTTTTACTGGCGCATTAAAACAAAACATTGGTCGATTTGAAAGAGCAAATGGCGGAACATTGTTTATTGATGATATTGATGATCTTCCCTTATCTCTTCAGGTTAAGCTTTTACGCGTAATCCAAGAAAACGAAATAGAGCGCGTGGGCGGGGCTGTAACCATTCCAATTGATGTCCGTGTTGTTGCAGCAACAAAAGTAGATTTAAGGAAAAAAATGGAAGATGGTGACTTTCGTGAAGATTTGTTTTATCGATTAAATGTGGTCCATATTACTGTCCCCACTCTGAAAGATCGTCAAGAAGATATTCCGCTTCTTGTGGCTCATTTTCTTGAAAAACATGGATCTAACCACCACATCACATCTGCCGTTATGGCCCAATTAAATAAATATGGATGGCCGGGGAATGTTCGTGAGCTTGAAAATGTCATTGTCCAAATGATTGCTTTATCGCCCGGAGATACTCTCGTTGCCAGCTTATTGCCCGGACACTTCAAAAAACCTCAATCGATCCAAAAAAAGGATTCTAAATCATCTTTAAAAGAAAAAATAACCAAATCAGAAAAAACTCTAATTATAGCGGCATTAGAGAAGAGTTATTGGCGGCAAAAAGATGCTGCACATATATTGGGCATTCCCCGAACAACCTTGCGTAGCAAAATGGAGAAGTTTGGTTTAATAAAATGACGAAGTATCGTCATATTGGCGAATTATTGTTTTTTTAATGTTTTCTTTTTTATCCCTACCAACGGAAGGTGCTTTGGCACGATTCTTGTCTAACTAAAAACATAATAATTAACGTTGAAGAGTATCATATATCCCAAATAAAATAGTGGAGTACAGAAAATGGGTAAAGAAAAAATGAAAGTTGGTGAAATATCCAAGCCGCGATTTGAGTTCCGAACTTTCGGACAAGATTTTAATCAACAAGCCGAACGAATGGCGAGGTTATCCATTCCCATTCCCGAAAAGTTATGGGTTCGCCACTCTCCGGAAACATATATCATGTCTCGAACAAATGACGTGAATAACACCAAAATTCGTGATGGGAAAATGGATATCAAAACCTATGTCCAAACTGTGGACGGGTTAGAACAATGGAATCCGCTGACAAAAACAGATTTCCCTGTATCAGTTGACTTTTTGAAAAGCGATATTTTTCCTGCGTTTCAAGTGGAAATGCCAGCGTTCGAAAAAGATAAGTATTCACACGATGAATTTTTAGAAATGGTTAAGGCGCATCCAGACTTACAAGCCGTCAGTGTGGTAAAAGAGCGTTATGGGTATATGGTAAATGACACCATTTGTGAAGTTGGATATGTCTTGGTCAATGGTGCGACAATTATGTCCATCAATTCTGAATCAACAGAACTTGATGATATTAAAAAAACCATGACTG
>JACNKN010000015.1:2433-5470 GCA_014382015.1 Fidelibacterota bacterium | reverse complement strand
TGCACATCCCTAAATATTGATTAGTTTCCCAGCAAGAGGTAAGAGGGGATTCGTGCGTTTTGATGCATACAAATCCCCTAAATCCCCTAAAATTAAAAATTAAATAGAAGTTTATTTACTTAATTAACGTGGAGAAACCCATGAAAAGAATAACGTTAATACTGATGTTATTGATACCCGCATTTATTTTATCACAAACGTCAGGGAAATTGAGTGGTATAGTTAGCTCTGATGGAGAGCCACTTGTTGGTGCCAACATTCTAATTAGCGGGACATCCTACGGTGCGGCGTCAGACGTCACCGGACAATACTATATCGTGGATGTACCTGTGGGTACATATACTGTAGAAGCACAATACATCGGTTATAAAAAACTCGCGGTTGAGGTTGTTCGTGTAAATGCGAATTTAACTACGGAGTTGAACTTCAACCTTGAAGTTGCTGCTGTGGAGGGGGAAGAAATTTCTGTCACCGCTGAACGACCATTGATTCAGAAGAATGCTACAAATAGTACTGCTATTGTAGATCAAGAAGTAGTTAGGGCATTACCTATACGTAGCGTTGGTGATATTGTTGCGCTTCAGGCGGGGGCTGTGGGTGGAAACATCCGTGGTGGCAGATCAACAGATAATGCCTATTATGTTGATGGTGTTTTAATGAAAAACGATTGGTCTGGGGGCAACTTGGTTGCATCTCTTTCCCAAAAAAGTATGCAAGAGATTGCATTTCAAGCGGGTGGTTTTTCCGCAGAATACGGTGGCGCAAATGGGGGTGTTGTTAATGTTGCCACTAATTCTGGCGGTGAAAAAATCTCCGGGTCCCTCGAATATTTATCTGATTTAGGATCTACATCTCCTGGTACCGATCCAAATGCATTGTATAGTTATGGAAAAAACCTTGTTAATATTAGTGTTGGTGGCCCCATTACAAATAATATTCGATTTTTTACAATGATTGAACAGGATAAAACTGACGATGATTCACCATCGTTTACGCCGGTACCTTTTATGGACCGAGAAATAGTGTCTCAAGACCAATTCCTGGCCAAGGGGTACGATACTCTTTATACGTGGAAAAATGGAGATTATCCTAATGACATTTTGCATTACGAGCAGATTATTCGCGATAACCAATCGAATAGTGATAGTTTAACTGCCGGTATAGCAAGTCTTGACACGACCCATATTTTAGGGTCTAACTATCGTCGTCTTTACGGTAAAAAACGCATGGGTTCAAATCAAAAAACAACGCTTACGGGGAACCTGCTGATGGATTTCCGCCCGTTCCGTTTTAAGGTTGGCTTTGCTCGCTATGATTTCACATCAAATCCGTATTCCCATGGCAGTCATGCGTTGAACTGGGACGCATACAGCAACGAATACAATTCGCTGAATAATGTATTTTACTTAAATGCCACTATGAGCTTGAGTCCCAAGTCTTATGTAAAGGCGATTGCGAGTTTAAGCAACTATTCTCAACAGTATTTTAATAACAATTTTACGCCGGGAACAAAGGATGATGCGAGAACGTCCAGTTTTGAACAATACGGTGTTCGGACTACAGCTGCAGATAGTTATAACTACTACCTGCGCAGTTCGGGTAGAAACCCACTTTCTATGCAGGATATGGTATATAAAACCAATTATGGGACCCAGCGCAGTAGCTATACGCAGTCATATCAAGACCGTACGGGCTTGCGGTTGGATTATTTAAATCAAGTAGGCGTTCATGAGGTGAAAGCCGGATTTGAGTATTACAATACGCAACTTAATCGTTATAGCATTTCCCAGGCGTTTGAAATTGCTCAAAAATCTGATCTATTGGACGTTAACCATGACGGGATTGTGGGTACAGCGGAAGTTGGCGACCAAAACAATGATGGTAGTATCAATGCAGCAGATTATGATCTCTGGCGCTTTTATACATACCGCAATGCTTATGTTGACAACTTAGGGTATGATATTTTTGGCGAAAAAACTTCTGATTATGGTTTCGACAAGCATGGATCGGCGCCTGGAAAATCCGTCACCAATCGTTTTTATGTTCAAGATAAAATTGAGCTGAAAGATGTTGTTGTGCAAGTTGGGCTTTCTTTTGAATCGTGGAATCCAAACACGATGGCACCTGATTCAGATGGTGATGGTGTTGGTGATGCGGAAGGATTTCGAAACATTCACCTTAAAACAGGCCGTATTGATAAATCGGGGACGCAGACAGGTTCCTTGAAATGGGAAAAGGTTGCCACTCATAGCGCCATTCTTCCTCGAATAGGTTTCTCATTTCCAGTGACAGATCGTACTGTCTTTCGGGCAAATTATGGAACCTACATGCAGGCTCCGGCCCTATCTTTTGTTTACCTAACCGATAGCGGATTAACTGCGAACGCGACACAGGGAAATATGACAGTGTCAGAAAACCCAGCCATTAAACCTGAGCGAACCACTCAATACGAAGTAGGCTTTGCACAGCAAATTGGTGAGTTTGCCGCAGTAGAAATCACAGGTTTCTATAAAGAATCACGTGACTACCTCATGATGAAAAACCACGAGGTTATCGATGGGCAGTCGGCGTTAATGAATGGTGCAAAAACAAGTTGGGCTCAGTATATGAATGGGGACTATGGTGTAACTCAAGGGTTTACAGCAAGCTTGTCAATGCGTCGAATTAAAGGCGTTTTGGCTCGGGTTAATTATTCCTATATGACGGCTCGCGGCACTGGTTCCTCACCCAGCCAGAACTTCACTATTGCTTGGATTGGTGGGACTTACCCCGTTACTATTAACAGGCTAGACTTTGACCAGCGCCATACAGGTAACTTTATTCTTGACTACAGAAACCCGCTTGGGTTTGGTGTAAATGCAGTTTATACTTTTGGGAGTGGCCAGGCATACACACCGGCTGTTTCCCAGAGTGAAGTATTTGGCCGTGGTTGGGGCATTCCTACAGCAGCCATTAATTCAGGTTCGAAACCATGGACTGCTCGTATGGATTTAAGAGCAGACTATAATCTGAACGTCGGCGGCACCGATTTCAGCGT
>JACNKN010000015.1:0-1913 GCA_014382015.1 Fidelibacterota bacterium | reverse complement strand
GATTTTTCCGGCCACTCTGGGATGGAATGGCCGAAAGACAACCATACATACTCTGTGTTTGCTTCTTCTGTCTGGTTCGCGGGAAAAGTAAATGGTGAAATTCGTACAGCTGCTGGGGATTATTCTGCTGAAATGATGCCGGGCCCTTGGGGGACAGACCCTGGCGCTGCTGCGCATAAGTTTTACAAAGTAAACAAAGCTGATTTGGCCGATCCATTAAGTAGCGACGATTTCCAAAATTGGCCTGCTGAATTAGGAGCACCATGGGTGGATGTGGATGGCGATGGCGTTTATTCCCCATTACCAGGTGGTCCCGATCACCCAGAGTTTGTCGGTGACCAAGTAATGTGGTATGTCGCCAATGACGGCGCACCGGGAACTCATGGTCTTTTTGGTACCCTGCCTCTTGGGATAGAGGTTCAATTTACCACTTTTGGATTTGATCGTCCTGATGTTTTTGGCGATATGATGTTTGTCAAAGGTTTAGCCATTAATAAAGGTGGTAATACAATTGAAGATATGTTCATTGGTCTCTGGTCAGATCCGGACTTAGGTGATGCCGGTGATGATTTTGTTGGTTGTGACACAACGCTAAGTCTTGGCTTTTGCTGGAACGATGGTGTTGATTCTGAATACGCTAGTTATTCCGGAGGAACCCCGGCTGTAGGATATGATTTTTTTCAGGGTCCAGTTGTAGAATCTCCTGGTGACACAGCTCTATTCATGGGAAAAAAGAAACCGGGATTCAAAAATCTCCCCATGTCCTCCTTTGCAAAATATATTAATGGAGATGCAGTATATACGGATCCAAATGATGCAGTAGAATTGTATAATTATATGCTGGGATTAAAAAAAGATGGTACCCCCTTTCCCATTGAAGCGACTGGTGGATCAAGATTTGTTCACCCAGGCGATCCCGCGTCAGATACGGGTCCAACTGATACGGAGTATGTTGACTCTGATATTCATGCTTCGGGTGATAGACGGTTTGTTATGAACGCCGGTCCCTTTACCATGGCACCTGGAGATACCCAGGAAGTGGTGTTTGGTATCATGCATGCAGCCGCAGGATCTGCTAAAAAATCTGTAACATATTTGAGACAAGTGGATGCCCTGGCACAGCTTGCTTATGATATACAGTTTGCGCTTCCTGCCTCACCCCCAACACCAACAACAACAGCTACAACTTTTCCCGAAGAAATTATTTTCACATGGGATGATCTTTCTGAATCTTATTTGATCGAAGATGTTATTGATAAAGTGCCCGTAGCATCAGCATTTGATACAACTTTTGCAACCGGATATTTCAGCGATGGTGAATTGGCGGGTCTTTTGGAAGGTTATACTATTTTAGATACATCTTATGCCAATGCAGACAGTTCGGTAATTTATACGGTACAATATGTGGCAGCGATTGATACATCCTTCCTGGGTGAAAACACATTTTTCAAATTTGAAGGATACAATGTTTATCAATTAGAAACGACTTCAGGCGCAGGTGCAAAAAAACGAATTGCAACCTATGATCTGAAAAATGGTATCACAGAAATATATGATGATGTCTTTAATGCCTCCTTGGGTGAAGTTATAAACATACGAACCCAATTTGGATCGGACTCGGGGATTAAACGCTCTTTGTCAGTCTCGAAGGATGCTCTGAATGATGGAATTCCCTTAAAAACAAATCGTGAATACTATTTTGCGGTAACCTCTTATGGGTATAACCCCTTTGGAATTCCAAAAACCCTGGAGAGTCCTTTATCAATTATGGCTCTTCGGCCCCAGTATCCAGAAGGTGTATTGACTGACTCGCTTACAGCTTCTGGCACAGTGGGTACAGCAACTCACACCAGCGGTGCATCGGATGGCAGTGTAAATGCATCGGTAGTTGTTTCTACAGCCATTACTGGAGA
>JACNKN010000072.1 GCA_014382015.1 Fidelibacterota bacterium | reverse complement strand
GACAAATTTTAACTCTTTTTTCTTTACGCACAGGGTTTTGCAAAGCCTTCTATTTCTTTTTCTTCCTTTAATACTATCAGCGCAATTTTCTCCGGGAGAATTATCCAAATACCACGCCCACCTTGAAGGAAATACCAATTGCACCCAATGTCACGAGTTGGGGAAAAAAGAAATATCATCTGGATGTGTGGATTGTCATATTCCTTTAAAAGAAAAAATTATATCTAAAACAGGGTATCACACTGATAAACAAGATAAATGCGGCGAATGTCATTCCGACCATAATGGAAAAGCATTTGAACTAGTCTATTGGCCAAAAAATATTAACAGTTTTAATCATAAAGAAACTGGATATACACTCACAGGGAAACACATAAAACTGGAATGTAAAAGTTGCCATACCAGTGAAAATATAAAAGAACCATCTATCATCCAGTGGGCCAAAAAGCATACGAAATTTCCGGTTCTGGATCGAACTTTTCTTGGCTTAGAAACAACCTGCAATTCTTGTCATAATAACATCCATGAAGATCAAGTATCCAATACGTGTGAAAACTGCCATAATACCTCCGATTGGAAACTGGCCGTCAGTGAATATGATCACACGCAAGCTCGGTTCTTGCTCACAGGAAAACATGAACAAGTGGATTGTGTAAAATGTCATCCTGCCCAGCCGGACCATCCCCAAAAAGTATGGCAATTAACCGGAATGGCATTTGAAAATTGTAATAGCTGTCACGAAAATATTCATGGAAAATCCATGTCCAATGATTGTGCCTCCTGCCACGATACATTTGGTTGGGAAACTGCTTCCAAATCATTTGATCACAACACCACAAAGTTTCTGTTAACCGGTAGCCACCAAAAAGTGGATTGTGCCAAATGCCACCCTCCCCAACCCAATCATCCGAAAAAAGCATTAAAACTGTCTGGCATCCAATTTGATAATTGTACACGCTGTCATGAAGATATCCACAAGGGCAGTTACGGAAATACATGCGAATCCTGCCATACGACAGTGGATTGGAAAAAAGATCTCAAGCCATTTGACCACAATCAGACTAAATATCCATTGTTAGGAAAGCATTGGACTGTAGGCTGTGTGAGTTGTCATCAACTTAATTTGTCCGGTATTTTGCCAAAATATGACACATGCCTGGCTTGTCACGAGGATAAACATTTTGGTCAGTTTGTCAACAGAAGTGATAAAGGTGACTGCGCTGCCTGCCATAACGTGGATGGATTTAAACCTACAACTTTCAACCTAATAAAACACCAAACTGTTCGATTTGTTCTGGAGGGTGCTCATCTGGCCATCCCCTGCAGTGAATGTCATAAACCCTATAAACCCATCAGAGGACAATCCACCGTAAAATTCACGTGGCGGGAGATGAACTGTAATATTTGTCACGAGGATGTTCACAGAAATCAATTCCAGAAAAATCATGCCAACCGATGTGAGGATTGTCACACCGCTATTTCCTTTACTCAATCTAAATTTAACCATGATAAATCTAAATTTCCTTTAGACGGAAAACATAATAATGTGGATTGTGAAAAATGTCATAAACAGGTACGGGACACGAAAGGGATTTTTATCAGGTATCAGCCCGTGCCACACACCTGCGGTGACTGCCATACATTTACCGGTGAAATTCGATGAGTTATAGTGCCATTATTTCTCTGTTACTTTCCATGAATATGCAACAGCAGGATGTATCTGAAATTCCCTGTACAAATTGCCATTCTCCCGATGGCTGGGATAAACTGCCTTCTGTCATGATTTTTGACCATAATGAAACCAATTTCCCGTTGGTGGGCTCCCATACCGTTTTGAATTGCAGACCCTGTCATGCAGGAGATACAGTGGAAGAAAAACACGATTTTAAAACGGCGGATTCGGAATGTGCATCCTGCCATCTGGATATTCATAAAACATCTATGGGTAAAGATTGTGCTGTGTGCCATAATACGGAAGCATGGTTGGTCACCCGCCGAACCTTTGACCATGAAACAACCACCTTTTCTCTCAATGGCGCCCACCGTTTACCCTTATGTCAGGATTGCCATCAAACAACGCCAGAAATTCAATTTAACTTTACGCCCACCGATTGTTATGCCTGCCATCGGAGTGATTATGATAATACGGTTAATCCAAATCATATTACCGTTAATCTGCGCACCGATTGTGAACAATGTCACAGCATCAGTCAACCGGACTGGGAAGGCTCATTTGATCATAATCTTACCCAATTCCCATTATTAGGCCTTCATAAACCCCTAAGTTGTGATCAATGTCATACTGTTCAAAGTTTTTCACTGTCCATCGAATGCAGTTCCTGTCATTTAAATGAATTTCAATCGGCACAAAACCCAGACCATAATTTGGCGGGATATCCTTTAGAATCCTGCAATGCATGTCATTCAGAATTTGGGTGGATTCCTCATCAGTTTAATCATGACTTGCCTCAAGATTGCAGTACGTGCCATATGATAGATTATACTAATGCGGTCAACCCACTTCATTCTTCTGAATTGGGATTTAATTCAGATTGTGAACGATGCCACACGAGTACTTCAACCTGGAGTGGTGCCTTATTCGACCATTCCGGTGTCTCCACAAATTGTGTGTCCTGCCATTTGGCTGATTATGAAAATGCTTCCGATCCGCCCCATTCAGAAGAAATGGGTTTTAGTCAAACTTGTGAGACATGCCATAACGGTACAACCACTTGGGACGATGCTACCTTTTCTCATGAGAGCATAACTACCGATTGCAATACTTGCCACATGAATGATTTTTATGAAGAGCATAATGATGGTTTTCCGACCAACTGCGAAGCATGCCATACCACTAATGACTGGGACGATGTTACATTTGATCATGATAACAATTATTTTCCCATAAATTCCGGAGATCATAAGGGCGAGTGGTCAACCTGTGAAGCAGAATGCCATGTAAATCCGTCCGATTATACTGTATTTTCGTGTGGATTAAATGGTGTCTGTCATGACCACGATCAAAGCGATATGGATGATGAACATCAAGATGAGTCCAATTATACTTATGATAGTGCAGCATGTTATAATTGTCACCCGAATGGTAAAAAAGAAGATAATGATGATATTTTTAATCCAGGCAACTGGCGAAATGAGTTAAAAATAATTCGAAATTGGAAGCATAATTGAATTTTATGACTATTGTATCCATGATCGTCTTTTCGGGCGCCCAAGAGGATTTGACAAAAATCCCCTGCGGTCAATGTCATACACCTTCTGGATGGCGTCCCCTCTTAGTTGAGACTCGGTTTAACCATGACCAAACCCTATTCCCTTTGAGAGAAAAACATCAAATGGCAGACTGTATTCAATGTCACAGGGGAAACACCAATGAAGAACTACATCAATTTTCAATGGCTGAAACCACATGTCAATCCTGCCACATGGATATCCATCATGGATTTTTGGGCACTTCCTGCGAAAACTGCCATAATAGTCAGTCTTGGGAAATGACGAACTGGCAAAAAGCAACGGATCATTTTGCATTCCCCTTAGAAGGTGCTCATGCCCAAATTGAATGCAGTGATTGTCATGGGTTGGGATTAAATCAAATTTCCGGTACCCTAACAAATGACTGTTTCTCTTGTCATATGAATGTTTATAACCAAGCTTTAGCTGCAGGAACTCACTCCGATAATCCAAACTGCATACTTTGTCACAATACCCGGGCTTGGACACCAACCGACATGTCTCACCATGATTTATTTTTTCCCATTTTTACAGGAAAACATCGTGGAGAATGGTCAACCTGTGAGGCGGAATGCCACGTGAATCCATCGGATTATACTGATTTTTCCTGCGGCCTCAACGGCGTATGCCATGAACATGGCCAAAGTAAAATGGATGATGAACATGATGATGAACGTGGGTATGTTTATGATAGTAAATCCTGTTTCCAATGTCATCCCCGGGGGGAAGAAGATGATTAAAAAACTATTCGTAAGTTTGATGATTTGCCAAGGGTTCATTTTTACCCAGGAATCGATCAAGGCCGAGGGAACCATTACCTATGTTACCACAGATCAAGTCTATAGCGATATTGGATTGAATAAGGGAGCAGCAGTTGGGGATACGCTAACTGTGCTGCGCAGGGGACAAGAATTGGGATTAATTCATATTACCAGTATTGCAAATAAATCATCTGTATCCGAATCGCTGGTTCCCATTTCACAATTTCAATTGGGAGATCGGGTCGTGTTAGAGAAAATTAATAATATGATTTTACCCCCAAAAAAAGAAATCGTTTCACAAAAGCCGAAACCAGCCAAGCCGGCTAAAAGATCACCATGGCGTCAATCCGGAAATATAAGTGCGCGATATATGTCCACTCAATATTCTGATAAGCCAACCAAAAATCGAAGTATTGGTATGGTGAATTATAGACTTCGGTCCAGTGGATTTCTTAAACCTCAATTATGGGTATATGGTCGGAGTGATTTGCTTTCCGGGGATTTCAATTTATATCAAGCCCGATTAACATTAGGACAATCGAATGGGAAATTTTTTATGCAGGCGGGTCGCGTCTTCTCCCCTGCATTATCCGGATTAGGTGCCACAGATGGATTGGTGGTTAGTTCCACCTTTAAAAAAGAAATCACCCTTGGTGTATTGGGTGGGTATTTACCCGCACAACAAAATATGGATTTTTCCAAAGATGTACTGAAAACAGGTGGATTTATTCATTATAAAAAACAGACAAAAAATATGCGAATCAATGGCAGTGCTGCTTTTGCGCAACAGAAGTTTAAAGGAAAAACAGATCGTGAATTTCTCTATTGGTCATGGAGAAGTGACTATAAAAAGTCCCTTTCCCTAGCAATCAACCAAACATTAGACCTTTACTCTACGCAATCCATTGGCGATCGGAAATCATTGACCCCCACCTCCAACCAGATATCTATTCGTTTTCGTCCAACAAACGGACTTTCGCTTTATTCAAGATATTCCGGCCGACGACAGGTGGTGTATTTTGAATCGGTTCAGACCCTCCCCGATTCTTTATTTCAGGACGAACTACGCTCCGGTTGGTATAATGCTTTTAATTGGTCAAGTGATGGGTTTGGAAATATTCAGATTGGGTTGAATTTGCGTTCGCAAATTTCATTCGATCGCCCGGCTTCCGTCATTGTTTTTGGTTATCAAACACCGAACAAAAAGAACAAACGATCCTATCGTTTCAAAACCAACTTTATCCGAAACGATTTATTAACCGGTATTCGGGCCGTATTGGGTGTGGATCAATCCCTAAATCGCAATGTGAGTCTCTATGCAGATGCAGATTTTTATTCCTATGGATATGGAAATAAATCTTCCGACTTTTTTCAATCTCGATTCAGTGGTGGGTTCAATTGGCGAGTTCATAAAAGAATTCAATTCTCTACTAATATAGATTATTTAAAAGATAAATCTTATACTAACTTATTTATATATGCTGGATTGAATTATCGGTTTTAGTTAATGCTCATGCTTTGCTTCTTCGTGACTTGAAAATCCTTCAAATCGATCTTTTGCATAAATCTGATGACAACTGACACATCCTTCGGCCATTTTCCCTAAATACATAGATGCTAATTCACCATCGT
>JACNKN010000016.1 GCA_014382015.1 Fidelibacterota bacterium | reverse complement strand
GCGGCGAATATTGAAGAAGAATTAGGCGATATTCAAAAGGGTTTTGATGAATCTGCCCATGTTTTTGAAGGAACATATTATACGCCTTACGCCCAGCAATGCAGCATTGAGCCCCATATTACTCTTACGTGGTTAGACGAAAATGACCGGCTCGTTATCCGAACCGCCACACAAGTGCCTTATCATGTACGCCGGATTGTAGGTGAAGTCTTGGATATTCCTGTGGGGAAAATTCGTGTCATTAAACCAAGAATCGGCGGTGGATTTGGCGGCAAACAGGAAATTCTGAATGAAGAAGTATGTGCTGCTATCACCATGGAAACGGGAAAGCCATGCCGATTGGAATATACTCGGGAAGAAGAATTTTATGCGGCCCGCTCCCGCCATCCCCAATATGTGACGTTTAAAATTGGATTATCAGATGATTTAATAATCAACGCTATCGATATGGATATTCTTCAAAATTCCGGTGGATATGGACCCCACTCACTTACAGTAATGTCCGTGACTGCAAATAAATCCTTGGCGTTATATCGTGCCCCCCATGTACGATTGCGAGCTAATTCAGTTTATACAAATCTGCCACCGGCTGGTGCGTATCGTGGTTATGGTGCACCACAGGGGTTTTTCGCTTTGGAATCACTTATGGATGAAATTGCAAATCATCTCAATGTGGATCCCATCGAATTGCGGAAAAATAATTATTTTCAGGAAGGAGAAGATGTTCCCATCGCAAAAATTTTGGGTGAAGGCGGAGAAGGATATCCTGTAACTCTAAATACAAATGGCATTGAAGCTTGCATTGACCGTGGTCGAGAACTCATTGATTGGGACAAGATGAGAAACTCTGAAAAGTTCGGTGTATTTCGACGTGGTGTTGGAATGGCAACTGTTGCCCAAGCATCAGGAATTGCTGGAATTGATATGGGATCTGTCTTTATGAAAATGAATGAAGATGGTAGTTTCAATTTGAATGTGGGAGCCACAGATTTGGGCACAGGATCGGATACAGCATTAGCCCAAATAGCTGCGGAAGTTCTTGATGTACCGATAGATAAAATTATTGTCATTTCTTCCGATACGGATACGACACCATTTGATACGGGCGCCTATGCCTCCAGCACAATCTATATTTCCGGCGGCGCAGTGAAGAAAGCATCCGAAAAAATATTGGAACAAATTCTGGAGCAGGGGAAAAAGATTTTGGCTGTTGAAGAAGCTACTGTTAAAAATAATCATGTTGTTACTCTTGATGGAAAATCCATTTCCTACCAGGATATTTGCACAAAATCTTTTTATACGGATCACCAAAAACAGATTCAAGCAACGGCATCAAAAATTAGTTATGACAGTCCGCCACCTTACAATGCAACATTTGCGGATGTAACAGTGGATATGGAAACGGGATTTGTGAAAGTGAATAAAATTGTATCTATTACTGATTGCGGACAAGTGATAAATCCCCAAATGGCTGAAGGGCAAGCAGAAGGTGCAATCCCACAATCATTAGGCATGGCTTTATCCGAGTTCATGATTTTTGATGGAAAGGGACAACCCATCAATACGGACTTTGAAAAATACCATATTTATACATCCATTGATATGCCGGAGATTGTTGCAGAATTTGTTCACACAGATGAACCTACGGGACCGTATGGTGCAAAAGCTGTAGCAGAAATTCCCATCAATGGACCCGCACCCGCCGTAGCAAATGCCATTTATAATGCGTGTGGAGCACGGTTAAGAGAATGTCCCATCACACCGGAAAAGGTGTTGAATGGAATCAAACAAATAACAAATAAATAAGTAAGGAAATAGGAACATAACTAATGAACGACTTGGACAGACGAATTTCAGAATTAAGTTTAAAGTATTTACCGTTAGCTGAAGAATTATTAAAAGAAGCCATTCGCATTCCTGCGGATTATGTGGATAAACCGGTTGATCAGGGTGGCGACCCGGATTGTGGGTTAAGCAATCATGAAGGTCCCCGTTTAGAATATTTAAAAAAGCGAATTGTTGAAATCAAAGCGGTTCGCTCACGGGAAGATGTTTGGTTTGATGAATATGGCAATTTGGTTTGGACCGTTAAAGATGAGAATGATGGAATTCCTGATGAAGAAAAACGCATCATTTATTTTGACGGACATTCAGACACGGTGGGTGCTTTAAGAGATCAATGGCTTTCGAAAACGAACAATAGTGTGGACTCTTATGATGGTGTCATTAATAAAGATGATATTGCACGTGAATTTTTACGTGGCGAATTGGGCTATTTACCACCAGATGATGAATGGGATCAACTTATTTTTGGTCGTGGATCTGCCGACCAATTAGGCGGTGTCATTTCAGAAATTGTTGCCACTAAAATTGCTTTAGAATTGGTGGAAGAAGGATCTCTCAAGGGGACAATCATTCGAGCTTATGCCACAGCTGCAGAAGAAGATAATGATGGAGCTGGCCCTATGTACCTCATGAATAAAGTGTTGCCGGGTGCAGGCGCAGAATTAATTCCGGATGTAGTCATTTTAACGGAAGGAACAGGCGATGCCAATAAAGGATCACTTGGGATTTATCGTGGGCAAAGGGGACGGATGCAAATAATGGTTACTGTTACAGGCCGTTCTTGTCACGGGTCTATGCCTTGGGAAGGTCTTAATCCACTGGAATTTGGCGGAGCCATTATTGCAGAAGCGGCACAAAAATATGATGATCGAGAAGGGTTTAAAGATGACCCATTTTTAGGCCATGGAACACGAACCGCATCTTGGGCACAGTTAGAAACGCCCAGTGATTGTGCTGTCCCGGATCGATTCACATTTAGGTTTGATCGCCGATTAACAGTGGGTGAAATCCCTGCTGAAGCTGTACAAGATATCGAAAATCTTGAATCAATAAAACGTGCAAGAGATGCCGGATTGGATGTGGATGTATCGGTTCCGGAATATGACGATTTAACCTGGCGGAATTATCGTCCTGGAAATAAGCAAATTTATATGGGATGGGCGACACCGGAAGAGCATCCTGCTATTCAAACGGCGGCGGATGTGTATCGAAATGTGGTAACACCCAACGTGGAAACTGAAGTGGAAACAGCTGGTACTTTACGGAAAGAGCCACGGATTGATCGATGGATTTTTTCAACAGATGGCGTTGGTTTCCCTATTCCGGAAGAGAATGATTCCATTGATATTTCGGATAAAAAAGCATGGATTCATGCGGGCGGGTTTAAGCATCCTGCTATGTTTGGGATTGGACCAGGCGTGGAACAAAATACACATAAAATTGGTGAATGCGTCGATAAGCGTGAATTAAGATTAGCTATTGCTTTTTTATCGCGGTTCCCAAGTGCGTATGCTTGTTCTTAAAAACAGACCATTGAAATAAATAGTTTAAAAATTAAAACCCCTTTTCACAACTGGGATTTTATTCAAGGGAATTTGGTTTTTCTATTTGCGGGGCTCCCACTATCCAGGGGGAGGTAGTCCAATCGCTATTGCTAATAAATAAGCAAGTGAAAATACAAAGGAAAGTCCAATTAAATAAAATAGAGATGATGCTTTAGGTCCCATCCCAAATATTCCTGTTTTCGGAATGTCAAAAGGATAATTAAATTCACCATCCTTGGTCACAATAGTTTTTACATCATTGATAGGAAAACTATTATTGGTAAGTTTAAAATTATGATTATAATTATAGAAGATTATCTGTCCATTCACTTTTTCAGAATATGTACCTCGAATGGATTCACCAGATTTAAGAATTAATAAATCTTTATTAGGTTGTCCCCAAGCTAACCCAATGAATAGTAGTAATTTGAAATATACACTCATATTCAAATCTACTGAAAATCATTGGAATAAAAAACCCCGTTGTGAAACGGGGTTTTTCGTGTAATTAGTGGACAGGTTTTTTTCAATTTTACCGCGCCGCAGCTCTAGCGTAGGCGGGTATCAATTTTCAATTATCAATTTTATCCACCGAAGGCGGTAGCGTAGGTGGGAGTCAATTCTCAATTTAAAAGTCAATTTAAAAGTCAATTTAAAAGTCAATTACGCACCGTTGCGTTACGCATATATGCGTAATATATTCCATCTATGAAAAACCCCTTTAGATATGGCATAATTGTTGATGAACCCTTTTTTATCAATCGGGAGGATGAACAGAAGGACATAACTCAATGGCTTACAACAAAGCAAAGTATTGTTTTATACTCACCGAGACGGTATGGAAAATCGTCATTAATTATAAAATTGCTAAATCAGTTAAAGAAAAGTGGGTACCATACAGTTTATATTGATTTCTTTAAGGTTCACTCAAAAACAAAATTTGTAGAGATCCTTTATCAGGAAATATTGAATACGTTACACCCATGGGAAAAGACGATAAAGCAGATCAACCAATTTGTAAAAAAAATAAAACCTGTTATTTCTTTTGGAGATGACGGCAACCCGCTCATCAGTCTGCAGTCATCAGATTCTATGTCTGATATATCGGAAGTCTTTGATCTTCCGCAAAAATTGGCGAAGGATAAACCCTGGATTGTTGTTTTTGACGAATTTCAGGATGTTGCAAAACTAAACGGCGACAGTTTTGAAAAAGAATTAAGAGCCGCACTGATCCACCATGATAATGTTGCATATGTATTTATGGGATCACAGTCGAGTATATTGCAAAATATGTTAACCCATCCCAATAAGGCATTTTACCAGTTTGCAAAAATGATGGAATTAAAGAAAATTAATAAAGATGTCATGGTAAAATATGTTTCAGATCATTTTAATAGTACGGATTTCAATATTAATAAAGATGATGCAAAGAACATTGTGGATATAGCTGATAATATTCCTCATTATGTCCAATATTTGGCTTCAGCGGTATGGGAAACAGCTATTGAATCAAGAATGGTTAATTCAAATACTATACAAACAGCAGTTGCGAAAATCTTAAATAATCAACTGGATTATTTTAGTTCAATGTATCATAGGCTTACATCCCAGCAGCAGAAGGTTCTCCTGGCGTTGAGTACAGAGTCCAAACGTATTTTCACTGAAAATTATAAAAAGAAACATAATTTATCAACTGTGTCAACAACTCAAAGAATAGTTGAAAGACTGATTCATCTGGGTATTATAGAAAAAGAAAGCGGTTCATATCAGTTTCAGGATCCATTTTTCAAATCGTGGTTAAAGTCTGTTTAACTCAAACAATCTTTTTTGCCGAAAACCAAATACCGAATGCCGCCTTTCCCTTCGAGCATCGCCTGCTAAACGCGTGAACACTCTAACACCTGAACACTTGAATACCCAAACACATTCACACGTAAACACTTTTTCCAGTTTCTTTTTTCAATCATAATACATTTGCTGTTAAATCATAATACAATCGCTAATCACCCAACCAAGCCATAGTTACCCTTCGCCTGCCTGTCTGCCGGAACGTAGTGTAGGCACGGCCCCGTCGCACCGCACATTTATGTCGGTGTACCGTAGGTCGGGGTGTTTTTTTCGTGTAATTCGTGGACAGGTTTTTTTGTTTTTCTTTTTTCCAATTTTATCCACCGAAGGCGGTAGCGTAGGTGGGAATCAATTTTTTTCTGTGGACAGTATTTTTTTTAGTTTTTTCAATAAACCTTTTAAATCATAATACATCTGATGACAAATCACAGCGCATTTTCAGTCATCTACCAAAACCATAATCTTTAATTCGTGTTTTTTTCGTGCCATTCGTGGACAGTCTTTTTTTTTAGCCTTGATAAATAATTAGTGGACAG
>JACNKN010000074.1 GCA_014382015.1 Fidelibacterota bacterium | reverse complement strand
ATATAATGTCTCCTGTATCCATGGCTATATCTGTGCCTGTTCCCATGGCCACCCCCACATCTGCCTGGGCGATGGCAGGTGCATCGTTTATGCCATCACCTAGCATGCACACGATTTGGCCTTTCCTCTGAAGCGCCTGTATAATATTTGTTTTATCCTCCGGCAGAACTTCTGCATATATTTCATCTATGCCTATTTGATCGGCTAATAAATGGGCCGCTTCTTTTTTGTCCCCCGTGAGCATGACTGTCTTAATATTATTTGACTTCAAACTTTGGATCGTTTCCCCGGCGTTTTCTTTCATTTCATCAACCAATATAAAAACGCCATAAACCGTATTGTCCAAGGCGATAAACACATGGGATCCCTTTTCCTTTAATTCCTTCGTAAACCCAACAAACGATGCGCTCCCCACCTTAATGACGGCGCTGCCAAAATTGCCAGACAATCCTTTCCCCGGGGTTGATTGTACGTTGGTCACTTCATCTATTCCTATTTGCTGTTCATCTGCCAACCGAACGATGGCGTTTCCCAAGGGATGCGTTGTGTGTGTTTCAATACTGGCGGCCATCCGTATAAGGTCGTTTTCCCCAATTCCACCAAAAGTTTTAACTTGGGTTACTTTAGGTTTCCCCATGGTAAGTGTGCCTGTTTTATCAAATACAACGGTAGTGACTTCATTCATCCTTTGAATTGCGGCACCGTTTCGAATAAGAATGCCATTTTCCGCCCCCTTTCCGCTCCCCACCATGAGGGCTGTGGGTGTGGCTAATCCTAAAGCACAAGGGCAAGCAATAACCAAAACCGCTACGGCAGCAAAAATAGCCATTGTTGTAGGGGAGGCGTCCAGATTTACCCATGGAAAAATATTTACAAACATTGCCATGCCATTTTGCATAATCTCTGGGAATACTTTCCAGGCCAGAAATGTAACCGTAGCTACGACCAATACAATTGGCACAAAAACAGCGGTAACGCTATCTGCAAATTCTTGAATCGGAATTTTTGTTGTTTGCGCTTCTTCCACCAGCTTCGCCATTTGAGATATAAATGTATCTTTCCCGATTTTTGTCGCCTTTACCTGAATTGACCCGTCTATATTAATGGTGGCGCCAATCACACGATCCCCTTCCCCTTTATGGACTGGAAGTGATTCACCAGTGGCAATAGATTCGTCCACTGCACTTTCGCCTTTTACAATTAAGCCATCGGTGGGAATCTTTTCTCCTGGTTTCACTACCATAATGTCCCCCAAGAGAATACTAGACACGCTCTTTTCAATTTCTTTGCCATCTTTTAAAATAAGTGCATTTTTTGCCCCCAGCGACATCAGACGTTTAATGGCCTGAGAAGATCTCCCCCGGGCTTTTGTTTCTATATACCGTCCCGTTAAGTGAAAAGCCATAATCATCCCTGCAATGCCAGCAAAAGAGTGGATATTCATTCCTATGGCTTTTAAACCACCCGTCACCAAGCATGCCAAAGACCCCAAAGCGATGAGGACATCCATATTAGGTGACAAGTGAATCGCCGATCCCCAAGCTGACTTTAATGTCTCTCGGCCCGGAAAAGCCAAAACAACAATACTTAAAATAATCATGCCATATATATATAAGGTGTCATTCGGCCACATAATACCCGAAATCCACTTGGGGATCATCCATATCATAATGATGGCTGTGGTAACCCAAGCGAAAATCATATGGTTCTTTGCCCTATTTAAATTTTCGTCAGGTGTTTTTTCGTCGGGTATTTCCAATTTATCAATTTGTTCAGCTTCATACCCTGTATCCTCCACAGCTTTGATTAATTGATCAAAGCTGACTTCTCCCTCAATGTGGGCTTTTTCTAACGTAAGATTGACGACGGCGCTTTCTACACCATCTACTTTATTCAATGCCCGTTCGATGGTGCCCACACAAGCTGAACAGTGCATGCCTTTAATTTTTAATTCGATTGATTCGATTGCCATTTTTTTAAACTTATTTTAAAGTTGAATTTAGGTGCAATATCCCCTTTCGTTTTATTATGATTTTGGATAGACAAAATTTACTTTTGTCCAAAATGATTCTCCATATTGCATTTTTTTGAACACCATATTACCCGTAGAAAACAATTCCCTTGATTTTATATCTCCTTCTTCCCAAGCCTTCTATTGGCGTATCGTACTATTCCTTTTCATCATTTTTTTATTAATCCCCATAAAATCCCCCACAATGGGGGATATTATTAAGGTGAAAATGAATAATTTTTGGATGATCATTTGCAAATTTAATACGTTAAAATTTTGGTCTATACCAAACTAAATTATCCATTCTTGAATATCGATCCTGTTTTAACTTTATCCGTTATATTAATAATCAATAGAGGCCCCATGAAACGATATTCATTCATTATTCTGATTACATTTTTATTTTCTCAGCACGATATTCAACTCCCCATGGAAATCAGGGGTGTCCGGTATAATGCTTCTATCCCGAAACCGGAGGAAATTATCAGACATCAAATCGGATCTCGTCATACGCGAACCGATCAGGTCATCGATTATTTTGAAACAATGGCTGCCAAAAGCAACCGAATCATTTTGGAAGATCACGGGCAAACCCATGAAGGTCGCCGCCTAATCCATGCGATCGTGACCCATCCGGACAACCACGATAATTTGGAGGAAATTCGTTTGACCAATCTAATATTATCTGATAATCCAAATAAAGTCCGCGATAAAGATCTAAATGATATGCCCATGGTGGCATACCTGGGATTCTCCATCCACGGAGATGAAGCCAGCGGTACAGAAGCGTCTCTCCTTTTGCTATATCATTTAGCTGCGGGTAATGGAAAGCAGATTAATGACATTTTAAAAAATACAGTCTTAATTGTTGATCCCATGTTTAATCCCGATGGGCGAGATCGATTTGTAAATTGGGTAAACGGCAACCGCGGAGCCGTACCCACATCCGATACACAAGACCGGGAACATAATCAACCCTGGCCCCGAGGAAGAACCAACCATTATTTATTTGATATGAACCGGGATTGGATGCCCGTTACACAGCCGGAATCCAATGGGCGCGTTGCATTATTCCATCACTGGCGACCTCAATTTTTATTGGATGTCCATGAAATGGGATCGAATTCAACATTCTTTTTTCAACCGGGAATTCCCAGTCGTAATAATCCAAACACGCCGCAAAAAACAATTGAACTGGCGGGCAAACTGGCGCCCTACCATGCCAAGCGATTGGACAGTATTCAATCTATGTATTATTCCGAACAGTCTTATGACGATTTTTACTATGGGAAGGGGTCCACATTTGGAGACATTCACGGGTCTGTGGGTATTTTGTTTGAACAGGCGTCTTCCCGAGCATTGGAAACAGAAACCAACCAGGGGCGCATGACCTATGCCTTTACCATCCGCAATCATTTTATGTCCACCCTGGGAACGTTGGATGGGTTAACAGCCCTTCGAAAAGAGTTTCTTTCCTACCAGCGTGATTTCTATGCCACAGCGACTGACGCTGCTAAAAAGAATCCAACAAAGGGATATGTTATCAGTCTGAAGAAAAATAGAACCCGGGCCCAAATGCTGATTCAAAATCTTCAAAAACATCGTATTGTGGCGCATGAACTCAAAAGAACATTGACTATAAAACAGAAAAAGTTTAAACCGGGCGAAGCTATAATCGTTCCCGCCAATCAACCCCAAACGCGTTTTCTAAAAGGAATAATGGAACGGGTGACTGAATTCCAAGATTCTCTCTTTTATGATGTTTCTGCCTGGACCCTCCCCCTTGCCTACGGTGTAGAGTCATACGAATTCCATCAAAATCCATCAAAATATTTAGGGACAAAACTAAAGCCCGTTAAGCTAAACGGTGGTCGCGTCGTTGGTGGACGTGCCCAATCTGCGTATCTTATGAAATGGGATCGCTATTATTCCCCCAAAGCACTCTATCGTATATTGGATTCCGGGATTCTTCCAAGACTCACCACACTTCCCTTTTCGGCTATAATTGATGGAAAAGAAACCCATTTTAATCGAGGAACCATTGTGATACCTATAAATCAGCGGGACGCAGATGCAGATATTTCTCCAGACGAAATCTATAAAATGGTAAATGATCTCGCCGAAACAGACCATGTAAACATTTATGCGACAAATAGTGCTTCCACACCCAGCGGTCCGGATTTGGGTGGCGCATTCCAGGGGGTACTTCAAAAGCCAAGGGTGGCCCTTTTTTCCGGGGAGGGTACTTCCTCCTATGGTGTGGGAGAAATCTGGTATTTATTAAACTACAGAATGGGCATTCCTGTTTCCCTGTTAAATGCAAAAAAACTTAATGATGTAAAGCTCTCTAAATACAATACACTTATTGTGCCTGATGGTAATTATACAAACTTGGATTCAGGTGATGTGTCGGCCATTAAGACATGGATTAAAAACGGTGGTACCTTAATTGCAACTCAGTCAGGGTCAAAGTGGGTGGTGAAGAAAAAGATCCTGAATGAGAAAATAAAAAAAGCAAAAAAAGATACGCTGGATATTCCCTATGATCAAGTTCCCGCAGTAACCGGCGCCCAGAGAATCGGCGGGGCTATTTTTGAGATTGCTTTAGACAACACCCATCCAATTGCTTATGGATATGGAAAAACAGCACCTGTTTTTCGTCGAGGTACATCCTTTTTTGAGCTATCAGAAAAAACAGCGGCTAATGTAGGACGATATACAGATTCCCCACTATTGAGTGGATATATTTCAGAAGAAAAATTGGAAGAAATCAAAGGGACTGCATCCATCATCGCCCGGAGACAGGGTCGCGGGCACATTGTTCTTTTTGCAGATAATCCAAACTTTCGAGCCTTTTGGTATGGGACCAATGGATTATTCCTGAATGCTGTTTTCTTTGGGCAGGCGTTTTAGTTTGTGATGGCTATGTTCCATAAATCTACTGAATTAGTCATGATAAATACCCACCAAAATATTCAACACCTACGGCGTTGTTTTCCTTTTCTTATTCTTTTCTATAAACATTTGACTCCTCTGGAGTCCGCTACAATTAATGAATCCCGCCTGCCCTGTAATGAGTTTACGAATGTATCGGGGTAGGGATTATTTGTTTATAGCCTGGTTAATTCATTAGCCACGAAGAACACGAAGTTTCACGAAGGAAAAAGGTAAAAAAATGACAAAAATAAAATTACAAAAAATATTTACATCAACCGTTGTAAATCCCTTGTTATCAGTTTTTTGTGCATTTTGTGACTTTTGTGGCGAATAATCCAAGATAGAATACGATTTAAAAAAAAGAACCCCATCGGGGTTCAACAAAATGGTATAAACAGTATTCAAAACAGTTCATTGTTAGAACATAGCCTTTGTGATTTGTTATTGGTAACTGGTGAGCAGTTCGTTTTTATCAATAACAAAATTCCCACCTTGTTAATTAATGAGTTAAAATTGGTTAAATGATAAATTTAAAAGCCATTCTGATAATAACAATTTTACTTACTTGGTGGGGATGCGAATCTTCTGAATCGAAAAGTCATCAGGAAATGATCCGAATTCTATCCGAAAAAGCGGAAACGGTGAACCCTGAAATAAATTTATATGCCAACAAAAAACGATTGGCATGGCTACAAAATCAGGTGTTTGATGATCATATTTCAGCTACCCTCCAACATAAATCCGTTGTTGCAAACGAAATGCTGAATGCAGGATATACTCAACAATCGATTGATCAATATAATGATGTACTCCATACAATTGATTCTCTGAATATTACGCCTCCCGAAACATTTATGACGGCTATTCAGGATTTATTGGCTATCACCCATTTTCGCCATGGGGAAGAAACCAATTGTATAGATGGCCATAATGCGGAATCTTGTATCATGCCCATTCGCGGCGCAGGTATACACCGTAAAAAAACAAGTGCAGAAAAGGCAATTAACATCTATCAATCACTCCTAAAAAAGGCCCCCAACGACTATGTCTATCGGTGGTTATTAAATATTGCCTATATGGTAAAAGGAGATTATCCCGATCATGTCCCGGATCGCTGGCTCATCCCACAATTAATACCTTCCGATTCCATTGCCTTTCCTGAATTTAATGAAATCGCCGAATCTGTCGGACTGGATCATCTTAGCCTTGCTGGCGGCTCTCTTGCTGACGATTTTGACGGAGATGGATTGGTTGATATTATGGTTTCATCTTGGGGTGCGGGCAACCAACTTCATTTTTTTAAGAATATGGGTAAAGGCAAATTTGAGGACATGACCATACATAGCAACCTTACCGGAATAACGGGAGGCCTCAATATGGTCCATGGAGATTATAACAATGATGGCTGGGCCGATGTGTTTGTTTTGCGAGGAGGATGGTTTGGGGAAGATGGACACCACCCGAATTCATTGTTAAAAAATAATGGGGACGGCACATTTACTGATGTGACTATCTCAGCAAAAATGTATTCTGAACATCCAACACAAACTGCATCCTGGGGAGACTTTAACAACGATGGCTGGCTAGATCTCTTTATCGGCAACGAGAGCACCGGGAGATCTACACATATTTCCGAACTATATCAAAATAATGGTGATGGTACTTTTTCTAACGTTGCCAAAATACATGGCATTGATGTTCTTGGATTTGTAAAAGCTGTTATTTGGGGAGATATAAATAATGATGGTTTATTGGATTTATATATCTCCCGCCTGGGGGAGCCCAATTTACTATTCCAAAATAGTGGTCCAGAAAATAATTTTCACTTTAAAGACATATCAAAAATAGCTGGCGTTACAGAACCCATCCATAGTTTTCCTGCCTGGTTTTGGGATTTTAATAACGACGGGTGGGAAGATATCTGGGTATCCGGATATGATAACTCCTCCGGACATGTGGCTATGGATTATCTTGGCCTAAAACATCAGGGTGAATCTCCTCGATTGTATCAAAACAATAAGGATGGCACATTTACAGATGTGACTAAAGCGGCTAACCTGCACCATCCCCTCCTCACCATGGGAAGCAATTTCGGAGATCTTAATAACGATGGGTTTTTAGATTTTTATGCAGGAACCGGAGATCCGGATTATCGCTCAATTCAACCCAATCGTATGTTTTTAAACAACAAGGGGAAATCTTTCGATGATGTAACCTTTCATGGCCGATTTGGTCATTTGCAAAAAGGGCATGGCGTTTCTTATGCTGATTTTGATCGAGATGGAGATTTAGATGTTCATGCCGTTATGGGTGGCGCATATGAGGGTAGTGTATATCAAAATGTTCTTTTTGAAAATCCCGGAGGATGGGGAAACCATTGGATTGGATTATCCTTAAGAGGAAAACAGACAAATAAATTAGCGCTTGGGGCGCGGATTGAAATTGTTTTAGATAGCGGACTTGTCGTTCACCGCACCGTATCTAGTGGCGGGAGTTTTGGCGGAAATCCCTTTAATCAAATGATTGGTTTAGGAAGGGATGCTGAAATCAATGCTATTCATATTTTCTGGCCAGGATCTGGAACAAAACAAACTTTTTCAGGCGTGACAGTTAACCAATGGTATCAAGTGATAGAAAATGAAGCAATTAAAATAAATTAAAAGGCGCGAATTTTATTTTCAAATTCAGTTTTTAAATCATTCGAAAATAATTTAACACGGCTCTTGGTTTCATCGTTAATTGGAATATCCACCCAGTCTTCACTCCCGCCGAATCGGCCATAAGACCGTACAATGGCCCGGACTGAATACATACCACCACCCGTTCCTTTCGCTCTTGCTTCCACAGTTAGCATATATCTGATTTCTCTGATACCCTGAAGTGCTTCTTCATTAGATATTGAGGGATATTCATATTTACATTCGATTATTGCGCCCATTCCCCTATCCTGGGTTTCATCAACAAGGTATCTATGTCTATTAAGTATTTTATTTGTTAAATCATAATAATCGTCCATGCTCGCTGTGCCAACAGTCTTTCGATATTCTGTTATGGTGCCGGATGATACACCACTGCATCCAATCCAGACCCAGGCGAAAATTAACGCAGTAGCCGATATTTTTTTTGTTAACATCATATATGAATATTAATAAAAAGGCTCCGCAAATGCAGAGCCTTTTTTTAACCTTTTTTGAATCAGGATTTAATGTAAATCCGCTTTATTCAGTGGTGTCATTTTTTCCCATTCAATATTAAATCCACGGGATCTGAATCCATTATTGCGAATCTTTCCTGCTGTACCCGAGTTCCCAATAGCATCTTGTCCGCCAAAGGTATAGTTATCCAATAAAAGGATTTCTAATTCCTTACCGGGAATCGCTAGCATTGTTGGTGTGCCAGGAACCAAATCGCCCCAACCTCGTCGGCTGGCATACGTTGTATAAGGATGGTAGAAAATATCTTCAAGAATTTTCTCATACTTATACTTGGCCCACAATGATCCACCATCCAATGCATTGGCTGCATCGGATACAGACCCAATTCCATCAGCGGCAGCGGCAGCGGTTAAAGCGCCATTACCGACTCGGGTCATATTAATAAACGTCGCAGCACCTGCAGCATCACCAGAACGAAGTGCTGCTTCTGCCTGGAGCAAATCCATCTCTGTTTGGGTAATATCATGCATGGGGCCTACAAGGCCTTGATCTACAGCATATGTCCTTAATTTATTCAAGGCATAGTAGGTTTGATGATACGTACCGCGAGAGGAAATATATCGCGTTCGGTATTCATTCACCATATATAACCCTTGAGTTTGGTTACCATCTGCATCTAATGCGCCAGTAATCCGAGCATCGTCAGTTTCCATGGTATATGCTTTACGACCGGCAACCGTTGCTGCGCTTCCATCACCGAGCCAGTTGGCATAACCCGTTCCTGTGTCTGCAGGTCCAATCATCTTGTAATCGGCACGTCCCCAACTTCTGGAACTACCCGTATAGTATTGTGTGCGGGACCACCAATAATCTCCATCACCCACAGGCGCCATGGGCGCACCTTGAGAGGCATGACTTTTAATGGATGCCCAGTCGGCAGTATCCCGTTCCTGGCGGGTCCGGCCAACACCAGCTTCAAATCGTGCTATAAAACTATGAGCTATTTTACCCAAATCACCTAAGGTCAGATTGTCAATCTGTAGCCAGCCTTGGGGCAAAGCAACAGAAGCATTGGCATTACAATCACTAATGACCTGATTTAAAATTGCAATCGCACCGGACATGAGTTCATCGTAGGAAACGGTACTAATTTCTTGACTGAAATCTGTATCTTCTGTTACCAGGAACCCTTTGTCATAGTAAATAGCAACCATTCCATTGGAAATACCCATAATGAAATTGGCAAATACTTTTGCCCGAGTATCGGAATCCGCATCGGCTAAGAAAGTTTTACCACCTTCTTGCCCTGCAGCTATAGCAGTTAAACCATCTTTCGCAGCAGAAATAGCGCCGTACCAACTATACCAAGGCTGTTCTAACGCATCGGCATAGTTCCATGCAGGGCTGTTATTTGCAGCGGCACGAGGTTCAGAAGAAAGCTCCCGCATGCCGTAGTTACCCCAGGAGCAGGTATGGGCATCTGCCATGACGCCGGGGTTAAAAGAACCGCCGGTTGTATGGGTTCCCTGCCACCAGGTTAAAAATGTACTCTTAATCAAAGATTCAACATCTTCGGGTTCCGCAAGAGCACGTGATTGGTCAGGTGCATTCGTATTGCTTACATCCAGATCGGCACAGCCTGACATGGCGAGTACAGCAACCAATGCAAAACTTGTTATTTTCTTTATGATATTCATTTGTATGCTCTCCTTTCCTTAAAAATCTATATCCATTGTGAATGAAAATGTTCGATAGTTCGGATATGTGTATGAATCCACACGGGCATTCACTGCAGATCCGAGCTCACCGCCGCCACGACCCACTTCCGGATCATAGCCTCTGTAATTTGTCCATGTGATCAGATTTCGACCTACAATACCTACGTTTAACCCATTGATACCAAACCCACGCATATCAACCAGGCTGGCCACATTAAATTTGACCGCAAGTTCGCGCAGTTTTGTGTAAGAAGCGTCCTCTATGTAGAAATCGTTTGGCGCATTCACATGATAAAGATCCCGATAATAGATTGTGGGTTTTTTCACTCCATCTTCTTTACCATACTGATCTGCGTCGCCGGTTGCCGCTTCACGGGCACCCCATTGACGGGTACGGTTATAGATGTTGCCACCACTTTGACCATCAAACAGGGCATAAATGGTTAGGCCCTGAAAGCGAAAATTGAAATTGAATGCATATCCAAAATCCGGCACTGAAGTACCAATTTGATGGAGAGATTCACCATCTGCATCTATATACTGGATCGGACGGCCCCAATTGTAGGTTTTACTCATATCTGAGCTTGTTTTTCCCCACAATGTTTTGGCGATTCCATCTTTCCATGAGTTGCCTTCGCCTACCCAAACCAGGAATCCTTCATCATTAACCTGGAACTGGCTAGCATACTGCTGGTCATCTGTAGGAAGCTCACTGGTTTCTCTCGTCCATTTTGTTCCCCAGAAGGAAGCATATTGGGATTCATTTTTCATGTAAAAGACTTTAGGCCCGCCGGCGCTATACAAGTAGGACGGCATGTTGAATTCCGTAATTTGCTGATCATATTTATCCCAGTTGAGACCCATGGTTAATGACATATCCCGGGTATTAATCACAGATGCATTTATTGAAATTTCAGTTGCATCTGCTTTGAGTGTCCCTGCATTCCGCCACTGAGAACTATAGCCATAAAAACCAGCAAGGGGTACAGGAAGAAGCTGATCCTCATTAATTGAGCTGGATTGGGTGAATTCAACGGATACACGATCCATAATGCTAAAGTCAACACCAAATTCTGTTTCAGTTGTGGTCTGGGGTTTTAGTTCTTTATTTCCAAGAACATCTTTTGAGATATTTCCACCGGAAACATCCCATGTTTCATACTGCTGGGTAAAGGCTGGGCGTACGCCAGCTGTTCCCTGGCTGAAGCGTACCTTGAATTCAGGGAAAATTCCCCGAAGTCCGCCCCAAAAACCTTCTTCACTCATCCGGTATGCACCGCTGAACTTATAGTAGTTGTTGACTCGGTTGCCGGGACCAAACAGAGAACTGCGATCTTGGCGAAGTGTCACATCTATAATATAGCGGTCCTTAAAATCAATCTGGGCGCCCACATTGGCCCCGTCAGAGTTGACTATTTCATTGGAAGAGTTTACTGATTTCTCCGAGCCGGTTTCTAACTGAGGAACATCACCCACAGCTAATTTCCAGGCATCACCTCTATTGTAGTTATAATTATATGATTCATAATTATAGCGACCACGGGCAATCAAATCCATATCGCCCATTTGAGTGGCGTATGTTAAACCTATATCACCATTAATGGCTTCTTCGCTGGTGTTTGATCTGCGCAGATTGCCATCGTTATAATTCGGACTCGGGGTTACGGTGAGCCAACCTTTAGGATAATAGTTTTTCCATTGGCGGGCTGAACGGTCAAAGCTCATAGAACCGACCGCTTTAAATTGCGGTGTAATAGACCAGCTGAAATTGGTGCCTAGGAGGGCACGATTCCTTGTGCTGAGTCGTTCGTTATTCGCAATTTGATAGACCGGGTTCGCTTCTTCTTCATTCCGGGGGTCCGGCTGAATATAAAATTCCCCATCCGGATTTTTCTTTAGAATATCCACATCCCAAGGGAAAAAGGTTAAATCAAAGAAAGCACCTGTATTGGCTTCTTCTTTTAGGGATTTTGATAGCAATGAACTAAAGCCCAGTTTAATTCCGTACGGTAAATTTACGTCCGTGTTTAATCGAAATGTGTTGCGATTAAACCCATCGATGAAATCACCAAATACACCGTCTTCTGAGTGGTTGGATAGACTGACAAACACATTAAAGTTATCCGCATTCCGACTCATGGAAAAATTATGCTTGGTGAAATTTCCATCTGAATAGAAACGTTTGACGTGATCAAAACCGGGGCGTCCGCCATTGTCTGGCAACATCGTGGGAGAACCATCGCCTGCTTCACCTGTAGCCACATATTTATATGGCTGGTCCGCAAAGTAGTAACCCGCGGCCCAACTGCTGTCAGAATAATTTAACGGTTCTGGATTCTTGGTGTCATCTCGAGGATCGTATGGTTCGCCGGAATCGGAATCAATAAAGTATCCAGTTGCAGAATCCACTTTATAGAAGTGGGATCCATTGGTTTCGATGGAACCGTTCAATTGGTTGTAACCTTGTTCCATTTTATAATTGAACCGGGTTTGGCCCAATCCAATTTCCGAGCCGCGTTTGGTGGTGATAGCAATCACACCATTGGCTGCACGGGCACCGTATTCAGAAGCACCAGCCGCGCCTTTGATGATTTCAATACTTTGAACGTCATCCGGACTGATATCTCCCATGGGGCTACCTGAAACAGATGGATCAATAATAATACCGTCTATGATGTACAGTGGCGCTTGTGAGCGCCCGCTGGCGTTAATACTGGTTGCACCGCGTAACTGTACAGAAGCACCATAGCCTGGTTCTCCCGTTGCTTTGACCACTTTTACACCGGCAGACTTACCGCGAATCAGCGACTCAACAGTTGTGGATGGTGCTAATTCCAATACATCAGAATCTATTTTATCGATTGCAAACGGTGTTTTTGTTTTGGTGAGTTCTCCAGCCACACCGGTAACCATTACTGCATCCATTTTCAACACATCTTCTTTTAATGAAAAGTCTTGGTTCCCAGACGCTGTTACTGTTACTGTAGCCTGCTTATAGCCTATGTAACGTGCCGTAACTTTGGCCGTGCTTAAACCTGCAGGAACGGTGAGTGAATAGTTCCCATCTACATCGGTTGATGTCCCGGATTCTGTTCCTTCAACAATCACGTTTGCCCCGACGAGCTTATCGCCGGATTTTGCATCGGTTATTGTTCCAGAAACCTTGAATTGCGCAAAGAGCAACCCGGTTAAAAGGAATACGCCAATGCTTAGTGTAATTGATTTACGCATATACATGCCCTCCATGATATTTATTATAAAAAGAGCCTTTCTCACGAAAGGCCCGACGTAAGTAATTGCTCAATATTAACCTATAAACCAAATAATAACCAACTTTTTTTATTTTTTATTTTTTGAATGGAGCCTTTGCCTTGCTTCACAAGATAATATAGATAGGAAATGATTCGTCCCCTCATCATTTCAAGACCAAAGACACTCAAACAAACTTGGGCAGTACGTATCGTCCTGCAACATTTTACCACCTGACTCCCCCACATATTTAATGTAAAAGTTAAGTTCAAATATATTGTAAGATACATGGACAGATGTAAAGATATGGGTGTCCCAATGCGGAAAATAGAAAAAAATAAAATGCTTTGATTTTACCAAAAATATTGAGCAGTTTTCGCCGGGTCATAGGCAACCCAATCACATACCCCAGCCGGCATCATGCTATAATTAATATGCATGACTTTAAAAAAATATTAGGTCTATTTCTTTTTACACTCTTGGTGGTACTACCCGCGCAGACCATTGTTATAAACGAAATTCATTATAGCCCATCAAGCAGTCAGGGAAGCGACACGGATTATGAATTCATAGAAATATACAATTTTGGGGGTTCATCTGTTAATATAGGTGATTATTATTTTTCAGGAATTTCCTATACGTTCCCAAGCGGAACAACATTGGCAGCGGGGGCTTACCTTGTTGCCGCCCGTGAAAGTGATAATTATTCCGGCAGTGTTGAATGGTCCAGCGGTGTATTAACAAATGGGGGAGAAACGATTATCCTTTATGATAGTTCTGGAAATATCGTGGACCAAGTCGCCTTTGATAATGCCTCTCCCTGGCCCACGCCACCGGATAATGACGGACCCTCTCTCGAATTAAAAGATGCTTCTACTGACAACAATGTTGGCTCCAATTGGACCTATAGCTACCACATGGGGGGAACGCCTGGCTATGCGAACCAATCTATTCAACTAACCGGTTCAGCCGGTTGGCGCGTTTTGTCCTTGCCATTACAAAGTAAAACGTATGACAATTTATTGAGCGGTATATGGACACAAGGGTTTACCGGAGCCGATCAAACGAGCGGCACACCAAATGTTTATACATACAATGGAAGCGCTTGGACTTCCATAAGTAATCAATCTGACATACCCACCGCTGGAACAGGTTTTCTCATTTATGTTTTTTCTGATGATAATAACGATGGATCTGCTGAAGGATTCCCAAAAACAATGACACTCAGCGGTAGCGAGCATGCTGCAACCGTGAGTGTTACAACTGCCGAGAGTACTTGGAATTTTTTAGGAAATCCGTTCACCCATACCATTGATGCGGATAAACTAAGTCTTGGGGGCAGCGGTAGCGGTACCAATGATAAATATGAAACAGTTGTTTATGTGTGGGATAATACATCCGGAACGTTTAAATCCTACGATGCCTCTACAGATTCGGGAACACTCACAGGGGGATTGATTGAACCCTTCCAAGGGTTTTTTATCCAGTCGAAAACAGGCGGGACTCAATTTGATTTTAAATCAAGCGCAAAAGCTATTAGTTCAGGTACTTTTTATAAAATGGATGCGCCACCCCAAATAATAATTGAAGCTTCTTCAGGTTCGTTTACTGACGCTGTTATTCTCAACCTTATTCAATCTTCTGATTTGGTATCGAATGGCGCTTTTAAACTCAAACCGGTTGACGACCGCGACCGGATGCTGATGGCATTATATAATGATTCAAACCCAATGGAAATAATGAATATTTCCTTGTCAGAACCCATTTTCAGAATTCCTTTTGATGCATTCATGGTGGATCATAATTGGATAATGAATCCCGGTCAAGTTGCGTTGAATTGGCAGTTAAATAATATTCCTGAAAACCTTTCAATCCAATTGATTGATCATGAATCTGAAGATGTTATAAATCTCAAAGAGGTTGGTTCTGTTTCATTCAATAATCAAAATGTTCTTTTGCCTGAGTTTGATCAAAATAATATTGGGCCCATTCCCCGGTATCGGTCACCTCGATTTGAATTAATGGTTATTCCGAAAATACTTTTAAACACTGAGTCAACGCCAAAACAATTTCGACTCTTCCCTGCTTTTCCAAATCCTTTCAACGGATCTACCACCATTGAATTTGAATTGGAAAATGGAGGTTTTATTAAAATGGATGTATATAATATAAATGGACAAATGGTTGATTCCATTATAAATGAGCGATTTCCTGCAGGAAGACATTCAGTTCGATGGAATGGAAATCATATACCATCGGGCATTTATTTCTGCCAACTTAAATCGGGCCTAACAATCAAAATAAATAAACTTGTGTTAATAAAATAGAAGGATAATCCTCATGAGAAAAACAATGAATATCATGGTCTTTATAAATCTTACATTGCTCTTGGCGCAGCCCACATTCCCGAACGAACCCAATCAGGCCCCCATCGGCGGAATTGGTGTTTTAGCTGCAGCAGGCGGTGCCTTAGCTTTAAAGAAATTATGGAAGAAAAAGAAGGAGCGTTAATTTATTTTATTGTCGTGCATATCCATTTTTCCAAAAAAATATTTACAACTCCTTACTTTTGCACATATTTGATATAATAATTATGTGCAGATATATAAAAAGATAGAGGGGTGAAAATGGAGATTGAAGACCCAAAAACCAAAATGATTCAAACGCCAATCCAATATTGAACACCTATCGGCGTTCTTTATGAGTGGGGAATATTATTTTATAAATATAGAACCCCCATGGGGTTCGAGGAGTTTTGGCTTGACTCCAGAGGTTCGAGGGGTGTTGGTGATACAGGACTTGCTGTATATCTCGATTTTGAAGATTCAATTAAAAGAGATGGTAAAGATGTAATAGAAGCCAAATATGGAAACCTTTTCCAAATGTATGAAAAAATAGTTGATGAAAATCCCTACAAAACACCAATGATGATCTATTCAGCCATTCATTATACAATGGGGGGGGTATGGGTAGATTATAATTTAATGAGCAATCTTGATGGTCTATTTGTTTTAGGGGAAGCTAATTTTTCTGATCATGGAACAAACAGACTTGGAGCCAGCGCATTAATGCAGGGTTTGGCTGATGGATACTATGTTATTCTTGTTACAATTGGAGGTTATTTAGCTGGTTTAGAAAAAACAGATGTAACAACAGAGCATTCATCTTTTAAAGAATCAGTTGATTTTGTAAAAGAGAGGACAAGCAAACTTTTTTCCATTAAAGGTAAAAAGACCGTTGCAGACTTTCACAGAACATTGGGGGAAATTATGTGGGATCATTGTGGAATGGCAAGGAATGACAAGGGAGACGATTCGGATTCAGACTTGTGCAAAAAATCATCAAAGTGATGTAGGGCGTGCCAATGGATGGATTGAGTATGAGTTGTTAGAGATCGAACGATGGAGAACAAAGAGTGATTTGGTTGGTCTTCCTACAGCGTGGGAATATTATTTTAACAGATTAAGACCAAATTCTTACCGACAATACAAGACACCTTATCAACGTATGAAAGAAGCCGGTATCCAGTCCAACGCAGCTGAAAATGCATGTTTATGGACGGTGACAATTGTAGATGATCATCAAAAAATATTAGTTCAATTTACCCTAAGGTGGATACCGTGTCTGTAAATTTGACGGGTTCAAAGGGTTTTGGTTTAACTTCGTGGGGTTCCGGACGTTTTGGTTTGACTCCGGAGGAGTCGCATATTTATAACATGGTAATGTAAAAAACCCCACAACTCCAGCGGAGTTGAATATTTTTGAGAGATCAATTATTGATTGTATAAAATATCCAAACATAAAACTAAAAATTGCCATTATGATATTTTCATGGTTTTTTACCTAGATGTCCCAATGGGGAAAACAGGAAAAAGAAATGTCATTAATTTATTTTATTGTCGTGAATATCCATTTTTCCAAATTTTTCCAAAAAAAATGTTGACATCTATTATTTTTGAGTCGTAGAATTAAACACACGCGTAAATAACGAATAAAAACAAGTTAGGAGTACGTTATGCAAAAAGGAAGTGTAAATAAAGTGATGTTAGTTGGACACCTGGGTGGCGACCCGGAAACACGGTATACGCCGTCCGGCACAGCCGTGGCCAACTTCAATCTGGCAACGAATGAAACCTGGCGTGATGCCAACGGTGAACTTCAGGATAAAACTGAATGGCATCGTTGTGTTATGTTCGGTAAATCTGCGGAAATGGCCGGTGAACTCTTGAAAAAGGGACAACTGTGCTACCTGGAGGGAAAACTCCAGACCCGTAATTGGGAAGACAAGGATGGTGTAAAACGATATACCACAGAAATCGTCTGTGATATATTTACCATGCTTGGCCGCAGGATGGATAATCAAAACGGGCAAGCCCAGGCAACCCCTGTTGCTGCCGGTGATGGTGATGATGAGGACGATCTTCCGTTCTAATCAATCCTGAAAAGTCAGAATAATAAAAAAGCCCTGCTTCTGTGGGGCTTTTTTATTTTCTATACACAAGGGTCATTGTGTGACAATTACCCCTAAGAATAATTCCCATAATTACTTTAAACTACGGGCGCTTATTTCACTCATAAATTTGGATATTTAAATGAAAACAGAACAACTCCAGTCTTATTTAGATCAATTCTGGGATAATGAAATCACACCTACATTAACGGAATATATCAAAATTCCCAATAAATCACCGGCATTTGATCCGGACTGGGAAAAGAATGGTCATACAGAAAAAGCATTAAAACTGGCGGTGGGTTGGGCCGATAATCATCGCCCAAAAGAAAGTCTGCTGCATGTAAAACGATTAGATGGGCGGACACCGATTATCATGGTGGAAATCCCCGGTGAAAGGGAAGGCAATATCCTGATGTATGGTCATTTGGATAAACAACCGGAAATGGAAGGCTGGAATGAGGGGTTTGGCCCATGGGAGCCCGTCATGAAAGATGGGAAACTTTACGGACGAGGCGGTGCAGATGATGGCTATGCATTGTTTGCATCACTTGGTGTGATAAAAGCACTTATAGATCAGGGCCTTGCCCTGCCCCGTATTGTTATTCTTATTGAATTTTGTGAAGAAAGCGGCTCGCCGGATCTACCCTATTATATAAATGAATATGTTGATATTATCGGTAAAGTGGACTTGGTCATCTGTCTAGATTCCGGCGCCGGAAATTATGAACAATTCTGGACCACCGTTTCTTTACGGGGCATGGTGGCCTGTGAACTCCGGGTAGATGTGTTGACAGAAGGCGTTCACTCTGGTAGTGCCAGCGGGTTGGTTCCATCTTCCTTTCGTATTTTAAGACAGCTACTATCTCGGGTTGAAGATGAGGTATCTGGTGAAATAAAAGTGGAAGAACTCCATACCAATATTCCTAATCATAGAATAGATGAAGTGAAAAAAATGGTGTCAGCTTTGGGTGGCAAAACAGAAGCTTTTCCCTGGCATAACAATATGTCTCCCTCCACAGATGATCCGGTTGAAGGCACCTTGAAGCGTACGTGGACCCCAACGCTCTCATATGTAGGTATGGATGGTGTGCCTGCAGTAAAAGATGGTGGCAACGTTTTACGGCCATATACAACATTGAAACTTTCATTTCGCTTGCCTCCGGATGTGGATTGCCACACAGCTATGGCGGGTATAGAAAAAGTATTAAATAATAATCCACCGTCCAATGCGACTGTTCGGTTGAAATGGGAAGAGCCCGCTAATGGCTGGAATGCGCCCAAGCTTTCTCTGTGGCTTGATCAAGCTATTCAGGAAGCATCTGATGCTTTTTATGGTAAACCGGCCTTGGCTATGGGAGAAGGGGGTACAATCCCCTTTATGGCTATGTTAGGAGAAAAATTCCCAGATGCACAATTTGTAATTACGGGGGTACTCGGTCCGGAATCAAACGCTCACGGTCCAAATGAATTTTTGCATATTCCATTTGCAAAAAAACTCAGCGCTTGTATTGGTTATATCTTAAATCAATATCCACGGTAATTTGAGCACCCGAACCAAGCTCGATTTATTTAAACCCCGGCCTCAGTGGGTGCGATATTGTGTAACTTACTTTGGGTTGTTCTTGATCTCCCTTGTTGCAAAAGTGACAGTACGCGGGCGACACCATCTTCCAAAAAAAGGACCATTTATCATTGCCATTAATCATTTTAATTTAGTGGATCCCCCATTTGTGGTTTATGCTGTACGGCGGCCTATTAATTTTCTCGCAGCCAGTGACCAAGTTGTGGATTGGTATAATTACTGGGCCATTTGGTTGTATGGTTTTATTCCCACCAACCGAACCCAATTGGGGCCATCTACAATTAAAACAGCCAAAAGAGTACTCAAAGAAAAAGACATTTTGGGGATCTTCCCAGAGGGGAGTTCCCTTTCAAATGAATTGCGGCCAGCAAAAGACGGTGTGGTATATCTATCTGCAACCATGCGGGTTCCGATTGTACCCGTAAGTGTTATGGGTTTGAGCAAAAATATTTGGGAAAATATATTAAAAGGGGTTCGGCCTAAGGTACGCGTGAACATTGGTAAATCATTTGGTCCTTATTCGTTGCCAAAAGACCGATCTAAAAAAGCCAGTGCGCTAAAAAAAATTGGCCATAAGGTTATGTGCCGTATTGCGGCTCTCCTGCCGGATGAATGTCATGGCGCGTACTGGGGGGATCCATCTATAGAAATTTATCGAAATAAAAATCGTTTATAAAGAACCAAGACTACGCTATTTGAACCGTCAATGATTTGTTACTAATATATATAATCCAACCAATGTTATGCCACCGCCAATTAGGGTGGCTATGGGGATTGTTTCTGCAAAAAAAGCCAATGCCATCAGGGATGCAAATATAGGCTCACCAAGGGGAACAGCGCTCACAACCGTTGGCCGGACATATCGTAAAGCATAATATAATAAGGTATGCCCAAATACAGTTGGAATGAACCCCATTAAAACCAGCCAAAAGTAGTCTGAGGAATTAAAGTAAAATAAATTGTGATTTAAGCTAGTGCCCAATCCCAATAGAACGATTGCAGCCCATCCATAAAGCGCTCTTGTAAAAACAAATAAATCTGCATTTTTTCTAACCTTTTCAGCGAACACCATTAAAAGTGCCAGGAACAATGCAGCAAATAATGCGAGAATAATGCCGGTACTATCGTTATTCTTTTCTCCCATTTCTCCAGATTGCAAAATCAATGCGCCGAACAAAGCAAAAAGAATTCCTAAAACCATTCCTCTATTCCAACGACGGTTAAAAAATATCTTTTCAATCGCTGCTGCAAACACGGGTGCCATGGCACCCAATAAAGTAGCCTTGGCGATAGATGTAAAATGAAGCGCAGCAAAAAAACAAATAAAATGGAGAGCCAGAAACAATCCGCAGAAAATGATACGATAGCGGTGCTTTCCCGGCAGTGGCTCATTCTTTTGGATAAAAGTCATTACCCAGAAAATGGCGGCACCAATGGCCATGCGCCAGAAACTTATTGCAATCGGTGGTACATCTGACATCATCCGGGCAAAAATAGATGCAGTACTAATGCATATTAATGCTATTCCGAGAATCATAATCATCCGGCTTGCCATCCCGGAAAATATGAAAAGAAAAACTCACTTTCATTACATTTCCCTATTTTAAATCCTCATAAATTAAGGGCTTAAAATCAACAGGAATATTTCAAATGTCACAATCAAAAAAACGTCACTATATAATTGTAATTCTTATCGTCATTGGATTCTTAGCTTTATTGCGCTGGCAGGCGGTCACCCAAAACCCCAAGTTAGTTGACGGAAGCGCAAACGAATATATTTTACCGAAAGAAACCCATTTTAAGAATTTGCGTCAACTCACATTCAGCGGTGAAAATGCAGAAGCATACTTTAGTTCTGATAACAAAAAACTGATTTTTCAAGCCCACGATGGTAAGGGTCTTTGTGACCAAATTTATATTATGGATATTGAAAGCGGTGAGGTTGAATTGGTTTCAACTGGAGATGGTGTCACAACCTGTGCGTATTTTCAATATCCGGGAAATGAAAAAATTGTTTATGCTTCCACGCATCATGTTGATAAAGCCTGTCCGTCGCCACCGGATTATAGTCTTGGCTATGTGTGGAAACTGCATGAGGGATTCGATATCTTTAGAGCAAACCCGGACGGCAGCAGCCTGGAACAGCTTACGCAAGAACCGGGCTATGATGCTGAAGCCACCGTTGCTGAAGACGGAAGCCGCATCGTTTATACATCAATAGTTTCAGGAGATTTGGAAGTCTGGACCATGAATACGGATGGATCTGATAAACGAATGCTCACAAATAAACTTGGTTATGACGGGGGGCCATTTTTTAGTCACAATGGTAAAAAAATTGTCTGGCGTGCTTTTTATCCTGAAACAGAAAAAGAAATTTCCGATTATAAGGGGTTAATTGCTGTCAGTATGATTCGCCCGATGAATCTGCAGGTTAGAGTCATGAATGCGGATGGAACCGGTAAGGTTCAGATTACCCACAATGAGGCCGCTAATTTTGCTCCTTTCTTTTTTCCCAGTGATGAGCGCATTGTTTTTTGTTCCAACAAGACCGATCCAAAAGGCCGAAACTTTGATCTTTGGGCCGTAAATGTTGATGGATCGAATATGGAACAAATTACACATTTTGACGGGTTTGACGGTTTTCCCATGTTCAGCCCCAATGGAAAATATTTTGTTTTTGCTTCCAACAGAAACCAGGCAAAGCCAGGGGACACCAATATATTTATCGCTGAATGGGTCGATTAATCGCCCTATTCATTTTTTGCTTTTTATGGGCCGGGTCAGAAGATTCTGTCCTAATTGCAGTTAAATCCGGTGCCATAAAAAAAGGAATATCCGAGTCCTTTTTGAATGAAACTTTTTCTCATGATGGTATTACGATTCAGAATAAAATTTTGGATCGTTTCGCTAAACCATATGAAAAAAGAAGTTGGACTGACTACCGGAAATTATTTGTCACAGATTCGCGGATTCAAAAAGGAACGGAATTTTATGCTCAAAATAAAAAGAGTCTCAATACTGTTTCTCTTCAGTTCGGGGTAAATCCATTTCTTATTTTGAGCATTGTGGGTGTGGAAAGTAATTATGGACAGCACCGGGGGCAGTTTACTGTTTTCAATGCTTTATATACTCAGATAGCAAAAATGCCGCGACGAAAAAAATGGGCTACCAAAGAAATGATTGCATATCTTGAATATTGTTATTCAGACAGTATTTCACCTCATTCAATCAAGGGTTCCTATGCGGGTGCATTTGGATATGGACAGTTTATTCCATCCAGCTTTAATGCTTTTGCCGCCGATGGAAATGGTGATGGTGTCCGTCAGCCTTATGAATGGGCTGATGTTTTTGCAAGTGTGGGAAATTACTTAGTGAAAAATGGATACCCTGTTTCAAATCAGTCAGATGAAAAACAAGTGTATCAATCCGTCTATGCATACAATCATGCCGATAATTATGTGAAAGCCGTCTTAGCGTTGCGAGATGAGTTAAAGCAAAACGTTTTCAAAGATTAACTTTCAACGTTAATAATTCTTCCCCTCTTTTAATTTTTACTTCAACTTCTTCACCCGGCTTCAATTCTCCAAGGCGATACATATAATCATAAATATTTTTGATTTCTTTACCGCCAATTTCGATGATAACATCCCCCTTTTTCATGCCCGCCTTGCCTGCCGGGCCTTCTTTTTTTGCCCCGTCAATTTCCATACCTTCGACCTGGCTGCCATAGGATGGAATAACACCAAAAGTGACTTTAAAACTCCTTCGCGTTTGGTTCGGCTCTTTTGGGCCCGCTTCAGTAAAGACTGGTTTTTTATCAAGCCTGCTTAATTTTATAGTCAGGTCATAAACCAAATCAACAATTTGTTTTTCACCTTCAGCATTAATGTGTTCCCAATCGTCACTGGGTTTGTGATAGTTTTCATGGGTCCCGGTAAAAAAGAAAAGAACGGGAACATCATTCACATAAAAACTGGCATGATCGCTGGGTCCATATCCTTCCGGGCTCATTTTTAATTGAATACCGTTTTTTTCATTCACATCGTTTAAAAGTGTTTCAAACTCCGGTGAAGTTCCTGTTCCGCCAATGGTCACTTTATCATCAGACATGCGTCCAATCATATCCATATTAATCATCACAGCCACCGATGATAAATCCACTGTGGGATTATTCACAAAAAACTTGGAACCTAACAGGCCTTCTTCTTCTGCATTGTATGCCATTAAAATGACAGATCTTTTAAGCAAATTTTTGTTGAAAGATAGTTTTTCAGCTAATTCCAATATTCCGGCGGTTCCCGATGCATTATCATCTGCACCATTATGAATAGCCGCTGTGTCGGGGGCCAGAGAACCTGACCCGCTTCCACCATAACCTAAATGGTCAAAATGGGCGCCAATAATAATAAATTCATTTTTTAAAACCGGATCGGTTCCCGGGATCATCCCCAATATATTGGGTACTTCAATTATTTCCTTTTTAAGACTGACTTCTGCGTTTACCATTTCGGTAATTGAAAATGAGTTGGGTTTTAAATTTTCGTCTAATTCTTTCTGAAGTGTCTCTAGCCGGCCGTCAACCAGTTCATCTGCGATTGATCGGGAAATATGCAAAACTGAAATACCAATTGCTGTGGAATTGGGTGAATGTTTTAACGGGATTAATTCGTCGTCACCTGCTTGATTCACAAATAAAATTCCAGCCGCTTTATTGTCCCTGGCAAGCATGGCCTTTTTTCGGAGTGGGGTATGTTTCGCGAAATCCGAATGAGGGCTATCGCTGTCGGGGCCGCCTCGAAATACCAAGATCCATTTCCCTTCCACATCACTATTGTCATAATCGTTCCACTGAACTGAATCATCAATACTAAAACCATAACCGGAAAAAACAACTTCAGATTCAATGGCGGTGCTGGAAGAGAACTCTAACGGTATATAATCTATTCCTTTTTTATACCAGGTATCGTTAATGACTAAATGGTTTTCTCCATCATAATCAATTCCGGTTATAAAATCGAATGATTGAAAAAACCCATCAGATCCGGCTGGTTCAATGCCCCTTGTTTTAAAATGATTAACAATATATTCTGCTGCGTCCTCAGATCCTTTTGAACCGGGGAATCGGCCTTCAAGTTTATCATCAGATAAATATTTTATATGATCAAGAATCTCAGTTGCTGTTATTTCCGGATTAATGTTTTGTTTGGGTTTTTGGGTGGATACTTGGCTGCATCCTGTAAAAAAAATCAGCCCTGTTATAAAGCTAAAAATAAATTGTTGTTTCATAATTCTATAATTCCTTTTAATTATTTAATGAAAATTTACTGAGAATCCTCTGCATCTGAAATAAAATGAATTGTAATTTTACAGCTAATTTAAAGCAATGACAGAAACAAAAACCAACCAGATAACGATTGCGGTCCAGCCCAATTATATCCCGGAGCGATCTGATCCTTCGCGCCCGGTTTTCTTTTTTGCTTATCATATTACCATCACGAATGAAGGAAATGAACCGGTCAAACTTAAAAACCGTTATTGGCATATCACGGACGGGAATGGTAATATCGAAGAAGTGAGAGGTCCTGGCGTCGTAGGAAACCAGCCATACTTAAAGAGCGGAGAATCTTTTGAATATACCAGTTTTTGCCCCCTGGCTACCGAGTTCGGCGTTATGCATGGACATTTTGAAATGGTATATGATAATGGGAAAAAATTCAATGCGAAAATTTCTCCTTTTCGACTAACTGTTCCTTATTCTGTCAATTAAACACAAACGATACTCATGGAAAATAATACAAAAATAATTGCAACCATCGGTCCTGCCTGTGACAACAAAAAGACTTTACAATCCATGGTGGACTCTGGCGTGAATGTATTTCGATTAAACATGTCTCATGGTGATAAATCTTCCAAACAAAAATTATACAATCTGGTCAAATCTATTTCTCATGAAAATGGAGAGCGTCCATGCATCCTTGCAGATTTAGCGGGGCCCAAAATTCGCATCACCGATGTTTTACCTAATTTTATTTTGGCACAAGGACAGCTTGTTACCATTACCAACGAAAAGGATGCAGATGACAACCATATCCGCGTAACAAAAGGCGTTGGTTTTACCAATATTAGCAAGGGCGCGGCTATTTTAATCAATGACGGCCGTATCCAGCTAGAAGTTATAGATGCCATTTCCAAAAACTCAATTTATTGCAAAACAGAAATTGGCGGGTTGATTGAGCCGAGAAAAGGTGTCAACTTCCCAGGGATAACCTTGGATGTTCCAACCTTGACGGATCAGGATAAGATAGATTTACACATGGCTTTAGATGAAGGGGCAGATTGGATTGCGCTTTCTTTTGTTCGGTCAGCGAATGATTTGAAGGAAGTCCATCGTATTATGGATGAAGCAGGTAGGAGACTGCCCGTTATGGCGAAAATTGAAAAATGGGAAGCGTTGGATGATGTAGAAGCTATTACCGATTCCTTTGATGGCATCATGGTTGCCCGGGGAGATTTGGGGGTGGAAATTCCTGCGGAACAAGTGCCTATTGCTCAAAAACAAATTATAGAAGTGTCAAGATCGCTGGGAAAGCCTATCGTTATTGCCACTCAACTTTTGGAATCTATGATAGAGAGTCTAACGCCAACCCGGGCAGAAGTCAGTGATATTGCCAATGCTGTTTTTGATGGTGTTGACGCATTGATGGTGACGGGTGAAACAGCCATGGGGCAATATCCCATTGATGTGATTCAGACTTTAAAACGGGTGATTACTGAAACAGAACAGGCGGTTCCTGCGCAACAAAAATCCCTGCCGGAGATGGTGACCAAAACGGCAGATGCCATTAGTCATGCGGTCTGCGAAATTGTGGTAGATTTAAATATTAAAGCAGTTATGACAATGACACACAGCGGCAGCACGGCCCTCATGATTGCCCGCTATCGCCCCACAACTAATTTACTTGCCCTAACGCCATTCAGACATATCCTCCGTCGCCTTCAGCTTGTATGGGGAATTGTTCCTATAAAAGTAGATAAATATGATAATGTTGATTCTGTCCCGGATGTGTGTAAATCCGTTTTAGAAAAAATCCAGCTCATTAAACAAGGGGAGCGTTTTGTGATTACAGGCGGGGTACCCATGGGCGTAGCAGGTACTACAAATTATTTATCAATTCAAAAATTATAGTGGAGGTTCGTATGCGTTCGATTAAACTGAGAGTTCTTGCGTCTGTCTTTTCATTCCTTTCAGCTCAGGATTCAGCTGGGCATATTGATTGTTGTTCTGTCCCCCGCTTTCTATCAAACGACCCTGTGGCGGACATGGCCGAACCAATTCAAGATAAAAAAGATTGGGATGTAAGTGAAAATCATGGCCCCACAAAAATGATTAAATTCACAACATCAGAAGGTACTTGGATGAGTCTGGATGTTTCCCCCGATGGCCGTGAAATTATTTTTGATCTTTTGGGTGATCTTTATATGATGCCCATTTCCGGAGGAAATGCAATACGCCTTACCCATGGTCCCGCATGGGATATTCAGCCGGCATATAGCCCGGACGGAAAATCAATCGCATTTACATCTGATCGATCTGGTGGGGATAATATTTGGATCATGAAACGAGATGGTTCGGACATCAAACAGGTTTCTAAAGAATCCTTTCGATTATTAAATAACCCCGTTTTTACTGCCGACGGTAATTACATCATAGCAAGAAAACATTTTGTAAACACCCGATCATTGGGCGCTGGTGAAATGTGGCGTTATCATACCAGCGGAGGTAAAGGCGTCCAAATAACAAAACGCCGGAATTGGCAACATGACGCCGGTGAGCCGGATGTAAGTCCCGACGGGAGATATCTCTACTATTCCCAAGATGTAAGTCCGGGAAACACATACCAATATAATCGCGATCCTTATGGTCAAATTTATGCCGTTCATCGTATTGATTTGGACTCTGGTGAAAAAACAACAGTGGCTGGTGGCCCTGGCGGCGCAGCTACGCCACAAGTTTCTCCAGATGGAAAGCAGTTGGCATTTGTACGAAGGGTTGGCTTAAAAACAGCCCTATTTGTAAAAGATATCGCTTCTGGAAATGAACAGATGCTTTTTGATAATCTCAATCGAGACGCCCAGGAAACATGGGCAATTTTTGGGATACACCCAGGGTTTAGTTGGACACCTAACAGCAAAAATATTATTATTACTGCTAAGGGCGGTTTCTGGAATGTGACCGTTTCTAATGCTATGGCAAAAACGATTCCGTTTACAGCTGAGGTTGAACAGGTAACGACGGAACCATTCGCCATGAGGAATAAAGTGGGTGAAGAATATTTTGATGTGAAAGTAATCCGCAATACACGCGTAAGTCCCAATGGTAAGAAAGTCGTCTTCAACACCTTGGGGAAACTTTTTGTTTCGAATGTAGATGGTTCCGAGCGAAAGCGACTCACAAAGCAGCACAGCGGATTGGAATACGCCCCCACATGGTCCCCCAATGGGAAGCAAATCGCCTTCACCACATGGTCCGACAAACAAAAAGGGCGACTGGCTGTGGTCAGTAGAAATGGTGGAAAACCTAACTTTATAAATGTACCGGCTGGTCATTATTTTAATCCATCATGGTCTGGTGATGGCTCACAGCTTGTCTATCGACGTGGCAATGGTTCATGGATTCGCGGCCGAGACAATTCAGCCAAAACAGGTATTTATACAATTACCCTAAAAGGCGGTAAACCAAAAAGGATAACCAAAAGTGGCTCTAAACCGCGGTTTACTTCCGGTGATTCTCGCATTCTCCTTATGGGTCGCGAAAAAGATCAAAGTGCTTTATACAGTGTGGATTTGAATGGGCAGGACCGCCGTGTCTTGGCCACATCAAAATATGCCAATAAGATTATTCTTTCTCCGAATGAAAATTGGGTCTTATTTGATTATCGTTTTCATGTTTATGTGGCACCCTTTTCTAAAATTGGAAAAGCGATTGATCTTGGTCCAAAAACGACCAGTGTGCCGGTAAAACAATTCACGGCCGGGAGCGGATTTGAACCCCATTGGTCCGATAATAATTCCATCCACTGGACATTGGGGTCGGAACTATTCAGCGCTGATTTAAAAGATGCCTTCGCTTTTGTTCCTGGTGCGCCAGATTCGCTTCCCGATCCTACTGCATCCAGTACCCATTTAGGTTGGACAGTGGCAGCGCCATCCCCCAAAGGTCTTGTGGCTATTACTGGTGCAACTATCATTACGATGGATGGAAATGGGGTGATCGAAAATGGGATAATCCTTGTTGAAAATAACCGAATCAAAAAAGTAGGAACCAGTAAAATGAGAATCCCTAAGGGGGCTAAAATGGTGGATGCCTATGGCAAAACGATAATACCCGGGTTCGTAGATGTTCATGCCCACATGGGCTTGGAGTGGGATGGACTTTCTTCGGAACAAAACTGGCATTATTTAGCCAATCTCGCTTTTGGTGTCACCACCACCCACGACCCCAGTCGGGACACGGAAATGGTTTTTGCCAATTCAGAATTACAAAAAGCAGGCAAACTTCTGGCGCCGCGCATTTATTCAACTGGTACAATATTATATGGAGCAGTGGCTGGGTTTACCGCTGAGATAAATTCTCTGGATGATGCCAAACGAGCCTTGAAACGGATCAAAGCATTTGGAGGGTTTTCAGTAAAATCTTATAACCAGCCCCGGCGGGAGCAACGTCAACAAATATTGAAAGCCGCCCGAGAGTTGGGTATGTTGGTCTATCCTGAAGGTGGATCCACACTTCAACATAATTTAAATATGGTGGCCGATGGGCATACGGGTATTGAACATTCTATTCCAGTCTCTCCATTGTATAATGATGCCCTGACTCTCTATGGTAGAAGTGGTGTGGGCTATACACCAACATTAATTGTGAGTTATGGTGGTCTTTGGGGTGAAAATTACTGGTATTCAAAAATGAATGTTTTTGAACATGCGCACCTCCAAACCTTTATTCCACAGCAATTGCTCGATCAAAAACGGCGGCGAATGAAAATTGAAGAAGACGATTGGAACCATATTGAAAATGCAAAAGCGACAAAAGCTTTATCCGATGCAGGTGTTAAGGTGAACAACGGCGCCCACGGCCAACTCCAAGGAATGGGTG
>JACNKN010000017.1 GCA_014382015.1 Fidelibacterota bacterium | reverse complement strand
AGTCTATCCGGTGTGAATTTAGCCGGTGGTATTTTGAATATGTTTGGTTGGGATATTTATTCCGAATCAAGGGTGTTGGCAATCACGGGGACCAACGGCGTGGAAATCCAAAATGGGTGCAATGGGTTGGAATTGATTGGCTTATACATGGGTTTCATTATTGCTTACCCCGGTGGACCTTTTCAAAAAAGGATAATCTTTTTGGCCAGTGGCATACTCTTATTATTTGCGGCCAATATATTTCGCATTATGATTTTTGCCCTGTCCATTTATTATATACCCACATTCTGGGAACAGGTTCACACCTATAGCTCTTACTTTATTTTTTATCCCATCGTACTTACACTCTGGTATATCTGGACTACTTTCAGTGATGAGGATTTGCTCCTGACCCCGGTTGCCTCATGAATAATCCTAATTTTTATTTTCTTTCAAATTTTATCATCCCCCATACATCCCCACAATGAGGGTAGGACTAATCCTACCTTTAATATTTAAGAATCAAAAATCTGTGGTTCCCATGGGGCATAATACAATTCTCGAAAAAGACAAAGTTATTATTTGTCTTGTGAGAAAGGAAAAAATGGATGCTTTTAATGAATGGCTGGCGAATCATCCTTTCTCCTTATAAACGATTAGTACTTTATCTTATTGGGATCTCCATCATATATATTGGGGCTGTCCGACCGAGCCAATCGATCATTGTCAATCATTGGATTGTGCCTTATTTTGAAAATCGGATTCCCCTAGAAAGTGATATTTCTATTCAAAGTGTATCCGAAGATCAGTTTGATTTGGTGACAACCTTTACGTCTGTAAAAATCGAATTACCCTTTAATGGTTGGTTTTGGCTAACGCTGGGTCTATTCATGACCGCAGGAAATATACAATGGATAAAATGGATGACGATTTATCATCTTGCGCTTTTTTTAATTCTGTTTGTAGGTGCTCATTTAATTATAGCCGGACATGATTGGTTCGCCATTTTATTTAATGTTCATGAGCATATATATAAGGTGTTATTTTTGATTGTGTCTTTAATAGGTTTAAAACCTATTTTTATGAATCACAATTTTGATGGTTAAGATATGAAACGATTTCCCATCTATGAACCTATGACAGTTTTTACCGATATATTAATCCTGATTTTTGGCCTGTGGTTTGCCCGCGAAATCGACATGTGGTATCATGTGAGACTCATGGAAGTCCATTGGCATTTTGGTAAGTATTTTTATATGGTTGCGTTTACTGCTTTGGCCGGAGCATTCTACCATACTATTTTTCCTGAACATGAGATTGTTCGAGAGTTTATTTGGAAACTCACCATGTTGGGGATTGGGTTTTCTGTTTATACCATGATCTTAGGAACGCTCTATTATATTCTGCCCTTTGATACAGTTCAAATCGTCAAGTGGGGAGTGACGGTAATACTTTTTGCCTTTACCATGTGGATTTATTTTGATTCAAATATTATGAATGCGATTAAATTATATTTACCCAGTGCATTGATTGTTATTGCGGTAATGCTTTATGGATGGCTGGGGAAAGGAGATACAGGTGCCCTATGGATCATGTGTGGTTTTTTAATTACGATTGGCGGTGCATTTTTTGTGGTCACAAAGTTTGGGCTTCATCCACATTTTAACCATAATGATATTTTTCATATTATTCAAATCATTGGGATGGTATTCATTTATCGGGGCGCCATGCTGATTACCAATTATGGTTATAAATAATCCAGTAAAACCACGCTATGAAATTAAAAATAAAGCCTAAATTGGCGCTCAATTTTTCAAGGAAATATAGTGGATATCCAACTTAAAGAGACCAGTAGTTATGCCCGTGAAGTCAACGTGGACCTTCCGTGGGAAGAAATCGAATCAGATTTTGAACAGGCAATCAAGCAATTTTCTAAACGGGTAAAACTTCCCGGCTTTCGTCCGGGCAAAGTTCCGCGGAAGGTATTGATGAAACAATTTCAACCTGCCATCGAAGCGGACTTTGTAGAAAATTCAGTTAATACATATTATCTAAAAGCACTTCAGGAAAAAGAAATTGTCCCTATTAATATGGGAAGCGTGAGTGATGTGCATTTTCATCATGGGGAACATTTTAAATTTAAAGTGGCATTTGAAATAGAACCTGACGTTACGATTCCTAAAATGAAGAAAAAAAGCCTCAAAGTTGAAAGATCGATTTATATCACAGATAATGAAGATATTGATATGGCTATAGATGAAATGCGTCATGGTCATGCAGAAGTTCAAACGGTTGAAGATGGGGCGCAACCGGATGACTTTGTCATTGGAGATCTTCAGGAAATTGATGCATCCGGCATACCTATCATCGGGAAAAAATTAGAAACACGCTATATTAAAGTAGGGCAAATTCCATTCGATGGAGATAACCAGAAAAAACTGGAAGGGATCAAACCTGGAGGGAAAACGCAAGTGTCCGTACCCGTTGATGAAAAAGGTACCACCAGCATATTTGAATTATCGGTCCAAAATGTGGAGCGTCAAATTTTGCCGGAAGTGGACGAGGATTTTGTTAAAATTGCAGACCCGGACGCAAAGAATTTGAGTGATTTTCGGATACGCATTAAGGAACGATTGGGTAAAGCTTATGATCAGCGCTCAGAAAAAGCATTTGATGAGCAATTGACTGATGCCATGATAAACCACGTGAATCCGGAATTCCCACCCTCCATGGCTAAGTCGTATTTGGATCATATGGTTAAAGATGTCATGAAAAATAACCCTGGAGCAACGGATAAAGAAAAAGTGAAAGAAATTTATCTACCAGTGGCAGAACGGAATTTAAAATGGTACCTGATTCGGAATACAATTATAAAGAATGAGGGTTTTGAGATTACGAAGGAAGACGTCCAGGCTGACATTGACCAACGAAAAGAAACGAATCCAAAGGAAGCAAAAGATCTGGATAAATATTTTAAAAAGCCCAGTAATCGTAGCCGATTGGAGGATGATTTAATGGAAAAGAAACTCTTGGCTTATTTAAAAAATTTTACGAAAATCAAAGAGGTCAAAGTGAACACAAAAGACCTGCGTAAACAATCTGAAGGAAATGTATAGCATGAAGCATGAAGATCCCTTAAACCAATTAATCCCAATGGTGGTAGAACAGACAGGTCGTTTTGAACGGGCCTATGATATTTATTCGCGGCTTCTGAAAGAAAGAATTGTCTTTTTAGGCACACCGATTGATGACACGGTAGCATCTGTCATTATTGCTCAACTCTTATTTCTTGAAGCGGAGAATAGTGAGAAAGATATTTATCTTTATATCAATTCGCCGGGGGGAATTATCACCTCCGGAATGGGGATATATGATACCATGAATTATATTAAACCGGATGTGGCAACCATATGTATGGGACAGGCAGCCAGTATGGGCGCTTTCCTTTTAGCTGGTGGAAAAAAAGGAAAACGATCTGCATTACCCAATGCCCGGATTATGATTCATCAACCGCTGGGTGGGGCAGAAGGTCAGGCATCTGATATTAAAATTCAGGCAGATGAAATACTACGCTTAAAAAATAACCTGAATAAAATTTTGGCCCGAAATACCAAACAGACACTTAAAAAAGTCGAAAAAGATACAGATCGAAATTTCTTTATGAGCACGAAAGAAGCCAAAGATTACGGATTAATTGATACGATTCTTTCGGGACGGAAATAATCACAATAGTGAAAATCCCTACACCATTAGATCCAAAAGCGGGAGAGTCGGAACCCACAGAGCCAAGACGACATCGGCCGTCAGAAATTAAAGCGTACCTCGACAAATATGTGATTGGTCAGGATCGTGCAAAACGAGCTGTGGCAGTGGCAGTATATAACCATTATAAACGAATTCTCTCCGACCATGCAGATGATGATGTTGAATTAGATAAAAGCAATATTCTGATTATTGGTCCCACGGGAACAGGTAAAACCTTAATTGCAGATACGCTGGCCAGATTTTTGGCAGTTCCCTTTGCCATTGCCGATGCCACCACCTTAACCGAAGCTGGATATGTAGGGGAAGATGTGGAAAATATTCTGGTGCGATTACTCCAAATAGCCAACTATGATATATATAAAGCCCAGGCTGGTATTGTATATATAGATGAAATTGATAAAGTAGGACGAAAAAGTTCAAGTACATCCATTACCCGGGATGTCTCCGGTGAGGGTGTACAACAATCCTTATTGAAAATTTTAGAAGGAACGGTGGCTCACATTCCACCTAAAGGAGGACGTAAACATCCAGAGCAAAGTCTTATTCCCATTGATACAAAAAATATTTTATTTATTTGCGGCGGTTCCTTTGACGGATTGCCAGAAATTATTGGCAGACGTATCAATACAGCTGAAATCGGTTTTACAAAGGAATTAGCGAAAACGGAGAAGGCAGATGAAATATTAAAAGAAGTTGTTCCGGAAGATTTGGTGAATTTTGGATTCATTCCTGAATTGATAGGGCGGCTGCCGGTTATCACCACGCTCAATCACTTGGATGAAACTGATTTAATGCGTGTATTACTAGAACCAAAAAATTCATTGGTGAAACAGTATAAAAAATTATTCCGGATGGAAGGGGTTGAACTTTTTTTCCGTGAGGAAGCACTTCAGGAAATAATTAAATTGGCGATCAAACGGAATTCCGGTGCACGTGCATTGCGGTCTGTTATGGAATCTTCTATGCTGGATTTAATGTTTCATCTTCCGGAATATTCTGAAGATCGAGTTGCAAAAATCACCATTACCAAAGAATTTGTCCTAAGAGGAAAAAAGCCGCTCATGCGCCGCCACCGCCGTTCGGCATAGTCTTTCCCTTTTCAAAGGATTCTTTTATATTTAAGTGCGGTTCCGAGGCATGAAAAACAAATTACACTCCAGATTTTGTATCATTGTTGCAACACTCAGTATTTCCTGGGCACAGCAGCAGTATATAAGTCCCGAAGATATTAAAACGGAATGGGGTAATTATACGACATTTCAAAAACAGGAACTGGTCAACTTCGCCACTTTTTTATATGATGAAAGATTTTATGAACGTGCCCTTTTAAGCTATTTTCAATTTTTATATAAGTATCCCAAGGACGAATTGGAGATGGCTGCCTATTTCCAGATTGCAAAATGTTATGAATCTTTGGAGAACTGGGAATTGGCCCGAAATTACTATAATCGGATATTGGATGAAAGTCCTCCGGGGTCCCTTCCTGCAAACGCAGCCCAATATCAGCTTTATTATATAATGTTAACGAATGAGGAATATAGTGGCATTATTGATAGTACCGAAAATACAGACGATCCATATGAATTAGTTTTCCGTGCTTATTCCCATTTTGAATTACTGGAATGGCAGGAAGCGCGCCAGGCATTTAAAGCCGCAGAATCATTATTTGATCACGCCTATTATTCAAAACAAATCAGATCCTGGTATAAAGCAATCAAAACAGCAGAAAATGCACCCTTAAAAGAAAGAACACCAGCACTCCTTTCTTCACTTGCGCCGGGTGGTGGGTTTATTTATTTAAAACAGACTGAAAATGCCATTGGCGCTATGGGAACCTCATTTTTATTATACGCGGCGATGTTGACCATGCCTTCCATTGCTCAAAAAGGAGGGTTGTCTGTCATGGATAACCGCCAGGGAATGCTTCCTGTATCGGGAGACCTTGTCACAAAGAATGGGGTATTTCAGACATCGGCAGGGTATCAAATTCCCAACAAAATATCATTGGAATCTAAAAGAGGTGGAGTTTTCATTCCGCCGGTGATAATTGCAATCGGACTTTATGCCGGCAGTATGTGGATGGCAATCCATGATATTGATGAATCTAATCGCAAGTTAGTGAGGCGGTTTGCTGGACGGGTAACCGCCAAATTACCAATTGAAAGATTCATGGATTACAACACGCCGGATTTTATTATAAAATAATTCATAAATTTGTAAATAAATATTGCACTGGCATAAAAATAAATAGTATTTTTGCAGGCTGTTCAAGACAGCATTATTTGTTTTTTGAAAATTGGGTATGCGTGGTCCAATTAATTGGATTTGAGAGTCGCTCCTACCCGGAGCGACAAAGACAGTACAGAATCAAACATACAATGGAGAGTTTGATCCTGGCTCAGGACGAACGCTGGCGGCGT
>JACNKN010000037.1 GCA_014382015.1 Fidelibacterota bacterium | reverse complement strand
GGACTGGATTAACAAAGTGAAAAATATAAAAATTAGTATTTCATTTTTTCTCTGTCATCTCTGTGGCTATTAAAAATGATTAAAATTGAAATAGTCAACGAACCCATCACATTTTTTCATAATGACGATACTCGTCAACAGGATGGCGCAGAACTTGTATTTAATGGTCGAGTCAGAGCAACAGAGGATGGAGAAAAAATCATCGCTTTAGAATATGAACAGTATGAAGGAATGGCTAAAATGGAACTCACTCAATTAGCAAAAGATACATGTAAAAAGTATCCCATTCATGATTTGTATTGTAAACACCGTATCGGTAAAGTGGATGTAGGTGAAACGAGTCTCCATGTGGTTATTTGGTCCAAACATCGCCAAGAAGGGATTGATGCCATGTCCTGGTTTATTGTCGAACTCAAAAAACGTGTTCCCATATGGAAATGGGCCATATTAGAAGATGGGACACGTATCCAGAGTGAGTGTGATCACGAACATTAATTTATTTTACAAAAACCAACTTTTGCGTTTTAACTTGATTCCCCACTGTCAATTTCGCAAAATAAATTCCGGAAGAATGTTTCGATGCGTTCCATTGAATTTCATGGATTCCCGGTTTGAAAATCTCATTAAACAATGATTCCACCAAATGTCCTGTTATGTTATATATTTGTAGAGAAGATGTGTATGACACCTCTAACGGAATATCAAAACGAATAGTCGTGATTGGGTTAAATGGATTTGGATAAATTTTATAATTTAGTTGATAAGTGTCAGCATCGATTCCATTATCGTTTATAGTTGAAGTGGAGAGTGTTTGATTAAAAAAACGAATGATATTTTTATTAAAATCTGAATGTAAAACGTGATCTGCATTTACTATGAGTAACTGACGTCTGATATCTAATTTTTGATTTAATGAAAAATCTAAATCATCCAACAAGTTTATCGGAATGAGATTAATATCTAAAACAGATAGGAAATTATCATCATCCAAAAACCCGTTTGTGAGTAATCTCTGAAAAACACTATCAGATTGTTCTTCACTAATAATGTTTAAACTTCTTAAAAATCTTTTTGAATAAAGAGGAGAGGGTTTTAATAAATACCATTCAGCGGTTTGCGTTGTATTCATGATTAAATAATTATTGAATGCTGCAGCATTGTCAGCGCTATCATTATGATCATTATCAGACATCACCCAAATTATCGGTACAATATCCGGTCTTGTGTAAGTGTCAGGATTTCCCTTTGCTGTTACATGTGCAGAAGCATTGAAATTCAAAGCAGAAGCACAAATATCACTGAAAACAGCACCATTAGACATCCCTAAAGAAAAGCAGGGAATATTGAGGGAAAAATTAAATTCATTAATAACAGAGTCTTTTAGAGTCTGAATATTTAGAATGTCTATATTGTTTTCTGGATTTGCTGTCGCCGCATTCGATGCAATCCACCTTAATTTTCCATTTCCATCCTGATCACCCATAGTTACTTCATTTGCATCCAAGGTAAATACAGCATAGCCATCAAAAACAAGGTCTTTTATAAGATTATAGTTTTCATATTTATGAAAAAAACTTTTACCACTGCCACCTGTTCCATGGAATAAAAAAACGATTCCTTTTGGAGAAGGTGGAATGGCATAGATGCATTCTTTCGTTATATTTGATTGGGTACCATTATTTTCACCAAAAAGTAAATAACTTGTTGAATCAATTTGTGTTGAAAAAGGTATTACATCATAATTCGCATTGATGATAATACTGCCAATGTTCGTATTTACAGGAATAATTAAAGTTGTATGCCATTCATTATTATGTGTCAAATAACTTGAGTCGGTACCGGCCCAATCAACAAAAACTGAATCCCCAAAAATTGCATTAGACCAAATATGAACAGTATCTCCTTCGTTATAGACATTTGATCCAATTCCATTATTTACTGTTAAATTGAAAGGCTGACTTCTTACGACTGAATTAATCAGTAATAGACTAATTATTATTGTATATTTCATTTATGAGAAAAATAATATTGGTTTTATGAATTCTAACTTTCTTTTGGCATGTTGTACTTTAGACAAAGTCAGGTATGAAAAGTTAATAACATTTTGAAATGTGTAGAAATAAAGTATTGGTAATTGGAAATGGGTATACAGTAAGACGGTTCCCAATAAATGCAATTACGAACATTGATTTATAAATATCACCGAAACCTGACCTTACTCTTATTTTTCTTGTTTTCTGATTCATTTTCAATTATACTTTCGACTATAATAACTGTAAAATAAGTTATTTCAGTTATTAAACCAAGGAATCAGGAGTTTTTATGAAGCGAATTTTTTTCGCAAGCATCATCGTTATGCTCGGTATCAATATTGGTTGTGGTCCAAAACCCGTACCGAAACCCATAGAAAAAACTGCTGCTTATTTTGATAAAACATTGTATCCCGGCAAAACCGTGGATGTGAATGGCATTGATATTTACTACGAAAAGAAAGGGAGTGGTCCTAATTTAATTCTCATTGAGGGTTTGGGGGTGGAGACTTGGTTATATGAAGAAAATATTCCTGTTCTGTCAGAATATTTCACGACATTAGTTTACGACAATCGAGGTGTGGGGCATTCAAGTGTTCCGGAAGGACCTTATACTATTGATATGATGATGGATGATTTGGTGGGGCTTATGAAATCATTGTCAATCGAAAAAGCGAGTTTTTTGGGAGCATCAATGGGTGGTTTTATGGCAATGGAAATGGCCATTCGTCATCCCGAAAAAGTAGATAAACTGGTACTCCTGTCCACTACTGCCGGGGGAAAAGAACACGTTTCCATGAGTATGAAAACATTGATGAAACTCCTGAAAGCACCGGAAGGTGCCCCCCGAGAAGTGATTAGAGATCGATTAACCTTGGCCTATACGGATAATTTCATGAATGATAAGAAGAGGGTGGAACACTTGATTGATTTACGTTTGCAAAATCCACAACCCAAAGCCGGCTATGATGCCCAAGCTGCCATCGGTCCGAAGTTTGATGCATCTGACAGAATTCATACTATTACTACTCCAACATTTATAGGGCATGGTCGAGACGATATTTTAGTTCCTGTTGAAAATGCGGAAAATATGCATAAGAAAATTCCCAACAGTACCCTGAAAATCTATGAAGGATTGGAGCATCAGTTTTTTGTGGAAGATTATGATACTTTTAACAAAGACATTATTGAATTTTTAAAACAATAAAATTATGGACGACATACAATATTCATTAATAGAAGAATTCGGATTAGGCTATAAACGCTTCGGTCACAGCGATTTAATGGGTCGCGTTGTTGGACTCATGCTTACTGAAGTTGAGCCCATTACTATTGACCAAATTGCACAAGCATTATCCGTTACTCGAACTCCTGTAAATGATGTATTAAAACGCTTGGAAGCCCATTCACTTATTAAGCGGGTCTGGATTAAAGGTAACAGGAAACACCATTTTACCATTTCAAATGAAGTGTTTCATCAGGCGGGGACAAATCTGGCTGCTCAATTCAATGAGAATTTGGATATTTCTAATCGGTATTTATCTCGTTATTTGATAAAGTATAAATCTGCAAGCGGTGATGAAAAAAGTGAAATAAAAAAAATATGCGAACGATTTATTTCCATGCATGAATTTCATAAAGCATCCATGGACGCCTACGAATCGTTTTTAATAAAATGGAAGAATCAAGAAACAGCATTACCTTCAGTGGATGAACTTGCGAATGGAGAAATTTAACAAATTCCCCATGTCTTCAAATTATAAAATAACGCAAAACGAATACGAGATTAACAGCATCCGGCTGTTTGTGGAGGAAATGGGCGAAGGTGAACCTTTGCTCATGATACCCGGATTGGGTGCAGGCAGTTGGCTGTGGCGAAAGAGTATTTCACTGTCGGAAAATTTCCGATTGATTATGCCCCATTTACGAGGTTCCGGAAGATCGGATAAACCGGACCATCGTTATACAATTGAACAATTTTCGGACGACATAAATTGTCTGATGGAAAAATTATCACTCGACCGTTTTCACGTAGTGGGAGTTTCCATGGGTGGGTTTGTGGCGCAATCTTTTGCCTGTGCGCATCCGGAAAAAGTGCAATCGCTTTCATTGGTTTGCACGTCTGCCGGTGGAACGAATCAAGTGGGACCGGACGGATATACATTGAGTCGCATGATTCGACTTCGAGGCAAGACTCGGGATGAGCGAATGATGGATGCATATAAATTAAATTTTACCGAAGGCTTTTTGGAGTCTCATCCGGATGAAATTGAGGCAATTACCCAATGGCGGATTCGATACCCTCAACCGGAATTCGCTTACTATCGTCAATTACTGGCGGGAACTGCCTTTTCCGGGGTGGATTTGCAAAAAATAAACGGAACGCCTACTCTTATTCTAGGCGGTAAAGAGGATGAAATGGTTCCGGCGGAAGACGTGCAAAAACTTAACGAATTAATTCACGGAAGCACAAAAATTATGATGAATGGAAAACACATGTTTTTCATGGAAAATGCCGACGAATTCAATCACGAGTTAACAGAATTTTTCATGCGAAATGCAATGATGGAGACTGAAAATGTATATCGGTGATTATTTAGAAAGACGATGTGTCTATTCTCCGGATGGCGAAGCGATCATTGATTTGGGAATAAAATCACAGAATAGATTTACTTTTCAGAAGATGAATAAGAGAGCAAAACGGTTAGCCAATTGGCTGAAAGATTTTGGGATTGAAAAGGGTGACAGAGTGGGGATGATTGCTCTGGACGGTATTCATTTTTATGACTCATTTTTTGCCTGCGGAAAATTAGGTGCTATTTTGGTGCCGTTTAACTGGCGGCTCCACCCGAAGGAAATCCATGAACTCATTCAGAAGACGACGCCAAAAGTAATATTTTACAGCGCGGAAGCCGAACCGAAAAATATTGCAGATTATCTCACTGACCAAAAGGATGTTCAGAGATTGATCCCACTCACAGGAAATGAAAACTCATTTCATCAATTTGTCCATCAGGGGAATGAAGATTCGGTTACATGTGAAAGTTTAACCGAAAATGATACGGCTGTTTTACTTTTTACGGGCGGGACGACCGGTTTGCCCAAAGCTGCACAAATTACCCATAAACAAGTGGTGTGGAATACCATGAATAATATGCTGGCAGATATTCTTGGAACAGATAAATATTTGAATGTGTTTCCGTTATTTCATGCCGGCGGATTATTTGCGTTCACTCTTCCAATGCTGATTTTGGGTGGCACCATTGTTCAGACAAAATCATTTGATCCTGAAACAGTTTTAAATACAATAGAAGATGAAAATATTTCCATATTTGCGGGCGTCCCTTCCATGTTTCAGAGGTTGGCTACGGCGAAAAATTGGGAAGATGCTGATTTAAGTACATTACGCTATTGTATGAGTGGCGGTGCACCTATGCCCGTTCCTCTGATTCAAAAATATCAGAAAGAAAAACAGGTGGTTTTTCGACAGGGATTTGGCTTAACGGAATTTGGTCCCAGCGTATTTTCTTTGTCAGTAAAAGATTCTGTACGAAAAGCAGGGTCTGTTGGTAAACCCAATTTCTTTGTGGATGTAAAAATCGTAAACATTGAAACAAAAGAACAGGTATTGCCAAACGAAACAGGTGAATTATTGTTGCGTGGGCCCTCAGCCATGAGTGGTTATTACAAAAATCCGGATGCTACAAGTGACGCATTTGAAGATGACGGTTTCTTCCATACAGGCGATTTAGCCTATGTTGATGATGATGGTTATTACTTTATCGTGGATCGATTGAAAGATATGTTTATAAGCGGTGGCGAAAATGTTTTCCCGGCAGAAATTGAAAAAGTGCTTTATGCACATGAATCCATTTCTATGTGTTCTGTAATTGGTGTAAAGGATGAAAAATGGGGCGATGTGGGAAAAGCGTTCATCACATTAAAACCCGGTAGAAATAATGATGAAAATGATATACTCCAATATTTGAAAGATAATTTAGCAAAATATAAAGTCCCGAAATCAGTAGAAATATTGGATGAAATGCCCATTTCAGGTGCCGGGAAAATTTTAAAAACAGAATTACGGAAAATGGTTTCATGAGCAGTCAAGAATCTGTTGGTATTGTTAGTTTGGGTATGTATTTACCGGATACAATTATGACGTCTGCAGAAATAGCCGAACAAAGTGGTCTGCCGGAATGGGTCGTACGGGAAAAATTGGGCATTCATCAAAAACATATCGGTGACCCGAAAATTCATCCCAATCAAATGGCTGTTTATGCTGCCAAAAATTGTTTGAGTAAATGTGACATTGACCCGAAGGAAATTGATGTGATTCTTTGTACCACTGAAGAGTGGCGAGAATATTTATTATGGACATCCGGAATTGATATTGCCT
>JACNKN010000052.1 GCA_014382015.1 Fidelibacterota bacterium | reverse complement strand
TACCGTCATTTTCTGACCCATTTCACCAAATGAACGCGCACCTTCCGATCCATTGGATTGCATTTGTTTAATATCCGCACCAGCTACAAATGCTTTTTCTCCCGCCCCGGTTAATATAATAACGCCCACATTTTCATCTTCAATGCAGGACGTAACTGCAGAAACCAAATCTGCGATCACCTGATCATTCATGGCGTTCAAAGCTTCCGGGCGATTAATGGTTAATACAGCAATTTGATTTGAAATATCACTAAGAATAAAAGACATTATGTTCCTTCGGTTATTTCCAAAAAGTCCGGCTGAACAATACCATGATTGTAAATATCTCCAGTCGGCCTAACAACATACAGAATGTGAGCATCCATTTACCAATTGGGTGGAGTAAAGCATAATTATCCGTGGGACCGAATGCACCTAACCCTGGGCCAATATTCCCGATGGCCGATGCAGCTGCTCCGATGGCAGATTCAATATCTAAATTCAACGTCGTTAAGATTAATGCTGTAATTCCGAATATTGATATGTAAAATAAAAAGAAACCAAGGGTATTCCTCACCACATCTTCACTGATATATCGATCACCAATCCGGATGGGAATGATGGCACGGGAATGCAGCATCCGCCTGGTTTCAGTGGCGGCATACTTAACCAATAAAATAATTCGAGCAACTTTCATTCCTCCACCTGTTGATCCACCCATTCCACCAATAAACATAAGGATTAAAATTAAATATTGACTAAAATATGGCCAAATCTCATAGTTAGCGGACCCATAACCTGTGGTAGTTAAAATGGAAATACTTTGAAATAATGATGATAAAAAATTATCGTGAGTCCATTCACCCTGAGCGGATGCAACATTCAGAAAAATAAAGAATGTTACTCCGAAGGCTATTCCGATATATGCTAAAAATTCCGGATCTTTTAAACATATCTTTACATTTCCCGTTAACGATCGAAAATGAAGGGTGAAATTCACACCGGCAATAAACATAAAAAGTATAATAATATAATGAATAACCGGATTGCCATATGCGGCGATACTGGCATTTTGGGTACTGAATCCACCTGTAGGCATAGTGGTAAACGCATGGCAGATCGCATCAAACCAGGACATACCGCTGATACTTAATAAAATGGCTTCTGCAGCCGTTAAACCCACATATACCATCCACAATATTTTGGCAGTTTCTTTTACCCGAGGACGGATTTTATCTGCCACTGGGCCCGGGACTTCCGCTTTAAATAATTGAACACCGCCTGCACCGAGCAGCGGCAGGATGGCAATGGTGAAAACAATGATGCCCATTCCGCCAATCCATTGAATAAAAGATCGCCAGTACAACACACCATGGGTTAAACTCTCAACGCCGTTTGGAAGATGAGGCAACGTTTGAGGATTTCCGATAATCGATGCACCGGTTGTGGTAACCCCTGACATGGATTCAAACCATGCATCGGTGAAATTTGGAATGGCACCAGTCAAATAAAATGGCAGAGTTCCGGCCAAGGCTACCAGGATCCATGAAAGAGTAACAATGGCGAAACCATCCTTGCTGTTGAGAGAGCGGCTTTTACGGGTAAAAAGCCATACAGGTATACCAATCGTTACACAAATTCCCATAGACTGTAAATGTCCAACAAGGTCCGGTTCATCATATCCCCAGGCTACCAGTGCAGGAATAATCATTGTTAATCCTGTCAGAGTAAGGATTGCCCCTAAAACATTAAAGATCGTCTTAACGTTCATCAGACTTCAAATAATTTTCGTAACTTTGGAATTGCTTTCGATTTTGCAAATACCAATACTGTATCTTCTTCTGTTAACTGTGATGAGCCCCGGGCGATCGATAAATGGCCGTGATGATTAATGACGCCTACAATACTATCTGCGGGAAATTTCAATTCAGATAAAGGTGCTTTGGTTACTTTACTTCCTGGATCTGGATTGAACTCAATCACATCTACATCAATTTCGTCAAACGTGGTGACGGATGTTTCTATTTGGTCACTGGCAATAAATCGTAAAATCGAATTCACGGTGGACATATTTTTACTTAACACAGCGCCCACACCAATTTCCTGAACGATGGGCATATATTCGGTCGTACTTACATGAATCACAGTTTGTTTTACCCCTAAATGATGTGCCAGCATTCCAGAAAGTAAATTGGTTTGTTCACTTTCAGTAACCGTGATGAAACTATCTGCATCCGGTATATTCTCAGCCTTAAGGAATTCGACATCCGTCCCGTCCCCAAAAAGCACCATCGTATTTTTTAAATTGGCAGCGAGCCATTCTGCTTTATCCCTACGCCCTTCAATCATCCGAACGGTCATTTCATTCTCTAATTCTTCCGCGACGCTTCGGCCAATTTTACTTCCACCCAAAATAATGATTGAATTGGTCTGGGTGGTTTCTTTACCAACCAATTTCATGAGAGACTCAAGTCTTTCAGTCTTCACAATAAAATAAACGGTGTCACATTCTTTAAATTCAAAATCAGCCCAGGGGACATGAGATTCACCATTCCGTAAAGCGGTTATAATTCCAAATTTATAATCTAATTCGGTATCGCAAAACTCCTGGACTGTGTTTCCGATCATGGGACTATCTTCTTCCAGTCGAATGCCGATCATTTGCATACGTCCACCTTCAAAATCCATGGCTTGAGTGGCATAGGAATGGCGAACCAATTGAACAATTTCTCGGCAGGCTTCTTTTTCAGGATGAATCACAAGATCAATTCCAAATTTTTCCGGTTTTATGATTGAATCCCGAGTAGTGTATTGCTGATTTCTTAGACGGGCAATAATCTTTTTTGCACCCAGTTCATGAGCTTGTTGAGATGCAATCAAGTTCACTTCATCCACCCGTGTGAGACATAATACATAATCTGCATCCTGGACATTTGCTTCCGATAAATTGCGAGGACTGGCGCCATTCCCCTCCACAACAATCACATCGAGATTTTCGGCGGCTCGTTTACATTTAGCCGGATCCACATCCACAGCAACAATATCATGATCTTCCTGGCTTAATGCTTTGGCTACATGAAATCCAACTTCTCCAACACCAATAATTACAATGCGCATAATAAATCCTTTCCGGTAAAAGCCTGAATTTTAAGTATTTTTCTCAAATTAATCCCAATCTTTTTAATCGGTTTCGCGCCGAATATCAGCGCCCAGACTTTTAAATTTTTCTTCAATTTTTTCATACCCTCGATCAATATGATACACACGGCTGATGATAGATCTTCCCTCGGCCATTAACGCTGCAATTACCAGTGAAGCACTGGCCCGAATATCTGTGGACATGACCTGTGCGCCCCTTAATTTATCCACACCACGAACAACAGCCACGTTATTTTCCATAGAAATATTTGCCCCTAATCGAATCAATTCAGGCACATGAGAGAAACGGTCATGATAAATCGTATCGGTTATGATACTTGATCCAGTCGCCACAGACATGAGTGCAAGCCACTGTGCCTGGAGATCTGTGGGAAAACCAGGATAAACATCCGTCATCATATCAACACCTTCTATCTGGTCACCTCGTTCGATAGAAATCGTATCATCCCTCGCATGAATGGCACACCCGGCTTGTTCCAGTTTTTGCAGCACGATAGATAAATGGTTTGGAGATACATTTTTTAAAGTAATATTTCCCAATGTGGCCCCAGCCATGAGAAAAGTGCCTGCTTCAATCATATCAGGAATAATTTTAACTTCGACCGGTGTGAGTGAATCCACACCATGTATGGATAATTCATGAGTTCCCACTCCTTCAATATCGGCGCCCATTTCATTTAGCACTTCACACAATTGAACAATATGTGGCTCCTGGGCTGCATTGGTAATGTGAGTAATTCCCTCTGCTAAAACAGCCGCCATGACGATATTACCCGTTGCACCAACAGAGGGAATCTCAAAATGAATATTTGCACCCTTTAGCTTTTTAGCCCGAGCAATAATGTATCCATCCTCCAGGATCACTTCCGCCCCAAGTTTTTCAAATCCTTTTAAATGATAATCTACAGGTCGGGGTCCCCATGCACATCCACCGGGAAGGGACACCCGCGCCTCACCAAACCGAGCTAAAAGTGGACCCATCACATAAAAAGAAGCCCGCATGGTTTTCACTAATTCATACGGGGCCTCAAATGAATTCACTTTTGATGCATCAATGGTTAAGGATTTTTCACGAAATTCCGTTTCAGCACCAATCATATTTAATAATCGGAGCATGGTTTGTGTATCCCGTAAATCCGGTACATGATTGAGAACCGATTTTCCATCAGCCAAAAGTGCCGCAGCCATGATGGGCAAAACTGCATTCTTAGCACCGCTTATTTCAACAGACCCGCTGAGCCTTTTTCCCCCGTTTATAATGAATTTATCCACGCGCTTGATCCATAAATTGCTGTGCGGAAGTTATCCCTTCTCTTGTGACAATGTCCCCACTAAATAATTCAGCAATTGCTTTTATTTTTTCCTCATCATTTAAATACCGGGCAGATACGGATGTTTTATCCTCATGAATTGTTTTATGGATATATAAATGGTGATCCGCCCTGGAGGCAATTTGGGGTAAATGCGTAATGCAAATCACCTGTTTATCCTTGCTTAATTTTTCTAATGCTTCGCTCACTTTTTCTGCAGCCTGCCCGGAAATGCCTGAATCTATTTCATCAAAAATTAATGTATCCACCGGGTCATATTTTTTCAGAACTGATTTTATCGCCAGCATAATTCTGGACACTTCACCACCGGAAGCAATTTTCGTTAATGGTTTTGGTATTTCTCCGGGATTCGCGCTGAGATAAAACTCAATCTGGTCATATCCCTTGGGACCATACTTTACAGGTTGGTCTTCAAAGACAATGGCACTTCCGGGATCATTTGATTGACTTATCCGAACATCAAATTTGGCACCTGCCATATTAAGCTGAACCATTTCTTTCTCTATTTTAGACCCAATATCATTAGAATATTTCCTTCGAATACCATGAAGCTGATCTGCAATTTTTTGGTACCGCTGCGTCAAATGGATTTTCTCAGACTCCAAAGTGGAAATCGCCTTATCTAACCCGGATAATTCATCTAACTCTTTTTCCGATTCCTGAATAAAAGATTGAACACGTTCAATGGATCCGCCATATTTCCGTTTTAACCCTTCAATCGCCTGGAGTCTCTCTTCCACTTCCTGAAGATGGTTTTCATCCAGTTCCAATGATTCAATATGGTGGATTAATTCTGCGGATGCATCCTGGATCGAAACGGCTGCTTGTTCAATAGATTCCAAATAAGGGGTCAAAGAATCATCGTATGTTGACAATCGATTTAACTCATCGACTGTGGATGCAAGTTGGCGGTAAATCGAATGATCGTTTTCCGTTAATGTTTGATTCAACCTCTGGACAGTCGAAACCAATTCTTCTACATGGTTCAACCGTTTAAATTCTTTTCCCAGTTTAATGTCTTCATCAATTTGCGGATCGATTGATTGTATTTCCTGTACTTGGAATTGAAGCAATTCTTTTTGATTGGCTGCATTTTTTTGCTTTGCAATCAATGTATCTAATTCCTTTATTGTTTGCGTTAAATCCACAAAAGTCTCTTCAATTTTTTGAACCATATTATTCGAGTTACAAAAGCTGTCTAAAAAGTCAATATGGGTGCCAGCATTCATGATATATTGTTGTTCATGTTGCCCATGAAAATCTGCATAAGATGAAACTGAATCACGATATTCTTGTTCCGCCATGGGTTCATCATCCATAAATGAACGGGTTCGACCGCCTTTACTGATTAATCTTCTCAGTATTTTCTCCTGACTTTCAATAGTTAACTCCGCTTCAACAATGGCATTTTTTTGGCCGCTCCTTACATCTGTTTTATCGCCACTTGCGCCTAGGGTAATCCCCAGAGATTTTAGGATGATCGACTTACCCGCACCCGTTTCTCCTGTAATCACCGTTAGCCCTTTTTTCAGAGGTAGTGATAACTCATTGATAATTGCAAAGTTTTTTATGAAAAGGCGATGAATCATTCTTTTCTATTTCCCAATACAAGTAATGAACCGATGGTAACACCAATTGTATCCGCTAATACATCCCATCCACTGGAGAATCGTCCCGAAATAAATGATTGAAGATATTCATCTAATCCGCCGAACAGAATACCCAGGGGTAACACAATCATTAAGGTCCGATAAGAAATTGAATTCATACTTTTCATGGCGAGTATTCCCAAAATGAAATACTCAACCAAATGAATCAGTTTATCCCAGGTGAGCAGCCATGTTTTGGGCATACTTTGGGCCGGCACACTGGATACACTCAATATCACAAGCATATATGCTACCAATAATATTCGAAACATTTTATGATTCATAATTTCGGAGAATAATCCCAATTTGACTAAATAAATCGCTGGCTATTAATCCTCGCTGACTTATGATTTTTGCCAATTGATCTGCTGCCTTTCCATGGATAAAAACGCCTAATTTCGCCGCTTCGACGGCACTAAACCCCTGAGCCA
>JACNKN010000069.1 GCA_014382015.1 Fidelibacterota bacterium | reverse complement strand
CGAAGAAATCGGTAATTTTCCCTTTTCCCTCATCACCCCATTGGGCGCCGACGATAGCGGTGATCTTAGACTGTTGTGAAGTCACGAAAAAGGTGTTGCTGGCTGGCCTTTAGTAGGTGGAAAAAAGCATGAAATATAAATTTCAGGCAATGAAGATTACATTCAAATTATGGTAACGGGAAAGAAACAATTTACCAACAATGCATTTATTTCTTAAAATGGATTAGTTAAGACTAAACGGAAATATTGAATTGGTTTTTTCCCACTTTCCCAATCATCAAATAGTTGAGCTTTGCCCCCCGATAATATAAAGGGACCTAAGCTCAGTCGAATTTCATATCCCGCTGAAATCATCATTTCTTCTTTATCTTCATTGTGGGTCCAGGCATTTCCATAGTCGGATATAAGGTTGAAAGACAGCACCTTTGGTGCGATTGGCAATCGATATTCCAATGAACCAAAAATAAGACGATTTCCCAGACGATGACCGGACCACCCTCTGAGGTTATGGTTTTCAGGCAAAAAACGATTGAGTAGTATTTGATTGCCGCCAATGTAAATAGGCGCATCGTCCGTTAATCCAACATAATCTTGTTTTGGAGGTTGTCCAGACTGAATGACAGTTTTTAATCGAAAATAGAGAGCCGTTTTCCCCACCGGAAGATTTATATATGCGTCTGTTGTTAAACGAGAATAACTAAAATTTCCAAATATACTTTTAGTTGCATAATCTAATTGAGTATAAACACCATATCCCTGAGTCGGATGAAGCCCATTCCAAGCGTGGGGGCGTTTCTTTGTCCACAAATAACTGAGGGATAAAAACCCATCCTTACCGTTATCCGGAATCGGAAGGTTTATATAGTCACTTGTGTCTCTTGGAATAAGTTCACCGGTTTTTTTATTTGTTTTCGTTCCAACGGTTACCAGATGATTAATAAATGAGGCACCGGCGGTAAATTGATGATTGGAAGCAGGTTCACCTAAACTTAATGGATGAGAAGCTGTTAAACTGATACCATTTTTAATATCAATCAATTTTGCTCCATCGTAAAAGCGAAAGGCTCCATCGATATTTTTTGTCATGGAGATAGACCACAGTGGGCCATGTTGTGCATTGGTATAACTCAAAGCATAACCGCTTTCCCTAAGATTGCGCTGGTTCATAAATCCGATTGCTTGAAATGTATGTCGACCCATCGCATCAGTCCATATTGTCATTCCGAAGGGGTTAAGCGTCGGAATAATCAGGGATGTCAAGTGACGCATATGCTTTGTAAAATTATATTTTTGTGATTTAGAAACTTTTGGTGGTAGTTTTTTTTCATTTACAAAAGATACATCGGGGCCAGATTTGAGCCACCGCGTATAGTTATTTCTGAGTGAAATTGGTTCTGTATCCGGTTTCCGGAAAGGATTTACTTTCACCAAACGGATGGAGTCAACATCGGCCAGAGATAAAGCCAAGAGCAAGGAATCTTTCGGCATCCACTGGTGTGTCCATATCCCATCCCCCGCATCTGAATTGGGTGTGATTTTTCCTGTACTCAAATTAATGGTATAAATGTTTGGAACGCCGCTGGCATTAGATGTGTAGGAAATGGCTGTACCATCGGGATGCCAGACGGGAGAAATATCGGCCATTGAGTCATCCGTCAATCGCTCAACATTCCCAGATTGTATGTGCAAATTATACATATCCAGATTGGCGTTTTTTGGAGACATAGAAAAAGCGATATTTTCTCCGTTGGGAGATACGGATAAAAATGCAATTTGGGTATTTTCTTTATAATGGGTGATGGGAATAGGTGTATCACCGCCAATCTTAACCTTATAAATATTGGATACATTATTTTGGTGGGCCACAAAAGCAACCGTGTTTGAATCAAGCCATACAGGATAAGTCGCTCTCATGGAATGGGTTAACCAGTGATATTTTTCTGCCTCTGTATCATAATATTTAATATCGAAGACCATGGATTGATTCTCCCCAAAATGATATTTAGCATAAGCTATTTTTTTCCCATTAGATGACCAGGATAAGGAATTATGAAACCGGCCATAATCCACCTCTTCTTTTTTCCATAATACTTTTTCTTTGAAGGGTTTATTTATAGTGAGAGAATCCTTCTTCGATTTCTTTTTCTTTTTCTCCAGTTTTTCTATTCTTTTTTCCCACTTCTCGAACTGCTTTATTTCTTTTGCTGTATCTCGTTTAGCAATTATAAAAGAAGTGTCAAATTGATCTTTATCATCTTTACCGATGAGAACAATTTTTGAACTGTCATCAAAAAAATGGAACGATTGCAGCTTTTTTATGGGAAGAGAAATAATATCACCGATTTCTTTATAAGATTCCTTTTGGGAGCGGAATCCATAATAATATGTATTCATGTGGCGTCGCCAATCTTCATTGAATTGATCTACCGTTATGCCCGTGGCTTTTTTGAAGCCTGAATCAAAATCAAAAAGTTTAATATTATTACGATAGGCAAGTGTTTTTGTAATCGTGGAATCCCCAAAACGATCAGCCCAATAGAGCATTTTTGAAAAACCATCGTGATGCGGATCCATTTTATCAGTTTTATTTTTTAATATATGTATTTTATGGGATAGATCAGCCCGATAGGGGCGCCAACTTTCTGTTTCATATTCCGCCGTTCCTTCTACCACCCACCCTGGCATCCCAGAAAACAAGTTACCCCATGGCTCAGGCATCCATGATTTTATTTTATGAAGGAGGACAATATGTTGTAGTTCATGGGAAAGAACCTGTTCCAGCCATTTTCCTTTTTCCAGCCAAATGGCCGCGTCATTTTGATCCACCCAAATGAAAGTTTGGTAAGTCCAAAGCGCAAACCCATTCATGATTTCATCTTCAGAAGTAAATATAATATCAATTTTTGGGATGGTGTCCAAATCCATTTGAGTTAATAAAGTTGGGCGCACGTGTTCAGCAATGACAGCACCTTCTTTGGCTATTTCATCTATTCCTTGATGGTAATGAATATTAAAGTGCTTTGTGGAGATAGTCTGCCATTTCAATTCCGGATGAACTCGACCGGAAAACATCCAGGTACTTTGAGCACCGGCAATAGTAAGGATAGAGAAAATAGTAATTAAGAATCGTTTCATTTTGAAAAACCTATGGGTAAAAAAGCATTATTGAAAAACGAAAAAAATATTTGGTGCAATAATTTGTAAAATATTCTTTTGACTACTATCAAATTTAAGGAAGTTGTGGCGCCGATTCCTTCTGGTCTTTGAAAACACCAAATACACCCATGATAACCAAGGAGGCACCCATAAGTGTCCATTGGGTGATAGGTTCACCCAAGATAAAAAACCCCAAAATAACCGCAATCACTGGATTGACAAAAGCATATGTAAATACAACATTAGGTGGCAGGAACGTAAGCGCTTTAATAAAGGAAGTAAAAGCGATAACAGATCCAAATATTACTAAAAAACCCCAGGACCACCAAGCGGACGGTATGGGGTTTATTGTAGGTTCCCCGATAGCAAAAGATGTAAGCAACAGAGCGATACCACCAAAAAATTGTTGAACCGCAGAACGCACCTCTGGTGATGCTTGAATGTTTTTCCGTTTCTGATAAATAGAACCTGATCCCCAACTAAAACTTGCAACGATTAACATGAGGGCACCTTTTAAATCACCTAAATTCCCAGTAGAAATAGCTGGCCAGTTCAAAGCCACAATTCCTGCTGCACCAATAAATAATGAAAGGATTAAAAGTAGAGACGGTCGTTTTCGATCCAATACCGATTCGATAATTGCCACCCAGATTGGGGTGGATGAAATAACCAAGGCCGCATATCCGGACCCAACGGTTTGTTCTGCTGTGGCCACCAATCCATAACCGCTCCACCATAGTGCAATACCCGATATTGCTAACATTCCCACATCTTGTTTTGTTAGGCGAATTGTTTGTTGTTTTAAGAGTCTTGCCATTCCAAATAGAATAACACTCGCAACCAAAATGCGTGTAGCAGACATTATTAAAGGAGGAAAACCAGACCCACTCCTGACAGCCACGCGGATGGCCAGGTAGGTACTCCCCCATACAATATAAACGATAACTAAATGAATTAATCCGGATATGTTTAATTTATTCATTTTTTAAAGCAGAAAGTTTTTCCATAAAAAAGATAGTACAAATATTAATGATAAACCCCCATACGCCAGCATGAATCCCCCAGGGTTTGGCCGGTATATCCATTCCCAGTTTATTGGAGACCATAGCGGAGACCGCGAAAGTTGTTCCGAAAACCATACCCCAAAAAACTGATTTTGAATTCAATATTTTAATATGAAGTCCTAAAAATATTGCAGGTGCAACCTGAATAAGTAGTTCTAATTTAATCTCGAGCAATCGCCAGATTGTCTGGGGAAGTGTAATAGCAAAATAAACGGCGATGCCCATAATAATCCATGATAATATTTTTCCTACTCTGGTCAATTCTGATTGACTTACTTTGGGTTTTATTTTTTGAAAAAAATCTTTTGTTATTATAGAAGAAATAGACAAAAGAGCCGAATCTACAGTTGACATAATTGCGGCAATGGTTGCGGATAAAAAGAGAACCATCAGCCCCCCTCCTATCGCACCCCGTTGACCTAAGTCTTGGAGTACCAATAAGGTAATTTGCTCACTTCCCGAACGATCTAAATTGGGAAAAATTGTAGCGCCGACTATCCCAACGGTCACCATGAAAAACACAGTAATCAACGGCATAAATGCCATAATTTGAATGGATCGTTTTAAAGCTCGCTCATTCCGCGCCGAATAAATTCGTTGGATGGCGTGGGGATAGATAGATATACCAAAGAAACCAAGAGCAATTGTACTGAACCACGTTCGTTTGTCAGACCAATTTGGCGATATCAGTTTTTCCGGCGATATATCTTTAAGTTGTTCGTATATGAAAGTAAATCCGCCATATTCAGTTTGAATTGTAAAAAAAATTGCGATGACGCCAACCAGAAGAATAATCCCCTGAATTACATCTGTCCAAGCAACGCTTCGCATACCACCTAAGGTTTCATAAATGACCATCACAAGAGCAAGCAAAATAATTCCATATGCAAATGGCACAATTCCTCCGGTCACAGAAGAAAAAATATAACCAATTGCCTTGAGGTTGGTTAGGATGTAATTGGCTAAGGCTATTATACATAACAATGACGCAAGAGCTGTCAACCGCCTGTCCTCGAATCGATACTGAATAAAATCACCGGGAGTGATAAAATGATGTTTATGTGATAACCTGAAAAGCTTGGGAGCATAAATTAAAAAGGCACCTACAGCTGCGGAAAGAAATGGGATCAAAACAAGGGCTCCATACCCCTCCCGGTATGCTCGACCGGAAAAACCAACTAGGGTATTCCCACTATATTGTGTTGCATATAAGGTGAGGAACAGAACAAATAACCCCATTCCTCGACCGGCTAAATAAAAATCCGAAAGTGTATTCTCTTTTTGCGCTCTTTTCCCAAGCCAGCCAATCAGGATTAATGAAGTTAAATATATTATCAGGAAACTGATTCCCCCGGCTCCCAGGAGTGCGGGCTGATTCATATTAATCTTTGACTTTCCAATATTTTTGAAGGGTAAAAGCCAAAACGCATGAATACACAAAAGACATTATAATGACATATAATGACCAATGAGGAAATCCGTATATAGCATCGGAAAGATGAACAAACCACCAAGGAACGATCAGAACAAGCATCGTAATTGATATTAAAAATGCCCTATTTCGCGGCATGTTTAATCAAAGATAAATTCTGGGAAAGACTGTTTTTTATTCAACATTGAACTTGGTATGTCCCTTAGAAATTGGTCAAAAAATTCCAAGGATAATTGATTGATTAAGAAAACAGATTTCTGTCGATCTATCTTTCCAACCTCTAAAATTTTATGTACAAAAGGAGAAAACAAAGGCGCATCTGTAAAATTCAAATGTTGAGTTTCTTTTATGATTATTTTAAAAGAAGGCCCTTTATTGTTTTTTATTATTTTATCCGCGTCCGAATAGTTATTCGGATAATCTGAATCATCCCAACTGGGCCGCCCAATAAATAAAAAAGGTTGATGTAAGCCCGCATCAATCGCTGTTTTCGGGACAGGACTCATCCACCCATCTAAGTTTGATGTGGCGCGAATACGAGTATCTTGTAAAGAAGCGAGTACGCTGGTACCGCCACCATAAGAATGGCCGGTTAGACCAATTTTGTCCAAGTTTAAATAGCCATTTAACGGATGGGTCAATTCAGCCGATTGAATGCGCTCCAGCTGGTCTATAATAAAACGGATGTCATCTGCCCGAGTGTTGATTTGGATTCTCCGAATAAGAACACTGTCAGGATCGCCAGTGATATCAGATCGGTAGTCTGCAATGCTTCCATCAGGAAAAATAGTAAGATTTGCGTCGTAACTATGATCTGGAGCAATGACCACATATCCATGGCTGGCCAGTTTTTCTGCCAGGGATGTGTGGATGTGACGCATCCCCGTAATTCCATGTGAAATAATAATAATAGGAAATGGTGCAGGAACTGGATTAGGTTTTAAATCTATAAAGCTGTTGGTTTTGGTCAAAGCCAAATGATTCACCAAAAACCCAGGAAAATTACCGGCGTCCCCCATGGTTTTTGCGCGAATGTCCAGGCGATCTAGATAATGGGACCGTTTTGCTTTTTTTATTTTTTGTCCCGGATACCAAAATTGAACCATAATTTGTCTTTTATCATTGGGATTATCTGTAAACCATTCTAGTCGCCCCTGGTCTACCCAATGATGGATGGAGGATCCAATCGTATAGGGTCCGGTTAATTTGGGCATTTTGATGACCGGAATGGCGATGGAAAGAAAGAATGAAAGTCCAAATAAAATATAAAAGAAAGTCTTAATAATTGAAGTAACCGATTTGTTTTGTATAAAAAACAAACCAAGGATTAAGACATAGGCCGGGTACATTTGCCATCGAGATTGTTCCAAAAAAAAGTGAATAAGAAAAACAGAAAAGATTATTTTTAGCAATAATTTGGAATGTTTTCTTTCATGCGGACTGGAAATGATATTGATTATTGCCCAACCAAGCAATATAAATAAAATGATTTCAAACGGTCTCATCCCACTATCCTTATTGTTATGCTTAAATCAAATAAATTCATTTGCAATATTTTCAACTTTTTCTGGATCGAGCGGCTCAGATAACCCAAGGTGAAACGCAAGATACCACATGACAAAAATTCCATATCCTAAAAAGAGAAGTTGCCAAACCCACAAAGAAGGTAATCCAAACGGTGCCCACAAAGCTGGCGAATTTGGATCAGAAAAAATCGCATTACCGATGGTAGCAAATGGGCCGAATCCGACTAAAAACCAAATCAAAGTTAACCCCCAGGCAATTTTAACTTTTTTCTTTCGGTCCGGTGACATTCCTGTAACAGCTTGAAGTAGTTGGTGTTTTTTTGTTTTAATCAATTTATCTGATTCTGATTCTGAAGAAAACCAGGATACAAAAAACGTGGTAATGAGATTAAAAAATATTCCCCAACCAGCGCTGTGAATAGTTAGAGGGTAAGCACCCCAGGGGACGCCAAACCAGGCAGATGTTTTATCCGTTAAGGTGACCGCGATTAAGCCGACCACCAATCCAATAACAACCCCCCTGGTCGTAAATCCTTTGTAATAACAGATACCGATCAGAGCAGGATACATTTGAAATCCATAAGCCACGGCCAACCCCCCAAGCATGACAATAGCCTGGCTTGAATTCGCTGCAACAAAAAGTGCTGCCAAGGTAACGATGAGCACAAAAATTCTACCGCTTAATTTTTGCATATTATCTGAAGCGCCTGGAGAAATGTATTTGGCGTAAATATCCCGGGTTACCATGGCGCTGAAAGTTGACATATAAGCCGCCCCGGTACTTTGCATGGCGGCCAAGGCACACACCGCCAATAGACCCACAAGCCATGGTGCAGTGGCTGACAGTAAATTAATCAATTTCGGAATGAGGGTTTTGTCATTTGCCCCATCCAATACACCATTTGCAATTAATATATGTCCCCCCATCCCCTGAAAAATCGTAAATGTGAATAAAAGGATTCCAATCACAAGAGAGGATGCAACAACCTGCTGCCAACGAAACGCCTGGGGTGTTTTATTGGCAAAGGCCCACATAGAAAAAGCCGGTGACGATTGAATCCCCATGAGTGCAAACATATATGTCATGCACATTATACCCGTCCAAGGTCCTCCGGAAGATTTTGCACCTGCAGAAACCATTTGGATGCTGCCCGGAATTGCCACTTTCATAGAATATCCATCGGGGGTTAGATTTTTTCCGGAATCAACATCACTCTGAACCAGATCAGCAATACCCTGAGTAAAGCCACCCCACCCTCCGGCATAATAAATGGCAATACCGCCTAAAATGGCAATGCCCACTGCAAGGAGAATCGCCTGAGCACAATCCACATACGCAACAGATTTTAACCCACCAGATGCAACATATATCATGACAACGGTTGATAGGGCAAACATCCCGAAGTTTACACTGACAAATCCATCAGTAAGTACATTGAATAAATCTCCCGATGCACGGAGCTGAACCCCTAAATAAGGTACACTAAAAAGAAAAGCAACCAGCACAGTTAAAAGTCGCATAGCCGATCCACCATAATAATCGGTATACATTTCCCCTGGGGTTATATAACGATATACTTTGCCCAAAACCCATTGTCGTCTCAAAAATAAAACACCGGTGAGCGGAATGGTTAATGCATAAAAAGAAGCAAAAGCATAAGGTAAACCATCCGTGAATATTTTCCCAGGATGGCCAACAAAGGTCCATCCACTAAAGCTGGTTGCTGTTGCTGCCAATACAAACACCCATACACCAATAGATCGGCCGGCGAGAAAATAATCTGCCGACGTTTTGGCATCGCGGGCACCTTTAAAACCCCAAAACAAACAGTATGCCCAATAGATGCCTACAAATCCAATGAGCCAAATAAGTTTTGCGTCCATATTCTTCCATTACCTCCTATTTAGGATTGGGAAGTATATGATAGTGAAGTGGAAAATGGGAAGTAAAATTACTGAGATAGAAAAACCCGAGTGGAATCGATATTTCCATCATTTTCCGCAGGCGTTAACCCCAATATTTTACACATCATTTCGTAGAGGTGAATATTAGTAATTCCGGGCCCACTCAATCCAGATTTAAAGGCAGGACCATGGCCAACAAAGACGCCGCCCATGGAAGGATAGATTGGGTCGTAACCGTGGGTAGCTTGACCAAGACCTTCATTGTGATCACCTTCGTTAAAATATTCTCTGGTTGAAATTGACCAATGTTCATCTGCAACGGCAGTAATGGGTTGAATCCGCCGATGGTTATTATAATGGAGTCTTGCCGGCGCTTTCCCCTTTTTATATATACTCATTTTAGGATGGGCATTTTTTAATTTTTCATAAATGGGTTCCACATCACCTTTTGGACGAATGGCAGCCACTGGCGTCCAGTCCACAACAGAAACATTATCCATATTAATATAATCATCCAGGAAAATCATAGAGTCAGATGAGGTTGTTGCCATACCATGGTCCGAGACTAAGATTATATTTACTTTCTGAAATATCTCTCGGGATTTGAGGCCATTAACCAGACGACCGATGGTTCGGTCCATTTCTCGAATGGCAGATTTCACCTCCTCAGAATCGGGGCCATAACGATGGCCAATATTATCCAGATGGCTAAAATAAGTGGACATAAATCGAGGACGTTTTGTCGAAGGGTAATCCAACCATTTCAATAGTTGGTCTACACGGTCATTGTGAGATACAGAACCGTCATATACAAAATATTCTGAAGGGCGAACGCCCATAATTTCAGCTTCTGAAATGGGCCAAAACATGGTCATGGCTGTTTGGTTCTGTTTTTCAGCCGTTACCCAAATCGGTTCTGCATCATACCATTTTCCATCAAGGACAGGAGCGCTTCCCTGACCGATGTAATAGTATTTGTCGAAAATAGGATCATACATTCGGTTAGCAATAATACCGTGGTTCTCTGGATATCTGCCGGTAACAATGGTAATGTGATTTGGAAATGTTTTACTTGGGAAAGAGGGAATAAGTGCGGCCGCTCTGGATCCACCGTCGATCAATTTATCAAAATTTGGTGTATCCGTTTTATCAAAATAATCCCAACGAAAGCCATCCATAGAAATTATAATCAGGGCGGCAGAGGAACCTTCGCTGTTTTCATCATGAGGGCATCCGGTTATTACCAATGCCATGCAAAGGATGAATAAAACAAAAAGCATCTTCCCGGGTCTTGGTGATTTAAATTCCTTCTTCATATACAGAGTTAAATTTAGGCAAAAGGCATGGGATTCAAACAACTAGACTTTCAAGAATTTTCCGAAAAAAATATGCAGTCTCGATCAAAAACATTTTTAGATGAAATGTCAAAACGCAGGACAGTTCGAGCATTTTCTGATCGAAGTGTGCCGATAGATATAATTAACAATTGTATTCAAACGGCGGCATCGGCTCCATCGGGCGCGAACAAACAACCATGGCAATTTGTGGTTGTGAAAAACAGGGATGTGAAAGCGAAAATTCGTCAGGCTGCGGAAAAAGAGGAAAAAGAATTTTATCGTCATCGTGCCACCAAAGAATGGTTGGAAGATTTAAACCAATTCGGAACGGACTGGCAAAAACCCTTTCTGGAAATTGCACCCTATCTTATTGTTGTTTTTAAACAGATTTATGATATTAAGGATGATAATAACCAGCGGAAAAATTATTATGTCAATGAATCGGTTGGAATTGCTTCCGGGTTTTTATTAGCAGCCCTGCATCATGCAGGCTTGGTCACGTTGACACACACACCAAGCCCCATGAATTTTTTGGGAGAAATTTTAAATCGCCCGGATAATGAAAAAGCATTTTTGCTCATTCCTGTCGGATATCCAGCAAATAAGGCTACTGTGCCAGAAATAACCAAAAAATCATTTCAAGAGATTTCAACTGTTGTATAGTGAATTACTTCTTTAATATTGATTGGTTATGTACGATTTAACACGGCGGGAATTTATTCGTCAAAGCGCTTTACTTACCGCCGGAATTGCTTTTATATCTTGCGAAGATAATGATTCTGAAAAAGAATCTCCGGGACAACTGTCTGGAAACAGTCCATCTAAACGGGTTATTATTATAGGTGCAGGACTATCTGGATTGGTTGCAGGTTATGAATTGACCAGAGCTGGGCATAACGTAACCATTTTAGAGGCAAGAAGCAGGATTGGCGGCCGGGTGTTTACCATACGCTCCCCCTTTTCGGACGAACATTTTGCTGAAGCGGGGGCTGCAAGGATTCCACCAGATCATGACTTAACATTGGGCTATTCAGAATACTTTGGATTAGCGTTGGATCCTTTTTATGCCAGATCTGGGTCCTATGTGAATTATTATGGAGGAAAAAGAACAACAGTTTCCACAGACAATTTTCTGGATGATCGGCCATGGCCCGGATCCGTTTTACATAAGGAATATGTAAAACTTCGGGATGGTTCAGATAAACTACCTTACGCTTTTTACGAATCACTTGAGGATCAAATTCATCTTTCTACACCAGTTACATCTATTGAGCAAAAATCAAACGGTGTTGTCGTTCGATCAGTAGATGGAGAAGCAATTGAGGGAGATCGAGCTCTGTGTACAGTTCCGCTCCCAGTATTACACCGAATTCAATTTACACCGTCACTTTCTTCAGAAAAAGAGTCCGCCAAGAGCGGCGGATATCGGTATGCCCCATCTACGCGAATATACATTCAATTTAAGAAACGGTTTTGGGAAGAAGGCGGATTAAACGGCTGGGGAAATACGGATTGGCCGGAAGAAATATGGCAGCCAACTTGGGATCGAGAAGGACCTCGGGGAATTATTATGTCATATTTACGATGGGATCGCGCCCAAGAAATGGATATTCTTACGGAAGAAAAACGAATAAACTTTGTGTTAAATCGGTGGGAAAATATTTTTCCCGGCGGGAAAGATAATATTGAATTGGGGACATCCCACGCATGGGTTTTGGAAAAATGGTCCGGAGGAGCCTGGGCTTCTCCAACGGCCGATCAAGATGAAGCACTTGGAGATCATATTGGGAAAGCAGAAGGGCGAATCCATTTCGCAGGGGAACACGCCTCAAGCTATCATGGCTGGATGCAAGGAGCACTTTTTTCAGGACTACGGGCTGCACAAGAAATTCACGATGAGGATTAACTCATTTGGTTAAAAACCTATATTATAAAGTATATTCAATAGGTTCGATTGCTATCACAAGGAGAGAATAAGAATGAAAAATAGAATTATTTTATTGTTGCTGATTGGGTTATTGTCCGCCCAATCAAGATCACTTCCTGCAGACACAACTGTATTCTCCATGCATAAAACAATGATTCGGGGAAAACGCATTGAATATAAAGCAACAACAGGCACACAGCCCGTTTGGGATGAAGACGGGAAACCTATTGCATCTGTTCATTATACATATTATGAGAGAACAGGTATAAAAGATCAGGCTTCAAGACCAATCATGATTTCTTTTAACGGAGGTCCTGGCTCTGGTTCCGTTTGGATGCATTTGGCTTATACTGGACCCCAAATTTTAAAAGTAAACGACGAAGGGTTTCCTGTTCAGCCTTATGGCGTCAAAAAGAATCCCCACTCAATATTAGATGTGGCTGATATTGTTTTTGTGAATCCTGTTAATACGGGATATTCCCGGATTATTGATAAGGAAGTCAAAAAAGAAAGATTTTTCGGGGTGAATGCAGACATAAAATATTTAGCCGAGTGGATAAACACCTTTATTCAAAGAGTTAATCGCTGGGAATCACCCAAATACCTCATTGGTGAAAGCTACGGTACGACACGTGTATCGGGCCTGTCTTATGCCCTTCAAGGCCGTCAATGGATGTATTTGAACGGGGTGATTTTAGTTTCTCCCACAGAATTAGGTATTGATTCCGGTGAGGGTCGCCGGGCAGGCCCACTTGGCGCCGCATTACGGTTACCCTATTTTACGGCAGCGGCATGGTATCACAATAAATTGCAGAAAAATCTCCAACGAAAAGACTTAACAGATTTACTACCGGAAGTTGAGGATTATGCTATCAATGAACTCATGCCTGTCATTGCCAAAGGAGGCTATGTTTCCCAGCGGGATAAAGAAGAAGTAGCTCGGGAGATGGCAAGGTATTCTGGCATTTCAAAAGAAGCAATTCTTTCCTACAATTTAGACGTACCAACTTCTTTTTTCTGGAAAGAATTATTACGGGAAGAAGGATTTACAATCGGGCGGCTGGATTCAAGATATAAAGGAATTGATAAAACAAAAGGTGGCGAACGCCCCGATTTTAATTCTGAACTTACTTCTTGGCTGCACTCATTTACCCCGGCCGTAAATTATTATTATAAAAATGTGCTTAATTTTGAGACAGATGTCAAATACAACATGTTTGGTCCTGTCCGACCCTGGGATAATAAAAATAACCGAACCGGCGAAAACTTACGCCAGGCCATGGCTCAAAACCCCTTCCTCCATACCATGATCCAATCCGGTTATTATGATGGCGCCACCAAATATTTTGATGCAAAATATACCATGTGGCGACTGGATCCCAGTGGACGGATGAAAGACCGCCTTAGTTTTAAAGGGTACCGTAGCGGACATATGATGTATCTCAGATCAGAAGACCTGAAACAGGCGAATGATGATATCCGTGATTTCATTAAAAACTCAATACCAAAAAAAGGTGAACCCGCTCAATATTAGTATTCATTTGAAAGGAGTCACACTATGATTCACTTAATAAAAACACTAAATAAATTTGTCATGCCTGCAAGCATAATTATGCCACTTTTTTTATCCGCTTGTGCTACTGCCTATGGTCCGAGAAACGCAATGGGTGGATATGAAGACAAAGCGGTGGGTGATGATATGATTGAAGTTCGGTTTTATGGAAATCAACATACATCAAAAGAAGAAACCACGCGCCGATTATTGTATCGTTGTGCCGAGCTCACCATAGAAAAAGGATTTGATTCATTTGTGGTGCTACAAGATCAAAGCTATTCAGAGGAAATAGTGAATAATCCAACCATTGAAAAGCCATTCCAAACTCGGGAATCCATGTCAGGTGGCGTTCGAACAACCGTTTCCCCAGACTTAACGCAAGCAACCGCATCAACAAACTGGGTAGCAGTTTATATCATCTCTATTTATAATGAAAAAGATTCACCCTACTCTCAGTATAAAAAAAGTCGATTGGATGCACACAAGATAATGGAAGACTTAAAAGGGGAGATCAAATAGGAAATCGATAGGATATTATTCAATAATTGAATATTTCGACTTGATTATTTTATAGGGGAATGCATTAAAGTGCCACCACTCCGATTTTATGGTGGTAAATCCAGCCTGTACCATCACTTGGCGCAACAATAAACGGTTGTTAACCTGTTTAGATGTAAGGACGCCAGCGACCAATAGGGAGTCTTCGTAGATAGGAAAGGCCAAGTCCCCAAAAAAATCGTACCCTGTTCCCATATCTAAAGGTTCGCCATTTTTATTGGCCAATGTGAGGTCAACCGCTGCTCCAAAATTGTGAATCGAACCTGAAACAGGGTTTGCGACAAAATTAGTTCGATCAGATTCGGGTATATCGCTCAACGTATTCCAAAGTTTCCACTGAATTGATCTTGGACGAAGTCCATCATAGATCAATAATCGCAATTCGGGATGTTTCGTTTTCAAAATTTCATGTGCTTTGACCAACATTTGGGCGGGCACCTTTCGCAAATAACAAGTTTCAAGGTCGCCATACACATCCATTTTCATAAAATTGTCAGTGGTAGAATATTTTAATTCCACCAGAAGGGTTGGATCTAATTCTTGAATATTAACTAAATCATGGTTAATAATAGTATCTTTTGAAATGATGGAATTCGTATTACTGCATCCCAAGAATAAAAGTGTCACCACGAAAATTATAATTCTATTCATAATTAATTTCTTCGTGACACTTGGCTTTTTATGTGGCTTTTTTTATCCAAAGAAAAATCGGCAAATATAAACAGCGCTAAATACCCCCACCGCATCCGCAAAAAGTCCAGCCACAAGGGCATGGCGTGTTTTCCGAATCCCAACCGACCCAAAATATACAGCCAATACATAAAATGTAGTTTCAGTGGATCCAAACATGGTAGCACCAATTTTTGCTATGAGAGAATCGGGGCCATGCTGGTTGATTAAATCTGTCAATAGGCCCAGGGAACCACTTCCCGATAAGGGGCGCATCAATGCCAGGGGAAGATTCTCAGGCGGGAATCCAATGAAGGTTAACACGGGTGACAGAAAATTGAGTAGTAAATCCAACGCCCCAGAAGCTCGAAACATACCAATTGCCACGAGTATGGCAACCAAATAGGGGATAATGCGAACTGCAATGGTAAACCCATCTTTTGCGCCAACAACAAAGGTTTCGTAAACCTTCACTTTTTTAAAGACCAGCCCATAAAAAGGAATTCCCACAAGCAGTAAAGGAATAATATAACGGGAGACTTGGTTTACACCCTGGACAAATGATTCAATCATGAGTTTCCTCCTGACTGAATGGCGAACTGTTTTCGTTTTTCAAGAAATTTGACAGCGGCGATGGCCGCAATCGTGGACATGCCTGTGGCAAAAATAGTAGTAATAAAAATCTGGCTGGATGTGGCACCCATCAGCGCCACTACAGTGGCGGGGAGAATCAACTGTACACTGGATGTATTAATGGCTAAAAAAGTACACATGGCATTGGTGGCCGTCTCTTTATCTGGATTTATTTCCTGGAGTTCTTCCATGGCCTTTAGACCCAACGGTGTGGCCGCATTTCCTAAGCCGAGGATATTTGCAGACATATTTAATACAATAGATCCGATCGCAGGGTGATCTTCCGGCACACCCGGGAATAACCGAACGGTAATGGGACGGAGCCCTTTTGCGATGAGGCGAATGAGTCCAGATTCTTCTGCAATTTTCATAATACCCAACCAAAGCGCCATGATACCAATGAGGCCAATGGCCAAATTCACAGCTACCTTTGCCATATCAATTGCAGCAGCAGTGACCGCATCAATATTGCCTGTAAATATGCCAACCACCACACCGACAAACATCATTCCAAACCAAATGTAATTCAGCATTTAATATCCTTTACTAACTGGGGATTCTAAAAATGTTAACTTAACTGGATTTTGACCAGCATTAAGCTGCACCGGAAGCGAAATAGGTAAGGTTGCTTGATAAGCGCCATGGCCACAGGGAAAATTAGAAATAATCGGAATATCCAAATCACCACACACATCCAACACAATTTCATCTGTGGATTTTCCAAAGGGAATTGCTTGATCTTTCATCTCGACCAATTCACCTATAATGAGGCCCCGTATGTTTTCAAACATACCCGCCTCTCTCATATGAATGAGCAACCGATCAAAGGCATATAAATTTTCGTCAATATCTTCTATAAATAAAATAACACCGTCAGTTTTGAGTTGATCCTTCGTTCCAAGTCGATTTACTAGAAGACACATATTTCCACCCCAAAGTGACCCTTCAGCTACTCCGTGTTTAAGGGTGGTTATTTTTAAAGAGCTCGGTTCAGTGATAACCATGCCCTTATTTCCAGATAGGATATTCACCAGAGTGTCCATATTATATGGGACAAGACCATTTTTAAATGTACTAAGCATGGGTCCATGAAATGTGACCAGTTCTGTTTTTTGGGTGATAGATGTGAGAAAAGCGGTGATATCACTATACCCCATAAATATTTTTGGGTTTTCTTTTATGGCTTCATAATCTAATAGAGGTAGAACCCTATTAGCGCCATACCCACCTCGAGCACAGATGATGGCATCAATATTTGGATCAGAAAACATCTGATTTATATCGTTGGCGCGCTGCTGTGGCGAGCCCGCGAAGGGTCCGTCTTTCAATAAAACAGATTTTCCCAGTTGAACTTCATAGCCTTCCGTTTGAAAAACATCCACTGCATGTTCTAACCCTTTTCCCTCCAGCCAATATGAGGGACTCACAACACCAATTCGATCTCCTTTTTGAAGTTGCTTGGGTTTAATCACTTTTGAATTGACTTAAAAATGTTTTCATAATTTTTGAACCAAATTGAAAGGCATTACCAAAATCGTCTGGATTCACCCCATTTCTTTTTGCAAACGAAGTGGTTGCCTCTATGTGGGGCTGAAATCCCCAGATTGGTTTTGACTGATGGGCAATACCATCTATGACTACCATTTCGCTGGATGCAGTAATATTAAAATTGGGGGGGCAAACAGTTACACCCTCCTGATGAGAATAGATAAGTTCACCGGATTGTGATTCTCCCCAGAGTGCATTTTTCGAAAGATTGACCTGACGCAGACCTTTCTTTTTAACCTTATTCCACAAAAAATCTACTTTTCCATCAAATACATGGGCAATTAATTGGTGGCCAAAACAAATTCCCAGAATGGGGATTTGTTTTTCAGCGGCCTGAATTAAAATTTCTGATATTCGTTTTATCCAACCATAATCATCATAGACAGAAGCAGCGCTCCCCATCAAAACAACGCCACACGTATTATCTAATTCATCTTTCATGCTGTTTTGTTCAGATAAAACAGGCAAATGATAGGTGGTGGGTACGGGAGAAGAATGAACCATATTGTTGTAAGAGGCAATTTCAGGATGATGCATGGACGGATCAATGACCATGAGTGTTCTTTTCATCATCCAAATACCTTTTCTGTTGAAACAGTATGCTTATAAATTATTGATAAATTTTCATTATAATTCGGATGATTTACGCTGAAGGATTCTTCCTTAACCCACCCCTGACAATGAAGATATTGGTCATTTCCAAGCTCCATGGCTACATGGGTGACAGTTTGTTTGTGACCGAAAAAGTGAAGATCTCCCGGTACGGCATTTTCTTGTTTGATTTTTTGTTCAGCGAAGAATTGCGATTGATCCCCTGAATCTCGGGGAAGAACCACGCCCATTGCGATAAAAATAGTCTGAATTAAACCGGAACAATCAAACCCTTTTGGAGATTTTCCACCCCAAAGATATTGAATGCCGATAAATTTTTTTCCAAGATTTACAACAGTGCTTCGGTTTAGATCGAGACTGTTTTCACCTAGATTGGCCTCAGTCCATCCATCTATTCCATCGGGCAGTATAACAGCCCACCCCTGGTCTAATTTCTTTCCACTTAGTTTTGCCCCAAATGTTAATTCTCTCATTGGAACTTTTGAATTTGGGTTTGATAAAACAACACCTCGAAGATCGTGACAGGTTATATTGGGTACGTATGGTGTATCAGAAATGACTCCATAAAATTTGTTTATCCATCCTTCATAATGATCCGGCTGGCGAATGCGGAACCATTTTTCTGATTCATCTATAATAGTGCAGGATTCACCCAAAAGTGCCTGTGTAACTACAGGAGAATCAAAATCACCATTCCGGTATAGACTGGCAACACTCACATTAATTGTAAAATAAGACCTCATAAATTTGATCAAGAATTTAGGGGATGTTAGATTATATCGAGGTGGGTTTAATTAAATATTTAAATAAAAAAACCTCCAAAAGGAGGTTTTAATGTCAAAGGGTTAAAGGTGGCATTAATTTTTTAATCGTCTTTTTCTTTAAAACTAAAAGTGCCATCATAAATTCCATATCCAACAACAATGCCAAGCACAGCGAGAGACCCAAAGGCTTTTGTCTTTGAACTATTGGCACTTTTCATATGCGCGTCATATCCTATTTTATAATCGCTCATTTCTTCAGCCCGGCTTTTTGATTTATTGTATCCCGCCATGTTTGAGACAAATGATGCACCCGATAAACCGGCTGCAGACAACAAAATTATTCTTTTGGACCAGGGGTTGGCTGCGATTTTTTCAGAAGTAGTTTCCTGAGATGGTTTTCTCTTTCCCAATAGTCTTCCCGGTGGTTGAGCGCCCATTATATTCCAAGCTAAAATTTCCAGTTCTGTAATAAAACCATCCACATCACCCTTATACCGAATTGAATACGTTTTTGGCTTGCTGGGTTTGGATGAATCAAGCTTTTTAACTTTTACCCGATACTTGTTTTTCGAAAGTTGAATTGTACCGGCCAATAGTTGTTGGACGCCGAGCGCATTCAAAGCATCTTGTAAACATTCTTTAGAATAGCAGTTGCTGGTATTAATTTCAAGGACACTTGTTTTTTCAGTAACATCGACCGCTGACATAAACGATTTGTCGGTAGCTTTTTGAAGTTCCGCTGTAAAATAATTAAAAAGGGTTTGCGCTTCTAGGTCACTAATACCCGTTCCGCTAAACTCAACAATGGCAATATCAGCTTGATTTTCATTTGTTTGGCTAAAAGCAAAAGAAAACGCTAATAATATTGTTGTTAAAATCATTTTTCTCGTAAGGTCTCTCATTTCTTTTTGGTCCGAACCAAATCTCTTTTTTCTAATTCTTTTAAACATTTTTTAAATATTTTCTTACTTGCTTTACTCTCTTCTGGGTCAAGGCTTTCCATTGCATTGACAATCCGCTTAGAGCACCGAAGTTTCACATCCAGCATCTCATCTGTTTCTTCATCTAACATTTTAAATTCATCATTTGGAGCGATTGCTGAATCACCTTTACCAAATTTTTTATTGGAAAGTTCTTTTTCAAGAGAATACAAATCGTAAATAAAAAAATTGTATTTCTTACCATTTGTAATGGTAACGCGTTTAGTTACATTAATATCATCGAATAACATTTGTTTTTATCCTTAACAGAAAGTTTGTGTTGTTTTTTATATCACGGTTGAAAACTTACAATAAAATATTTACTAATGTGATGCGAATTTTCATTTTTTATGGAATATTTATTAATTGCAAGATAAAGGCTAAACTGCCCCAACTATTAAAAGTTTCTTGTCTTGTTATCTTTAAATTGACTATTATTTTAACACTAAAGGAAGGGCCTATGCGCAATGAGCGGAAAATATAAATTAGAAGGTGAAAATGCAAAAATTGCTATTAATATGTTAGAAGCAGTCACCAGAATTTTTGAAGATGTTGAATTAAAATATGTACTTGATTGCGGGACGCTTCTGGGGATTTATCGTGAGGACCGATTACTTCCTTGGGATAACGATATGGATTTGAGCATTTTTTGTGATGATGAAAAAAGAATCAAAAATGTAATTAAAAAAATCAAAAAAGCCGGATTCTTGGTTAAAATACGTTATCAGGAAAAAGAAGATTATCCATTAGAATTTAAAAAAAATAAGAATTTTAAAAATTTACAATCGAAAGAACTTTTTTAAAAAAGGCGAAGTTATGCTTGATTGTTTTATGGTCAAGCAAGATGACGATCAATATGTTTGCGCATATGGAGGGTTAAACCATTATACAAAAATAAATATTCCTGCCCGATTTTATGAAAAGGTTGACCATTTAGATTTTAATGGAAAACAATATTCTATCCCTTCAAACATAGAAGATTACTTAACATATCGTTATGGTAACTGGAAAGTCCCGATAAATGATGGAAGTTGGGATTATCGAAAAGATGATGGTTCAATTGTTTATTCACAAGTTGTGAATGATGAAAAAATCTCAGAGTCCCCATAGACATATACTCAGCGATTGTACCATAAACACATCTACAAATCCTATCGGGCACGTTTGCAAACAACTTTAATCTATTTGAAACTCAAGGTGAAATAGTTCGTACAACTTGTTAGCATTACGCCCTTAACTTTCCACCCCAAATTCCACCAACTCAATAAAGGATACGGACAAATGGACGGATTTACAATCTATCACAACCCCCGCTGAGGCAAGAGCAGGAAGACGCTCCAGCTGTTGCGTGACAACGGTATTGAACCAATAATTATAGAATATTTGAAGGAAGTCCCCTCGGCAGAAGATTTTCAGTTTCTATCAAGGATGCTTGGAAAACCTCCGGCAGAATTCATCAGAAAAGGGGAAGCAGACTTTAAAGAAAATAATATGGCTGCTATTTTGGATGATGATGACAAAATGTTTAAGGCTATGAACCAATTTCCAAAAATAATGGAACGCCCCATTGTGGTAAAAGGTGACAAAGCGGTGCTGGGGCGCCCACCGGAAGATGTGTTGGAGTTGATTTAAACCAATGGCAATCAGAATATTTATCACCGGCGGCACCTTTGACAAAGAGTACAATGAAATCACGGGCAAGTTATATTTTAAAGACACCCACATGCGGGAAATCTTGGAACTTGGTCGATCAAAACTTGATGTAAGTATTCGAACATTAATGATGATAGACAGCCTGGATATGACGGAATCGGACCGAAATTTGATTTTAGAAAACTGTGTTCGCACTGAGGGAGATCAAATTATCATTACACATGGTACGGACACCATGACTGATACAGCAAAACTTCTGGCCACGGGAAATTTAGAAAAAACAATCGTCCTTACCGGCGCCATGATTCCATTTAAATTTGGAACGTCTGATGGTTTATTTAATTTAGGGAGCGCACTGGGATTCGTTCAGAGTTTGCCCCATGGGGTTTACATCGCGATGAACGGTCGATATTTTGATTATGATAAGGTAAAGAAGAATAAAGAAACAGGTGTCTTTGAATCGTTATAACTTTTGATTTTTACCCAAGGATTCCATGAGATGTATATAGAATTGAATTCCTTTTTCATAAGCTTTTATGCTAATTCGCTCATCTATACCATGGATACGTTTCATATCAGAGTCATCGGTCTTTCCTAAGCCAGAGAACCGAAAAATATTGGGGGATAGATCCAAAAAATGCTTTGTATCTGTTCCGCCAGGACTGATACCGGGCACGACAACCACATCTGGAAAAACGTCATATATTTTTTGGGTGAGTTGTTTGAATTGAATAGAGGTAGGATCAGAAACGGGCGCTGGCTCTGAACCAAACTGACCTTCAGGCTGTCTCACTTCTACGCGGTCATCATTAATAGTTTCCTTCACCATTTGAATGACACCATCTGCCGAATCTCCGGGGATTAATCTAAAGTTGACTATGGCTTTAGCTTGAGCAGGAATTACATTATCTTTAACACCGGCAGAAATAATGGTGGGTGCAGTGGTGGTGCGGATCACCGCATTTCCAGCAGGAGAAGCGGAAAATATTCGTTCAATTAACCCTTCGAACAACCATTGATTTCCCATGATGATACGAGGCAGAAGTTTCATTTCTGCACCAATGGCTTGGAACATTTGTTTTGTGGCCCCCCCGAGCCTTGCAGGTAATGGGTTCGCCTGAAGTTTGGTAATGGCATTTGCCAGGATGCCAATAGTCGTTTCTTTTTTTGGCATGGACGAATGTCCGCCGGTGCCTCTGGCCACTAATTCCAAAGTCATATAACCCTTTTCACTCACAGCTACAAATGCAACCGGCTTTTCGATGCCAAATGATTTTCCCGAAGTAATGCCGCCCCCTTCATCCAAAATAAAATCAAAAGATATTCCGTTCTTACTAAAATATTCAGCTGATTTTTTAGCACCTTCATTCCCCCCAATTTCCTCATCATGTCCAAAGGCGATAAATATAGTTTGGGTCGGTTGAAATCCCGCAGATAATAAATGGTCTACCGACTCCATGATTGCAAATAAATTGCCCTTGCAATCCATAGTGCCTCGGCCCCAAATAATTTCCTCATCAGCTTTGCCACCGAATGGGGGATATGTCCATTGATCCAATGATTGTTCATCAATAGGCACAACATCCATATGGGCCATGAGCAAGATGGGCTTTTTTAAGGGCTGGGCTCCACCCCACTTCAAAATGAGACTGTGTTTGTTAATTACGAAGGAGTCAAGTGTATCAAACACTTTGGGGAACTCTCGTCGGAGATATCGGTTAAAGTTCACAAAATGTGTATAGTCTATTGAATTAGAATTCATTTGGGATATGGTTGGGATTTTAATCCCACCAGAAAGCCGATCAACCGCTTTTTGTATATTAATATTCATAAATTTGGTAGGACTTCCTAGTGGGCGCACATCACCAAGATTATATGCATTAAACAGAAGAATGGCGGTTAAAACTGCTACTAACCCCAGGATCGCTTTTAAAACATTTTTCATTTATCTGTTTCCCAGTCAATTATGATCATTTCGGTTTGTCTCGGATCGATGTAATCACATGTTTTTCCATCAAACAAAGCATCTTCTTCCAGCATGATGGCTACCTCTTTATCCCATTCCTTAATGTGAACTTTTGCATTGAGTTCAATGGAGTAGGCTGTATTTGGAAACAAGGGATAATCCCCATTTACGGGTACGCCTTCCTGTTTATCCCACATGCCGATAGTTGGCCCGGAGCCATGACCGTAATACCCGATGGGGTGGGTATAGATCTGGGGTTTTATTCCCTCTTCCTTGGCCTGCTTTAAGGCAGACAGGAGCATCTCGTTGCCTGTACGCCCCGTTTTGAATTGGTCCGTGAGAATATCCTGCAACCTGTTTCCAACCCCTAAGGCTTTAACCAAAAAATTCGGTGTTCTGCTTTCACCGGGCATAAGCACGTAGGCATGCTGTTGTGTGTCTGTATTTAGACCCAGGTAGGTAATACCAAAATCAACATGGAGCAAATCCCCAGGACGTATAACATTATCCGCCTTATCTTTGGAAAAAGCTTCCAAAAAATTGAAATCTTGTCTGTCGGCTCTCTGAATATCCACCGTAGGGTGAAACCATGTGATAAGATTTAATTCTCGAATCCGATCCCGATACCACCAAACCACATCATCGGTTGTGGTGATACCAGGGCGTATCACCTGAGCAGAGAACCCTTCCTTTATGATGTCATGAGCAATACGGCAGATTTCCGGATATACTTCCATTTCTTTTGCACTGCGTGTTTCCAGCCAGCCGATTGCGACCTTTTCTGCATTGACTAATCGCCGCAAATATTTTTTAGGAAGCGCCTTTTTTAACAATTCGAATTCATTGGCAGTTATGCCATCGGCTTGGGCAAAATATGCGCTTCTATTTATACCAATTGATTTTGGATTTTTAGACTGAATTAAATCAGCCAGTGCTTTATACTGATTGGGCTGTGCTTCCGGATCCCAGGCCTTTTTAAAAATTTCTCCTACATCATACCGTGCCACAGCATATGACTCTAGCGGTTGTCCGTTTCCAGAATTATAAATAACCAAAATGGTTCTTCTTCGAGCGTTAAGCCAAGTGGCCGGGAGCATGGTACGAATAACCGGGTCTTCATTATATTCTCTGGCGATGACGATCCACATATCCATATTGTTCCGCGCCATGATTTCAGGCAGGACGGTTTCAAAGCGGTCTTTAAGAAATCCATCTCGGACCACTGCCCTTTGATGCATAGATAAAATGTCATCTTTTAAATCATCTGCTTGAACCACTGACATGATAAAACTTAATATAAATGAAATCCTTTTCATGATTTATCTCCTTATAATGATTGTTTAATAGCGGAAAAAAGCCGATCAATATCTTTATTAGTATTATATAAATAGGGTGCAATACGCATTGAATTTCCCCGGACGCTCACATAAATATTTTCCCGCTTGAGGCTTTCAGTCAGATGATTAGGAACACCATTCTGAAATTGTATTCCCAAAAGATGAGGTGCCCGCTGTTTTTTATTTCGAATAGTTAATCCTAAATCGAATGCTCTTTTTGCTATTTCATCTGTGAAATGAGAAAGGGAATTTTCGATATTGCCAACACCCCATTCCGAGATTTGTTTTAATGCTGCCATGGCCATGGGCATGAGGACAAAGTTGCTCCGCTCCCCCACATCAAACTTTCTGGCACCGGGCTGAAATGCATCCCGGTAAAGCACCAAATCAGAAAAGTCTTCACTGTTTTCCCTGGCCATCCAATTATATTCTAATGGTGGTCCATCATGGTGCTTTTTGTTGATGATCATGTATCCGAAAGAATAAGGGCCTAATAACCATTTATATCCAACCGTAATGACAAAATCAGGATTCACCGCATCTAAATCAATTGACATCACGCCGGCAGATTGAGATAAATCAAGGACCAATGCAGCGCCGACTTCGGCACAGCGATCACTTACGGATTGAATATCAATGGAGGCACCATCTGCCCAATGGCAATTGGGAATAGCCACAATGGCTGTCTTTTCTATGATGGTATCCAGCACGACTGCCGTGGTGTCGCTATCGGTTTTGGGAACGGTTCTTATGGATGCTCCTGCAAGGTTGGCCACATGTTTCCATACATAATAATTTGATGGAAATTGTTCTGCCAAAACCACTACTTCATCCCCGGATTTTAATTTCAGGTTTGCCGCTGCCACCGCAATGCCATAACTGGCAGATGGAATAAATGCTACATTCTCCCGATCGGCACCCATGATTTCAGCAAACAACGTACGGCATAGTTCTGATTCAGTAAAAAAATCCTGGGGCATTAATTCCCAGGGAGATGATTTTCCAGAAACGCCCTGAATTCCTGCGGCTTGAACAGATTTTAACTGGGGCGATAAATAGGCGCAATTGAGGTAAGTAACCTCGTTAGGGATATCGAATAAATGTTTTTGTGAGGGTATCATTGGCGCAAACCTGTGAATTTTGAACGTGCAATCTGTCGGCATTACCATAAATCTTGCAATGGAAAAAGAAGATTTCCATAGTAATATAGATTAAGAAGAAGGAGCCCGAAGATTGATTTACGTTTGTACTGCATGTGAAAAGAAAATGGACGATTCCCCAAAACCCATAGGGTTATGTCCATGCGGCAAGCCATTGTCTGTTCATTATGATTGGGAAGGTATCCGAAAAGATATAGATGTAAAAACGGATGATAATTCTCTCTGGCGGTATAAAAGGGTATTGCCCAACGTTGCCCAAAAAAACATAGTAAGTTTAGGCGAAGGGTGGACACCGCTGGTTCAGATTGAAAACAATTTATTTATAAAGGATGAAACGGTAAATCCTACCGGTTCATTCAAAGATCGAGGTATGAACTTGGCTGTTACCATGGCGAAGTCTTTTGGGGTTAAAACCATTTGTCTCCCATCGGCGGGAAACGCAGGCGTATCCGCAGCGGCCTATTGCCAAAAAGCCGGTATCGATTGCCATGTTTTTTTACCGGAAACTATTCCAGCCCCTTTCAAAAAGGCAACGGATCAATATGGAGCAAATATTGTTTTAGAAGGCCAGACCATATCTCACGCTGCACACAAAATGGTGGAATCAAAAGAAGAAGATTGGTTTGATATTTCCACCTTAAAAGAACCATTCAGGGTGGAAGGCAAAAAAACACTTGGCTATGAAATTGCGGAGCAAATGAATTGGGAATTGCCAGATGTTATTATCTATCCCACCGGTGGTGGAACGGGCTTAATCGGAATGTGGAAAGCATTCCAAGAAATGAAAGGAATGGGGTGGATATCTGGACAGTTACCCAGAATGGTTTCGGTTCAGTCTGATGGCTGTGCTCCGGTTGTGAAAGCATTTCAAGCGATGGAAAAAACAACTGAGTTTTGGAATGATAGCGATACGATTGCATTCGGGCTTAATGTCCCCGGACCATTGGGTGGTGGTTGGATTCTTGATGGATTGTCAGAGAGCAATGGAATTGCTGTTTCGGCCAATGAATCTGGACTAAAAGACGCTACAGTCGATTTCAACAAATTCACAGGTATTAACGCCAGCGCAGAGGCTGGTGTTGTATGGCTGTCGTATCAGTCATTATTAAAAGCAGGATGGATTAACCCACTTGACAAAGTAGTTCTCTTTGCTACGGGTATAGAGCGGTCTTGAAGTATCTTCTAAAAGGAAGGTAAATTGGCATATAAATATCCGTTATGATTAAACGAATACACTCATTAAAAACTATTATACTTTTTGGAATAATCTTTACGTCTTGCGATCCGATTGTACATGAGTTTAACGATATAGAAGACGCTGTGATGTACCGCGCGAATATAATTAAAGATGTGAGCGCCCAGGATACAATTAAAGTTATGACATGGAATATACGATTCGGTGTGGCAAGACTCAGATTTTTTGGGGATGGATGCGGTGATCGCGTTATTATGACAAACAGTGAGGTTGTTGAGGGATTAGAAGGGATTGCGGAAAAAATCAAACAAGAGAATCCTGATATTCTTTTTATTCAAGAAGCAGATGTTCAATCAAAAAAAACCGGTTATATTGATCAAGCTCAATGGCTCTTAGATCATACTGATTTCAACTATGGTGCTTATGGTTCTATGTGGGAATCTCAAATAATTCTTGCGGACGGGTTGGGACGCGTGAATACAGGAAACCTGATTTTATCGAAATGGAAATTGGAAAATGCGGAGCGATATCAGCTTCCATTACGTGGTGATCAGGATGCGTTGACACAGTTTTTTTATTTACGGCGAAATGTGATTAAAGCAAAAGTAGCTATGCCTGGAAAATCATTTTTTGTTGTAAATACCCATCTTACAGCCTTTGCCACTGATGATACCAAGCAAAAACATATTGATGGTTTTAAATCAATTTTGGATGGGATTTCGGCTGAAGGCGCATATTTTATTGCTGGGGGAGATTTAAATGAAATTCCACCGAATGCTTCAAAAATGGACTACTGCCTTGATGATCAATGCGAAGGAGAATCATTTCATAGCGGTGGTGAAACTGAACATAAAGAAGGAAGTTATTTTGAACCGGAAATCACATGGCTTTCATCGTTATTTAATAATTATACTCCAGCAATTCCTCTGGATGTTTACGGTGCCCATGAAATGGGTCATTTTACTCATAGTCCAGACAATAAACTCCAACTGGATCGAAAACTGGATTATTTATGGACCAATACGTTGTGGCTTAACGGAATGACCCATCAGGAAGCAACGAACCTATCGGACCATATTCCTGTAAGCGCCCTGTGGGTGATACCATGAAGAAAACAATCTTGATAATATTTCTCTTTTCTATGGGGTGGGCAGAACCTCAATTGGGAAATGGATCCGCAGATTTATTGTCCACAGGTCGCCGGGAAATAGGACTGTTCTCACCGTTTCGAATGGGCTTAAATAATGGAGCCGAAATCAATGTAAATAAATTTTTATTGTTTCCCAGCGTGTCATATAAATCAGAAATGTCCCAATTCCGTAGGTGGAAAATGGCCTATCGAATTCAAGTTGCTTATCCTACCATGGCTATGCGCTGGCTCCAAAGCCCCATTGGAATGAAATTAGGCGAACCGGATATGTTTGCGTTGATTTCACCAGAATTCACGATTCCTCAAATGGCTTCTGTATATGGTGAACTGATGGGTACAATAGGAACTGCTTCCGACGAACAGTTATCTATTAATGGTGGGATTAGTATTGGGTTGAATGGAAAAGAGTTAGTCCAAAGAGCAACCGTTGATTTGCCGATTATTTATCCAAGGTTATCCGTGTATTATAATGGAATTCTGATCAAAATTGGTGGCGAGTATTATCGAAAATTCAAAGGTCGCTGGTCTTATATTATGGACTATGATATGTTTTTGATGCCCGGTGGCGATGGGCGATTTGCTTTTGAACAAAAAGGGTTATTGATCTGGACAAAAAGTCGAAAATTTAAATTTCTTTTTGGATATAAATTGGTCGCAGGTGAATACCCATATGGTTCCCAAGCACATCTATTCCCTGCAATGGATTTTCAGTTTGGGTGGTAGACCCATACTTCGGTTTACACTTTTAATTTTTATTTTATTCTCTTCTTTGATTGGCCAAGAAGAGATGCCATATAATAAACTTGTTGAAGAACTTGGTTGTGGAAACTGTCATCTGGGAATGGCGATTTCAGATACCATGTTGCTTCGCACTCCGGATTTAAGTTATTCCGGTGAAAAATATAATGAAGCATTTCTCTATGCCTATTTAAAGGAGCCATACAAAGTTCGTCATAATATTGGATTATCTCGAATGCCAAATTTTTTGTTTTCCGACGATGAAGCGCTTGCTGTCACAAAATATCTTATGTCGAGAAAAAACTTGCCACTGGATAGCAAAATTCAAAAAAGAACAATGGGTGCAAGTACAGGTGGTTTTGAAATTATCCATGGTGATTATCAATGTACATCCTGTCACCCGTTAAATAATGTGGGGAAGCAACTTTCTACTGATTTTAATGAAACGGGCAGTAGACTAAATTCGGATTGGATGTTTGACTTCATTGAAACGCCAGAAAAATATGTTCCTAAAGGTTCCTCCATGCCTAAGTTTTTTGGTGATGACTTCGGACATGGTCTGGATGAATATTCAGAGAAAACCATTACAACCATGGTATCATATTTTTTTGAAATCAGTCAAGCAAAACGAGAAGAATTAGATTCAGCATTTGTATTGATAGAACAAGCATACCCAAACATTACAGCAGAAATGGGTCGAAAGATTTTTCAATCTCAATTTTGTCAAGCATGTCATCAAATGACTGGAGAAGAAATTTGGTTCGATCGAAACGCACCGGATATGAATCAGCAAAAAACACGGACCAACAAAGAGTGGCTCACCAATTATTTATTAAAAACAGAGGCGATTCGCCCTTTTGGTTTCTTTCCAGGCACCGGGAGCAGAATGCCGGATTGTCGTTTAACAGAAACAGAAGTCAACACATTGATTGACTGGATTGGTACAGAAACAGAAGAAACACAATTAGAACCAATTACTTATTTTCTATCAAGGAAAGTTGAACGATTGATTGACGATTTTCTACCATGTAAAGGATGTCATCAAATGGATGGCAAGGGCGGGGAGATTGGTCCAGATCTATCCAATGTTGGGGAACGACTAACGAATGAGTTTATTAAAACTGCTGTAAACAACCCCCACGAAACTCTGCCGGGAAGCATAATGCCCAAGACAGAAATGGACCCCCTGCTTATTCCACAGATTGTTTCCTATTTAGCAAATAAACGATCAGATAATAAAGTGATATATCCAAACCTGGTAGAACAACAACCATATCAGGTGACAGACAGTTATGAAGGAAATTGTGCGCCATGTCATGGTTTAAAAGGAGATGGAAAAGGATTCAACGAAGCAAGTTTGCCTGTGAAACCCGGAGATTTTACAGATACAAATCAGATGGCACAGCGAGCAGATGACACCCTTTATGACACAATTCATGTGGGCGGACGAATAATGAATAAAAATCATTTTATGCCTGGATGGGGAGAAAAAATGAGCCCACAGGAGATAATAGGTTTTGTTCAGACAATCAGAGATTTTTGTGATTGTGAGCAGCCGGGCTGGGCAAAAAATTAATTATATTTAAATGATATTATTCAATAAAAGACTGATATTTTCAGTTCTTTTCTTCAATATTGCTTTAAGCCAACTTCAGGATTTTATTGGTTCAGATATATGTGAATCCTGCCATCCGGATCAATTTGAGTTGTGGAAGCAATCAACACATGGCCATGCTGGGGGTGTGCCATTTAGTTCAGATATAAAGGCACCTTTTAATGGTCAAAAAATTGATCTTAAAGATGGTTGGTTTTTACCATTCCAACAAGATAATCGCTATTTTTTTCTCGCTCAGGAAAACGGATTTCCGGAAGTCAAATATGAAGTAAGCGGTATGGTAGGTGGTGGACATTTATTTGGTGGCGGAACCCAGGCTTTTTTTAGTGTTTTTCCTGATGGTACAATGCGGCTGCTTCCCTTTGATTATCACCCAGAAAAGAAAACATGGTTTTTTGAGACAAATGATTTATCTGGATGGGTCCCGGCGTCGAAATCCCTTTCCATGAGAAAGTTGACCGAGTGGCCCCCCAATCGGATTATGGGTGGGATTTCGGAAAAGCAAAACTGTCAACAATGCCATGGAAGCCAAATCATCACAACATTTGATCCCAATCGAGGAAAATACAAAACTTCATTTACAAACTTATCAATAAACTGTGAATCCTGTCATGGTCCCGGACAAGAGCATGTATCTTTAATGGAATTTGACAAAAGTATTGTAAAAGGATATACGGGCATTCAATCTTTAAAAACGCTTTCAAAAGATAAATCCGTTGAAGTATGCGAACAATGCCATGCACTGAAAGATATGATTCGTCCGGGATACTTACCTGGGAAGGATCTTGATGATTATTATAGTGTAAAATTCTCAATGTTGGGTGGAAATCCCTTTCATCCAGATGGTCGAGTGAAAACCTTTGGATATCAGCAAAATCATATTTTCAGTGATTGCTATCTAAACGGATCCATGACATGTATCGATTGTCACAATCCACATTCAAACGGCTATCAGGACATAAATCGTAATCCATTAAAAGGGCGGTTTGATAATGGGCAATGTGTTACTTGTCACGTATCAAAAAAAGAAAAAATTTCTAACCACTCCTTTCACAAAACTAAATCTGAAGGAAGTCGGTGTACGGCGTGTCATATGCCATTTCAACAGCATAAGGCAGTTGGAGATCATTTACGGTTTACAAGGGCAGATCATACAATTTCCATCCCAAGGCCAATATTAGATCAGCAACTTGGGATAAAAAATGCTTGCCAGCAATGCCACGATGATATGACAACACAATCACTAAATGATCAAATAACAGAATGGTATGGTGAGTTGAAACCGCTTCATCGATTAGAATCTGCATTATTTTCATTTCAGAATGGCAAAGCAACAGATGAACATTTTCTAAACCTCTTTGGATTAAACAACGATCCAACCCCACAGGTTTTTGCAGGAATTTCAGCAATATTTATGTCTGAAAGAGCAATTACCATTTCTGAAACAGCAGTGAATCGATTAAAGGATTTAAGTGATAATAAAGATTTAGATATACGAGCATTATCATTAGCATTTCTTGATGCTGTTAGAGGTGATGTACAGGAAATTGAAAAATTTATCACTCGTCAATTATCACTGTCTGGCAAAGATCAGCGAAAGATTAGAACTCGCTGGAGCTTGGCGTTGGCATATAAAGCAGAAGGAGTAATCAAAAACGGTAAAGTGGAACAAGGGATCATTTTATATAAAAAGTCAATAAAAATATGGCCCAATAATACAAGGGCTCATCAGGGACTGGGGGATGCGTTTTTAACCGCTGGTAAAATTGACAGTTCAATTGTCACCTTTGGCGAAATGGTTAAAATCAATGCCGCAGATTGGCAGGGTTGGGCTGGATTGGGCAAAGCGCAATCCATGGCAGGTCAAAATGGTTTAGCAATTGGAGCCTATACAAAGGCACTTGAAATCAATAATTATTATTCAGAAGGGCATCTCGGAATTGGAAGTATTTTTTTTAAAGAAAGCCACAATCTTCAGGCCGAACGCCATTTAATGAAAGCAATAGAATTGGATCCATCCATAACCGATGCTTACATTTTTTTGGCAGCGATAAAAATTCGTTTAGGAGAATTAAAGAGTGCGGCGGAAATTTTAAACCGAGGTCTCATTTTAAATCCAAATCATAAAATTGGCTCAATGATGCTTCATGAACTGGATGTTATTAACCAATAATTATTAAGAATAGAAATCATAATTTGGGGTTTATAAAAGTATTTGCATCGTGAACTCAAAATAATTAAATTCCGACCGACCAGTCAGTCATTTTATAATGAATAAACATGAATTAATTATTAATGCCGCCATCAAGGTGTTTGCCCGAGACGGACTTGAAAAAGGAAAAATTGCCGACATCG
>JACNKN010000068.1 GCA_014382015.1 Fidelibacterota bacterium | reverse complement strand
CCCTTGAAAGATATGAGTAAATCCTTTTATCATTTTGTAGTTTCAGGTATGAAAAAATTTAATATCATTCCCTTTATTATTATTCTAACTGGAACTCTTTTGGTTGGCCAAAAAATCCGCCCTCGAGATATGGGCCTTGAAATTGGCTTGTTCAACACAGGAAAATGGAATGCCATTACCGATGTGGCCGGCGTTACGGTTGGACATAAAACTATTATTGAGAATGATAGTGTCCGAACAGGCGTAACAGTTATTATTCCCCATGGAGGAAATTTATACCAGGAAAAAGTCATGGCGGCGGTTCATGTGACCAATGGATATGGGAAAGCAGTTGGCTTTACCCAAATTGAAGAGTTGGGAACCATAGAAACCCCCATTGGATTGACCAATACACTGAACACCTTTTCTGTCGCCGATGATATTTTGGGGTATATGCTCGAAGTCCCCGGTCATCGCGGGACTGTGAACCCTGTTGTGGGGGAAACCAATGATGGTCGATTAAATGATATTGCCGGGCGACATGTGCAAAATCATCATACTTTAAAGGCAATTCAAAATGCAAAAAGCGGTCCGGTGGCAGAGGGATCAGTTGGCGCTGGAACTGGCACTCGAGCATTGGGATTTAAAGGTGGTATTGGTACTGCATCGCGAGTCCTCCCCAAAGATGTGGGTGGATATACTGTGGGGGTATTGGTCCAAACCAATTTTGGGGGTTCTCTTATGATTAATGGTGCTCCGGTGGGGCGTGAACTTAAGGTATCACCGTTTGCTTCCAGGATCCCCTATGATGAAGACGAAGGGTCTTGTATGATAGTGATTGCCACAGATGCGCCTCTGTCTAACCGTAACTTAAAAAGAATGGCCAAGCGGGTAGATCATGCTTTTGGCCGGGTAGGGGCCTATTCGTCAAACGGTAGCGGAGATTATGCCATTATTTTTTCTACCCATCCGGCAAACAGGGTCACGGGCGGCACGGGCCAATTTGGGGGTCCAATTGACATAGAAGTGACGCGAAAAGATATCCGGAATCGCAATATGAATGGTCTGTTTATGGCAACTGTAGAAGCAACCGAAGAAGCCATTATTAATTCACTTTTTATGGCAGAAACGGTCTCCAGCAAATATGGAACTACGGAAGCGCTTCCCGTTAAGGAAACCATGAAAATCCTGAAAAAGTACAAAGCGCTGAACTGGAATAAAAAGCTTTACCCTTGGAAAAAGTAGTGACTCGTCATTTACGAAAAGATTATATGAAGTTGGTGCTTCGGGCATGGCGGTATCGCTTGCGTGCGGAACGACCTGAAATCCGTTTTCTTCTAAATCATTTAGAACCAGACCAAACTGTCATTGATATTGGTGCCCATAAAGGTGCTTACACCTATTGGATGTCTCATGGGGTCGGTCCCTCTGGCCAAGTGATTGCCTTTGAACCTCAACCAGATCTGAATCAAAACTTATCCAAAATGTCTGAACTATTTACCCACAATAATATTCAGGTGGAGTCATTTGCACTATCCTCAAACTCAGGGAATGCAACATTGGGAGTACCCAGTAAAACACCATCCCCGAGTGCGTCGCTCAATAAAACAAATACCCAAAATGGGTCCGATATCAACGTACAAACCACTACGTTGGATGAATATGTAGTTGATCATAAACTAAAGACGGTTGATTTAATTAAGTGTGATGTTGAAGGCCATGAGTTGGATGTGTTTATCGGTGGCTCCGAAATATTAAAACGGTATAAACCTGTGGTCATGTTCGAATGCGAAGCGCGACATAACGGTCCAGAAAATGTAAGGGCTGTATTTGATTTTTTATTCAACCTCAATTATATGGGGTGTTTTTATGATGGGAAATCCTTTGTGGATTTGGATCAATTTGATTTGGTTAAATATCAAACCGATCCCAACCGAAAAATATATGTGAATAATTTTTTCTTTACACCTAAATCTGATTAAATCACTGCCCTACGAAATACACTAAAAACACGAAAAAGATTTTTTTGGTAAAAAACATAGACAAAGGAAGATAAAGTAGTATGATGGAAAAAGTAGTGACTCGTCATTTACGAAAAGATTATATGAAGTTGGTGCTTCGGGCATGGCGGTATCGCCTAAAGACAATTAAAACCCTTTCCCACGAAATACACTAAAAACACGAAAAAGATTTTTTTGGTAAAAAACATAGACAAAGGAAGATAAAGTAGTATGATGGAAAAAGTAGCTGTAACCACATTTGTGAAACGCCAGATTAAAGGATCTGGAAAAACGTATTCTGAGTCTTTGTCCTTTGACGATATTGCAGAAGACGCTGAAGTTCAAATGAACCGGGGAAAATTTGAAGAAGGATATAGAGATGGTGTCCGCATTGTTACTGGCAGTTTATCTTTCACAAGTCAATTTACATGTCCATTTGTAAAAATTGATGAAAATACAGAATTAATCTCCTCCGTTATGCAGCGCCAAGAAGGAGAAGACCCTTATATTCAGACCCGAGCAAAAAATGGAACACTATTAAAAGCTGGTCGGGTAGAATATATCTTATATCGCCATGATGTATTGGCTGAAAATGATGAACAATCCACCGAAGCAGAGTGGGAACTGATTAGCATTCATGCCATTCCAGAAGGGATAGATAAACTTCCTATGGGGCCCGTGACTATGATGCGGAACCAGTTGGAATTAAAGGGCGGCACAAAAGCCCATTATACATCGGAAGAATGGGCAGAGGCAGTGCGGTTCTGGCAAAAATATGCGGCATTGGATGGGGGATAACCCCAGAGATTACAGAGGAAATACTTTTAATATAGAAGTTGAAAGAGTGGCGCAAACAGTTAGTTCCTACTTAATTAGGAAAGACCAAATAGCAATTGCAAGTTGGTCTCCTCCCCTGTTCGGGGAGGATTATGGTGGGGATTTTAAGTAATGCAATCTTCAGAATTACCAATGCCAACCCCATCTTCAAAAAGATTGGCAAAAGTTTTAAGAAAAAATATGACCCCTGCAGAATTAAAGCTTTGGGGATATATAAGAAAAAGGCAATTAAATCTCCGATTCAGGAGACAGCATCCAATCGGAAAATACGTTGTGGATTTTATTGCATTACATATTGCTTTAGTAATTGAAGTAGATGGCGGCCAGCATTTTGAACAAGCACAAATGAAAAAAGATAATAATCGTTCGGAGTTTCTCCAAAATCATGGATTAACAATCGTCCGATATAATAACCTTGAAGTCATGAATAATATTGATGGGGTTATTGAGGGTCTTTTTTATATAATTGAAGAGAAAATTGCAAGATGATTGGAGTTTATCAAGTGTTTTTACCCCTCCTTTTATTCCTCCCCGTTTGGGGAGGATCGATTAACTGTTACCTATGACCATGATGCAGAGGCGGTGCGGTTTTGGCAAAAGTATGCGGCGTTGGATTCGGTTTAGTCACAGAGAAAATACTTTTAACGCTGAGACACAAAGGCGCAGAGAAGATATCATTAATATGGCGATAGTTCCATCCCGACTCACTGGATTTGCAATGACAGATATAAAAAAAGCCCCCCGCCATCGGCGGGGGGCTTTTTATTTATAACTTAAAGAATTCTAAATCAGATTAGAATCTTACGGTGAGACCCATGTTGAAGTATGTTGGTGTACCAAAAAATACTTCTGCACTATCTGCATCATGATCTTTATCCCATGAATTATACTGACTGTTATCCACAGCATCTTGAATGTATAATGCATCTGTTAAATTAAAGACATGAGCAAAAACCTGAAGTTTAGTCCCTGCAAGAGACATAGGTAGATTATAATAAGCATGAAGATCAATTTTACTATAACCTGGGGCCATCCAGACTTGTTCTCTGTCTGCTGTACCACCTTTGATTTCGCGTGAAGCAGGGCTCCAGTCTGCATAGTTATTGTCATACCAGTTGAACAATCCTTGAATTCTCAATCCTGGTATTGGTGTCACAGTTGCACCTACAACCATCATAGACTGAGGCATGTCACCTACTTTTAATTTGTCTAGGCCATATTCATATGAAGTGCTTGTAACTCCTCCATCCGTGATTTCTTGGTAATCACCTTTTGCGTCACCATCAAAGTACCAATCACCAAAACCTGCGGCCATATCCAAGCGAAGCATATCCATCACTTGATAGGATCCTTCAACTTCAAAACCACTATGACTTTGGTTTACACCGGTCAAATAGATAATATCTGTGTCGCCACTGGATCCTTGTCCTGTGGTCACATTCCTAGTCAAGTTTCTATCTTTCCATTGTGTGTTATAGTAACTGGCTTTCAGCGCCGATTTTTCACTATTGAAGTTTAATCCTGCTTCAAAGCTGGTAAACTTTTCATTCTTAGGATCTGTGGCAACGGCACCACTATAATGAATGACATTATCCATGATGGGTGGTTTTTCAACTATTCCAAAGTTGCCAAAAACGCTAATGTTATCACTCACATCATACATGACACCACCCTTAACCTGGATGGCAGAAATGGCATCTGCAGTGATTTTTTCATTTGCGACTGAAAAGTGATCTTGGTAAGAATACTTAATGGATGAAGTTCCAGCCATTCCATAGACAGATAGAGGGCCTGCGGTATAATTACCTTGGGCAAAAAATCCAATCCAATCCACGGTTGTTTCATTATGATATGCAATAATATCACCCAGGCCTCTTTCACGACCGCTTGGATAATTCTTATCTGCATAATTAATGAAAAATTGACCGCCTAAAAGATCCCGTACTTCGCGAGCATGCTCGATACCGGCAGTACGCCAGTCGACACCCAACTGAACTTTTAAAGCATCATTCACATCGATGTTCAATTTGGAAATAGCACCCCAGGTATGTTGGCGGTTAATACTATTTCTTAAGATACCAATAGATTCACCTGCTTTTTTGGAGCGTGTTTTTTTCTGAAAATCATATGATGTTTCGCTATTGGAGTTAATTGCAATGGTTGCATCCCAATCACGTGTCCAGGGAGATGGACCATAGTAAAACTTATGGTTATCTACATCACTTTTCCCTGTTGCATCACGAGATACAATTTTCCCATAAGTTCCTGTACCGCCACCAGAGCCACCTGACCAATATCCGATTGTGGACAACCGCATTTTATCGCTAATGGTCCAGAACCAGTTCATGTTCACCAATGGTTTATGGAAAAAGTTTTCTCTTTCGTTAAGGAAATTAGGATCATGACGATCTGTTTCCCGTGCACCATACATGTACCAATACTGTTTTCCTTTATAGGAAGAATTTATCGGGGACCAGTTCTGGCTAAACAAACGTCTATCGCTTGTATGAGCTGTTTCTGGCGCACCAAATTTATCTAAAGCATCTGCTTCATAATCATCTTGTTCTTTAGCAAAATCAGGGGCGTAAACGGCCATGTTTTGCTTGTACAGGTTTTGACCATGACGCTGTGGAGCACCAATGGCATATAATTCGAGACGGTTTTTGTCATTCATGGCATAGCTTGCACCAAAATAATAGGCCCAAGAATCGGTCCAGTTACCTTTAATAATACCATCGCCTGTTTTTCTAACAACTGTGGCACTAAATGCCATTTTGTCGTTAATCAATCCCGTATTATAGTTGGCGGTTAATTTCTTAAATCCACCGGCACCTAATTCAGTTTTGACTTTACCGCCGCGATTCAATGCAGTGGGGTCTGTAATAATATTCATGGTTCCACCGATGGAAGGGGTCGCTAAATTAACAGCAGACAAGCCACGTTGCATCTGGATAGAAGATGTGGCATCGCCAACACCATCCCAGTTAGACCAATAGACCCAACCGTTTTCCATATCATTCTGTGGTACACCATTAATCATTACAGCAACGTTACGTTGGTTAAATCCACGAACATTGATTCTGGCATCACCAGCGCCACCACCCTGTTGCGTCGCATAAACACTCGGAGTGGTATTCAATACCATTGGAATGTCCTGTGAACCCAAGCGGGCTTCCACTTCTGCTTTTGTAATATTGGTATACGCAACGGGTGTTTTTTCACCTGCACGAGACGCCAATACTTCCAATGCTGAAAGTTCTAAGGCTGATGTTTCTAGAGAAAAGTTAACCGTGGCATCACCGCTAACGTTTACACTTCTACTATTATCGGCATAACCGATGACAGAAGCTGTGATTGTGTAAGATCCTGCAGGAACATTGCTGATGGAAAAAGATCCGTCAACTGAGGCTGCAGCACCCATACTTGTTCCAACCACCACCACATTGGCGCCTGGAAGGGCATCACCTGTGGATGCATCTGTGACTGTCCCGGACACGGTGTGTTGGGCCATCACAAATACAGGTAGTAGGATCAATGTAAGAACGTGTGAGAATTTTCTCATTTTGCTCTCCTTGTTTTTGATTGATAATTCAATTGAAAAGTATTAATTCCGAGGATTTTCATTTGGAAGGATTATGTGGAAAACCTGATCATTTGCTCTTGGTTTAAATCCAATATGAAGTATGTAATTGTTTCGTCATAAAAAACCGGTCAGAAATTGGTCTAATTACTCTATGCGCCGCAAGTAAAATCCACATAAATTTATAATTAGAAGGCTTTGCAAAACCCGATACACCCCAATACGCTTTGCTACAGGGCAGGCAAATTAAAAAGTTTAAAATT
>JACNKN010000054.1 GCA_014382015.1 Fidelibacterota bacterium | reverse complement strand
GAAGGCTTTGCAAAACCCTGTGCGTAAAGAAAAAAGAGTTAAAATTTGTCTGATTAAGGCGGGAAATGCAGTCAATAATGGTATTATGGACAAATTTTCCAACGAAAAGCAGGCAAATTTTAAACATTTTAATTTGTGTATCGGGTTTTGCAAAGCCTTCAAATAGTAAAATAAATATCTTCGATCTTCCGTCACCCATTTTCCGCCTCTCATTTTCCATCTAGGTTATTGCCTCAACTTTTTTTCCAAATTCAATTCCTATGGAATTCAACAATGGGAACGGTAATTCACCTCCGGCGAAAATAAATACAAATTCATTATCTAATTCTAAGGCGCCGTCCTCAGTTTTGAGGGAAACTGAATGTTGATCTATTTTTGTCGGACTGGAATTAAACACCACATTGAGTAATTTTTCTGAAATGGCTTTTTCAATATTTTTTTCATTTCGTGCTTTGAGTCGGAAGAAATTTTCTTTCCGATAGGAAAGGGTCACTTCATTACCAGTTTGATGGGCCAAACCCAACGCTGCTTCGATGGCACTGTCACCACCACCTACAACCAATATTTTCCGATTTTTATATGTTTCAGCATCCATGAGTTTATACATGACTTTGGATAAATCTTCTCCCGTGATTCCCAGTTTCCGAGGTGATCCTCGTCGACCTAAAGCCAACACAACCTTGGAAGCAGATGCAGGTCCAGAAGATGTTTCGACTGAAAAATTCCCGGTCTCACCTGAAATGCCTGTGAGTTTATAACCGGACAATAATTGAACCTTTTGATCTGCAATGACCTTTTTCCAAATTTCCAGCAAATCTTCTTTTGAATATTCGCCTTTTTCAAGGGAGCCGTATAAGGGTAATTCAACCGGTTGGACTAAAACCAATTTTCGTCGCGGATATTGGAGAATAGTACCTCCCGGTTGATTCTGATCTAAAACCATATATTTCAATCCCAATTCTATTGCCCGTAAAGCGGCTGATAATCCCGCAGGGCCCGCACCAATAATTACCACATCAAATTCAGCATTTGAATTTTGCGGTTCGGTCTTATAAATATGATCCATGGACGTAACGCCATGGCTGATGGCATTTTTTATCAGGGCCAGTCCACTGAGTTCGCCAATAATATATACACCGGGAATATTGGTCTCAAAATCCGGTGAAAGTTGAGGAATATCTTCACGTTGACTGATGTCACCTAGGCCGACTTCAATGGCACCTACAGGACAATTTTCGGCGCATTTCCCATGACCGACGCAATGACTCCCATGAATAATAGTAGCCTTTCCATCAATAAGCCCAAGCACATCACCTTCCGGGCATGAGTCCACACAAATACCGCAACCGATACAGAGAGATTGATTAATAATGGGATGCTGGAGAAGCGCTTTATCCTGACGTTTAGATTGAGTTTCTTTCAATCTCTCTTTTGTCCGCGCTTCCTTTTTTTTCATACTTCGGATATATGGAATCAGAAATAATAGAATAATTCCTATTCCTAAAAGAAATGATAATGTAGTTTCACTCATTATTTAATTGACGAACTAATTTATTAATCTTTATCTTTTTCATTCAGGTTTTTTTTCTCTCCAAAAGTATCAATTAATCCTGCTATAAATATTTCTCTTTCATCATCTGTTAATTTTTGGTTTGGTCGGGGAATAAAATAAAACCATGGCGGCATTTCTCCTTCTTTTAATTCTTTAGCAGCTTCATCTCCCGCATTGTGTTCTTGAGTACTCCACATAGAAATATTAAAATGTTCCCGCCCTTCATTCACATCATGTTGGATTAACCAGGATATAGGCGCAATATTGCTATACCAAGGCCATTCAGTTTCATTGCTATGACAATCTTTGCACGTTTGAAAAAACATTTCTCTTGTTTCAGGACTATTCCAATTCGGTTCCGTAACAACAGCAGGGTTTGTATGGTCTCTTCCGAAGGGAATTATCTGAATTACTATAAATAAAGATAGTATTGATATTATTATTTTTTTATTCATTAGTGACTCCATTTGTTAAAAAATGTGTAAGATAATAATAATTAATAATTCCAGGTATATCCCAGAGAGACTGCAACAGCAATATGGATAAACATAATAACAATCATGGTATAAGCGAAGGGTTTATGAATCACATGCCAATAATGAAACAATCGTTGGGCTGCTTTCCAGAAAGCAATTTGCCGATCCATTTTAACGATTTGTCTCAATGATTGTTTAAATTGGTGAATTTCACTTTTTGAAATTGTGGATGATTTTTGAATTTCCTTCTTAATCCCTATCCAATTGAACCAACCGGTTATATCCATTAAAAAAATCGTAAATATGCCGAGCAACCCCCTGCTTTCAATTTTTTCTGCCCCGGACAAATGAAGGACTTTATCGATGGTAGAATCTGAAAGGCCGAAATCACTTTTAAATTGGTGCGTCATTGTATGTAATTTTTCTTTGAATTCATCCTGGGTAAGTTCCTTGCCGCTCACATGGTGGGGAATCTTGATATATATATACCTTCCGATAAATCCACTGAGTGCAACCGCAACCATGGACCAATACGAAATGGATACCAAACCGCCGAATTTCAATGCTGTATGAAATGTCACGAGGATGGGTCCCGCGATTCCCAGGAAAATATGGTAATTCAGCCAAGTGGGAAGTTTCCCCCATTTATGGAAAAAACGGACACGTTTTCGGATTGAATAGACAAACATGATAATCATCATGCTGCCCCCAAGAATTCCCAGTCCGTGACCAATGGTGCCTCCCGGTTTCCATAATTTATGATTCGGGTGGTGAGGGCGATCCATTAAATCTGTTAGTAAATAATTACCGGATTCTTTAATGATTAAGCCAATAAACATTAAAGTAGCCAGAGATAATAAGAATATGATTATTTTATGAATATGTTTCACAATAATTAATGGTTTGAATTTGCAAGATATATTAAGATTGTATAATCCGAATTTAGATACAAGTATACGTAAAATTGTTCATATTTAGATGTGATGCGCTTCACATTATATGAATAATTCTAAGAAATACTTGAATATATGTAATAATTATTGTAGTATCCTTCTGCAACTAATAAGGAGAAAATTGTATGAAACCATTTATAAAGGTAATAATCGGCATATTAATTGTTTTTATCCCTGGTTGTGAGGATAAAAATGACGAACCGAATCGACCGGATGAATTGGTGGGGATTTGGGATTTGTCCGAAACAGATGCATCATTGTTAATTGGATCTAAAATTGCCCAAACAGGCGCAGATATATTTTCTAAAGGTGAATCTTCGATCCAAGTAACGGGAACACCCAATGCAGAATTGGCATATATGTTTGTTATACCGCCGGAAGAAGGGGAAGGAGATGGTCCAGAAATTATTCTGACGAATAGATCATTAATTGAGATGGATAGTGAAACGGGTCCGGAACTCCCAATATTTTCACTCATGGTTGGTGAAGAGTCTCCCCAGGAAAAGTTTGCATTTCTGAGTGTACAAATCAGTGAAACAGATGGTGGCTTTTATGCAAATATGTCTGATTTTGTATTAGACGAAAGTAATTTTTCTTTAACCATGACCAAGGACACCCTATTCTCAATTGATTTTAATACGGGTGAAATGGACCCCACAAAATATTTTGTAGTCGATGGTACATTCAAAGCGTCAACAATTCCTTTTGCTGCCTCTGATTCCAATGAAGTGGCATTCCCCATGTTGGGAGCTGATTTAATGAATGGAAACATGTCAATTACCATGGAAAAAGATGGGGTAGTTACCACTGTCTTTACTGATGAAGAAGGACTTACTGAAACAGATATCGGTGAATGGTATGCAACGGACAATAATGTATTGGTCGCCATTTTTGAGTTCGAGGATGGTGAAATTGATACCATGGCCATGCCCTATTCATTCTCCGGTTCTCAATTGCAGCTGACTGTGTATGGAGATTTTTGTGAGGAATTTGAGGAAGATGCACCTTTATCCAAGCGATTTCGGTTAAAGTTGTCAGAGCCCTGCTATGGATTTATCGAACAAATGTATTTATTGGAACCTAACTCAGTGACCAGTGCCATCAGTAAAATTAAAATGAGTTTTATTCAAGCCATAGCCAAACAACGGACGCGGGTCGAATGGGAACCACCTTCAAATGCTAATTGGGTAAAAGCGAAAAGAATATTACTGAATAAGTAGAAAATGATTTGTATAGTACGGGGATGCAGTTTTGCGTCCCCGTACCATTAAAAACCTGATCCAAATGCAATTTTCCCTTTTTAGGGAGAATTAATAATGAAACCATCGGTGGTTTAGATAAAACCACTCTAATTTATAGACCTATGAAACGCTTCCCAATTTTCATTTTTGCCCTATCAATATTATGGGGTCAACATCCTGGAGATGGTGCTGTTCGTGCGGGAGTTGATGCGTTTTATAATTACGAATTTGATAGGAGTATTGAAATACTCTCTCAAGCCAGAAAAGATTTCCCCGACCACCCGGGCGTGCACGTAACATGGGCAGCCGCAAATTGGCGACGGAATGAAGCGTATTTACCCCAGGATGAGATTTATTCTAACTTGGATGCTAATCTGGATGAAATTCAAGTGATTTACGAAAGCCAATTGGACAAATTCCCGGGCCACCCGGAATATATGTTATACATGGGTACAGCCAAGGGATTGGATGCACGTATTCTCTTAGGACAAAAACAATGGTTGCCCACTCTTTATGCCGCTTTTCAAGGATTTCGTATTATTCAAAAAGCATTTGAAAAAGATCCATACCTTACAGACGCTTACTTGCCCATCGGCATTGTGGAATATTATGCCGGTTTGAGTAATGTACTGGTCCAGGCGGGGGCAGAAATGTTTGGGTTGGATGCGTCCAGGGAAGAGGGGATTCGAAAGATAGAAGTGGCGGCGACTCAAAGCCAATGGGCATGGACAGAAGCTATGAGTATACTCTCTTTTATTTACCAATTTTCAGATATTAATAATGCCCGCGGGTTAGAAGTGAGTCGAACCTTATTTGAAACATACCCCAAAAACTTTGATTTTCACGTTCATTATGTAGAGAGCTTGTTGCGAAATGGAAAATTAACATTGGCGAAGAAAGAATTAAACCGTCTTAATCAGCGATTACCTAAACTGACTCCACGCCAGCAAAAATGGTTCACCTCCTATTTAAACTATGTGTGGGGACATTATTATTTTTTACTGGGTGAAAACAATAAAGCATTGGGCTTTATCACTCAATGTATCGATTTATACGATGCAGAGCTGGACGCCATTTTGGCCAATGCCTATTTATTACAAGGTCAAATCCATGATAATAAGCACCAGCGGCGCGAGGCGATTTCTGCTTATAAAAATTGTATAAAATTGGACAATCACGCCCATGCGATTATTTTGGCAAAACAATATTTGGATGAGCCTTATCAAGGATAGTCTGTTGTAATTTTCCGACCCAAAATTATGGCAAAACGAAAGAAAACAAAGCAAGTCCAAGTTGGAGAACTCCTTATTGGTGGCGACCACGCCATTACGGTTCAGTCTATGACCACCACCAAAACCCACGACATTACAGCCACACTTAAAGAAGTTGAACGGCTGGAAGAAGCCGGGTGTCAAATTATCCGAATAACAGTGCCGGACCAACCTGCGGCGGATGCACTCTATGAAATTAAAAAACGAATGAATGTTCCCTTAGTAGCAGATATTCATTTCAATTATCGCATGGCTTTAGAAGCGGTGGATGCAGGCGCGGATAAAATTCGTATCAACCCCGGGAATATCGGTGGCAAAAAACGAGTCAAAGAAGTATTGGAAAAGGTAAAGGGTGCGAATCTGCCCATCCGGATTGGGGTGAATGCAGGGAGTCTAGAAAAAGATTTAATTGAAAAATATGGATATCCCACCGCCGAAGCCATGGTGGAGAGTGCCAAACGCCATATTGATATTTGTAAAGAACATGATTTTGAAGATATTATTGTTTCACTGAAAGCATCGGATGTGAACCTCATGATGGCGTCTTACGAATTATTTTCTGAACAATATGAATATCCGCTACATTTGGGTGTGACGGAAGCGGGCCCCACTAAATCTGGATCTATCAAATCATCCGTGGGTATTGGCACATTATTAGCGAAAGGAATTGGAGATACAATTCGCGTGAGCTTAACGGACGACCCCGTGAAAGAAGTGCATGTGGGATTTGAAATCTTGAAATCATTGGGATTGGCCAGTAAAGGTGTCACCATTGTGGCCTGCCCCACATGTGGTCGGTTAGAGGTGGACTTATTTAAAATCGCAGGAGAAATGGAAGAAAAACTCCAGAATATAAAAACACCTATGACGGTGGCCCTCATGGGATGCGCCGTAAATGGCCCGGGAGAAGCCACCCACACAGATCTCGGAATCGCCTTTGGTAAAGGGTCTGGACATTTGTATTATCAGGGTGAAAATCGCGGTAAAGTTTCGGAAAAAGAAGCCATCGGCAAGTTAGAAGATCTTATTACCGAATTTGAAACAGATCATCAGAAAGATTAATATGAAATTGATATTCACACTACTATGTTCCATAATGCTCATCGGCGCACAGGAAAAGAAAATTGAACCGGCGCCCAACGCAATTGCTGTCTATTGGAAGACTTTGGAGTCGCAGGAAAAAGAATTATTTTTATTCTCTTATCTCACTCAGGTATATGATACCCACCAGAAAATGATTAAAGATTTGGGGTATGGTGAAGTCACCACTTGGTACTTTGACAATAAAGCAGAAATGATTTACGGCATTTTTGACCAAGTGAATCAAAGTGGCATGAAGGAATTTGTCGGCTGGATTGATGAATATTACAGCCATGAAGAATTCACTGGAAATTCTTTTGATGATGCCCTGGCGTTTGCCTTTCGGTTTCAGCAAGCCGCCGGGGAGACGATTTGGGAGAAGTACGAAAACTTAAAATTTGGAAAAATAAAACCGGAAAACTAATGTCATTTTACCGCCCAAACTTTATTAATGAATGGCGGGATATCAGAAGAGAAGGGGGATATAAACTTCTCCTGAAAAAGAAAGGGTGGCAGGTGTTGACGGCCTTTTTCTTCTTTTATCTCATTCGCGATTCAATCCTCTATATCATTATCCCCTATTTTGGATATACGACCCTAAAGGGGTGTTTCTAAGTCCCACCTTTTTTTTACAGGGATTCTCCTGCATCTCCCATCCATTTTAATCCCTTGCCATGTGATGCAACAGAGATAGAAATTCCATGTACACTGATTGCGTGGTTCCTATGATTAAACATAACAAATATCCGTCTTTATTGAAAATGAAGATGGTTGTCTTCTTTGGGATATCTTTGATTATTATAGGTGGATGTGATCAAAAAGATTATGAATCACCCATTCTCAATGTTGTATATCCAACCAATGGTCAAACAGTGAGGGACACGACCATAATTGATGCACGTACAAAAGATGAGGGTGGCATTTCTCATGTGGACTTTTTCATTGATGATTCACTTTACTTTTCGGACAGCACATATAAATACCAATTTGCCTGGGATACAAAAAAACATGACAATGGGGAACATTTTATTAAAATTATATCCAACGATGAATCAGGGAATTTCACAGAAGAACGAATAACGGTAATTGTTGATAATCTTCCCGGTGACTACTATCCTGATAAAATTGAAAATTTCTACGTTTGGGATATGGATATAAATAAACCATATATTTATGTTGCATTGGACCAGGAAGGATTGTGGCGAAAAAATTATACTATTGAGAATAGTGAATGGGAATATATGGGTTTTTCTGACACGTCAAATTATGCCGGTGCGATTGGTGTGACGGTGTATGGGAAAGATATTATTGTAGCTGGTTGGAGCGAAAATTTTTGGCATAGCCTTGACAGTGGAAAAACTTGGGTAAATACTTTTTTAACATACCCCAAACAAGACAGGGAAGGGCTACATGTCTTCAAGGTTAAACGGTCTCCACACAATCCAACTGTATTGATTGCTTTGGAAAGTTTTGGTGCTTTTTATCGCTCCGAAGACGGCGGCTACGCCTGGGATAAAATATATGGGCATACTAATGTTAGTTCAGGATTTGAATTTATCGTTTGGCATGACCATAATTCTGAAGAAGTGTGGGCTTTTGGAGAGGGATCAAATTGGGTGGGGTCTACGGGTCGCATGATGGGTTTTCAGGATATGGGTGCATCGGTTAAAGTTATCGTTGACTTAGATGAGGTCCTCCATACATCTGGAGTAAAGCCAAGCAATATCGTATTTAACTCGATAGATAATAAGATTATTTATTTTCTTGGTGCTTTAAGGATATTTAAATCTGTAGATGGGGGATATAATTGGGTCGTAATCGAAAATGAATATTCGGGAATTAATGTAAATTATATATTTAAAATTTTGGAAGACCCAAGATCACCAAATTCATTTTTCGTTCAAATTGGCCTTGATAAATTGTACTATTCTGCAGACGGATTAGAAACATTCGAATATCTTAGGGATATTGATATAAACCGTTGGTGGGTGACGATAAAAGATGATTTATTATTCTACGTATTTAATAGGGATATTAAATTTATTTCACTTAGTGAATTGAAGCCGCTTTAAATGAAACGCCTCACCCCAATTCTATTTCTACTTTTTGTCTTTTCTTGCGATGATATTTTTGAAAAGGAAGGGTATCAGACCAAACTCACAGGCCGTGTTCTCCTTAAAAACCAAACAGATCATTCAAATGTTGTTGTATATATCGACACCGTATTTCAAGGAAATTATATTAATGATTTTATTAACAAAGGGACGATAACAGATAAGGATGGTTATTATTCATTTACCTTTGATGAAAACGACTCAAGTTTTACCGGCATTAATGACGTTTATTATTTCATAAATGGTTTCGAATTCAAAACCGCCCAAATTGAAATGGATTCCGGGTTAGTGATATTGGGCGCGAAAGATGTGGATGATAATGGGTCAATGCCAACTGTAGAGTTGGCAGAAATATACAAGGTCACAGGACAAGCCGATAAAGAATTATATCACGTGGGCGATTCAATTCATTCTGAAATCACATTTACAAATGTTTCAGACCATGTAATTAAATTAAGTGTTTCCGAAAGTTATTCAAGTTCAGTGAATATCGCTCTTTTTAACTTGAAAAATGAACCTCAATTTGAAATTGTTGAAGGTATAGTAGTTAGTGGTGAAAATATTTTGTCGGGTGAATCTATTTCAATAACATCGAGTGCGATAATCCCGGAAGGTGTACAGTGGCAATATAACTATCACCATATTTTACCCGATGATTATATCGTTAGTTTTACCGGTCGTGTAAAATTGGATGAACTGGAAAAAAGAGAGGAATATAGAATACTTAATTGGAAGTTTAGCAAAGTCTGGCAGGAGAATTATAAAGGACCATTTCTCTATGGACCCAGTAATCCGAATAAATTTAATTTACCAGTCGTATCCATCAAAAATGATAACCCTTCTGAGGATTATTGGGTCAAAACTAGTGCACCGGATAAAGTATCGTTTGATGATATTGTCGTTGACGATGACGGGTATGTTTATGCTACAGTAGAATATAATAGAATATATATATCAAGCGATGGCGGTAAAAATTGGGCATTAAAAATACTCGATGGAGTAAAGATAAATAATTCAATAAAAACATTTGATAATCGAATTTTGTTAGCAACAAATAAAGGAATTATTGAATCCACTGACCATGGAAGCAATTGGCAGTTAGCTTATTTTGATTCTTGCAGAGTTAATGGATTAAATCAAGGGGAGAATGGATTTATATATGTAGGTTCTGACTGTGGTAATTATCGGTCAACTGATAATGGAGAAACATGGACTGAGATGACATTAGATACAATACCAAATATAAACTATTCTGAGTATTATTTGGACTTTTTTGCTATAACAAAATCAAATAAGCTTTATGCAGGGAATCAGAATTGGACTTGGGGTTTTACATCATTGTATTATTCAACAGACTATGGTGAAAATTGGAAATATGTCGATGAACCATTTAGTTTATGTGGTAAAGTATTTGTATTGAATTCAAAGGATAATGCATTCATTTCAAGTGGGCAGGGAGCTGAATGTGGTCCAGCAGGGCTATGGAGATCAAATAATTTTGGCCAATCCTGGAGTCAGGTAAGTGATTATCCCCATTCGATTGAGGATGGTTTGGTGGGACCCGATGGTCATGTTTACTATGTAGGATATTATGGTATTTTTTATTCAAAAGATGACGGCGAATCTTGGGTCAAAACGCCACAATATGGGTTAGGTTGGAATTTTATAACGGGAATAGCAATGAGTCATGATGGTTACCTCTTTATTGTAACAGATTATGGTGGAATTTACTATTCTGCAAACCCGATTAAATAAAATGATAAAGCGTAATTTATAAATGCCCGCCAAAGTTCTCAGCAGTGCGATTCTCGGTATCGATGCCTATGTGGTGGATGTAGAGGCGAGCCTCTCCGGTGCGAAACTCCCTCGATTTATAACAGTAGGCCTGCCGGAAGGGGCGGTGAAAGAAAGTAAAGAACGTGTCACCGCCGCAATCAAAAACTCTGGATTCAAATTCCCCCGAAAACATGTAACCGTAAACCTGGCTCCGGCGGATATTCGCAAGGAAGGATCCGCATTTGATTTACCCATTGCCATCGGTATCTTGGCCGACACGGGGTATGTTCAAAAAGAATACTTAGATAAACTCATGATGCTGGGTGAACTGGCATTAGACGGCACACTTCGCCCGGTAAAAGGGGCGTTGCCCATTGCCATCTGTGCCCGGGATAAAGGAATTAAGGGTGTCATCCTCCCGGAAGAAAATGCCCGTGAAGCGGGGATTGTGGATGAAGTGAAAGTGGTGGGTGCGAAGTCGCTCATGGAGGTGGTGCAAATCCTGAATGATGAGTTGGACAAAGAACCGGTTATTGTAGATCGGCAGGAATTGTTTCGTTCGAATCTTCATTATCATTTAGACTTTACGGATGTAAAAGGGCAGGAGCATGTGAAGCGTGCTTTAGAAGTGGCCGCCGCCGGTGGACATAACCTCATTATGATTGGTCCACCCGGGAGTGGGAAAACCATGCTCTCGAAACGTATTCCCACCATACTTCCGGATCTCACATTAGAAGAAGCTCTCCAGACCACCAAAATTCATTCCGTAGCAGGCGTCATGGCTCAAGGAGAGGGGATTATTGCCACGCGACCATTTCGATCGCCTCACCATACCATTTCGGATGCAGGGCTCATTGGGGGCGGTGCCGTGCCTCGCCCGGGAGAAGTGAGTCTGTCCCATAACGGTGTTTTATTTTTAGACGAATTACCGGAATTCAAAAAGAATGTATTGGAGGTCATGCGCCAGCCATTGGAGGATGGTGTAGTCACCATCGCCCGGGCCGCCGTGAGTTTGAGCTATCCATCCCGGTTTATGCTGGTGGCGGCCATGAATCCATGTCCCTGTGGTTATGCCACCGATGCCCATAACGAATGCAGTTGTACCTCCCAGATGATCCAGAAATATATGAGTCGAATATCCGGTCCATTGTTAGATAGAATCGATATTCATGTGGAAGTGCCGGCGGTACCATTTACTGAGTTGGCCGATCGGGATCCGGGAGAGCCATCCAAAGCTGTGAAATCCCGAGTGCAGGATGCGAAACAAGTCCAGTTAAATCGATATGAAAATGCGGCCATTTTTTCCAATTCACAGATGGAATCAAACGATTTAAAGAAGTACTGCCAATTATCGAAAGAAGCCGGTGGATTATTAAAAACGGCTATGGATAAACTAGGCTTATCCGCTCGGGCGTACGACCGCATATTAAAGGTATCCAGAACAATCGCTGATTTAAGTCATGCAAAAGATATTGACACCACCCATCTCAGCGAAGCCATCCAATACCGCAGTTTAGATCGACAGCTTTGGTTGGGGTAATATAGTTGGACAATCATCCCTGATTGTCCATGACTAATTATTCGATTCAGACGATTTCATATGATAAATCCTTCATCAATCTTTTGTAAGACGTTATTCTCTGCAGGAAGAATATTAAATGGGATGTAAAATTAATATGGGATTGAAGAACAATATTCAAAAGATTCTTTTATTCCATATGATTGCGTAATTTTTATTTATAATGAAAACAATAAAAATAACATATTGTCTACTTTTTTCAGTATTTCTGCTTTGGAGTTGCGAAGAACCGGAAAGCCTGGAGCCTGTGGCCGGCATGGAAGGTAAACTGTTTATTGATGGAGAATGGCCCGATTCAATAAAAGCGACTGCCTTGATTGTGTTGAAAACGCTGGATCCAAATAATTTGGAGGTCGTGACTTATAGCACGCCTATGTTGTCTCCAGAAACGGAATCGGAATATTTCTTTCAACTTGAACCTGGCTTTTATTTTATTGCCGGTGCAGGGCTCACCATTGAACCGACTATATTTTTCGCCAAAATTGATTCTTTCCGAGCCGCAGGAGATCTTCCCATTGTGTTATTAGATAAAGAACCCCATTTTCAACGTGTCATTACCTTGGGAGAGCAGGAAGTATTAGAAATCGACCAAACCATACTATTTTCCCAATGAAAAAAGTAATCCTTTTCTCTCTATTTATTTCTATTCTTTTCGCTCAAGGGTCTATCTCTGGAAGTGTGACACGGGCAGACAATGGTGACCCGCTTTTAGGCGTAAATGTTCTGGTCCAAAATACTTTTATGGGAACAACCACGGATATCAATGGTCAGTTTGTTATTGATCAGTTGAAGTCCGGTGAATATGCACTTGTCATCAGTATGATTGGGTTTAAACAATATGTAGAAAAGGGTATAATTGTTTCCGATAATATAATTCAATTAGATATTAAACTGGCTCAGGATGTATTGTCCGCACCCCATGTAGTGGTGACAGCCAGTCGCCAAGCACAAGATGTGATGGAACTGCCCGTTTCTATGTCTGTCATTGGACCCAGGCAAATACGAGATCGCGCCGTGGTTAATCTTACCGAAGCTATGAAATATGAACCGGGTGTCAGTACGGTCCGGGGCCAAATTAAAATTAGAGGTGCCACTGGGTATACAGTGGGAACCGGTGATCGAACCTTATTGATGATTGATGGAGTGCCATTATTGGGCAGTGGTGCAGGCAATATTACCTGGACCATGATTCCCGTGAGTGAAGTGGCACAAGTAGAAATTATTCGTTCAGGCGGTTCAGCATTATATGGATCAAGTGCCTTGGGGGGTGTAGTAAATGTTTTGACCAAAAATGCACCGGCGAAACCAGAAACGCGCTTTCGGCTAAAATCGGGTATTTACAGTGATCCCAAATACAAACAGTGGGAATGGAGATCTAAACCAGGATTATTTAATTATTTGGATGTCACACATAGTCGACCCATTGGAAATCACAGCGGGTGGATACGGGTACATAAAGCAAAATCTGATGGGTATAAGCGGCAAGGATGGTTAGACGCAAATAATATCACCGGGAAATTTAAATTCAATTTTGGTGAGCGATATAATGCATCTGTGTTTGCGAATTATTATTCAGATGATGTGGCATTGGCCTCCCAATGGAAAAATGCGGCTAATCCGTTTGAAGCTCCTACCGGGGAAGAAGACGACCATACCACAGGTGCTAAATTGCACATCAATGGCTTTTTTAATATGATCCTATCAGATAAAACAGTGCTCAAGTTTAAAGGTTCAATGTATGACGTTTGGTGGCAAAACCATAGTGCAACGAATGATAAAAGAATTGACGAACAAAAGGGGTATGGTGAATTACAAATCAATACAACCTTGGGACAGAAAACCAATATTACAGCAGGGTTGGTGACTCAAAAATCGAAAATTCGGACTAGTCTTTATGGAGATCATACCAGTACGTCTATGGCTGTATACATTCAGGCTCAACAGAGAATTGGACAAAAGTTAACCCTGAACACGGGCGCTCGAATGGAGACTTACTCCGTAGATGGGGAAAAATTGGATGAGTCAGCGGCACCGCAAATTGCATTAAACTATCGCATGTTGGACTGGTTATCTTTTCGGAGTTCGATTAGTCGCGGATTTCGTGTCCCTGCTATTGCAGAAATGTACACTAGAACCAAACTCAATATTTTTATCGTAGAGCCTAATCCGGATTTAATTGCAGAAAGAAGTCAAGCCGGTGAAGTGGGCATGACCATGAAAATAACGGGGAATAAGTGGATTTCAGATATTCAATTAGATGTGGCGGGATTTAAATCCGTATTTGACCAATTGATTGTTGCCAACCCAAATGACCAAGGAATTATCCATTTTGAAAACTTAACCGATGCAAGAATTTCGGGGTTAGAAGTCGGCGCGTCTGGTGCATTGATTAACCAATCGATTCTATTCTCTATGGCTTATACAAACTTGAATCCGGAGGAAATAGATAAAGAGGGAAATGCCATTGATACGTTAGCGTATCGTTTCAGGAATACCTTAGTCACCACAATTGGTACGCGGATTTTTGGTGTGACTGCCTCAATAGAGAATCGTTATATGTCTCAAATTGAAAGAGTTAAATTATTCCAGGAAAACCCAATTACTGGGCAAGATAAACGGGTACCCATTCATATTTGGAATGCCAATATAGGTACAAATATTCGAGGCTGGGATTTGCTGTTTCGGGTAGAAAATATGTTTCAGTATTATTATACAGAACTGGAACGAAATATGGGAGACGAACGACACTTTTCTCTGACGGTTTCTAAAAAAATCTGATTTTCTATTTAAATTAATTTTTATGGACCTCCGTAGTTCCATTCTCGCCTGCCCGCTTTTGGAGGGTATGAGGGGGAAATTACCAGCCTGCTCCCGAACCGCCATTTGGCGGAGAAGGGCTGGCAGGAAAAGGGGGAGTAGATTGTGATTGCATACAGAAAGTTTCCCTAAAAAATACTATTTCACAAACGTAATCGGACGCCATTCTTCCGTTGATTTTCCCGATACTTTAATATAATACACACCTGAGGATACTGGAACTCCGAAAGAGTTTTTCCCCTGCCAATGGAAATTGTGATTTCCCGGGGATAAAGCCCCATTGTAAAGTTGTGCAATGCGCTTACCGTTCAAGTTTAACACATTTATGGAAATGGGTGTTTCTTTCATCATATAAAGAGAAAACTGCACATTACCGTTAAAAGGATTGGGATATGGATTTCCAATGGTGAATTCCACAGGTATGTTAGCATCGGTACCCGATTTTCCATCCTGAACTGTTATTTGATAATCCCAATTTCCGCCCACAGTATCATGGCTAACAATAGACAAATGAATGGACTTTAAGTCTGTTGGATCAATATTGATGGACGGACTGGAAATTACTAAATAGGAATTATCATTTTTCTTAAGAATGGCATTGAGTTGCAGATCAGATATTGGTCCGCTCATATTGTATAAATCTACTTGAACAGGTTTTTGGGTTATAATTTGAATATACTGGCTGGCAAATCTAGATAGTCTTGTGGAAGAAACGGTATCGCGATTTCCGGTTTGAAAATTGACCTTTTTCATAATAGCCGGACCATTAACAGGATATCCTTCCGCTTCTTCGTATGCAAAGTTTTCTGCAGCGGGTAAAGATGACATAATCTTATTCGCAACTGACATACCATTTAATGCCTGCTGAAAAGAATATCCCTGTTGTTTAAGTGACGCATTTATAGCAGAATGGCTTCCGTCTCGTTCCTGACTATTGGATCGAACCGATTCATCAAAAATCCGTCGAATCGTTTTTGCGCCACCCATATGCTGTTCTATATATTCGAAAAAGATGAAAGAACCATACCAGTGAAATCCATCTTCATCTAGTGCCCTTTGAGGTTGGCTAAACCAATCTCCCATGTATTGATAGCAATCATTGATATTATCATACATTTCTTCTTCCATCCAAACCGCAGAAGCTTCCAGAAGCCAGGGCATTTCCCATCCATCATACCCAAATTGAATGGCATGATAATATTCATGGGCTGCTGTTACTTTAATATTTTCTAATTCAGATAAGGGAAAATTATTATAATTATTCCTTATGACCATATAACTGGTAAAAGCATTTATTTCTACAACTGTTTTGGATCGTTCATTGTCACCTTTTCCCTGAGCAAATTCCTCGGGTTGGGTATAGCCATAATATCGGGAAGATAAGTTTCTGATATACACATCATAATGTTCAGAACCGCCCTTATCTCGATTGCCGGAATAAAAACCATCACTGGGCGGCATGAGATAACCTTGTACTTTATGAATACCATTTGAAATCTGATTGAAAACAACGGAAACGGAATCAATATAATTGGGAATCCCGTCATTATTATCGTCGGAAATATTTACTGCATTTCTGCCCGTGGTGGTGAAATGAAACCGGAAAATGCCATCGTCATAATATTGGTCTAATCCCACCGCTTCTGATCGTTGGGCGCCACTTCTGGACACAAGTAGAAAATTGAAATTAAAACCGATTGCTTCCAATTGCATGCGCTCATTTGCATTCAATTCATGTCCATGCTTGGCGATTTCCAATAAATGGGGAGTCAGGTGCCGATCTTGAGTTGGATGACCAGAAAAGGCAGAAAGAACCGCAGAAGTAGATTGCTGAGGTGCACTAGCCCAACTGGTTGCGAAAAACAATAATGCTGTAAATAGTTGCTTCATCACTTTTTCTGATTTTTTCTTTTCAAATAAAGTCTGAGACGAAAAAAGAGAGCCATGAGGATAATACCTCCCACGTAAAACCAAGCAAAATAGGGCAGATTATCAGTCATTTCTTTTTTCCGATTATAAAATTTTCAGCCACATAGGCACTGGCGATTATACCCATCCCCACCGGAACCTCCCATCCTTTTTGTGTTTCGCCGGAGAGGAATCCTGCTCCAGTGAGCCCTGCACCGATAAAGTAAGCTGCTTTAATCCACAATGGCCTCTTCGTCTCAGTTTCACCAATCAAAAGTGTTGGAGGCGGTTTTTCCTGCGCGATAGATGCCAAAACTTCGGATAGTGGAAACCGGAGGGAAGCCAATAGTTCAGGCGGATCGGATGAATGATAAAATTCAGATTGTTCTACTGACGTTGCCAGCCGGAACCCAATTTGAAGTGATTCTCCCGCTCGGATACATTCAATTTGTTTTACGGGGTAGGTGAGGCGTGCTTTTTCCAATCGGGCCGTGTCCCCAAATGCTTCATGCAGCGTCATATAATACCAAGATGTAGATTCATTGAACCACCCGGCGACTTGATCAGGACTCAATGGTTTATCCGACCGTACTTTGATAAAGATACCATTCTTTTTTGTTGAAATATCAATATCCTGAACCCATATAGATTGGGATTGTAAGATGGTTAAGGACAGGAGGAGAATAAACCGCATCATATTTTTACGAATTATTATCGTTTCTGTTCCGGTATTGCACGATACCTTGTTTCAGTCCTGCCAACACTGCATCAATGACCGTGTCGGTTCGAATGTTATTAATCATGGCCAACACTAAAATTGGATAGACTTCCTGAGGGAGGAGTGGTTCCAATGCTTCAAAAGGATCTTCAGTATCCAGGATGTCATCCATGGACAATCCCCGATCCAGCTTTGATTGGAGCGCATCCTGCAAAGAAAAAATATAAAGTTTTATTTCCTCTTGGGAATAGGAAGTCAAATCTTCAGTTGTGGGTGGTGAATTTTGTGCCATACTATAAAAGAATTTAGGGGGGAATGAACCATGTGCGGAACGGGAATTAGAGATTGAACTCCAATGGGTGGTCAGAGTAATTTCGCTTCTCATATGAGAAACCCTCGGAACATATTTCTCGTAATTATTTTAGCCAGCCTCATGCCGTTGAATTCCCAGATTCAAAACAAAGGTGCTGTGGGCGCGGTTACTATTGATGGTAAGGTATGGAATCAAATCGCCATACGACCTGTGATTCCTATTGGTAAATGGGGTGTGGCATTGGATCTGGTTATTTATTTTGACGCAGAAGGCAACATTCATGCAGACGAATGGGATTTTTCTTCTGCCAATGCGATTAAAAATACACTCATTGATAAAATTTATTATATTCGATATGGATATCCAGGCGATCGGATTTATGGAAAAATTGGTGCCTTGGACCGGGTGAATTTAGGCTATGGAATTTTAGTCAGTGACTATGCGAATATGATGCTATACCCCCAGGTACGAAAAACAGGGCTTAACTTTGAATATAATTCTAAATCTATTAATATTGAAGGATTTGTAAATGACTTCAAGGAAAATATAGGTTTATTTGGGGGAAGGGTTGTAACGCGGAAAGTCTTGGGATTGCCAATTGGTTTTTCTATGGTGACCGATCGTAATCAGTATTTGGGACTGAAAGACAGCGATGGAGATGGGCGGCCAAATATTGTGGATGATTTCCCCAATGATAAAAATTGGTGGGTGGATACGGATGGAGACGGTATTGCGGATAATAATCCTGATGAATGGGATATTGACGGGGATGGAATTACGGATACATTGGATAGTCGAATTCCGGGGTGGACTGGCGACCCGGTCATTTTGGATCAGGATATTTCTCGAAAAGGCAATCCACTTAATTTGAGTGAGGATTCTGACGGCATCATGGCATTTGCAGTGGACATTGGATATCCCTTGGTGACCCAAGATAATTTTTCTATTTCTCTCTATGCCCAAATAGCCCAAATGATTGGGGAAACAGTCCATCCTGGCACGGGCAAAACATTGTCCTTGGGAACGGGATTGGTGCCTTTCGGTGTATCATCTCGGTTTGGTCCAGCCCGTTTTTATTTTGAATATCGTATCATGCCTAAAGGAAGATTTGAATTTAATTATTGGAATCGATTGTATGAAATAGAACGAATTCGGTTTTCATCCGGTGAGAATAATCAAATTATATTAAAGACTAAAGAGTCAGGGTTGGGACGTTTTGGAAAGCAAAAGGGATATTTCGCACGGATGGTCCTGAATGTGGGCCCCCTATTTGAAGCCAGTGCAGCATACCATGATATGCTGGGAGAAATATGGTCATCGGCCGAGGAAACTTTTATTGATGACAAAAATCAGACATTCTTGGCTTCCTTACGTCTAAAAAAGTCCATTAGCAAAATTCAGCACGCCAGGGCATTTTATCAGCAGAGAAATGTGCCGAATCCGTTTAAATTCGATTATACAGAAAGCACGATCTTAGGGTATGAACTGGGCATTGCTCTGGGTCAGGGATTGGTGCTGAATTACACTTTTCGACGTTCTTTCCGTGATATGAATGGTGATGGGAAGATCAGCGGAGATGATGAAACAATTGATATTCGATCCATAGAAACTTCTTTTTCATTCTGAATCATATGAAAAGCCAAGACATACGAAACACATTTATGGACTTTTTTAAAGACAAAGATCATCGCTTTGTCCGTAGCTCATCCGTCGTGCCGCTGGATGACTCAACTTTATTATTCACCAATGCTGGAATGAATCAATTTAAATCGATTTTTCTCGGTCAGAAAGAGGCAACTCACTCTCGAGTTGTGAATAGCCAGAAATGCATTCGTGTGAGTGGAAAACATAACGATCTGGAAGAGGTGGGGGTGGATACCTTTCACCATACCTTTTTTGAAATGTTAGGGAACTGGTCTTTCGGTGATTATTACAAAGCGGAAGCTATTCAATGGGCGTGGGAATTATTTACGGATGTGTGGGATTTGGATAAAAACAGGCTCTGGGCGACTGTATATCATGAAGATGATAAAGCGTTTAATCTTTGGCCAAAAGTAACAGACATCGATCCCGCCCGTGTGTTGAAATGCGGGAAAAAAGATAATTTTTGGGAAATGGGTGAAACGGGTCCCTGTGGACCTTGTTCTGAAATTCATTACTACATTGGGGACGATCCATCTAAGCAAACTGCGGATGGCGTGAATGTTTCAGATCAATATTGGGAATTATGGAATCTGGTTTTTATTCAAAATAATCGATTGAAAGACGGCAGTCTCGAAGATCTTCCGGCGAAACATGTGGATACGGGCGCCGGTTTTGAGCGTATTGTCTCGGTACTGCAAAATAAAAACAATAATTATGCCACAGATTTATTTACACCCATTATTCTGGAAACGGAAAAATTAACGGGTCAATCGTTTAAAGATAATCCCATCCCATTCCAGGTGATTGCGGACCATATCCGCATGTTGAGTTTTTCTATTGCGGATGGAGGGTTGCCCGGCAATGAGGGAAGAGGGTACGTATTACGGCGGATTTTACGCCGGGCTGCACGTTTTGGTAGAATGCTGGATCAACATGAACCATTTATTTATAATTTAGTCGGTAGCCTCGGTGGCGTTATGGGGGAAATTTTTCCGGAGATTATGGACAAGCGATCCCATATTGAAAAAGTCATTCAGGCAGAAGAATCTTCTTTTAACGATACCCTTGACCGGGGAATTAATCATTTTGAAAAAGTACTGAAAAATGGTTCTGGGAAAACAATTTCCGGGGTGGAAGCATTTAAACTTTACGACACGTATGGTTTCCCATTAGACCTGACCCAACTCATGGCGAGAGAAAGGGGGCTCGAAGTGGACGAAATGGGATTTGACAAAGAAATGGCTCAGCAGAAAAAACGGGCCAAAGCAGCAGGAAAGTTCACCGCCGAAGCAAGTAAGTTGAAATGGGTTCATATTTCTAAAAGTAGTGACTCGGATTTTAAAGGATATGAAACATTATCGACTCAATCTCAAATCCGGCGATATGCTCATCAAGATGACAAGATATTGGTGGTATTGGACAAAACCCCTTTTTATGCTGAGTCAGGTGGACAGCTTGGTGACACGGGAACCATTCAGGGGAAAGGTATTTCCCTGGAGGTATTGGATGTAACCAAAGATGGAGATTCGTTTATTCATATTTGTACAGGTTCTATCGATAAAAAGGTCGATGGAAAAGTTGAATGCGAAGTGGGGTATGATCGCCGTCAAAATATTAAAAAGAATCACACCGCCACACACTTGATGCATCGTGCTTTGAAAATGGTTTTAGGCGATCATGTTCATCAAGCTGGATCCTTGGTTCACCCGGATTATCTCAGATTTGACTTAACCCATTTTGAAAAATTGACCGATGATCAGATCCGAGAAATCGAGAAAATAGTAAATGATGAAATACAAATAAATAATAAGTTAGATGTTTCAGTTAAAGCATTTGATGAAGCTAAAAAAGAGGGCGCCACTGCCATGTTTGGCGAAAAATATGGTGATGAGGTTCGGGTGATAACTGTTGGAAAATTTTCAAAAGAACTTTGCGGCGGCACCCATGTAGATCGAACCGGTGACATTGGTTTATTCAAAATTACAGAAGAATCATCCTTGGCATCCGGTGTCCGTAGAATCGTGGCTGTGACAGGCCCAAAGGCAGTTGAACATGCACAGAACCAAGCTGAAACAATAGATGCTGTTCAATCCAAATTGAATTGTGGCATAGATGATATGGCTGAACGAATAGATCAATTGCTGCTCCAAAAGAAAGAATTAGAAAAAGAATTAAAAAACCAGAAGAAATCGGGCGGGACTTTTAATGCCAAGTCATTGGTTGATAAAGCGAAGCTTTTGGGAGATTGCCAAATTGTAATAGAAATGACCGATGCGTCATCCATGGACACGTTAAAAAGTTTTGGGGATACTTTATTGAGTTCATTGAAAAGTGGCATCGGTGTGTTGGGTGCGGATGGGGAAAAGCCCATGGTGGTTATTGTCGTGAGTCCGGATTTGGTCAAAGATGGTGTGAAGGCTGGTGTTTTGGCAAAAGCAATTGGTGCTGAAATGGGTGGCGGCGGCGGCGGAAAACCCCATATTGCCACAGCGGGCGGCCAAGATTCAAAAGCATTAAAATCTGCTCTGGACAAAAGTTTCGGTATCATTGAAAAAGCTATTACAGGATAAATTTAAATATGCAGTACAAACAGGATGGGGATACTTACATTATTTACGTGGAACACGATGAAGAAATTATGGCAACCCTCACTCAATTTTGCAAGGACCGGAATATTGTTAATGGCCAACTTTCGGGGATTGGTGCCATTAAGGAAATTGAATTGGGTGCCTATGATTTAGCCAATAAGAAATATGCAATTCAGACGTTTGAAGATATTTGGGAATTAACGTCCTATCAGGGTAATATTTTACTCAAGGACGGGGATCCCTTTATTCATGCCCACATTACGATTGCGGATCATGATCTGGGTGTGAAAGGAGGTCATTTATTTGAGGCAAAAGTAGGGGCTGTAGGTGAATTCATTTTAAGAAAAATTGATACAGATGGCAAACGAGAGTTTGACCCGAACATTGGTCTATTTTGTATGGCTTTTAACAATTAGGAGAAGATAATGAAACGACAGGTTATTACGGATGCACATGCACCGAACCCAATTGGATCTTACAACCAGGCAGTCATCACGAACGGGTTTGTTTTTACGGCGGGGCAGGTTGCCATTGATCCGGATACAAATAAGCTGATTGAGGGTGATTTTAAGGATCGAGTTGTGCAGGTATTTAAAAATTTATCGGCCATTTTGGAACGGGCGGGAACGGATTTATCGAAGGTAGCCAAATTCACTGTATTTTTGACGGATATGACTCATTATAGTGCCGTGAATGAAGTCTTTAATGAATATTTGGATGAAGATGATGCACCAGCCAGATCTTTGGTGGCAGTTTCCGGTTTACCTGCGGGTACGGATGTAGAAATTGAATGTATCGCTGCAATATAATCTGAATGATCCAAAAGTCCCTTACGCTCTTATTATTCACAGCGATAATTATTGCTCAAGAAGTGGATAGCGTTGAGGCAAAAACTCCCGGACAGGCTGCAAAAAGAGCAATGATGTTTCCCGGTGGCGGACAATTTTATAACGGGCAGCCAATCAAGGGAAGTTTGCTGATTGGTGCAGTATTGGCAGCGGGATTTTTATATACAGATTATGCCATTAAATACAAAAATTATGATGGAAATGATGCTGCGGAAAAAGCAACATATTTAAAACTTAGAAACAAATATGGATGGTGGGTAGGTTTTGTCTATATTTACGGCCTTCTCGACGCCATTGTTGAGGCACATTTGCATCCATTTAATGAAATTATGAGTGAAGATTTAACGCAATCCAAACAGGAAGGTCAACAGAAAAAATGATTCAAAAACGTGAACATTGGGGATCCAGAATGGGCTTTATTTTAGCGGCTTCAGGATCGGCAGTAGGTATTGGAAATATTTGGAAATATCCTTCGATCGCTGGACAAAATGGCGGTGCTGCTTTTACGCTGGTGTATTTAGCATGTATTTTGGTTGTGGGGTTATCAATTGTGATTGCGGAGTTTGTGATTGGTCGTAATACCCAACTAAGTCCTGTAGGCGCATTTGAGAAATTGGCACCGAATACTTCCTGGAAATGGGTGGGTTTCCTTGGGGTTGGATCTGCCTTTGCCATTCTTTCCTTTTATGGCGTCGTGGGCGGATGGATTTTCAAATATATTATTATGTCTCTCACGGGTGGGTTTGATACGTTAGCCGGATCCCCGGATACTGCAGGTAATGTTTTTAATACGTTTATTACTGGATTATGGGCCCCCGTATTTTATCAAGTTATTTTTATGACAGTGTGTATTTGGGTGATTATCCATGGGGTGAAAGGCGGCATTGAAAAATGGTCAAAAATTATGATGCCCTTGATTATTATTTTACTCGCTGTTTTAGCAGTGCGCGGTATGACCCTTCCAGGTGGATCCGAAGGATTGGCTTTTTTATTTAATCCCCGATTTGAAGAATTAACCGCATCAGGAATCGTCTTGGCTCTGGGCCATGCATTTTTCACTTTAAGTCTTGGGATGGGTACCATGATCACTTATGGTAGTTATCTGGGGAAAAAAGAAAATTTACTTAATTCAGCCCTGTGGGTGATCTTTTTGGATACAGCCATAGCCATGCTGGCGGGCGTCGCGATTTTTACCACTGTATTTGCACTAGGTGCAAATCCTGCAGAAGGTCCAGGGTTAATCTTTGTTGTTCTCCCTTCCGTATTCCCCCAATTGGCAGGTGGCACAGTATGGGGTACAATGTTTTTCATATTGCTTTTTATGGCAGCATTAACGTCAGCCATATCTATTTTGGAAGTTGTAACTGCTTATTTTATTGATCAAAAAGGTTGGAGCAGAAAAAAGGCCACAATTCGATTTGGTGCAGTGATTACCGTCGTAGGTGCATTTTGTTCATTTTCTTTGGGTGGAGGAATAAACATCACTGGAATTTTTGGAATTTCCTTTTTTGATTTTATGGATGGTCTTTCATCAAAATACATGCTGCCAATCGGGGGTATGTTTACGGCAATATTTATTTTGAAAAAGTGGGGCATACCGAATTTTATAAATGAACTCAAAAATGGTATGGACCATTTTAATGTTCCCCCTGCGCTTATTCGCACCCTATTAACCATTGGTGCAGCCGTGGTTGCATTTATCATATTTAATGAAATTTATGCCGTATTTGCCGGTAAAGCATTGATCGGGTAACCCGTGTTAGCAGAGAAGTACTTTCCTATAGAATCGGGGCGATATGGCCGATTATCTAATCTGGCTAAAAAACTGGATGGTTTTTTTACTCTAAAGCCAGAGCGATGGTTTGGTATTTGGGCCATGGTTTTGGCCGGAGCGAATGTGGCCCAACATATTCAAGATAGATGGTTCTACTGGGATTGGTCCACATTCTCATTTTTATTTATGGCCATTCTAATATTTTCCATCGGGTGGGATAGATTCATTCAAAAGTTCCCAATATTCCCCAAAAAGATAGATTCTATCAAATCAGGAATTTTCACTTTAGTTATAGGTTTTACCCTATTTCTATTGGGCACAATTCCTCAAAGATTTAATGTGGATGTATTTTCTTTTGGATTACCCTATTTTCTCTTTTTTCTCGTAGGACATATGACTTATAGCATTCCCATATTAGTAAAAGAAAATGGGAAGAAACAATCACCTAATAAGGGTGAAATGGCGCCTATATTGGCTATTATAATTGGACTAACTAGTTTATCAGTTTTGGCGGGTGTCATTCATGATGATCCCATGATTTCAACCATCGCTGCTGTATATAGTCCATTTCCTATTGTTGCACTTCTTTTTCCCTCAGCAGTAAGGCATTTACAACGATGTCGAATGTATGTGGTGTTTACACCTGCTATGTTTTTAGGGGTACGTTTTCCATGGTTTCTTATACTAATCCTCCTGCTATTTTGGATTTTAAGACATTATCATTATTTTCGTCATGGTGAAGTGAAGCCATCTTTTAAAGTGGATTTACCCACTGACTACAGTGATTAAAACGGTCCTTGTTTAATGGACCGAACGACACTTCTAAAAAGTCTTCAATTAGATTCGTTCATTGCACTTGATTTTGAAACGACAGGTCTCCAGCCGGAGGTTGATCGGGTCATCGAAGTGGCAGCCATTTTATTTAAAGATGGAGAACCTGCAGATCGATATTCTACGTTGGTCAACCCCGGTATTCCCATACCCGGCCTTATAGAGGAAATAACAGGCATTACCAATACAATGGTTTCAGATGCACCGTCTGAAAGCAACATAATAGATGAATTCTTTAAGTTTATTGGGGATATTCCTATTGTGGCCCATAATACGCCATTTGACCTTGCTTATTTAGAAGCTATGGCAGATCGTCATGATAAGAAACTTCCTGAACGAAAATATTACGATACACTTACATTATCCCGGGGGATGTTATTTTTTCAACCGGCCCATAATTTGAGTGCAGTATCTGATTATTTTAGTTTATCTACAGAAGGGGCCCATCGGGCGGAATCAGATACAGAAAATTGTGGACAAATATTTGTAGAACTTATAGAAGAAGTGGCCAGCTATCGTCTAGATCTTATTTCCAGAATTGTTGCTTTACTCAGGCCATTTCAAGTCCATAACAAAGATTTATTTATTAATTTAGCAAATGCACTCACTCAAACGGGTGATTTAAAGAATGGACTTACAGAATCCAAAATTCATAAACCGACCAATATTAATGTATTTATTCATGAAGGGAAAAAAGATATTTCTAATCGGAATAGTACCGAAGTCTTTGGCCCCGATGGTGATTTAGATCAATCCTACGAAGCATACGAAGATCGACCAAACCAAGATTATTTCAGTCAATTTGTAGATGATATTATGACAAGTCCCGGCGGGATTGGCATTGCAGAAGCAGGTACAGGGTTGGGCAAAAGTATGGCCTATTTATTTCCAGCCATTAAACATAATCATACCCAACCTGATGATGGTCCGGTCATTGTTTCCTGCTATACCAAACATCTCCAAGATCAATTATTTAACAAGGATTTGCCACGATTGACCCACGCTATAGATTCGACCGTCAAAGCGGTGGTTATGAAGGGACGGAGCAACTATATCTGCAGATCTCGATTAAACTGGCTTATTGGGGGCGCAGATAAAATGTTAAATGGGGAAGAGGCCATGTATCTTATTCCCCTCATGGTCTGGTTGGAATGGACCCAGACGGGAGATATGGATGAATGTCCGGGGTTCACCAATGGATTTACTTATAGACTGATGGCACTCGTTCAGAGTGAACCCGGTTTTTGTACATCGCCCATTTGTGCACGGCATGGTGGTTGCTTTTTTGGTCCATTGCGAAAAATGGTTTTTCAAGCAAATTTAATTGTGGTAAACCATGCCTTGTTGCTATCTGAAGGAAAAGCACGAATGGACGCGGGAGAGGGGATGGGTTTTTTACCGGAGCATAAATCGGTCATTATTGATGAAACTCACAATATTCCCCAGGCTGCTTATCGCCAGTTTACGTCCATTTTGGATCAACGATCACTCAAGTATTTCCTGGAACGCATCGATCCGGATCATTCCCATTCGGTTCGATGGAATAATCAACTTAAATCCTTGGGAGCACTCCATCCACAATTCGAAGGAATGAGAAGGGACTTGGCCCGATCTGTTGATAGTTGCCGTGAATATGTGAAAGACTTTTTTGATCAAATGGCAGGAAATAGTTTGTATAAATTTGATTCCAACGCCAAATATTCCACCAAACTGATCATAGAAAATTTAACGGAGGAATTTGGCCCCTTATCTCCCGATTTAGAACGAATGAATCGGGGGCTTCATTCCGTAAGAAATCAAGTAAGAAAACTGAGAGAAGCATTGATGGATATTGATGAAACAAAAGAAGATTTTCTGGAGTTGCATCAATTATTTGATCGAGGCGAAGGCTTCATGACCGATTCCTTATTGCTTATTCAGGCATTAACCAGTAACCAGGATGACGATAATGTGTATTGGTATGAAGGCAATTTTAGAAATATAGGTGGTCGCACCCGATTAATACTCACCGTCCAAGCCGCACCCATCGATTTAGCCAATGATTTGGCCAGCGGTTTATTCAAAGATCTGGACCATTGTATTCTCACCAGCGCCACCATTCGAACACGGGATTCTTTCGATTATTTCCTCCAGCGAACAGGATTGAATGGGGTCGAATTTGACGATGTACAGACTGCCGTTTTTGAGAGTCCATTTCATTATAGTGACCAAGTCACCTACTATCAATATTCTGGGGGTGATGGACAGAAACCAGATGTATTAGCACAAATGATATTAACTTGCCACAAGCGGTATAATAAACGGATGATGGTCCTGTTTACGTCCCGAGCCCAATTAGAAAATACATATCAAATATTGCAGCGTCATCCGGAAGGTAGAAATTTACCCATTTATGCCCAAAAACGACAGGCGTCCCGAATGGGGCTTGTGCGAGGTATGCACCAATCACCCAATGGCATTTTGCTGGGGACAAACGCATTCTGGGAAGGGGTGGACCTACCCGGTGATTTACTGGAAGTACTCATTATTGTAAAAATGCCTTTTGATGTACCCACGGAACCATTGGTGAAAGCCTATGGCAATATGATTGAAACGGAGGGAGGCAATCGCTTTATGGATTATGCATTGCCAGAATCGGTGATCCGTTTTCGCCAGGGATTTGGCCGCTTAATTCGTACTGCCTATGATGAAGGTATCTTTATCGTTATGGATGATCGAATTGTGAATAAACGATATGGTCGTGCATTCAGTGAAGCCATCCCGGTAGATTATACCGTTTTTAACCGGGTAGATACTTTGATATAAAAATAGGCCATAATCAAACATTATTTTATGTTTGGTTTTTCCTTTATAAACCGTCTTTGCTAATTTATTGGTTTGTACTTATTTTTTAATTTAAGGGATATGTTTACTAACATAATTAACACTGGCACTTCAACCAATGGGCCAATTACCCCTGCAAAAGCTTGGTCAGAATGAATGCCAAATACAGCTATTGCCACAGCAATGGCTAACTCAAAATTATTTCCGGTTGCAGTAAAAGCGATACTTGCATTTTTATCATAAGGAATCCCTATTCTTTTTGCAGTAAAGAATGTAATAAAAAACATTAAAATAAAATAGATCACCAACGGGATTGCAATACGAATTACATCAAAAGGAAGATCCACAATCATTTCACCTTTTAAACTGAACATCAACACTATAGTAGCCAATAAAGCGATCAGAGTGATCGGTGAAATTGTGGGTATAAATTTTGTTGTATACCATTGCTCTCCCTTTAGAGAAACCAATATCCTACGACTTAAATAACCCGCAAAAAAAGGAATACCCAAATAAACAAGTACACTATTAGCAATCGTTACGATTGAAATATCGACCGTGTACCCACTAAATCCAAAAAAGGGTGGTAAAACGGTAATAAATAACCACGCCATAAAACTATAAGTGGCAATTTGAAAAATACTATTTAAGGCTACAAGTGCAGCTCCATATTCTTTATTTCCGCCCCCAATGTCATTCCATACCAAAACCATTGCGATACACCGTGCAAGTCCTATTAATATAACACCTGTCATATAACCTGGATGGTCACCTAAAAATATCAACGCCAGTGTAAACATTAATATTGGCCCAATAATCCAATTCATAAATAAGGATAAACTGATAGATTTTTTGTCAGAGACAATTTTGCCAAGTAAACCATAATTTACTTTAGCCAAGGGCGGATACATCATTAGAATAAGACCAATGGCAAGGGGAATATTGGTGGCCCCAATTGAGACCGATTTATTCCATTCTGCAATATTTGGAAATATAAAACCAATACCAATACCCACCACCATGGCAAGAAATATCCACAGTGTAAGAAATCGATCTAATACACCTAACTTAGCTTTTGTCACAAGATACTCCGAATTATTATTAATGTATTATGAATAAGTTCACCGGCATTTTAATCCTCAAATTATTTGTGAATATACTCAATTATAATTTACGTTTCAAAATTGGAGTGAAACAGTTGATTGAGTATTATTCATTAGAGATTAAAAAGTCAAATCATATCCGCCCTTAAGGAAAGTAAGAAATATAAAAGCATAAAGCTGGCTATGACAACATCTTCCCCAATAATTCCTTTAACAATTTGGCTGCCACAACAGCGGTCACACCATTAATATCCCTATCCGGATTGTATTCCACAATATCACCCCCCACCACTTTTCCATTTAATTGATGAAATATATTAATGATTTTTCGAGTGGAGAGTCCACCCGGTTCATGATGGGAAACTCCCGGCGCAAATGCAGGGTCTAATCCATCTAAATCAATTGAAATATAAACAGGTCCATCAAATGTGAGTGAAAGAGATGAATCAAAATCTTTCATTTCGATCACTTCAACACCAAACCGTTTCACCTGTGCTTTTTGGTGATCATTCAACGTACGAATGCCCACTTGGACCAATCGTTTCACCAAACCCTTTTCCATGATTCGCACAAATGGGGATGCGTGTGAATAGGGGTTATTCTCAAAATTATCGTATAGATCAGGGTGGGCGTCAAAATGAAGAATGTTTAGATCGGAGTATGATTGGCTATAAGCTTGAATAATCGGGAAGGTGATGGAATGATCGCCACCGAGAGATACAACTTTGTGGTTATGATCTAACTCTTTACACACAGCTTTTTGAATAGAATCCATGGCTGCTTTTCCGGTAGGGAGTCGCATATTCCCTAAATCGGTAACAAGGGACCCATCACCACAATTAATCCCGTTTTCGGCGAACATGTTGGATGCATCTGAATGGAAGGCATCCATGATCAGGGGCGGCGCTTTAACTGAACCCTTTAAAAATGATGAATTATCTTCTAAGGGAATGCCGAGAATTGACACCATTTCGGTTGGTTTAGTTTAGTCCTCGGCGGTCCAATAAGGGTTGAATGTTTGGGTCTGCACCTCGAAAATCTTTGAAGATTTTTAATGCATCGTCACTGCCGCCACGAGAAAGAAGCGTTTTCCGAAAATGGTCACCATTTTCTCTTTTTAATCCACCATTTTCTTTAAACCATTTTACGGTATCCGCATCCAATACTTCACTCCAGATGTATGAATAATAACCGGCGGAATAGCCACCGATAATGTGAGAGAAATAGGTGCTGCGGTAACGAGGGGGAATTACATCCATGGCCACGCCTGCCGTTTTTAGTGCGTCCGTTTCAAAAGCGATAATTTCATTTCCTGTGGGTACTTGATCCGGCGTGAGTTGATGTAAGGCTTGATCTAAAAGAGATGCAGCCAAATATTCTGTGGTAGCAAATCCTTGATTGAATTTTTGTGTAGCTAAAACCTTTTCCAGCAATTCCTTTGGCATCGCTTCGCCGGTTTCGTGGTGAACCGCATAGTTCTTTAGCACTTCCGGCCAAACGGCCCACATTTCGTTTACTTGAGATGGATACTCCACAAAATCTCGAGGAACAGAAGTTCCGGCGAAATAGGGATAATTCACATCAGAAAACATGCCATGAAGTGCATGTCCAAATTCATGAAACATGGTAATGACTTCATCAAAAGTCATGAGGGTCGGTTCGCCTTCCGGTGGTTTGGTCACGTTCAGATGATTGGCAATGACCGGTTGTGTTCCCTTTAGTTTGGATTGGGCCACATATGCATTCATCCATGCACCACCTCTTTTTGAAGATCGGGCATACCCATCAAATAAAAATAATGCCAGTACAGATCCATCTTCATTGAATACTTCAAAAACACGGACATCTTCTTGATAAACGGGCAGGTCAAACCGTTCCTTAAAGGTAATGCCGAATAATTGAGTTGCGGCAAAAAAGACACCATTCTGAAGGACATTATCCATCTCAAGATAGGGTTTGAGTTGAGCTGCGTCAAAATTATAACGATCTGCTCTCACTTTTTCCGTATAGAAATCCCAATCCCAGGAAGCGAGCTTAAAACTGCCGCCTTCTGCAATAATCATTCTTTGGAGATCCGCTGCTTCTTTTTCTGCATTAGCCACTGCTTTGGGGGCGAGACTACTGAGTCGTTCATTAACAGCATTCGGCGTCTGGGCTGTTTGGTTTTCAAGAGAATAAGCGGCATGATTATTATATCCCATTAACTGGGCTCTTTCTGCTCGAAGTTTGATAACGTTTGCCAATGCATCGCGATTGTCATAGTCACCACCGCGACTACCCCGGGAGAGGGATGTTTTATGAATACGTTCTCGTAAGGCACGGTTTGTCAAAGAAGCCATAGGTGGCTGGCCACTGGTGTTTCTCAATGTGAGAACAAATTTACCTTCTAATTTCCGAGAAGTTGCTTCATTCGCAGCCGCTTCGATGGCTGCATCAGACAAGCCATCCAAATCATCTTTGGAATCAACAACAACGGCTAATGCATTCACTTCTTTTAATACATTCTGACTGAAAGTGGTTTGCAATACCGCCATTTCACCATTAATCTTTTTAAGTGCTTCTTTATCAGCATCGGATAAATTGGCACCGGCACGAATGAAGTCATTATAGTATTTTTCGACCAATCGCTGTGATTCTGCTTCGAGACCCAATTGAAATCGCTGCTCATAAATAGATTTAACGCGTTGGAAAAGTTTTCCGTTGAGTAAAATTTGATCGCTATGGGCCGATAATTTGGGCGCCATTTCACTTCGAATTTTTTCCATCTCATCGTTGGTGTTGGCTGAGGTAAGTGCAAAAAATACGGTGGCCACTCGATCCAATAATGCACCGGATTTTTCCATAGCAATTATGGTGTTTTCTAAAGTGGGAGAATCTGCCTGTTGTGCTATAGCGTCAATTTCTGCCATGTGATCTGCCATTCCTTTTTCAAAAGCTGGCCCATAATGTTCATTTGTGATATGATCAAATTGGGGAAATTTCATATACAAGGGACTTTCGGTATAAAACGGATTTTGTGAACCGATGTCTTGCTTCATTTTATCCGATGATTTATTTGTTGGCACTGCACAACCTCCCAGAATATAAAGGCATAATAGATATCCAGTGATTAATTTGAATTTCATAATAGGGCAACTCCTGTGTTAGAATCATAAATAGGTTAGAAAATACGGGGAAGTGATAAGGGAGTCAAAGAGAGAAAACACATATCACTTAGAAAGATTCGAAAGTAGAATGATATTTTACAATGCCTTTCTCGCCCAATAATATATCGTCTTGAAGTTCTTTAATCATGAATGCATCCTTGGGCACATCGTATTCAGAAGATATTCCAAAATGGATTGCCGGGGCGAACCCAAATCTTGGATAATAGGTTGGATGGCCGAGCACGACTACAGCTTTAATATTTATTTCTCTACATGCTTTGAGACCACGGTATACCAATTTGGTTCCAATTCCAGAGTGCTGATTTTCTGGTTTTACTGCCATGGGGCCCAGCCCCATAATGGGTAGAGATGGATTGGTAGATAATATGACAGGTGAAAAAATAATATGACCCAAAATTTCTGAATTTTCTTCGGCAATAATTGAAATGATGGGATTCGCATTTTGTCGCAGGCCATGGATAATTTTTCCTTCATCTGTGCCACCAAAAGCCAAATCATTTAGTTTAGATATTTCAATACAATCTTCTCTTTTTTCAGGTCGTATTTGCATTTATTTCTCTCCACTCGTTATAAGTGAAGTTTCATCCCTTCGTGGGAGGAAATAAAGCCCAAACTTTCATAGAATCGTATGGCATCCGGCCGTGTTTTATCCGTGGTTAATTGAACCATGCGACATCCTTGGGCTTTAGATTGACGAATGGCTTCTTGAATTAATGATTGTCCAATCCCTTTGGAACGAAATTTAGTAGATACACGAACCCCTTCGATCATGGATCGCCAACTGCCTTGGTAAGTAAGATTTGGGATAAATGTTAGTTGGAGAACGCCCACAATTTCATCATTCAAAAGTGCCAAGAGAAGTGTATTGTTGGGGTCTTTATTAATGGATTCAAATGCATTGGAATATGATGAAGGTACGGGAGATTCATATCGTTCTCTTGATGCGCCTAAATCATCATCGGCTAACATTTTAACAATGGTATTTAAGTCAGTTATTCGGGCTTCTCTAAATTGAACTTGGTTTACCATAGATTAGTTTTTGACAGCAATACCACGAATGGTCGGGCGAACCAGGGGTGTTGCTTTTCTCATACTTTCTCGTTTGATTTCTTTTAACGTAAATCCTGCATTTACGATGGCATCTTCTATATCTCGATTTAAATGGCAGTTCCCGGAAATATTTCGCCAAATGGGTGTAAAACGGTTTTGCCATAGTCTCCTTCGTGTGCCTTTTTCTGCCCCCACATGCTCTATAAATAAAAAATAGCCATTCGGTTTCAAAATTCGTTTTATTTCAGTAAATGTGGATTCAAGCGTAGGCACGGAGCAGGAAACAAGAGTAGAAACAACACAATCGTAGGTTTCCGATTTAGCATTATTATCCTCAATAGAGTTGGAGGTAATTAAGATATGATTTAATCCATTTCGAACGACTTTATCTTCCAGCTGTTTGCGCATATGTTTATCCGGTTCAGATAATGTCAGTTGAATCCCATTGTTTGGATAGACCAATATATTTGCCCCGGTGCCTGCACCAATTTCCAATACATTTCCGTGGACATGTTTCAATATATCTTTTCGCCATTCCTTGAGACAGGCTTTTTCTGTTTTTGCCAGAAAGGAATCGTAAAAGTATGCGCTTAAAAATGACATTGTTGTTTTCCCTCTAGAAAACTTGAGATTATGATAATATTATTGAAAATGATTTCCAGGAATAAAACGTCCTATTATTCCATAGGTACGAGTCTCAAATCTAATAAGAATAAAGTTATAAATTCGGAAAATTACATTAAAAACATACAAAAATACGTTTCACGACTATTGTCCAATGTTCATAAAAAGTTATAACTTGCCCGATGGGTACAGTCCTTATTTCGAACAAATCTATTGATTGGGAACAATTAGCACCCATGTTGGATGGCCCAACTCGAGCTCGCCTTTCTCCAGAGGCAAAAAAATCCATTCGTAAATCCCATAAAACTCTTAGAATATTATTAGATAAAGATCAACAGATTTATGGTGTAAATACAGGATTTGGTCAATTGAGTACTGTTTCAATTAGTCCGGAAGATCGCCGAAAGCTTCAATTAAATTTGGTGCGCTCCCATGCGTGCGGAGTAGGGAAGCCTTTAGATTTGGGCGTTACACGAATCACCATGATGTTAAAACTCATGACCTGGGCAAAAGGATATAGTGGTATTCGCTTAAAACTGGCTCAGTTGATAGTGGATATGCTCAATCACGATATTTTACCCAAAATACCCAGAAAAGGATCTGTAGGAGCTTCAGGCGATTTGGCCCCATTGGCCCATTTGGCTCGTGCATTGATTGGTGAAGGTGATGTGCATTTTCAAGATCGCATCATGCCTGCCATGCTTGCCTTAAAAGAAGCAAACTTAACCCCCGCAGTGTTAGAAGCAAAGGAAGGGTTGAGTCTCATTAACGGTACACAGGTATCCACTGCATTGGGAATCCGAGCCTTAGCAGAATCCAAAAAAATAATTCAAACAGCGGATATTGCTGGCGCTTTGTCAACAGAAGCAAGCTTATCTACTCGTATAGTATTTACACCTAAGGTTCATCGACTCAAAAAACACGAAGGTCAACAACGCTCTGCAGCAAACGTGTTTAAGATGCTAAAAGGGAGCAAAATTGTTTTGTCCCATGATGATTGTGGTCGCATTCAGGACCCCTACTGCGTACGGTGTATTCCTCATGTTCATGGTACAAGCCGGGAGATGTTTAAAGGTGCAGAGAAAATTATAAATGATGAAGTGAATTCTGTATCAGATAACCCATTAGTATTTCCAAATGGAGATGTGATGAATTCCGGCCACTTTCACGCAGAACCGATCGCTCAAGCATTAGATACTTTATCCATCGCTATGGCAGAAATAGGAGCCATTGCTGAGCGGCGCATTAATTATTTCATGAAAGGAATTGGCGATAGAATTCCCATGTTTTGCGCGGTGAATCCCGGTTTGGAATCCGGGTTTATGTTAGCACAAGTAACTGCGGCGGCATTGACTTCTGAAAATAAAACATTATCTCACCCCGCCAGTGTGGATTCTATTTCAACTTCAGCAGGTCAAGAAGATTTTGTCAGTATGGCGCCCTGGGCGGGACGTAAATCTTTACGTATTATTGACAATGTTCGGACAGTTCTTGCCATCGAAATTCTGGTTGCTGGAAATATAAACCATCGATTTCATAAAAAACTGGCATCGGGAGATGGATTGATTCCGGTTATGAACCTTTTGAGACGCCACCGAGTACTCACGATGGAGGATCGTCCTTTATCAGAGGATTTTGCTATTGTCAACAAACTCATTCAATCAGGAAAAATAATCAAAGGCGTTAATCGACGAACGAAATTATCATAGAATTATGAAAAATAGACCTCCATTTACTCAAGCACTCACTTTTGACGATGTCCTCCTTGTACCGCAATCATCTAAAGTACTTCCACGGGAAGTTAATTTACAGACGCGTCTCACAAATACAATTACCATGAATATACCACTCCTATCTGCTGCCATGGACACAGTGACAGAAAGTGCGATGGCGGTGGCATTGGCCCGAGAAGGTGGTATTGGAATCATTCATAAAAATTTATCAATTGAGAACCAGGTAAAAATGGTGGATCGTGTTAAACGATCTGAAAGTGGCATGATTGTAGATCCGGTTACATTATCAGCGGATAAAACCATTCGCGATGCAAAAAAAGTCATGGCCAATTATCATATTAGCGGATTACCCGTTTTAGAAGATGGAAAACTTGTGGGTATTATTACCAATCGAGATATCCGATTTGAAACGGACGATCGTTTATCTGTCCGTGATCGCATGACTTCAGATCATTTGATTACAGTACCTGTGGGAACTACTTTAGAAGAAGCAAAGCAAGTGCTTCAAGAACATCGAATCGAAAAACTCCTGGTGGTTGATGATCATAATAGTCTTGCAGGATTAATCACGGTGAAAGATATTCAGAAAAAAGAAGATTTCCCCCATGCCTGTAAAGACGACAGCGGTCGGTTGCGGGTGGGCGCTGCAATGGGTGTTAGTAATGATGCGATCGAGAGGGCCCAAGCTTTGGCTAAAACGGGTGTAGATGTAATTGTGATTGATACGGCCCATGGCCATTCAGCCGGCGTGTTAAATTCCATTCAAAATATTAAAAAATCAGTGGGCGACGTTCAGGTAATTGCAGGAAATGTCGCTACTGGTGATGGAACAAAAGCATTAATTGATGCAGGGGTAGATTGTGTAAAAGTTGGAATTGGGGCAGGGGCAAGTTGTACCACACGGATTGTGGCCGGTGTGGGGGTTCCCCAATTCACAGCTGTAATGAACAGCGTGGATGAGGCGCAAAAACATCATATTCCTGTTGTTGCGGATGGGGGGCTTCGTTACAGTGGTGATTTAGCTAAGGCCATTGCAGCGGGAGCAGAGGTGGTGATGCTAGGGAGTATTTTAGCGGGTATGGATGAAAGTCCAGGTGAGTCCATTCTATATGAAGGTCGTCAGTACAAATCTTATCGAGGGATGGGGTCTTTGGGCGCCATGAAAGAGGGGAGTGGCGATCGTTATTTCCAAGAAGGTGCAGAAGCAACCAAACTGGTTCCAGAAGGAATTGAAGGGATGGTGCCTTATCGAGGATCAGTTAGAAATACTATTCACCAACTTATGGGAGGCTTAAGATCATCCATGGGTTATTGCGGTGCGAAAGATATAAAAGATTTTCACAGGAAAGCGGTATTTATTCAGACTACGTCCGCCGGTGTAAAAGAAAGTCACCCTCATGAGGTAAAAATAATGAAGGAAGCGCCAAATTATCAAGTATCTGATAATTCGTAAGATTATTTGTCCCGAATCTTAAACAAGATTGAGATACATAAGATCATATAAACAAAAAACCCCGTTATTTCGGGGTTTTTTCATTTGCTTCTTAAGAATAACCGATTTAGACAGATAAAGAATTTAGATGCCGTGTAATCTGAGATTTACGACGGGCAGCGGTATTTTTCTTTAGGAGACCTTTGCTTGCCATTTTATCAATTGTGCTTACAGCCTTTGTATAAAGACCTTGAGCTTCCCCGGCATCCGTGGATTGTAATACACGTTTAATTACTGTTTTTAAGTCCGACATTCTTGCCACATTAAATTCGTGACGTTTTTTGTCCTGACGTTCTCTTTTTATTTGTTGCGGATGTCGATCCATATATATCCTCTAATATTAATTGAAATTTCGGAGGCGAAGTTATCTCGTAATGCATCACTTCACCAAAAGAAAAATACGTTGAATTGCGTGCATTATAATGGTTATATTATACAGATTATGAAACGATCACTCTTACAGATTTTAGTTTTGCTTTTACCCCTTACATTCATTTCAACAGGGTGCGATAAAATATTCGGCAATAAAAATAATTTTGTTTATTCGACTTCCTTTGAAAAGAATGAAAAAATGGATCAATGGGAAAATGGAGATAAGGCGGAATTTCAAATGGCAGCACCAAAGGGCGGAGGCAAAAGATCTCTTTTTGTATCCGGTGGTTGCGTAATTCCCCACATGGTACTCGATTTAGGAAAGATTGTATCTGAAGAACTATTTACTGTTAAATTTATGGGTAAGGTACTTTCTAACGGTGGGTCTGTTTCATTAACCGCTGTAAAAGATAATTCTGAATGGGTTGACTTAGGTTCAGTTTATTTATCTGAACCAAATTGGAAAGAATATTTACTAAAGTCAACCGCTCCTACACCAATCGGGTATAATTTAAAAATCCAGATGAGCTCCGGAGGATTTATTGCCGGCGGCATGCTTATCGATTTATTGGAAATTGATGAACTGAATTAATCCTATTTTTTCCCAAAACCTGTGACATTCGTCACAACCAATGAATGTAAACCATCGTAATTTTACCTTTTCCATCTATCCCTTTTTAGATTGTACTTTCTCCCATGAGTAAAACCGATCATCTACGCAATGTTCCTATATTTACGGACCTTTCAGATTCAGATTTAAAAAAGATTGCAACCAAAATGGTTTCCCGCGATTATGAAAAAGGGCAAATGATTCTTTTGGAAGAAAGCGCAGGAGAAACTTTTTTTATTATCACCGCCGGGGCGGTGAAAGTAACACGCCTCAGTGATGACGGGCGGGAAGTCATCCTGGCTGTATTGGGAGAAAGCGACTTTTTCGGAGAAATGTCTTTACTGGACGGAGAGGGTAGATCAGCCAATATTGTGGCAAATGAAGATGCGAAAGTATTGACTTTATCCCGACGGGATTTCCTTGATTGTTTGGAAACATATCCAAAAATTGCCATTGCACTTTTAGAAGAACTGGCAGTTCGATTACGGAAAAGCGATCAACAAATCGAAAGTCTATCATTGAGCGATTCTGAGCAGCGGATTGGCATTACACTGATACGGTTAGCCGAAGAACGGGGTACCATAAAACGTGGGGATGTGACTGTTCAAAATTTACCTTTTCAACAGGATATTGCTAATATGGCCGGGACATCCAGGGAAACAGTTTCCCGGACTTTAAAATTGCTGGAAGAAAAAGAGTTGGTTAAACGAGATGGCAGCGATATTACGATTTTTAATTTTAATGCTTTCCGGCAAACTTTCTCTTAACTACTTTTTCAAAGCCTTCTTTTAATTAATACATAAGTACAATGGACTCCGATACGCTGGATCGAATTCGATCGAACGATCATCGCACCCTTTCCAGGGTGATCAGTCAAATAGAAAATGACGGTGATATTCCTGACTCATTTTTTAAGGATGTTCATACTATCGAAAATCAGGCCTTGAGAATTGGTATTACGGGGCCTCCCGGTGCAGGAAAAAGCACCCTGACCAATTTATTAATTCAGCAATATATCGATGACGGGAAAAGTGTGGGCGTGGTGGCTGTAGATCCCACCAGCCCTTTCACCGGCGGTGCGCTACTGGGCGATCGTGTTCGGATGAACAATTATATTTGGGATGATAATGTTTTTATTCGGAGCATGGGATCTCATGGCGATTTGGGTGGATTGGCACGGAAAACCCAGGATGTGGGAGACATTCTCTCTGCCAGCGGTAAGGATGTGGTCATTATTGAAACGGTGGGTGTAGGCCAGGGCGAGCATGATGTGGCCAAAGCAGTTGATTTAACATTAGTTTTATTGGTTCCGGAATCTGGAGATGAAATTCAACTGATGAAAGCTGGTTTAATCGAAATTGGAGATATGTTTGTTATCAATAAATCTGACCGAGAAGGGGCGGGGAGATTAGCTCAAACTTTAAAAAGTATGCTTCATACATTTACAAAAAAGGGAAAATTGGAACCGCCGGTTTATAATACGTCTGCGGATCGAAATGAAGGAATCGCTGATCTCTACAACGCCCTGAATGAATTACTATCAGTGATGGAATCAAAAGGAATCTTGATTCAAAAACAATTAGACCGACATAGAAACCGGGTGTATAATTTAATTCAGGATAGACTCCTTAAAAAATTCTGGACGCCGGAACGGTTAGATCAATTGGAAATATCCATCAATAATTTGGAAACCACCCAAACTTCTCCCCACGAAGTAGCGAGTATTTTATTGAATAAAGCTCATGAGTAAAAAACAAAACTCAATGCCATTCCTTGATCATTTGGAAGAATTACGCTGGCGGCTTGTGAAGTCCTTGGGATCCATTCTATTGGGTGCTGCGATCACCTTTTTCTTTATTGATTCCCTGATTGATCTTTTAATCCGGCCTACACGAGATTTATCATCTCCCATGGATTTACAGGTGTTGAAAGTTCAAGGAATGTTTATGATAAAGTGGGGGATTGCCATTATCGGTGGTGTGGTCCTTGCTATACCTGTTTTAACATACCAGTTGTGGAAATTTATCGCACCAGGTCTTTACCTAAATGAAAAGAAATATGCAGTTCCATTAATCATTTTTACATACTTATCCTTTCTTATCGGATTGATATTCGCCTACACGGTCATGATTCCAATTTCACTGGAATTTTTTACTTCAGTAGGAATGACGGGAATTGATAATAATTTTTCTATTAATTATTATTTCAATTTTATTACGTGGCTCATGGTTGGTAGTGGATTCATTTTTGAATTACCCGTATTGGTATTTATTCTGTCAATCATCGGATTATTAACACCGGCATTTATGAGCCATTACCGCCGACATGCGGCTGTGGTTATTTTAGTTTTAAGTGCATTTATCACACCTCCAGATCCTGTCAGTCTCATTTTAATGTCCATACCCTTGTTGGCTTTATTCGAATTGAGTATTGGTGTGAGTTGGCTGGTAAATCGGAAAAAACATGGGTAATTTCAACCAGTGAAACAAGAACTCAAAACGCTAAAACTCATTACCAAACCCATATTCGAGGATATCAAACTTTTCGAAGAGGAATTTCGGAACGCACTACGTTCGGAGGTTCGGTTAATCAATCTGGTTGGTAAATATATCATTCGCCATAAAGGAAAACATATTCGGCCCGTCTTAACCATACTTGCATCCAGAGTTTGCAGTCAACCCACGATTAACAGCTATAAAGCCGCAGCCATGATTGAGTTGCTCCATCTGGCCACATTGATCCACGATGATGTGGTTGACGAAGCAGAAAAACGTCGTGGTTTTCCTTCAATTAATCGAATATGGAAGAATAAAATAGCTGTTCTAATGGGCGATTTTATTTTAAGTAAAACATTGATTAATATGGTGGGATTAAAAGATTTCGCTGCATTGCAGCTCATTGCGGATACGGCGGAAAAACTTGCAGCAGGTGAAATCCTCCAGGTTGAAAAGGCATTAACTCGATCCATGACTGAAGAAGTTTATTACGATATGATTTATCAAAAAACCGCATCCCTTATGTCCACCAGTTGTGAACTGGGTGCAATCACATCCACAGGGAAAGATAAAGACAGGAAAGCCATGGTTACCTACGGGACAAAATTGGGAATGGCATTTCAGGTGAAAGATGATTTATTCGATTTATTGGGCAGTGAAAACCAAACGGGAAAAGATATTGGCGCCGATGTGAAACGAAATATGGTCACATTACCATTGATTCATACGTATGAAAAACTTTCAAAGGCAGAAACACGGCAAGTGAAAAAAATATTATCTCTAAAAAAGAAATCCTCCGCTGATTTAAATGATTTAAAAATAATCGTAGATAGGGCCGGTGGATTCAATTACGCTGAACAAAAAATAGAGGAATTTAATCACCAGGCATTGGATGCTATTTCACCATATCCGGATTCACCCTACAAGCAATCCATGGTAGATTTGATTAGTTTTAACGCACAGCGTACAGGATAACCGCCATGCCCGACCCACGGACCATTCTGGTCCTTCGTTTCAGTTCAATCGGGGATATTGTCCATACCACATCGGTTATTGGCACCTTAAAAAAATATTTTCCTGAATCTAAAATTGACTTTATGACTTTGTCTAAATTTGCACCATTGTTGGAAGGTCATCCATTGATTAACAAAGTCCACGCTGTTGATATAAATGCAGGATATACACAACTTCGTCGAACAGGTTTCGAAATGGAAATGATGGAATATGACTTGGTCATTGATCTCCATAATACAACCCGGTCCCAGATAATTCGATGGGGATTTATAACCACAAGGCATGTCCATATTAGAAAACCCCGATGGAATCGGTTTAAATTATTTGCTTTCCATAAAAATGATTTCCCGAACAACTTCACGGTACGGTCCTGGCTCCATGAACCGATTCAATATTTATTGCCAGAAAATTATACCCTAGAACATTCACAATTATTTGTTTCGGAAGCTGAAACAATAAGTGCTTCGGAATTATTAAAAAATGTTGGTTTAAATGGAAATTATTTTGTGGTGACTCCAGGCGCAGCTTGGGCCCAAAAGCGTTGGACAGCAGAACAATATGCTGAAGTAATTGACCAATGTGCCAATGAGTTTAATCTGCAGTCTATATTGATTGGCGGTGTGGGTGATGATATTTGTGAAAGTATTAAAAATTCTGCAGATTCCAAGGTGATAGATCGCCATGGAAAAACAAATTTAAGAGAATCATTGGCCATTATCAGTCAAGCCGAATTTGTTCTTGGCAGTGATACGGGATTTCTCCATGCAGGAGAATCCTTAGGTATTCCTGCCGTCACCCTGTTGGGACCCACATCTAGAGAGACTGGGGCAGGTGTATTTTTAGAGAAGTCCAAAGTAGTTGAGAATAATCGTTTATGGTGCAGACCTTGTTCTCAAAATGGAAGCATTCCCTGTTACCGAAAAGAACAATATTGTATGAGCGGTATTGAAACTCATCAGGTTTTATCGGCAATATCCAACCTGGGTATATCATGATTTTTTGGAAAATTATTTATAACATAATTCTCCTGCCATCACTCATGATTTTTGGCATTGTTGGCTCATTGTTTAATAAAAAAATCCGAGATGGAATGATCGGGCGATTACGGACATATAGAGAGTTAAAATTATTTATGAAACGGATTGGCAGTGGTAAAACGATCTATTGGTTTCACGCAGCTTCTCATGGTGAATTTGAACAGGTGAAACCGGTTTTGGCAGGACTTAAGGAAGTTGAACCCCATTCCTTGGCAATTGTGAGTTTTTTCTCACCATCCGGTTTTCACCATGTGAATGATGAGCATATTGACTGTAAAGTATATTTACCCATTGACTTACCATGGGTTGTGAAAAAATGTTTCAACATTGTTCAACCCAAAAAATTAATTCTCGCCGCTTATGATGTATGGCCTAATTTAATTTGGCAAGCAAAATCCATGGGTATTCATTCTGCTTTATTTGCTGCTCGATTTTCTGAGAATACCTCCAAACTTTCCCCCGGTGTTCGAAATTTTTATCAAAATGTTTATGGGTGTTTTTCAGCTATATACACGATTTCTGCCCAGGATCATGATCGTTTACAACACATACTTTACCCCACTGGCCAGCCAATCGTACGTGTATTAGGTAATCCACGGTATGATCAAGTTAAACAGAAAGCGGATAAATTTACAGCAGAGCGGACTGAATCTGTACTTCTGCGTCCAAAGCGGCTATTGGCAGGGAGTATTCACGCAGAAGATGAAAAAATTATTCAGGGGTCTATTGTGAGTCTCATGAATGAGATTGAAGATTTATCTCTTGTCTGGGTTCCTCACGAACCGACAGAAAGAAATGTATCTGCAGCAGAATCATTTTTTCAATCCAATCATTTTTCCACTGCCAGGTTGGGATATAAAAATCCCACCGACCTTGATGCGCGCGTGATTATTGTGGATACGATTGGTCGTTTGTCCCAACTCTATTGGGATGGACAAGTTGCTTACATTGGGGGCGGATTTTCTACCGGCGTGCATAATGTCATGGAACCGGCCATTGCCCGTCTTCCCGTTTTCTTTGGGCCTCGTTATAATAATTTTATAGAAGCAGAAGAACTTATTGCCGATGGAGGTGGGTATTCAATTGAGTCTGGAACCGATCTTTTTCTTGGGGTAAAACAATTATTTGAAGATCGAAATGCATTCCTAAAAGCGAGTTATGCGGCTACGGATGTGATTCATCGTAATTTAGGCTCATCTACACGAATCGTACGTAATTTGATTCATGACTGATTCAATTTCCTTTAAACTGAATTTTCAAAAATTTGATCGTTCTTCGTCTTTCTCTTTTTCGCCAGGGCTCCATGTGATTTATGGAGAAAGCGGGTGTGGAAAAACCCAGTTTATCCGAACCATGGCCGGGTTTGATTCTGAGGGTGATTCTAACTTTTCTTTTGATGAAATATTGATACCAGATACTATCCAGATTGTTTTCCAAAATCCTGAAAACCAGATTTTATCCCATACCCTGGAATCAGAATTGGCATTCGGTTCTGAAAATCAATTTACAGATACGAAGATACTTCATAAAAAGCTCTCTGAATTGAAAAGTGATTTACCCATGATTATAGATTGGCACCGCCATCCTGCCACCTTGAGTGGTGGAGAAATGGAAATGCTAAACCTTGTGACGGCGTTTAGTACCGATCCAGATGCTATATTTATTGATGATGGCCTTTCTTTCCTGAATGAAAATGCAAAATATCATTGGGTAGAATGGATTCGAAATAAAATATGTAACGGACAAACCGTTTTGTGGTTTACTTCGGACCCGAATGATTTAAAATATGGAGAAACACAATGGGAATTGAGTCTTTCCGATCTAAATGTCTTTAATCCTGAATCAGATATTACCGATTATGATTATCACCATCCCGCAGGTAAGTTGTCATTAATAATAAAAAACATAGACTTTCAATATGAGGGGGATAACACTCGAATACTGAACCACTGTTCCTGTGAAATCAGCAAGGCACGTGCGATCGGTTTAATTGGTAAAAACGGGTGTGGGAAAACCACGCTCTGCAAATTAATAACAGGAATATTTGTTCCTGACCAAGGTGAAATAAACCTGAGTATTGATGGCAAAATACCCCAAATTGCAGCATTAGATCAATTCCCGGAACGCATGCTGGGTCCCGACACCTTAGATTCACTCTTGACTGAATTGATTGTGAATAAAAAAATGAATCCTCGGTTATTGAATAAATGTATCAATCGTCTTTATTCATACCAGATTAATTTGGAAATGGTAAAAGATCAATCTGCATTGGATATCCCATGGTCAAACCTACGGATGGCATTGATAATTATCTTAGCCCACTGTGAATATGACGTCTTGATTTTAGATGAACCAACCTTTGGACTGGGATGGAATCAAAAGTTAATTTTAAGTCAATTTTTTAAGGAAATGCTCACCCAAAAGCATTTGATTCTCATATCTCATGATAAACAATTTGTTTCTGCACATTGCGATTTCATTTTTGATTTAGATTCAATGTCAGTTAAAGACAACCAAGGAATTTTAGCTCATGTCAAATAAACCTAAAATTATGGATCCCACTCGAATTTTAACTGTGGCGAATATGATTAGTCTTGGGAGGGCACTATTAGCCATACCCATTATTCATACATTGCAGGATCCCGCAATGGGGACAACCACATTCTTATTAATTATTCTTGCAGTTCTTTCTGATACTCTGGATGGCTGGTTTGCCCGAAAAGCCCATGAAGTAACCCATTTTGGAAAATGGTTAGATCCTATTGCTGATTTTGCCTGTATTATATCTGTGGTTGGTTACTTAACTCTTGTGGGTCGATTTCCGGGTTGGTTTTTTATTTTTTATATCGTTCGGTATGTGGCTATTGCGATTCCCGCCATATATCTATTGAATTACAGCCATTTTATTTTAAGTGCTAATTGGTGGGGGAAATGGGCTGCAGGCATAACAGCTATGGCGCTAATGGTTCATATTTGGCCCTGGCAGGCTTTTCCCTGGATGCAGGAGGTAACGATTTATATTGCTGCTGTTTTACTTTCGATCAGTTGGATCGTATATATCCGCACATTCATTCAAAAGTTTAAAGCGATATAAAAAATGGCCTTTATGGGGAAGATTTTTCAGGCGCTCCGGCGGACCCGTGAATCTGTTTCTGATGCTTTTGAGTCAGTGATCAAAAGTAAAGTCAGTCCAGAATCAATGGAAGAATTGGAAGATACACTCATTTCTGCAGATATGGGATTTTCTACAGCAGAGACCGTGTTGGAAGTGGTTGAGAAACACCAAAAAAAGGGGTTCATCAACAGAGTTGAATCTTATCTTATTTCTGAATTACCTGATAGAAAAAATGTTGAATTATCGTTTGAAAAATCCGTTGTGCTTATGGTGGTGGGGGTGAATGGAACCGGGAAAACAACATCTGCAGCGAAATTAGCAAATTATTATAAATCATTTGGGAAAAAGGTCATGTTAGTTGGGGCCGATACGTATCGCGCTGCAGCGGCGGAACAATTGAAAATATGGGCCAAACGTGTAGATGTAAATATTGTGTGTAATGAGCATTCTCAACAACCATCTGCAGTATTGTATGATGGGGTAACCGCTGCAAAGGCCCAAGGAGCTGAAATTGTTATCGTGGATACGGCAGGCCGATTACACACGGTTAAAAATCTGATGGCTGAACTTGAAAAAATGTATAGAGTAGTTCAATCAAGATTCCCGGAATACGAAATTCATTCACTCATCACATTAGATGCCAGTTTGGGTCAGAATTCACTCATTCAGGCGCGGGAATTTGCCAATACAGTGCAAGTAGATGGGGCCGTGCTGACTAAAATGGATGGTACCGCAAAGGGTGGAATCATATTTCCCTTATATAAAGATTTGAAAATTCCGGTAACGTTTATAGGTGTAGGTGAAGATCTGGATGATTTAATCGTCTTTGATCGGACCGAATATGTTCAAGGATTGCTGGGGACGGCTGAAGATCGATGAGCCAACCAAATCAAAAGTTGAATATGGTCAGTTTGGGCTGCGCCAAAGCATTAGTGGATTCAGAATTACTTTTAGGCGGATTGAAGAATGCCCAATTTGAAATAACTCAGGAACCGGAGGATGCAGATACCATTGTGGTAAATACATGCGGATTTTTAGATATTGCACGAGAAGAATCCATTGAAACAATTCTACAAGCAGCTGAATTAAAGAAAACTGGGCAATTAAAACAATTGGTGGTGATGGGGTGTCTATCTGAACGATATCCAGAAGAATTGGCTAAAGAAATCCCTGAAGTGGATCGTTTTTTTGGCAGTAAAGATATTCATCAGGTGTCCTCTTTTTTAACAGGGAAACCCTTTTCAAAAGATGATCCTTTATTTTATAGATCTTTATTAACACCCAGTCATTATGCCTATTTGAAAATTGCAGAAGGGTGCGATAATGGCTGTTCGTTTTGCAGTATTCCCATCATGCGAGGTCTCCAAAAAAGCAGACCCATTGATTCTATTATGTGGGAAGCAGAAAAACTGGTCGATCAAGGCATTAAAGAAATGTTGGTCATTGCCCAAGATTCAACCAGCTATGGATGGGATTTAAGTCCAAAAAAATATTTAAGTGATTTGATCAAAGAATTGGATACTCTGGATATTGAATGGATTCGCCTTCATTATGCTCATCCCGCCCATTTATCGCTACGGATTATTAATGCCATGGCCAAAGCCAAAAATGTATGCCGATATTTGGATATGCCTATTCAACATGGATCTGATGCCATATTAAAGTATATGCGGCGCGGATTGGGGCAAGACGGCATTCGAAAACGGATAAATCAGTTAAGAGAAGCCATACCTGATATTCGCATTCGGACTACCTTAATTGTGGGATATCCAGGAGAGACCGAAGACGAATTCAAACAACTTTATGATTTTATTGAAGAAATGGCATTTGACCGAATGGGTGTATTTACCTATTCAGAAGAAGAGGGCACTATAGCCGAAGCATTAAAAGATGATGTACCCTTTGCCGTAAAGAATGAACGAAGAGCTGAAATTATGGATTTACAGGCCAACATTAGTTCAGAAAAAAATAATACCATGATTGGCCAAACATTCAAAGTGTTGGTGGATAAAAGTGGCGAGACCGTTTCTGTAGGGCGAACAGAATATGATTCACCGGAGATTGATAATATTGTGCATATTAATTCAGCAGTACCCAAAGGTGATTTTGTGGATGTAAAGATTGAATCGGCTAACGAATTTGAATTGATTGGAAGTCCCATTTAAGTATAGCAGAGGTCAGGCATGCCGTACCTTTACTATTTGTCTAATATATATACATCTTTCCCACCCACAACTGTTCTCATTACCTTCGAATTCAAAATTTCATCTGGTGTAACAGTTAAAAAATCCACTGAATGGACGACAAAATCTGCATATTTACCCATTGAAATTGATCCGGTAATATCTTCTCGAAATGCAGCATAGGCATTATTGATTGTATAACATTGTAATACTTCTTCCACGTTGAGGCGTTCATCAGGATACCAGCCGTCAGGGTTTTTACCATCCCGAGTATGGCGGGTAATGGCTGCGTAAATACCTTTTATGGGACTCAATGGGGCTACAGTCCAATCGGAACCAAATGTGAGATTGGCGCCGCTTTTAAGTAAAGTATTAAAATAATAGGTTCGGGAAAGTCGGTCTGGATCTATCCGTTTATGGGCCCAGGAGGCATCGTCAAACACATGGTAAGGCTGCATAGATGGAATTATATGTTCATCCGCAAACCGATTAACGGCAGATTTAGATAAATGTTGTGCATGCTCAATTCTGGGTCGCCGATCTCTTTTGCCATTTTCTTGCCGGATTTCTGCAAATTGGTTTAGAATCCAATCATTGGCACGATCACCAATGGCATGAACCGCATGCTGAATATTTGCTCTATCTGTTTCCCGGAGAATCTTTTTGAACATAGTCGTATCTTCTAAAGTAATAATGCCTCGAGTCGAAGGGTCATCTAAATATGGGTCATACATCCAACCGGTACGAGAGCCGAGAGATCCATCAATCATACCTTTGATGCCGTCCCACCGTAACCAATCATCTCCGGGCCCATGGGTTTCTACTCGAGAAAGAATGCGCTCCCAGTTGGTATACCAGGGGAAAGCCTTGATCCGAATCTTCAGCCAACCATCCTCTTTCGCCCGAATATAGGTTTCCAAATCTTCCCAACTTCCCATATCATGCACTTGGGTGACACCAATTGATAATGCAAAATCCATGGCTGCTTGAAACGCCCTATCCAATTCACCTTGTGTTTTTGGTGGTTCTGCCCGACTGATGAGGCCCATGGCTTCATCTTTAAAAACACCCGTAGGATTTCCATCTTTGTCCTTTATGATGATGCCGCCAGCAGGACTGGATGTTTGTCGATTTACATTGGCTAAATCCATTGCTTTTTGGTTTGCCAAGGACATGTGACCATCTAATCGTCCGATATGAACAGGAATATTAGGGATAACATCATCAATCCAGGATTTATCTGGTAATTCACCACCCCATAATTCATGATCCCAATTTCCATTTAACATCCATGCACCATCGGGTAAGTTTTGAGCAAATTCTTTAATGCGTCTCTGAAATTCTTTTTTACTGGAAACTTCCCGGAGATTTACACTAAAAATTTGAAATCCACCCCACATAAAATGGGTATGATTATCCATGAGCCCAGGGGTGACAAATGCACCTTTAAGATCGATTTTGTCCGTTTGATCTCCAGCCAGTATCATGGCGTTTTCATTGTTTCCAACAAAAATAATTCGATCTTGAAATACCGCAATGGCTTCTGCGAATGGATTGTCTGAATCACCTGTCCAGATGTTTCCGTTATAATACACTTTGTCCACTTCCGGCATTGAGCATGCAAATATGAATAAAAGAGTTGAAATGAGAATATGTTTTTTCATGTTGTTTCCATTTGTTTTAACAGTTTTCGGCCACGGGAGCGCATGGCACCAGATCCCGTTTTCGTCAAATCTTGAATGATGGGAAAGATTTGATTTTTTAATTCTTTGTTTCCATTTGATAAATCGACCATGGCCTGCATGGAGAATGTGACCAAAATCCTGCTTTTGTTTTTTAATAAAGATTCAAACACGTAAATCAATTGCTCTTTTTCTTTTTTCGATAATGATAATCTGGGAATGATCTGAGCCAAATGCCACAATACTTCTTGCTGATTCGATTTCCCTAATAGGTCTATTAAGAACCTTTTATGAGGTGCCAGCCATTTGGGCTGAGTGTAAGTTAGTTTTTCGACAGCATCCGCAGAACGCATGGCAATGAGTTCATTCTCGTGGGGCATTCCTTTGATTAAAATTGAAAATAAGAGCGGATCTTTCTGGACAGTGTCAATTGCCTCTTTTACACCCAATACCATTCGTTTGTCGCCATGAGATAGAGATTTTAGTAAGGGATGCAAGTTATTGATAAATGGTATAGACCACGGTAGGTAAATCTCGATTTTGTGGATTATGAATTGTTTTTTCTAAAGCCATATCATTTCTTTCAGCCACTTTACGAGATGACCAATGATCGGAGGCCATATAAGAACAAAGTTTTTTTAATCTCATGGATTGGAATCCATATTCTTTTACAGCTTGTGCCGCTTCAATGGCATAGCCATTTCCCCAATAATCTTTATTCAAATGGTATCCAATTTCGTATTCATTCTTTCCATCAATATCTTGAATTGTAATACCACAATCACCAATAAATGTATTTTTTGATTTTAGTATGATGGCCCAAAGTCCGCATCTTATTGATTTATACCACTCCAAGTTTTTATCAATAAATTGTTGTACGTCTGATTTTGTATAGGGTGCAGGGTAGAAGGACATGGTTTCGGAGCAAGAAAGCATTAGATAAAGTGAATCAAAATCATCCTGGATAATCTCTCGAAGTTTGAGTCGCTTTGTCTCCAATATCCATTTCATTTTTGGTTATAATAATTTTTGATTTCCTTGGCATATTTCATCATTAAATCATTAGGGATAGGAAGTAGAAGATTGTATTGGGCAATTTTCCATTCAGTACCGACTATTTTTAAAACGCCTGTACCGCGGAAATCTCCGTATTTTTTATTTGTCAGTACTTCATCAAACCAGACTGTTTTACCATCATCGGAAAAGAAAATATTTCTTGCAGTCATGATATAAGTCCAGCCAGGACCCTTTTCGAATATAGGCATTCCGTATGCTTTAAATTCTTCTATATTCCAGCGCTCGGACATATCCGTTCCAAAGAAGATTGCATCCTCAGAAAAGAGATTAAAGTATTTTACGTTGGCTGTGGAGGCGTAATGGTGAAGATTGTTTAATACTTTATTTACTTCATCAATGGAAGCGGTATTTTGTGTAAAAGCAGTTGAAAAAATAAAGAATAATAAAATAAATCTTCTCATAATAATGTCCTTATTTGTTACTTATTAATTCTCCACATCCGTAATAAAAAAGGTTGCCTCATCGTCAACCATTTCTTTATCCCAATCTATAAATATTTTTTTTGGATTTCCATAAGTATTATCATACTGAATCTCATACTGAGCCGCTTCTTCTATAACCGTTTTGGATAAATTGAATAATGAATTAATGGTATGCCAGTCGCTGATTTTTAGATTTTTTGGCGGCAGATTATCATTGGTAAATAGCACAGAAATGACTGAATCATTCCGTACGGATACCTGGACTTCCCGTGTCCACTCATCTATACATTCACACACGGCATAAAATTTGTATGTATATTGAGCCATTTCCATAGATTGCCATTTATTCCAGTTTTTTTGCCAGGTGATAAGATCAGAATCCGGTTCGTTGTCGCAGGCAAAAATTAAGAATAGGAGAACTAAACAAAATTTTGATGGTTTATTCATTGCTCAATTTCCAATGGAATGATCTCAAATTCCACTAAATCTACCCATTTTTTTATCCACGAATCAAACAGGGAGGGTGTGTCTGTCTCCATAAGTTGAAAACAACGATTGCCATCCTTTTCAAGCCAACTGTTTATAAAAGTAAGTCCTTCAGGTAAAAAACGTCCGGCACTATTAAATCGTTCATAAGCTTGATCCTTTTTACCAGATTTGAATGTTTCAATGACCATGTATTTCATTGTGTGTCAATCGATGATGGCTTGGTAAATAAGGGTTCTCAGTTTATCATGGTCATCAATGTTTTTTGCAGGTATTATCTGGGTGAAATATACAACGACCAGTTCTTCTTCAGGATCAACCCAATAGGTGGAATGGTATGCACCGCCCCACCCAAATTCCCCATGTGACCCCAAAGTACCCCGTTTCCCCAGATCTTTCACGATTGAAAAACCCAATCCAAAACCCATGCCATTTGTCCACGGAAAATTGACTGAACCCAAATGGTCAACCGTCATGAGTTCAACACTTTTTCTGCTAAGAATCCGTTGTCTATTGAAGATACCGCCATTGAGCATCATTTGGAGAAAGAAAGCATAATCTTCAGCAGTGGATAATAGACCGGCACCGCCGGAAAAACTTTTCCGCGGCCCGTTTATGTAGTGCCCCTGACCGATCATGCCTGCACCATTCCTTTGCCCGGGATCTGGGGAGAGGGAAATGCCATTCTCTGTCGATGAATAAACAGTGGCAAGGCGATTATGTTTATTTGCCGGTAGATAAAAATGAGTGTCGGCCATTTTAAGCGGTTTAAAAATTTCTGTTTCTAAAAAATGATCCAATGAAAGACCGGAAACAACTTCAATCAGGGCTCCCAATATATCGGTACTTAAACCATAAACAAACCGTTCTCCCGGTTGGGCATCCATCGGGAGGGAGGCAAATCGTTTTACAGTGGCTTGAATGGGTTCGTCTCTATGGGCGAAATACCATCCCATAATGTCAGCTTTTTCCCATTGATCTCTACCGGGGCCAAATCCCCAACCTATTCCTGCCGTATGGGTGAGAAGATCCCGAATAGTAATTTTCCGATTGGCGGGAACGATTTTATACGCATCTTCTGTTTTCACCGCAACTGTGGTTGAATTGAATTCTGGAATATATTGGCCCACGGGGTCGCTAATCAACAATTGCCCTCTTTCTTGAAGTATCATGATACCTACACTGATAATAGATTTAGTCTGAGAGGCGATCCGGAAAATGTCATCTATTTCCATTTTGTCTTTTGACTCTAAATCTCGATAGCCAAATGCATCAAGGTAGGCGATTTTTCCATGACGCAGGACAAGTGTAACGCCACCAGACAGTTGATTATTAAATACATAGGATTCCATTTGTTCTGTAAGCTTCTCCAGTCGTTTGCTGGACATACCCACAGATTCGGGCTGAACTTGGCGTAATGGTTGGGCAAATACAATAGAGAGGAAAAACAATCCATATATAATCGTTTTATTGACGCGATTGAATATTGGCATAGGTATCATACTCCCTATTTACTTAATGGTGCAAATCCCGTTGGTGGTTTCCGATGGTGGGTGGCTTGTTCAAAGTTATATACAAAGCCCATGATTCTGGGTTCATCAAAATGACGGCCGATAAATGTAATACCTGCTGGTAATCCATTTTTTGTGAAACCGGAGGGTACGGTGATCGCCGGCATTCCCGTATGGGGAGAAATATATTGGCTGTTATCTCCAGCGGGACTGTCCATATCCCCAACAAGGCGAGGTGGGTTGCTCCATGTGGGATAAACGAAAGCATCAATATTTGCTGCATCCATGGCATCATTCACCGCTATTGAGAATGCCACATTCTTGGGTGAGTTGTAGAGGTCAATGCAAATGGGATCCCGTTCATCCGGCGGAATCGTTTTCTTGAGGCTACCCTCAAGCATTTTTTCCACATAGGGTAAATACAAGCCGGAATCCTTTACATCCTGGAGTGACTTAACCGGTGTATTATCTCCGAGAGTGGCGAGGTAGTTATTTACATCGTGTCGAAATACATTACACCAAATGCCGTCAATCAATGCATCGTAATTGGGAATATCAAATGGGTCGACAATTTCTGCACCCGCCGATTTTAAATCTGAAATTGCTTTTTCGGTTATTGAAATAATTTCAGAGTCCGCAGTGGGCGTATCAATATATCGACGAAGAACACCAATCCGTGCACCTTTCAAACTGTTGGAGGATAAATATTGTAAATAATCATCTGCGATTTTGCCTTGAGATCGTTTTGTGATGGGATCTTTTGGATCATAACCGGCGATCACTTCATAAATGCGAACGGCATCTTCGACGGTTCTGGCGAATGGACCTCCAATATCATTCCGCAGCATGAGGGGAATGATGCCGTCACGGCTGGTGGCACCCATGGTGGATCGAATACCAACAAGGTTATTATGAGACGATGGACCGCGTATGGAATTCCCTGTATCCGTACCTAAACCGGCCAAGGCCAAATTGGCGGCTACTGCAGCAGCTGTGCCTCCACTGGATCCTGCGGGAACCCGGGATAAATCGTAAGGGTTTCGGGTAATACCAGCAATTGAACTTTCTGTTTTGTAAGCACTAAATGCCCATTCAGCCATATTGGATTTTCCCAGTACAATGGCGCCGGCCTCTCTAATTTTTGCTACTTGAAAGGCATCATCAGGTGCAATGGATCCTTTCATAGCCAAAGATCCCCCTGTAGTAGGTAAATCGTAGGTATCGTAATTGTCCTTTACAATGATAGGAATTCCATGGAGGGGGCGAAGTAACCCAGTCTTTTTATACTCAGCATCTAGTTCGTCGGCTATTTTTAATGCATTTGGGTTTACCACAACAATGGCATTGAGTCTTGTGGATTGATCGTATGTTTCGATTCTATCCAGATACATTTGAACCAATTGCCGTGCCGTTAAGTCACCGTTCTCAAACGCATGGTGCACTTTGGCAATAGTGGTTTCAATGACGTTAAATTGTGTAAAGGTTGGCTTCTTATTGCAAGAAAACGCCCACAAAGAAATAAGAATCATTATAGAAAAAGAAGATTGTATTTTTTTAGGCATAGATTTATGTGGGTTTGTTTGAGGATGTTTAGCTACATATTACCGTTATTTATAATTAATTCATAACCCAATTAGTGAAGTAATGGTTAGTTTTTGGAGTAAGATTATAAAAATAAAAATTCTTGATCTCTGCCATTGTATCCTATGAGTTAACCGAGGTAAATTTGCCGATATGACAGAGTTTCAAATTCAATCAGACTTCAAACCCCAAGGGGATCAACCCCAGGCAATTGATGGATTAGTCAAAGGCCTGAATAATGGGGATAAGCATCAGGTGTTACTGGGGATTACCGGTTCAGGGAAAACATTTACCATGGCAAATGTGATTCAGGAAGTCCAGAGACCGACCCTTATTATATCTCATAATAAAACATTGGCTGCCCAATTGTATGGCGAATTCAAACAACTCTTCCCAAATAATGCGGTTGAGTTTTTTATCAGTTATTATGACTATTATCAACCGGAAGCCTATATGCCAATTACAGATACATTTATTGAAAAAGATATGTCTGTGAATGAAGAAATCGACATACTCAGGTTAAAGGCCACCAGTTCACTTTTAGAACGAAAAGATGTAATTGTGATTAGTTCTGTTTCCTGTATATATGGTATTGGATCACCCGAAGAGTATCGAGATAAAGTAATTCATTTGAAGAGAGGAACAGAGTTAAATCGAAAAGATTTTCTAAAAAAATTAATCAACATACATTATCTGAGAAATGATTTGACATTCGAACGGAGTACATTTCGTGTCCGTGGTGATGTGATTGAATTATATTTAGCTTACGAAGAAGTGGGTATTCGAATAGAATTATTTGGAAATACAATTGACCAAATTACCCGATTCGATCCATTAACCGGTGAAATATTGAAGGAAATGGATTCTGATTTTATATATCCAGGCAAACATTTTGTAACTGACCAAGCAACTATCAACAATGTGGTGGGAGATATTCGCCTTGAAATGATCCATCGCCTGGAAGACTTGCGGGGGATGGATAAACTGTTAGAAGCGCAGCGACTGGAGCAACGAACCAACTTTGATCTTGAAATGATGATGGAAGTGGGATATTGTTCTGGAATTGAAAATTATTCTCGATATTTTTCAGGGAGAAAACCCGGAGATCGTCCATTTACGCTCATTGATTTTTTCCCGGATAATTTTATAACCATCCTTGATGAATCTCACGTATCCTTACCCCAGATTCAAGCCATGTATAATGGAGATCGGGCGCGCAAAGAAGTATTGGTAGAGCATGGTTTTCGACTCCCAAGTGCAATGGATAATCGCCCTATGAAAATTGAGGAATTCCATAAGAAGCAGAATCAGGTAATTTATGTGTCGGCTACGCCGGCAGATCGAGAATTAGAATTGGCCAAAGGTGTGGTTGTTGAACAAGTTATTCGTCCCACAGGTTTGTTGGATCCTATAGTCAAAGTGCGAAAAAGTGAAGGTCAGATTGATAATTTAATTGGGGAGATTCGAGAACGAACGGAACGAAACGAACGGATTTTGGTGACAACCTTAACCAAACGGATGGCAGAAGATTTAAGCGAATTTTTACGAGGCGTAAATCTTCGTGTCCGATATTTACACAGTGAAATTGCTACTTTCGAGCGCGTACAGATTCTTCGAGATCTTCGACTCGGGGAATTTGATGTTCTGGTTGGCATTAATCTGCTGAGAGAGGGACTGGATTTACCGGAAGTATCATTGGTGGCAGTGATTGATGCAGATAAACAAGGGTTTCTCCGCTCACGCAGTTCTCTCATGCAGGTGGCCGGCCGGGCCGCACGACACGTGAATGGACAAGTTATACTTTATGGAGACCGTGTGTCTGATGCTATGGAATATTTAATTAAAGAAACCACTCGTCGTCGTGAAATCCAAAAACAGTTTAATCGAGATAATGATGTAAAACCCAAAACTGTTTACAAATCAACAGATGATATTATAGGCACAACTGCCGTGGCAGACTCGATACATGACACCGCGCCTGAACCATATAAAAGCCGACGGGGTGATGATTTCAGCAATATGGATAAAAAGTTGGCTGTAGATATGATGCGGCAGGAAATGCTTGAATCTGCAGAAAATTTAAATTTTGAACGGGCAGCTCGGTTGCGGGATGAAATTACTAAAATGGAAAAAGAAATAGAAAAAGCATTTTAAGACATTCCGCGAAATACGCGAAATATTAATTTGTATCTTTCGCATATTTTTGTTTGATTTCAGGGGAAAAAGGAAACATATGAATATAGAACGAATACAAAAAACATCTGGAATGGTTGGGGGGTCCGATGCCATTCGTGAAGTGCTGGATATGGTTGCTCAGGTGGCACCAATCGACATATCTGTCCTCGTAACAGGAGAATCTGGGACAGGAAAAGAATTGGTAGCGAAAGCACTGCATCAACATAGTAAACGATCTCACCAACCATTGGTAACCGTGAATTGCGGTGCGATTCCGGAAGGGATCATAGAAAGTGAACTTTTCGGTCATAAAAAAGGCGCTTACACGGATGCACGTGGCGATCGAAAAGGGTATTTTGAGACAGCCAATAAAGGAACTATTTTTCTCGATGAAATTGGAGAGACACCTTTAGAAACACAGGTAAAACTTCTTCGTGTGTTGGAAAGCGGAGAGTTTACTCCGGTGGGTGCATCTACGTCCAAAAAAACAGATGTTCGAGTCGTGGCTGCCACCAATAAGAATCTATCTGAATTAGTAGAAGGTGGAAAGTTTCGTCAGGATTTATTCTATCGATTAAAAACAGTAACCATTGATGTGCCTGCACTTCGACATCGGGTAGAAGATATCAATTTATTGGTCGAACGCTTTGCTTTGGAATTCACCCGGGCAAATGATATTGTTTATCGTGGCTTCATACCGGAAGCCATTCGGGTGATGAAAACTAACCCATGGAAAGGTAATATTCGTGAGTTAAAGAATTTTGTGGAAAGTATAATTGTACTTGAAAAAGGGGAGCGAATCACCGTGGAGATGGTTGAACATCATTTAGGAATTGTCATTAAAGAAGGGACACCAAATACTGCCTTACCCATGCTTTTGAATCAGCCGCCGGAGGCTGCAGAACGTGAACTTATTTTACGCCAATTGTTTTTATTGCGTCAAGATGTTGAATTCTTAAAACAATTTGCCACACAGGGAACCATTGTTTCAGATCAAATGAGTGTTCCGATTATTGGTCAGGAAAGTGAGTCGGTTACATCAAGTCTTCACATTAATGCTGAATCAGAATATTTTATACGAAACAGTTCAATTGGAGATATGAGTCTTGAAGATCTGGAACGGGAAGCCATAGAACGCACCTTGAAGTTTTTTCGAAATAATCGGCGGGCAACTGCTAAATCTTTGGGTATGAGTGAACGAACATTATACCGTAAAATTGACCAGTATGGGTTGGAAAGAAAGATAAAGGTTTAATTATCTATATAAATATTTTTCGCCCACAAAAAACGCGAAAGGCACGAAAAGTAAGAAAGGTAGGACCAAATGGAAAAAATATTATTTAAGGACGAAAGTTATAAAATTATAGGTGCTTGTTTTGAAGTCTATAAATCGATGGGTTGCGATTTTTTAGAGGATTTAAATCGAGCACAAGTTTTGAATTATTTGAATGCGACTGGCTTTGAGTTGGGACTACTTGTTAATTTTGGTCACAATCCAAAAATAGAACACGAAAGATTCATTCTCACTGATCATGTTTATGCAAATAAAAAGAAAACTTCCCACGAAATTCATAAATGCCATTTAATATGAAAATTATAAAAATAATCTTGAATCTATTTCGCGTAATTTTGTGCTTTTCGTGGGTATTAATCACTGGCTGTATGTTCTACTCCATGGCCGGGAGCATACCGGCACATATTAATTCTATTGCCATTCCCATTGTAGAAAATCAGACGGCAGAATTTGGTATGAGTGAATCCGTGACGGAAAACTTAATTGAAAAATTTAATGAGGAAAATATTCTTCGGGTGACTGATGAAGATCAGGCCACATCCATTCTTAGAGGTACCATTACTAAAGTGACAGATGCACCTTATACTTTCACAAAGGAAGAGGCAGTGACGGAGTATCGATTCACAGTCCATATGAAAGTAGAGTGGTATGATGTTCGCGAGGATAAGGTCCTCATAAAGAAAAACTTCTCAGGGTGGGGCGCCTATGGACTATCTGGTGATATTAGTACTGATGGGATTGATAATGACAATGATGGTTTAATCGATGGAGATGATAATAATGAATATGGAGACCCAAGGGAATTTGCAACATCAGCGGCAGTGACAAAAATTGCAGAAGATGTTTTGAACGAGATAATGACATCGTGGTAATTTCTTTACTTATTTAATCTAAAGTGTGAGTGTAATGATAACAACAATAAAACAATTAAAAGATTTTGATGGACAGGAAGTTACCCTTAATGGTTGGGTGTATAATATTCGATCTATAGGAAAAATTTGGTTTTTGATTCTTCGTGATGGCACGGGGTTAGTCCAATGTGTCGTTGTGAAGGCAGAAACGGATGAAAATATTTTTAACCTGGAAAGTGAACTGACTCAAGAATCATCTGTGACGGTAACGGGAACGGTTCGGTCAGAACCTCGATCAGTGGGGGGATTTGAGTTGGGTGTGACAAATATTGAAGTCCATCAGATTGCAGATGAATTTCCCATTTCCCATAAGGAGCATGGAACAGACTTCTTAATGAATAACCGACATCTATGGCTTAGATCTAAGAATCAAAATGCGATATTACGTGTTCGTCATCAGGTGGTGAAAGCCACTCGAGACTTTTTTGACGACAACGGATTCACACTCATGGATTCTCCAATTCTTACGGGTAATTCTGTGGAAGGAACCAGTACTTTATTTGAATTGGATTATTTTGACCGATCGGCCTATTTAACTCAAAGTGGACAACTTTATGGTGAAGCCAGTGCTATGGCATTTGGGAAAATATATGTTTTTGGTCCCACCTTTCGTGCAGAAAAATCTAAAACACGTCGTCATTTGACTGAATTCTGGATGGTTGAACCGGAAATGGCATATTGTGATTTGGATGAAAATATGGATTGGGCAGAGAAATATGTGAGTTACGTGGTTCAGTGGTGTTTAGAAAATTGCAAAGAAGAATTAAAAATATTAGAACGGGATACGGCATGTCTTGAAAAAGTGGTACCTCCGTTTCCACGGATCACTTATGATGAAGCAGCCAAAATTCTAAAGGATAAAGGGACGGACTTTACCTATGGTTCCGATTTTGGTGGTAAAGATGAAACGGTTATTTCTGAAAAATTTGACCGTCCTGTCATGATTCATCGATGGCCTGCAGAGATTAAGGCATTTTATATGAAACGTGATAAAGATAATAATGATTTAGCATTGGGTGTAGATATGATTGCGCCCGAAGGTTATGGTGAAATTATCGGTGGCGGTCAGCGGGAAGACGATCACGATATATTATTAAGCAGAATTAAAGAACATAAATTGCCAATTGAGCCTTTCCAATGGTATCTGGATTTACGAAAATATGGGTCCGTTCCTCATTCCGGATTTGGTTTGGGAATTGAGAGAACCGTGGGATGGATTACGGGCGCCAAGCATGTGCGTGAAACGATTCCCTATCCTCGAACAATGTATCGTATCGAGCCCTGATGGGGTATTCTGCCAGGATATCCGTTTTTGGTGGCCGAATCATTGATGAGCAAACATTTTCGGATACAGTAGAAATTGGAAGACTGCTCGCAGCAGAAAACTATTTAGTCTATTGCGGAGGTGGAAAAGGGGTGATGGAAGCGATTGCTAAAGGCGTGAAAGAAGGTGGCGGTACCTGTGTTGGCATTTTAAAGGGACCAGACAAATCGGAAGTTAACGGTCATATTGATATTCCTGTTTCCACTGGAATGGGTGTTGGGCGAAATATAATGTTGGCTTATAATTGTGATGTAGCCGTTGCTATATCCGGGAAGTATGGTACTTTGAGTGAAATCGCATTTGCCTTCCAATTGGAAAAACCTGTAGTCGGATTTGGAACATGGGAATTGGATGATATACATAAAGTAAATACGCCAACTGAAGTAATTAATAAAGTTAACGACTTAATAAATGCAAAATGAATCTTCAGTTCGGATGATCGTTTCCGGGAAAGTCCAGGGGGTGAGTTTTCGCTGGTATTCAGTTAGGATTGGGAGAAACCTGAAGTTGAAGGGGTACGCAAAAAACCTTCCAGATGGGTCTGTAGAAATTCTGGTAGAAGGAAAAACCTCTGATTTGGAAACATTTATTCGAAAAGTGAAAGTGGGTCCAAATTTGGCAAGAGTCGATCATGTGGCAATGGAATGGGGGAACTTAAATAATGCTTTTGACAATTTTGAAATAAGGTATGTATGAAAATTGCCCTTTGTCAGATTAATCCTACTGTAGGTGCCATTGGTCGAAATCGTGATAAAATATCCGAATGGTATCAAAAAGCAATTGATGTTGGTGCTGACCTTGTTGTTTTTCCTGAATTAGTAATCATTGGTTACCCACCTCAAGATTTACTCCTTCGGGAAGATTTTATTCTCGAAGCGAATGAGGCATTATCATGGTTGGCAGCAAATGCCACTGTCCCCATGATCATTGGAAATGCATTTCGTGAAAATGGAAACCTATATAACTGTGCTTTTGTTTGTGGGAATGGGAGAATTATAAATTATTATAAAAAAATGCTTCTCCCAACTTATGATGTTTTTGACGAAGTTCGTTATTTTTCACCCGGAGAAACAACAGGTGTAATAGAAATTGAAATTGAGAGTGAAAAAATAAAAATTGGTTTGCAGATTTGCGAGGATTTATGGGATAAAGATTATGCCTGTAATATAACCGATTCGTTAAAAGAAAATGGCGCACAACTCATGATTAATATTTCCGCATCTCCCTATCGAGCAGATCGATTAACCGATCGCCAAACACTCATCGAAACAAAGGTATCTGAGACTGGACTTTCTTTTTTTTACTGCAATCTTGTGGGTGCACAGGATGAACTTATTTTTGACGGGCAATCCTTGGCTTATGACGGCGGCGGCAAATTAATCGGGCAAGGGAAAGCATTTAAGGAAGATCTTATTATTGTGGATTTAGATCATCCGAAACCAATTATAACAAAACCTGATGTGAGGGAAGAAAAAATATATAATGCACTTGTTTTGGGCGTTCGGGATTATTTTCAAAAGACGGGTCATTCCGAAGCTGTATTGGGTCTGAGTGGTGGCATTGATTCAAGTCTTACTGCATGTATCGCGGTGGATGCATTAGGTGCTGAAAATATCCATGGTGTATCCATGCCTTCACAATATTCCAGTGACCATAGCATGGATGATGCTGAAATACTGGCCCATAATCTGGGGGTAGAGTATCGATCGATTCCCATTGAAACGATTGTAGGACAATTCGGGGATGTACTGACAGAAAGTTTTTCTGGGACAGAATCTGGCGTGGCTGAAGAAAATATCCAGGCACGGATTCGGGGGAGTTTACTCATGGCCCTTTCAAATAAATTTAATTGGCTTGTGTTATCCACAGGAAATAAAACAGAATTGGCCATGGGATACTGCACACTTTATGGGGATATGAATGGGGGTCTTGCTGTTATTTCTGATTTATCAAAGACGGATGTGTATGCACTATCACGATGGGTAAATACAAAGGCAGGTATAGACCGAATTCCAATCAATTCTATAGAAAAACCACCCTCAGCAGAACTGGCACCAGATCAGGTTGATCCCTTTGATTATGATGTGGTCAGTCCCCTAGTCACTGCAATGGTAGAGGATGAAAAATCTCCCACAGAACTCATTGAAGAAGGGGCCGATCCTGAACTCGTTAAAGATATTTCTAGGCGGATTCGCATCAATGAATATAAAAGACGTCAGGCAGCACCGGGTTTACGCGTAACTTCGAAAGCGTTTGGCATCGGCAGAAGGGTGCCGATCGTCAATAAATTTGATGAATTAATACCATGATACGTTATATCTCCACTATTCTCTTAATCATCGTCAGCCTCACTGCCCAAAAACGCACGCCCGCCACCTATTGGGAATCCTTGGAAATAAAAGAAAAAGTAGCATTTATTAATGGGGTCTATGCTGCAGGTGCGAAGTTAAAATATCACCACAAGCAAGAGGTGAAAAAGCAATATAATCAGGATCCAAATTGGGTGGAGCCTTATTATATCGAACGGTTTTATAACATCGTAGATGAGCATCGTTCAAAAGAAGTGGGCTATCAGGTAGATATAGTGGCTAAGGCAATGGATGCTTTTTATTCCAATTATGATAATACAGCGATCCCCTTGTTAGAATCACTTCGGATCGTTTCGTTGGCTCAAGATGGTAAAACAGAAAAAGCTGATTTATATCTATTAAAAGCGCAAAAGCGCTATAAACCATAAAAAGTCCGACAACCCTTCATGGTTGTCGTCATGATTTTCAATCGTACTAATCTACATCAATCAAGGATGATTGACGAACAGGCCGACGCATTATAATCAAGGGGGGAGAATATTATGCATTGATAATATGCATAACTTATGCATATATTCCACTATGCGAACAACATTAGACATAGATAATTCCTTGGTTGAAGCGGCCTTGGCTGCCACAGGACTAAAAACCAAAAAAGCGGTCATTGAGGCGGGATTAAAAGAATTAATATCCTCCAATAATATAGATGCATTTGTTAACTCTTTTGGGGCAATTGACGATTTTGACTTATCTGCAAAAGAAGTTCGGAAATGGCGGGAGCAGGAGGAATCGATTATTGAACCCGGATCCGTAAATGAACCCCCTATTTCTTGATACCTCGTTTCTGATTGAATATATAAAAGGGCGCGAACTTTCAAACCTGGAAGTTGTCCTGACTTTGGTTCGAGAGAAATCTGTTTATTATAATGGCATTGTTTTAACAGAATTAATGTCGGGTGTTCGATCACTAAAAGAAGAAAAAAAAATTGAAAGTATGCTTTCCGGTTTAACTTATTTACCCACCAAGTATGCGGATTATAAACAAGCGGGGCAGATTAGACGATCATTATTCAAGAAAGGACTCTCTATGAGTACGCCTGATTCCTTGATCGCCTCACATGCAAAATCATTTAAATTAACTTTAGTAACATTGGATGCCTTTTTTATTAAAGGCGGTGAGTTGATTGGTTTTCCTGTAGAAATCCCTTCAAAATGATAATGGATAATCCAAAAAATATGTTTTAAAGATCCAAGGTCAAAAGCGATACTTCTTTTTTTCCACCTTCCGTTTCCTGAGTCCCGACCTGTTTGAATCCATATTTTTCATGAAATAGAATCGATCCTTCATTCATGGGACGAATATTTACTTCGCAGGTAATTCTTGATGCTTTTTCTAATGAGTAATCCCATAGATTATCATAAAATGCACGACCAAGCCCATTTCCATGAAATGGAGGGGAAATAACAATGCGATCTACATACATAAATGATTTATACTTTTTCTCGAACCATTTATAATTGAGACTTTCATAATATTTCCCGGGTGAGAGTGCAATGAGGAATCCGGCAATTTGATTTTTGATTTTTAGGATGCGAAAATAATCTGCAATAGACAGAAAATGTTCCATTTCAACAAGAGTAACACTACTCACTGCGGGCAGGGCAGCTTCATTTAGTTCAAGGACCTGAGGCAAATTACCCCGTGTAGCAGTAAAAATGGAAAAATTCATTGGTAAAATTAAGTCATAGATTATCATCTTTCTTTATTGATTGCGATAGAAAGTACAATTAATTTCCCAAGCTTTTATTGAGCCGAAAATTTATGTTTAATCAGCTGGCAGACCGGTTCGACACGATTTTCCGAAACCTTCGAGGTTTGGGGAAGATCACCGATGCTAACATTCAGCAGACTTCACGAGAAATTCGCCGTGTCCTTTTGGAAGCGGATGTGAATTTCAAAGTGGCCAAAGCGTTTGTGAGCCGTGTGAAAGATCGCGCCGAAGGGACAAAAGTTCTCAAATCGGTCAAACCGGGAGAACAATTCATCAAGATTATTCACGATGAATTGGTGAATCTCCTAGGCAAAGATGCTGCACCGCTTAAACTTGGTTCAAAGAAGCCGGCTGTAATCCTCATGGCAGGATTGCAAGGGTCCGGTAAAACCACCACCTGCGGAAAATTGGCAGCCGCCTTAAAAAAGCAGGGGAAATCGGTACTTTTAACTGCAGCGGATGTGTATCGTCCTGCGGCAATTGAACAACTGATTCAGGTGGGAAAAACAGTGGATGTTCCTGTGTACGAACAAGGGACGGGAGATCCGGTAGTTATTTGTCAAAGTGCAGTAGAAGAAGCAGGGGCGACAAAAACCGATGTGGTGATTCTGGATACGGCAGGCCGTCTTCACGTAGATGGTGAAATGATGACGGAAATTCAGGAAATCGCTGAAGCAGTTCATCCAGTTGAAATTCTTTTTGTCGTCGACGGCATGACGGGGCAGGATGCTGTGAATTCAGCTAAAGCTTTTGCTGCCGCTCTTAAGTTAACGGGAACAATTTTAACCAAGTTAGATGGAGATGCCCGAGGCGGAGCTGCAGTAAGTATCACAGAGGTCACTGGCGTACCCATAAAATTTGTGGGTGTATCAGAAAAGATGGATGGCCTTGAGGTATTTGATCCGAAACGTATTGTAGATCGAATTCTTGGGTTTGGTGATGTGGTATCTCTGGTGGCAAAAGCCAAGGATATGGTGGATGAAGATGAAGCTATAAAGCTGGAGAAAAAACTCAAGAATGCGACCTTTGATCTGGAGGATTATAAAGACCAGTTAAAGCAGTTGAAAAAGATGGGACCTTTAAACCAGATTGTGGGTATGATGCCTGGAATGAATCGGAAGATGATGAAAGGGTTGAGCCTGGACGATCGGCAATTGTCCTGGACAGAGGCCATTATTTGTTCCATGACGCCGGAAGAGCGGAAAAATCCACTCAAGATTAATGGTTCCCGCCGATCCCGGATTGCGAAAGGATCAGGTAGATCGGTCCAGGAAGTGAACCAGCTTTTAAAGCAATTTGACCAAATGAAAAAAATGATGAAAAAAATGGGTAAAATGAAATTACCCAAAAACATGAACCCTAAAATGTTGGGATTAAACTAAGGAGAAGACGAATTGGCGACTAAAATTAGACTTAAACGAATTGGAAGACGAAACAGACCATTTTACCGTGTAGTGGTAATGGATTCACGGAACCGTCGCGATGGGGCAGCCATCGAGGAATTGGGTTGGTTCAATCCAATTGAAGCGGATAAAACTTTTAAACTGGATGAAGGTCGTTTTATGCATTGGCTAAAAGAAGGTGCACAACCCTCTGAAGCGGCCCATGGTTTAATGAAACGTTCTGGGCTCGCTCATCGTTGGCATTTAACCCAACAAGGATTAGATGAGAAAACGATTGAAAAAGAAATGAAAAAATGGGCTTTAACCCGTGAAGAAACTTTGAAGAATCGTGTAGAAAAAGCATCAAATAAAGCCAAAAAGGCTGAGGAAAAATTGAAGGCTGAAGCGGAAGCAGCGACCGCTGTAGAAGCAAGCGTAGAAGAAACGGTTGAGGAAGCGGCAGCGGTAGAAGAAGTTCAAGAAGCTAAAGAAGAAGTACCTGTCGAAGTATCAACTGATGAAGCGCCGGTCGAAAAAACTCCGGAGGAACCTAAAGCGGGTGAAGAGGAAAAGCCTGCAGAGGAATCCAAGGAAGAAGCAGCAGCCGAAGAAAAAGAAGAAGGTGCAGAGGCAGAGAAGAAAGTTGAAGAAGAATCCACTGAAGAGGAACCTGTAGAATCAGCTGAAGAAGTGAAAAAGGAAGCACCAGTTGAAGAAAAGGCAGGCGGAGATGAAAAAGCTGCAGAAGTAGAAGAAGTGGGGAAGGAAGAAGTTTCAGTGGAGGAAGCGGTAGAAAAAGTGGTCGTTGAAGAAACTTCTGAAGATGTAGAAAAAGAAGATGCATCTAAAGAGGAAAAGACTGAAGAAGAAGCAGTTGAAAAAGATGCACCTGATAATGATGAAAAAGACGAAAAGTCCGAGGAAAAATAACATCCTTGGATTGAAGGGAGAATGGTTATGAAAGAGTTTATAGAAATAATGGTAAAACAACTGGTAGATAAGCCAGATGAAGTAGAAGTGGAAACGGTAGAATCTGAGCAAAGTATCATTTTTGAACTCACCGTAGGTGACGGCGATTATGGAAAAGTAATCGGGAAACGGGGCAGAAATATTTCTGCTATCCGTACATTGTTATTTGCAGTGAATGCAAAGGAAGGTGGCAAACGCGCTCGTCTTGAGGTGATCGATAGAAATGAGTAGTAAGCTTTTTGCCATTGCAAAAATTACCCGTGCTTCTGGGTTAAAAGGAGAAGTGGGGGTTCGCCCCCTTGTTCGACATTTCGATGATTATGTGACGGATAAATCCTTGTTTATTGGTTTTGATGAAACCATTGCCCGGGATGTAAAGCTTGAAAAAGTGACAGGATTAAATAAAAAACGACGTTTTTTGTTTGAGGGATTAAAAACCCGGGACGAAGCCGAATCCATGATTGGTCAATTATTATTTGCCTCTGTGGAAGATTCCGATCCTATTAATTTAATTTCATCTGAATTGTTAGGGGCAACTGTTGTTGCAGATAATGGTGAAATTATCGGAGAATTGGTGGATATGATTAGTCTTCCTGCCAACGATGTTTACGTGATTAAGCGAGGCAAAAAGGAAGTATTAATTCCGGTCGTACCGGAAATTGTACGGGCGGTTGATCTTGAGATGGGACTGGTAACGATTTCGCCTATGGACGGTTTATTGGATTGAAACACCAAATAGCCATTATTACACCGACTCCTGACTTAGTGGAAGCGGTGGTTCAGCATTCTATGTTGAGACAGGCAGTGGCGCGGGAAAAAGTGGATTTTCACTTGGTAAACCTGCGAGAATTCGGTGAAGGAAATTATCGTCAAACCGACGATACACCATTCGGCGGCGGCGCTGGAATGGTCATGATGGCAGGGCCTTTGTTTAAGGCTATTGAAGATGCCATAGAAAAAGTGGGTGGATCGGATAATCTTCGGATTATTTATCCCTCACCCCAGGGAAAAACCTGGACACATGAACTGGCAGTAGAAAACAGTTCTGTGGAAAAGCTTATTGTCATTTGCGGACATTACAAAGGTATTGATGAGCGGGTTATTGAAAAGTGTGTGACTCATGAGTATTCAATCGGAGATTTTGTAGTCACCAGTGGAGAAATCCCTGGAATGATTTTGATTGATAGTATTGTGAGGCTTATTCCCGGTGTGCTAAATAAAATAGATTCAGCATTGAGTGATACCTTTGCGGCGGATCTTTTAGATGCGCCCCATTATACCCAGCCGAGGGAAATAGACGGCATGGCGGTTCCGGATGTGCTCATTTCGGGACACCATAAAAAAATTGATGAATGGCGTAAAGTGCGCCAAGAAGAGAGGACGAAAGAAAAACGTCCGGATATTTGGGAACATTATTTAAAATTAAATGAATCGGAGAAAAGCGATGAATAATATGAAATCAGCTTATGAAAACCATCTAAAAACAGATTTACCTGAATTTGGTCCTGGCGATACGGTCATATTGGATGTCCGTGTGGTTGAAGGTGGAAAAGAACGTGTGCAGAAATTTGAAGGATTGGTTATTGGTCGCAAAGGGAGCGATGTTTCTGAAACATTCACGGTCCGAAAAATTTCCGGCGGTATTGGTGTGGAAAGAATATTTCCCGTCCATTCACCCATGTTGAGTAAAATTGAAGTAAAACGCCGTGGAAAGGTCCGTCGCGCAAAGTTGAATTATTTGCGAAAACTGACAGGTTCTAAAGCCACCCGTATTGCTGAAAAACGCTAATCCTGTTTTTCCAAATTAATATGAACCCTCATTGCTTTTTGGTAGTGGGGGTTTTTTAGTTATGACCCGATTCGAAAAAATCATTTTAAGCATTACCGGCGGAAGCCATCTGTCGGTTCATGCCCTTATGCTGGCATTGCCCAGTTTAATTCCAGTCATTCGTAACGAATTTGATGTGGGACTCAGTACATTGGGATTTGTGGTCTCCATCAGTGGGTTCATGTTTGGATTGGGTGCCATACCAGCCGGTTGGGCAGAAAAACGGTTTGGGGGTAGACAGTTATTGCTCATTTATCAGGCAGGATCGTCCATATCGGCACTTTTAGTGGCCCTTTCGGGTTCGTTTACCATGATGGTGGTCGGTCTCAGTTTTATGGGCTTTTTCTGTAGTATCTATCATCCGGCGGGATTGACTCTTATTTCTCATCGCGTTAAAACACTCACAAGAGGTATGGCGATTCATGGCATCTTTGGTTCCACGGGATCAGCGATTGGACCCATTTTAGCCACCACTGCAGCGGCCATTATTTCCTGGCGATCTGCTTATGCATTTTTGGGTATTTTCAACGGGCTTCTTGCTATCAGTACCTTTATAGCTATCCCCTATCGGAAGCGCAGTAGTATGAATGAAACAGAATTTGAAAACCACGAGGAGACGACCAATAAACCGGCCCTCATTTTGTACTTTCTCACCAATGCCTTATTGGGAATGGCTTATTATGGATTTACCACATTCATGCCCGTTCATTTTGCGGAAAATACTTCATCCATTTTGCCGAATCTTTCGGCCAATATGAAAGCGGGCTTATTCCCGACCATGGTCTTTGTTGCAGGTATCGGTGGGCAATTGGTTGGCGCAAAGATCGGAGAACGCTTTCATAAACCTACGGCACTCATTTTTATCATTGCTGCCAATATTCCCATTTTTCTTTTAATGGGATTTAGTTCAGATTTATTATTGATTCTGTCGGGCATTTTGCTGGGGATTGCCTATTTCAGCAATCAGCCTATTGGGAATACGCTTATAGCGGAATTCACCCATAGCCAAAACAGAGGACTGGGTTATGGCATCAGTTTTTTCCTCAGTTTCGGGATTGGCTCTTTGGCTGCAGGATTCAGCGGCATTATTGCAGAAAACATGGGTGTAGCTTTTGTATTCCCCGCCATGGGAATTTTGCTGATACCCAGCGTGATATTTGCATTCTTTATGAGACGGGCGGCGAGAAGCTCTTGATTTATGCTTATAATTAATCTACCTTTTCTATTCTCATGACTCAAAACCAACTAAAAGAACTCCCATCCGTATCGGAAGTATTACTTGAATCTGATCCGTATAAGTCACTGAATAGTAAATATATAACCTATATCATAAAAGCAGAATTGGATGGGTTTCGCCGTGCCGCAATAAAGGGGACACTCAAATTAAAACGAGCCCAGATTACCCAAAATATTTTATCCGATATTGAAGGATTTATGAAGCCGAGTATGAAATCCATAATTAACGGAACGGGAATTGTGCTCCATACCGGTTTGGGTCGGGCGCCCATGAAAGAATCCGTGGCCAAACAAGTAGCGAAGCGAGTTTCCGGATATACCAATTTAGAATTTGATCTCCCCACGGGCACGAGAGGCCAACGGCAGAACCATGTGAATGGATTGCTCTCCGCACTCACAGGGGCTCAATCTACCATGGCGGTGAACAACAATGCGGCGGCGGTGCTTTTGGCATTGAATGAATTGGGAGAAGGAAAGGAAGTGATTGTTTCTCGAGGGCAGCAAGTGGAAATCGGTGGTTCTTTTCGCATTCCAGATGTGATTAAGAAAAGTGGATGTATTTTAAAAGAAGTGGGTTCCACCAACCGTACTCACATAAAAGATTATGAAAAGGCCATTAACAAAAAAACGGGTATAATCCTTTGGGTTCATACCAGCAACTATGTGGTACGGGGATTTACCCACGATGTAGGTTTATCCGATTTGGTTCAATTGGGAAAAAAGAAGCGGGTTCCGGTGGTGGCAGATTTGGGCAGCGGCGCCCTTGTAGATCTATCAGAAAAAGGCGTTCCCAAGGATATGCTGGTCCAAGATGTGGTAAAGTCCGGTGTGGGTTTAGTCACTTTCTCTGGCGATAAATTGTTGGGCGGTCCTCAGGCGGGACTCATTGTTGGCAAAAAGACATTGGTGAATAAACTGAAGAAAAACCCTATCGCCCGGGCCGTTCGATGCGATAAATGGAGTTTGGCATTTTTAGAAGAATCATTACGGTCCTTTGGTGATGATGGGCCGTCGAAAGACAATTTGACCATTTCACTCATGACATCTTCCAGAAAAGCACTGACGAAAAGAGGCGAAACCATACTATCCCATTTGCCTAAGAAGACCGTAGATAATTTGGGTATAACTTTGGTTGAATCGGACGTAGAAGCGGGGAGTGGTTCCTTACCGGAAGAAAAATTGGACAGTATGGCGTTTCGCTTTAAGCCAAAGGGAATCAGTGCATCGAAACTGGCGGCTCAATTCAGAACGGGAGATACGGCGGTAGTGGGCTATATTCACGGGAATACATTTTACATTGATCTAAAAGCAGTCATTCCGGGACAGGAAAAAGATTTGGCAGGCGCCATCAGTGCCATTTAACATAAAAGAAAAATATGCAAATCGTTGTCGGTACAGCCGGTCATATTGACCACGGAAAGACGGCCTTGGTCAAGGCCCTCACCGGTACGGATACGGATCGTCTCGCTGAAGAAAAAGCACGGGGTATGACCATCGATCTGGGGTTTGCTTACCTGGATCAATCCATTACCATTATAGACGTTCCCGGGCACGAAAAATTCATTCGTAATATGGTGGCGGGCGTCTCTACCATTCACATCGCACTTCTCGTTATTGCCGCCGATGATGGCATTATGCCCCAAACCAAAGAGCATCTACACATTCTTAAACTTCTTGGTGTAAAACAGGGGATTATTGCCCTGACTAAAACAGACCTCGCCGATGATAATGACTGGATAGATTTGGTTGAATTGGAAATCCAGGAGTTGGTTGGGGATACATTCCTCAAGGATGCGCCTATTGTTCGCACATCGATTGATACTGGGGAAGGGATTGATACGCTGAAACAAGCTATATTATCCCAGTCCAAAAATATTGAGACAGAATTGGACCGTGGGTTTTTCCATCTCCCCGTGGATCGTGTCTTTTCCAAAACGGGGTTTGGTTCTGTGGTGACTGGAACGGTGCTATCGGGAAAAACTAAAGATGGCCAGGAATTAGAGATTATTCCCGGGAATCAAAAAGCAAAAGTACGGGGCATGCAAACCCATGGCACGGAAACTTCATCGGTGAAAATGGGAGATCGAGCTGCCATCAATTTAGCAGGAACTGATTTAGATGAATTGTATCGTGGTGCAGTAATTGCGGATCCCCGATGGGTGCAATCGACAGATAAACTTATTGCTCATGTAACTTTGATTGAAGATACACGATGGAAATTAAAAAATCGCCAACGGGTTCACCTCCATATTGGTACGGCAGAAGTGGTGGCCAAAGCGGTGATGGAAAATCCATTAGAAGCGGGGCAGTCTGGCAATGTACTATTTTTACTGGAAAAACCCATTGCTGCAATGATGGATGAACGTTTTATTATCCGTAGCCTTTCACCTATGGAAACCATGGGTGGGTGTGTGGTGTTAGATTCAGATCCAATTCCCAATCGAAAAGAACTCAAATCATGGGTATCCGCACTGAAAGAAAATCCATCTGAACGGTTTAAACAATTTGTTAATCAGAATTGGAGATCACCGAAGTCATTGGGGAATTGGTCCCGATATTTTCAGACGACGGAAAGCCAGGTAAAAAATTGGATAAAATTAGAAGAAATAATAAATGAAAAAGGATTCTTATATACGTCAGAAAAACGTGATGAATCCATGGATTATATTCGAGAGGTTTTGTCTCAGTTTCACGAAGAAAATCCCTATAAAAAATCCTTATCTCAAGAGCGGGTGAAAGATGCAACTAAATTCAGTACTAATTGGTTATCCTACATATTGACGGTTATGGGTGATGAATTGATCCATGTTGAAGGTGGCTTTGCGCTCAAAAGTCATTCCGTTGTCTTATCAGACACCGATGCATCCTTGGCCAAATCATTAGAAGATTCGGTGAAAAAATCCGGGTATACGATTCCCACTGCGAAGGAATTATCATCAGAAAACCCAAAAAGCACTTTGGAGATTCTCCACATTTTAAAGGGAGAAGGGAAAATTTTTGAAGTGGGACGAGGTATGTGGATTCATGGAGATGTTTTGGATAAATTGAAGGATGAATTATGTCTCTTTTTTGCAGCCAACCCAGAAATGAATGTGGCGGACTTTAAATCGTTAACGGGAACTACCCGTAAATCGGCCATTCCATTATTGGAATACTGCGACAAGCATGGTTCAACAGAACGGGTGGGTGATTCCCGGATCAAAGGAGAAAACTGTGGCTAAAGATTCCAGCGGTACGCCACTCATGCGCCAATATATGGAGGTAAAAACTCAGTATAGCGATGCGATTGTTTTGTTTCGTATGGGGGATTTTTATGAAACATTTAAGGAAGATGCAAAACTCACTGCGAAAATATTAGGAATTGTATTAACCAAAAGATCCAACGGTGCCGCTGCGGATGTACCATTAGCCGGGTTCCCATATCATGCATTGGATAATTATTTACATAAACTGGTGAATGCAGGCCATCGGGTGGCCATTTGCGAACAGGTGGAAGATCCTAAATTGGCGAAGGGTATCGTCAAGAGAGAAGTGATTGAAGTGGTAACACCAGGAACAATTACGGCCGCCCAGGCATTGGACCAAAAAGCAAATCAATATCTGGCATCTCTCCATTTTGGAAAAACAAAAGTGGGTTTTGCCGTTTTAGATCAATCTACAGGCGAGTTTTTTGTCGGTGAGTGCGCACCGGAACGATTAACGGAATCGTTACGAAAATTTTCACCACGAGAAGTATTGGTGGGAGAATCGGTGGTTTATTCCACTGCGGACTGGTATCGCACACTCAAACCCTTTATGACCAAAGTGGAAGATTGGGTGTATAATTATGATCAGGGATATCGGGCACTTACGGAGCACTTTCATGTAAAATCGCTCAAAGGGTTTGGTTGTGAATCATTGCCTGATGGTATTACGGCTGCGGGGACAATTTTTCATCACATGACCCAGACCCTCAGTGGTGCCATGGAACATGTATCCGCTATCCATCCTGTATTGGATGAAAATGTAATGGGTCTGGATGGGTTTACGGTCCGCAATCTTGAAATATTTAAAAGTCTCGCCACGCAAGGTACACACGGTACCCTCATAGATGTATTGGATGATACGGTTACGGCGGGAGGGGGACGGTTACTGAAACAATGGCTGAACCGACCTATTACTGATAAAAAACGATTAATCAAGCGATTGGATATTGTGGGTGCATTTGTAGAGAATACTCGTAGTCGGGAAGATATGAGAGATCGTCTTAAAAATGTATCTGATATTGAACGGATTGTGGGTCGGGTTAATAATGGAAAAGTCACCCCAAAAGAAATCAATGGACTTCGGTTAAGCTTGGAGCAAATTCCTGAAATTATTGGTGCATTAAAAAAAGCAGGTGATAAACATTTAAAAGCATTTACAAAATATTTTGGAGATACGGATAAGATTAAGGATACAATAATCCAAACTCTGGATTTAGATGCACCCTCTCAAATTAAGCAGGGGAATGTCATTTTAACCGGGGTGAATGAAGAATTAGATGAACTTCGGAAGTTGAGATCTGGCGGTAAGGAGTGGATTACAGAACTCCAATCGTCTGAACGGGAACGAACCGGGATACCATCATTAAAAATTGGATTTAATAGTGTATTTGGTTATTATCTGGAAATCACCAAAACTCACGGCGACAAAGTGCCCGAAAACTATATCCGAAAACAAACCTTAGTGAATTCAGAACGGTATATCACACCGGAATTAAAGGAATATGAAGAAAAAATTATATCAGCAGAAGAAAAGATTGAAACGATAGAATCAAAACTATTTACCAACCTTTGTCAAGAAATATTATCCGAAGCGGCAAAGTTACAGGAAAATGCATCCGTTTTGAGCCGATTGGATGTTCTGACCAACTTTGGACAAGTGGCCAAAGCGAATAAGTATATACGTCCCACATTAGATAATAAAAGTGTCCTGAAAATAAAAGGCGGTCGCCATCCAGTCGTGGAGCAGCTTTTACCTGCCACAGAACGATTTATACCTAACGATTTAACAATGGATACGCGGCATAATCAGATTCACCTCATTACCGGGCCAAATATGGCAGGGAAATCCACTTATTTACGTCAAATCGGGCTCATTGTACTCATGGCACAGGTGGGGTCTTTCGTGCCTGCTAACACTGCCATAATCGGTCTTGTGGATAAACTCTTTACCCGGGTTGGTGCCAGTGATAACCTGGCTGGTGGTGAAAGTACATTCTTGGTGGAAATGAATGAAGCGGCGAATATTCTGAATAATGCCACGGAAAAAAGTCTCATACTCTTAGATGAAATTGGGCGAGGGACTGCGACTTATGATGGATTATCTTTGGCATGGGCGATTACAGAACATTTGCATAATAATGAATCAGTGGCGGCACGGACATTATTTGCCACCCATTATCATGAATTGACTGATTTGGAGAAAACATTAGATCGTTTAGAAAATCATCATATCGCTGTGAAAGAATTCGGGGATAAAATTGTTTTCTTGCGTCAAATAATGCCGGGACCGGGGGATAAGAGTTACGGAATTCATGTGGCGCAGATGGCGGGATTGCCGAACCAGGTTATTTCCAGGGCGACAGAAATATTAAATTATCATATTCAAAACCACCCTACTGAATCAAAAGGTGAAATTCCTGAGGCGGATAATCAAATGTCCATGTTTGAAAAGGCCGAGTCTGAATTAAAAGAAGATTTATCCAAATTAGATGTGCTTAATATTTCACCGCTTGATGCGATTCAACGATTGGATGCGCTGAAGAAAAAGCATGGGCTATAACCACCAAGTTTTTGATACTGAGCCAAAGGCAAAGTATCTCAAGCAAAAAAATACCAAAAATGGAATGCTTGAGATTCTTCATTCTTGCCTAAAGCAAGCATTCAGAATGACAGTTATTTTTATCCTAATTAATATCGGTTTATCTCAATCTTATTGGGTAAAGTATGGTTGGCAGGTCTTTAATAGTGCAGGAGATGCGCGAATCCTTGCTCTGGGTGGTGCAGCTGTTACTGATTATGGTACATCTGTTTCTCCTTTATTTAATCCGGCCGCCAGTGGAAAAGTGGGACTCCATAATATAAACTATACCCATCAAAGCCGATTGGCTGGAATGATTAATAGTGATTTATTGGGGTTTCCCATTCAGAACTTTTCACGCCCACTCAATCTCATTATCATTCATGAAGGTATCGATCAAATTCCCGATACACGAAATATTCTTTTAGATTTTGGATTAGATGGTGTTCCGGGAACGGGGGATATTGGCGAGGGAAATGGTACATTGGATGAAGGGGAAAGGCTGGACGAGGATAAACTAAAATATTTTTCACAAAGACAGTTGGGGCTTCATCTGAGTACTTCATGGCATAGAGATCAGTTTGAAATGGGGTTGGCTGTCAAAACATTATTTCATTCAATTGGTGATTATACCGGTTCTGGGATCGGACTTGATTTTGGTATGTTGACAGTTCCTTGGAAAAATGGGCGATTGGGTCTAACGATTCGTGATATATCCACCAGTTGGCAAGTGTGGGAGAATGGAACAATTGAACGATTTAAACCTACAGCAATTGCGGGGCTTTCCCATACCCATCATTTTATGCATTTACCGTTATCGATTTCAGCTATGGTGAATATCGTTTGGGATGGCGCAGGGAAATCCATCGACGATGATATCAATTTGGGTGACCAGGGTGCCAATTACCGACTTGGCTTTAATGGTGTTTATGATAATAAAATTGCGCTTCGACTGGGACGGAATGCCATTGGTTCCACCACAGGAGGTATCGGTCTTAGTTGGGAAAATTTGTCTTTAGACTATGCGTTTTTGAATGAACCAACCGGCTCTGGATTGGGAAGTTCTCATATGGTATCATTGGCGGTGAATTCGAATTGGGTTCGTCAATATGTGGAAAAATTATAAAACAAAAGAAAAATGCCATGAACCCCAGTGCAGATTAATCTTGATGATCATTCACAGCTTTTGCCACTTTCCTGTTTAATAGACCTTTAAAAAAAACATTAAAAAAGGGGACAAGCCGTAGTTTTTTCGGGATGTAAATCACTTTTTTATCATTTTCAATTCCCGAAACAATCGCTTGGACACACTCAATAAGAGGTACGGACTGGCTGGTATGATTTCGTTTTGTTTCTCCAAGTTTTTGTCCATTGGGGCCAAAAGCATTTTCTCTTAATCCCGTGCCGCGAATCCATCCCATAATGACATCAAGAAATTGTATTTCACCCTTCATCTCAATATCCAAAGATGCCAAAAATCCGCGGAGTGCATGTTTGGATGCTGCATATCCTGTATGATTGGGGAATCCCATTAATGCCTGGCCGGTTGAACAATTAACGATTAAACCATTAGATGATTTTAAAAAGGGCAATGCGGCGTGGCAGCAATGAACGGCGCCCATATAATTAGTTTCCATTAATTGGCGAAAAAAACTCACATCTTTTAAAGATTCGAAAGGGGTCCACATGCTGATACCAGCATTCAAAACCAATGCATCTAATTTTCCATAATGATTGATAGTTTTCTCTACTAATAACTGGCATTGATCCATTTGGGTGATATCTGTTTGGACTGAAATTGCCGTACCGCCTTGAATCTTAATTTCCTCAACAACGCGATTCAGGTTATCTAAATTTCGAGAAGCACATATAATTTGAGCCCCCTTTGTGGCGAGTTTTTTCGATAAAACTTTACCAATTCCGGAAGAAGCTCCGGTTACAATAAATGTTTTTCCAGAAAGGTTCATCTTGGGTTAATCTAATCGGAAAATACGTTATTCCGAATACCAAAAATATTTTTTGGGTCATGTACTTTTTTAATATTCTTAATCAGGTTAATACTCGATTGGGAAAGGGTATTCGACATAAAATCTTTACGTAATTTCCCCACACCGTGATGATGAGAAATCGAACCGCCATTTTCCATGATTACCTTTCGAATCTCATGCTCAATGGATCCAAAAACATCTTCCGCATGAGGTACTCCCTTTATGCTCATTCCCAACATAAAATAAATACAAACACCCGTATGGTAAATCTGGGGAATTCGATAGGACATGTATGGATTCCCCGGGAAATTATGTTTTTTGTGGAGTTCAATCAGTTTTTCGTGTGCCGCCTCGCAGGTCGGTTTTATTTTACTCCATGGTACGGAGGTTTCCATGGTTTCACCGATCACATGAAAATCGGTGAGAAAATCACGAACATAAGCAATCGCGAATGTAAGCATGTAGCCTCGTTTTCCATTCTCCTCACCGCCGATAAGTCCACCACAAGACTTAGCCAGTTTTGATATATTCTTTTCCTGGTACGCCACTTCTTCTCTGGATCCCTCCATGACAAAAGTAGACGCGCACATTTTATCGGGGTCAAAACCCTTTATATTAAGGACCATGAATTTTTTCAGGGAGTCGATGGTTTTATGAATACCTTCTGTTTTGGGTTTCAATGCCTGCCCAAAGCGGAACTGGACGTTATCCACAAGGCGAACACTGGCAGGAATAAAATTAGTTTTGGAAAGTTCATAAAGGAATTTTACGCCTGCTTTCCAATTTGGAAAAACAGCAGAATTATATTTTTTGGTTTCTGGTTTTTTATGGAGTTTTAAAACCGCTTTTGTGATCAGGCCAAGGTTACCTTCGGATCCAAATAATATATTTTGTGGCTTAATTCCAATGGATGCCCGTATGATTGGATCCACTTGTTCGATCGTGCCATTGGGTGATACCATGGTTACGTTTTCAACAATATCTTCAATATTACCATAACGGTTCTTTTTCATTCCACTGGCATTGGTAGCAATCCACCCGCCCAGGGTTGAAAGTTCAATACTATCCGGTTCATGCCCAACCGTAAATCCTTTTTCTTCCAGTAGCTCTTCCATTCGGCTGCCGGTAATCCCAGCCTGAATACAAACCCGACGATCCTCTTCATTAATCCATTCGATCTTGTCCATGCGACGGGTATCAACGGCCACAACCATTCGCGTTTCTGATTGAGGAATGATGAGTGCACTGCTTACACTGGTTCCACCACCAAAGGGGACAAGGCATACATCAAACCGATCAGCGAGTTGAATCAACTGAACAGCTTCATCTTCTGATTCCAGATAAAACACCATATCAATATTGCGTTTAACTTCAGAATAAAGAACCTTATACACTTCCTCTGATGTGGTTTGTCCATGACTATGAATTAATCGGTCATCGTCTGCAAAACTGAACCGATCATCCGGGAAGGTGGATTTAACCTGTTCCAAGAATTGTTCATTAATATTGGATCCCCGAACCGGTTTATTTTCAACTTCAGAAAGTGTGTCATTTGGGTCAATGGTGATACCCAGCATTTCTTCGATATAAGGTATAAAATCAGGCATGTCCGACCCGCATAACTCATAACGATCACCCGCCATCCGGACCGTACGGTCATCATTCAGGACAAATTTTGTATCTTTATAACCCCATTTATGTCCCCATGTATTATGCGTATGGGCAAAGAATTTTTCATATTTAGTTTTATACAGTTTATCCATAGAATATTTTTCCTTTTTCACGGATTGTGTTTTCCAATTGTGTGGTCATTTTTTGGGCAGCCTGTTTGATAATATCTTCATCGAATTCCCCCGAAGAATTTCCCTGAATAAACTGCTCAGGATATATGGGATCTAATATGTGGATATGAATAGGAGTGGGACGCATGAAAATTTTGTCCTTAGGCCAAGCCTGATGTGAACCGAAAACCAACGCAGGTAATATTGGGACATTGAGTTTGATTGCGAAAATTGCACCGCCTGTTTTGAAAGGACGCATTTCACCAGGATTTCCCCGGGTTCCTTCAGGAAACATAATTAAGTTTCGATTATCAAAAGCCATGAAAGCATTGCATAATGTGATCGTGTCATCGATAGAAAATTTTCGAACATCATTTATTTTCCGGTCGATAGGAATTAAGTTCATAATAATCCTCATAAAGAATCGTTTGAACCGATTATCAAACCAGTAATCTTTTGCTGCAAGCATTCCAAAATAATTAAAACTTTTGTTGACGGATGCTGCAAGTAAAGCGACATCCATATGGCTATTATGGTTACAGGAATAAATGAAAGAGGTATCAGGAATATTTTCCCGACCATAAACTTTTAGTGGTGTGTACCAGAGAAAAACAAATTTAGTATAATAATAAAATAGTTTTTTCCAAACGCGAAAGAATGCCGGTTGTTTTTTAACTAAATATGAATATTTTGGATTATCAAGAACCGTTGATTGGGTCATTTACTTTCGACCATATTTCATATGAGCCATGGCAAATGTATCGGATGCTATGGCAGACATGAGGGAAATTTCCAATGCCAGCGCGGATGCGCCTATAATCTCTGCAAGTTTCCGAGAAGAGTATTCACCTTCATGACATCCCAGGAATTCCAAATTTTGTTGCTGAGGAAGGAGGCGGGTACCGCCACCGACGGTTCCAACGGTGAGGGAAGGAAGTGTCAGCCTGCATTTTATACCATGATCTACTGGTTCCGTTTGGAAATGTCCCATGGCATTTTCGGCTACACATGCTGTATCCTGTCCCGTGGCCAAATAAATCGCCGTCAGTGCATTGGAAATATGGAGATGGCAACCTGAGGTGCCGGCCATGGTGGTGATTGTGGGGCCTAATTGCTGGAATCTTTCCACATCCTTGGGGTTGATGCCCAGGAAACGTCTCATAACTGAATGGGTGAGGGTAACCTCTGCTAAAACCGTGTGTCCCCGTCCCATAATCATATTTCTGGAGGATGCTTTTTTATCGCTGTTGAAACCGGACTCAAGGATGAATTCATGGCCAGTTTGTTCTTTAATATAATCGCAGGCGACTTTTGCTGCCAGGGTGACCATATTTTGGCCTGCGGCATTTCCTGTATCTAAAATAATATCAAGGATGACATAATTCTGAACGGGATATTGATCAATCCTTAGAAGTTTTCCATGCTGGGTGGTGGATTCAGCTACTTTTTTAATATCTTCATAATGGTCATTTACCCAGCGTATGAATTCAAAGGAATCATTCAAATCTTCAAAAATAAAGACGGGTGCTCGTGACAATTCTTGTTTTGCATGGCGGACCCGAATGCCGCCAGAAATGGAAGAAGCATACATTCCCCGGGTCATGGAAATAGCCAGCGTACCCTCTAAGGTACAAATAGGGACAAAAAATTCACCTTTGGCATATTGGCCATCCAATCGCAATGGTCCGGCAATTGCCATTGGGATTTTCATAAATCCAATATGGTTTTCAATGATCCCCTTAAGTTCTTCAGGTGGATTAACAGGAGAATCTATATAATTAAAACCGGTATAATCCTCCAGCCAAGCGATACGCCTCTTTTTATCATCAGAATTATAGCCATTGGGAATTCTTGATTTTTTGTTATTTTTTTGGTTAGCCACGGCTCCGAATCTACTTGATTTTAATTCAAATTAAATCATAAATAAAATTCAGATAAAAGGGTGGTTGACGCCGAAAATAATTGAGTTAATCCACAGAGTACCGGTTACATTCCTACTTTTCGGAACATCCAGTCCGGCGCCCATTTCATTAAAGGAACCATAAAATATTTCATTTGCCAGGGGAAAATAAATACTTTTTTCCTTCGGTCAACTGCACGGATTATTTTTTGAACGGCCACATGTGTTTCCATGAGGAATGGCATGGGGAATTCATTGTCTCCCGTCATTTCACTTTTAATAAAACCAGGACAGACAGCAGTGACAGAAATACCATGTTTATAAAGTGCAGTGCTCCATCCCTGGCTTATGTTTCGGACCGCTGCCTTCGAACCGCTATAGGCGGCATGATGAGCCAAACCACGAAAACTGGCCACAGAACTAATCACGGCAATTTTACCATCTTGTATTTCTTTTAAATGCGGGATAAAAGGCATAACTGTATTGGTGACGCCCAATATATTTACGCTTAACACATGGTTCATATTTTCAGCACTGCCAGAACTTAATCCATCGGGACTGCCCACACCGGCATTGGCATAAATGGAGTCCATGTCGCCGGGCAGGGAAATAAAATTATCGATAGCCGTTTTGCAGTCGTCACCCTTCAGAACGTCTATTGCATATATTTTTATTTGACCACCTAATTCGGAACAATGGGTTCCCACTTTCTCCAACCTATCTCTTCTACGAGCCACCAATCCAATAAAATATCCTCGTTTCGCATAGGCATAAGCTAAATATTCACCAATACCACTGCTTGCACCTGTAATAAATACTTTTTTCTTCATGTCTGAATTTAGGGAAAAACCATTTAAAAGAACCAATGCATTCATTGGCATACAATATATATAAAGTGTAAATTTATCGGCTTTTCTCAGAGCGAAAAATTATGATTCAAAGTATGACAGGATATGGCCGGGGTAAAACCGGAAAGGGTGCTGCAAAAGTGATTGTCTTAATTAAGGCAGTGAACGGACGGTTCCTTGAAGTTAAAATCCGTGGGTTTGATATTGATCCTTCCGATGATAAAAAGATTCGGGATATCATTTCAGAAAAACTGGTTCGAGGGACGATTCATGTTAATCTTGAAATCGAAGGAAATGGACAGTCTCAATCCCTCACTTTTAATAAAGATAGATTTGAAGCCATAGAAGCTATTATACTTAATATTCAAAAAGATTATGGGCGTCATTTGGATTTGGGTGATATTGTGAATGCGAATGACCTTTTTACCCATGTGGATGCGGATTCTCCAGGATCAAACCATTTAATCAAAGCGGTTGAAAACGCATGTACAGAAGTAATTCAAATGCGTAAAACTGAGGGAGAGAAACTCAAAAATGATTTTGAGGATCGCATATCCATTCTGGAGGATGTTTTAAATCAGGTCGAAAAAGAATTGCCAAAAGAATTTCAAAAACGGGAAAAACGTTATAAGTCACGCATTGCGGAATTACTGGATGGGGCCGCGGTAGATGAAAATCGCATTGCCCAGGAAATTGCCATGTTGGCTGAAAAAGCGGATGTGACAGAAGAAACCGTTCGACTTAGAAGCCATTTTCAACAATTTAAATCATTATTGGTTGAGAAGGGTTCTGCAGGAAAAAGATTGAATTTTCTCTTGCAGGAGATGGGTAGAGAAATCAATACAATTGGATCAAAAAGTTCTTCAGAACATATTGTAAATCACGTAATTACATTGAAGGATGAAGCAGAAAAAATGCGTGAGCAAATCCAAAACATTTTATAAAGATGAAAAATTTGATCATTATTTCAGCACCATCTGGATCGGGGAAAACAACGATTTGTCGTGCCCTTCAGAAACGGGATAAGACAATTCATTTTTCTGTTTCCTGCACAACCCGTGAGCAGCGGAATGGTGAAGTTGATGGAGTTGATTACAATTTTTTAACAAACGATGCATTTGAAAAGGGCATTGCAAAAAATGATTTTGTGGAATGGGAACAAATTCATGGTGATTTTTATTACGGTACCTTAAAATCCACATTAGAAACAGCGATCATGGGGCAGGAATATCTTTTGTTGGAATTGGATGTAAAAGGTGCCATTTCCATTCAAACCTTATATCCAAATAAAACAATATCAATTTTTGTAGAACCACCAAGTTTGGATGATTTACGAACAAGACTGGTGAATCGCGGGACCGATTCTGAAAAAAGAATTGCAAAGCGGCTGGAGAGGCTCAGTACAGAATTGGAATACAAATCCAATTTTACTTACCAGATTATCAACGATAATGTGGACCATGCAGTCGATGAAATAATGAATATTTTACAACATGAAAATGAGGAAGTATATTATGGCTCTTGAACCAATATCCATTCGAAAAATGGAAGACCTAACACCAGATTTTTATGAAGCAGTTGTCGTGATGTCCAGACGGGCAAAGCAAATACTGAATAATAGAATCATGGAAGAAATGATGGTATCTACCGAAGAAGTTGAAATGGGCGTTTATGACCAGGTCTTCGAAAAAAATCCAGAAGATTACGAAGAAGTAGAAAAAGCCACCACTGTGGCAGTAAAAGAATTCATTAACGGTGATTTAGTTTGGCATAATTCTGAAGACGAAGATTAGGTCCAGGCGGCCTATTTGAAACTATGGGTCCAGTTTCTGCTGATGCGATAAACCGATATTTAAAACAAACTCGAGAGTTATTCGGGGATGAATTATTTTTGGATAAACCCCAGGCATCGTTGAAGGAAGATCCCCAACAAATGAATCCTGACTTTCCGTCGGATTTAAATAATTTTTATAAACAAATACATCAGTGTCACAATTGTGCACTGGGTGATTCACGCACGGAATTTGTATTTGGTGTGGGAGATCCAGAAGCCTCTTTAGTCCTTGTGGGCGAAGCCCCGGGGGAGAAGGAGGATTTAAAGGGAGAACCATTTGTTGGTCGTGCAGGCCAATTATTAGATAAAATCCTGGCTGCGATTAATCGATCTCGCCAAAAAGATGTATATATTTGTAATGTATTAAAATGCAGACCTCCCAGCAATCGGGACCCGCTGGCAGATGAGGTCAGTGAATGCGAACCTTATTTAATTCATCAAATTAATTTGATTCAGCCAAAACTCATTGTAGCTTTGGGACGAGTTGCCGGAAAGACACTTCTCAATGTGGACAAACCGTTGAAAAGTATGCGCGGTATTCTCCATGATTATCATGGGACACCTCTCATCGTAACATATCACCCGGCTGCTTTATTAAGAAACCCAAATTGGAAACCGGAAACATGGAAGGATTTCAAATGGATTCGTTCCATTATTGATGCGTAAATAAAATGGCTAAAAGTAACGAAATAAAATTAACTGCCCAGCCTCAAGCTCTTGAAGCGGAACAAGCAGTGTTAGGATCTATGCTTACGACCAAAGAGGCGGTAAGTAAGGCGATGCAATGGGTGTCTGCCAATCAATTTTATAAAGATGCCCACGTTCGTATCTTTTCTTGCATGAGCGATTTGTTCGAAAAGGGAGAGCCCATTGATGCTATTTCTGTCGTGGACCGTTTAAAAAAGAAAAAGGAATTAGAAGGTGTTGGAGGTGCTTATTACATCACAGGATTGGCAGAATCGGTTCCCACAACTGCAAATGTTGAACATTATGCAAAAATTATATTAGAAAAACACCTTCTACGAAGACTGATTCAAGTTGCGCATGAAATCTCTAAAGAAGCATTTGAAGATTCACAAGATGTAGATGATATATTAGATTCAGCAGAATCTGCCATTTTCAATATTTCCGAAAAAAGATTGCGGGGAGGATTTCAGCATATTGATCCCATTCTCCACCACACTTTTGAAGAATTAGATAAGATTGCATCAAAACCGGGCAGCGTAACAGGTGTCCCATCTGGACTCATTGATTTAGATGATATAACTTCCGGTTTCCACCCGGGGGAATTGATCATCGTCGCAGGACGCCCAGGTATGGGAAAGACTGCTTTGGCTTTATCCATGGGTCGGAATGCGGCTATCATGGATAAAACGGGCGTGGGTATGTTCAGCCTTGAAATGGCGAATCATCAATTGGCCATGCGACTGCTTTGTGCGGAAGGACGGGTGGACAGTCATTTGGTTCGAACCGGAAAATTACCCAAAGCCCAATGGAAAAATTTAAGTATTGCTGTGGGTAACCTGGCTGAAGCACCCATTTACCTTGATGATACACCGGGAATGTCTGTATTGGAAGTTCGGGCGAAATCTCGCCGATTAAAAGCAGAGCATGATATCGGGTTAATCATTGTTGACTATCTCCAGCTTATGACTGGACCAAAAGGTGCAGAAAGCCGTCAGCAGGAAATCTCCCAGATTTCCAGGTCTTTAAAAGCATTGGCAAAAGAAATAGAAGTGCCTGTCCTTGGATTGTCCCAGTTATCCCGTGCGGTTGAAAGTAGAAGTGATCGTCGTCCACAGTTATCGGATCTTCGTGAATCCGGTGCCATAGAGCAGGATGCAGATGTGGTCATTTTCTTATATCGGCCCTGGGTATATTCGCATGAAGATGAGGATCGCGGGAAAGCAGAAATTATTGTAGCGAAACAAAGGAACGGCCCTACAGGTATTGTTGAAGCAACATTTGTAGATCGGTTCGCCCGGTTTGAAAACATGTCCGCTTTTGCTGAAATGGAATCTGAATCACCGTTCTAATGGAAAATCCGTTAACCAAATTCGTTCCATTTCTTGTAGGGGAGTTTCCCCGACCATTCCAAGACTTATATAACAAAGTAGCCCAGAATGAACAAATTAATAACGACAATCTTGAAAAAGAATTATGGCAAGCCTACGATTTTGGTTCCCGTTATCATGAGGGACAAAAGCGGCGCTCCGGAAAGTCCTATTTTGAAAATCATTGTGTAGAGGTTGCGAAGATTCTGGCCGAGTGGAAAATGGATCCCATTACAATTATCGGCGGATTACTCCATGATACATTAGAGGACACAGAAGCTACATATGAAGAAATCGAAGAAATATTTGGAACAGATGTTGCCAATTTAGTGAATGGGGTTACCAAACTGGGTGGTATTCGTTTTTCCAGTCGAAAGGCGGAGCAAGCAGGTAACTTTATGAAGATGCTCATTTCAGTGGCAAAGGATTTACGGGTCATCATTATTAAATTTGCAGATCGACTCCATAATATGTCTACCATCGAATATATGCCGAGAATGAAACAGCATCGAATTGCTGTTGAAACTCGGGAAGTATATGCCCCCCTGGCCCATCGGTTAGGTATGGCAAAGGTTAAGTGGGAGTTGGATGACCTTGTATTAAAAACCCTGAATCCCGAACCCTTTAAGGAAATAGAAAAAAAATTAAAATCATCATTAAAAGAACGAGAAAAATATATAAAAAAAATCACCGATGCCCTCGTGAAAGAACTTGGTGAATATAATATTAATCCCCGTATATATGGTCGTCCAAAATCCCATACCTCCATTTATGGAAAAATGGTTAAAAGGGGTAAATCATTCGAAGAGATTTATGATATTCTGGCAGTCCGGGTTGTGGTTGAGAAAGTTGAAGAATGTTACCTGACATTGGGTATATTGCATCAAAATTTCAAACCTGTCCAAGAACGATTTAAAGATTTTATCGCTACGCCCAAGAGTAACGGGTATCAGTCTATACATACGACTGTTGTGGGGCCGGGGGGAAAATTAGTTGAAATTCAAATTCGCACCCATGATATGGAGCAGACTGCCGAAATCGGCGTGGCTGCCCATTGGAGGTATAAAGAAGGATCAAAAGATACGAAACATGTGGATAGCCATGTTAAGTGGCTTCGGGAATTATTGGATATTCTTCAAAGTGAAGAAAACGATCCAAAAGAATTTATGCATTTGCTCAAAATTGATCTATTCGGAGATGAAATCTTTGTATTTACACCGAAAGGAGACTTAGTTCAGTTGCCCAGAAAAGCTTCTCCCTTGGATTTTGCTTATAATGTACATTCTGAAGTTGGTCATTCCTGCCTGGGTGCAAAGGTAAATCATAAGGTGGTACCTTTGAATAGTGAACTGCATAACGGGGATACGGTTGAAATTATTACGAGCAGTTCCCAGAGTCCAAATTATGGATGGCTAAAAATTGCAATCACCTCAAAAGCACGCAACCATATTAAACGATATTTGAATAAACAAGAACGTGACGAAAGTGTAAAAATTGGTGAAGAAATTATTACCAAAAGCCTTCGTCGATTGAAATTATTGAATCTAAAAGATGATGTGAAAAATGCATATACTAAATTTGGATTTGGTGGAGAAGATCAATTAATAGAAGCTGTGGGCAAAGGTAATATTTCCATTCGAGACATATTAAATAAAATCGCACCACAAGACAAACAGGTTGAAACGGATGAATCGGAAGAAACGTCCACCTTTTTCAGTTTTGCCCGTAAAGAAAGTCGAAGTATTAAGTTGGAAGGTATTAGCAACATTATGGCCAATTTTGGTAAATGCTGCAACCCAATACCCGGGGATGATATGGTGGGGTTTATTACCAGGGGCCGGGGCGTAACCGTTCATCGATCTTCCTGCACCAGTTTACCTCTGTTAAGCGAGGAATCAGATCGTTTGGTACCGGTAGAGTGGGAGGTGGCCCGTAATGATATATTTAATGTGCGAATTAAAGTGATCGGACAAGACCGAAAAGGATTGTTAAAGGATTTGACAGAATCCATTTCAAAACTCAATATCAATTTGACATCTGTGGATATAAAAGTAAAGGAAGCAATTGCCACTGCTGTTTTCATCCTTCAGATTAATAACCTAAAACAATTGGATCGTGTTGTTCGAAAGATGGGCCAAATAAAAAATATTGATTCTGTCGAACGATCTCAGCACTGATCGGTTTTCATCTGAAATAAAATGGGACGAATATTGGGAATTGATCATGGCCATGTGCGGGTTGGCCTCGCACTATCGGACCCCTTAAAAATTATAGCAAAACCCTATAAAACAATCACATATATGGGTGTAGATGATCTTTTTAGACAGATAAGTGATATCATTAATGATGAATCTGTGGAGCAGATTGTCGTTGGCTACCCCAAAGGAATGAAGGGGCAGACCACAAAGCAGACTGAAATCGTAACTCAATTCATCAATCAATTGAAAGAAGTTATTCATTTACCTGTTTCGTTAGAAGATGAACGATTGAGTTCAATCAGCGCAGAAAAAGCGTTAATTCAGCAGAATGTAAAAACGGGTCATAATAAAAGCCGGATTGACGAAACAGCTGCAGCGATTGTCCTTCAGCAATATTTAGACCGGTCTCGCTGATGAAAAAGATTTTCGACCGATCGCCATTTCAATTGGCGATTATTTCAGGCATTCTTATTGGATGCGCTTTCCCCCCCATCCCCGGAATTACTGCCTGGTTTGGATTTTTGCCACTGATTCATATTTGGCAAACTCAGCCACCAAAAGAATCGGCACGTTGGTCATTTTTTGCTGCCGTGATTGCAAACTTGATTTCCCTTTACTGGATTGGGTTGAACTCTGGGGCAAGTATCCCGATTGTACTATTATCTATGATAGCTGCCATTTTATACTTAGGAATATTTTGGGCAACTATCGGGTGGGTGGCTGCATGGATAGAAAAGAGAACATCAAACAGTTTGAGCATAATACCCTTCTTATGGGTGACGATGGAATGGATTCGCGGTTTCGGTCCATTGGGATTCCCCTGGGCGAATTTAGCCACGACTCAAACTGTCTTTTTACCCGTGATTCAAATGGTGGAGTTCACAGGAACAGAAGGGGTAGGGTTTTGGCTTCTGTTAATCAATGTAATTTTTTACATATCGCTTCATGGAAAAATGAAGCATAAAAACGCAATCATTTATTTATCCATTATATTTCTATTGCCTTGGATTTATGGCAGTGTTCGATTGTCCACATTCGATTTTGACGAAAAGGAACCTTATCGTAATGTGGCTGTTCTGCAGCCCAATGTAAATCCGAACAAAAAGTGGGAAGCATCTTATCGGTCTCAATTATATGCGTTAATGGATTCACTTCATACAAAAGCATTATCTATGAAACCAGATTTAATCTTATGGCCGGAAGCGGCATTGCCCGTCTATATGCGCGTTTCCTCCAAACGGCATCAATATGAAAAACAAGTGATGGATTTGGGTATCCCTATTCTCATGGGAACGGCCGATTATAAAAAAAATTCGAAGGGGCGGGAGGTTTATAATGGGGCTATCTACCTTGGCGTTAAGGGGAATAAAATGTACCATAAAAAATTCCTGGTTCCATTTGCTGAATACATTCCTCTGTCTCAACAATTTTCAATTTTAAAGAAGTTAAATTTTGGTCAGGCGAATTTTACTGCAGGAACGGAATTCACATTATTTCCCTTAGACTCAATTCAGTTTAGTAATTTAATTTGTTATGAGTCGAGCTACCCCATGGCAGCGAGAGGATTTGTCCAAAACGGAGCTCAATTCTTAACAATTGAAGCCAACGACGCCTGGCTGCAAAATTCTTCTGGAGTGAGGCAGCATTTTGAATTGGCGCGGTTGCGGGCCGTTGAATTGCGAACTGGAATTGTCCGCAGTGCCAATACAGGAATTTCAGGAATCATTTATCCGTCAGGTAAAGTGGCAAAAAAAATAAATTATGGCGAGCAGGTTGTTTTTATGGGAAAGGTTCCCTTGAATCAAGGCATGACATTTTTCACCCGATACGGAAGTGTTTTCGCACACATGTGCTTTATTTTAACTTTAATACAAATTATATGGTTTATCAGACGCTCAAACCCATCCTAATTGGCATTTTTCTTTTCTCTGGTTTCTCCATTTGTCAGGAAAAACCCAAGCAGAAAATGAATCCTGTCATTCAATCGGCACTTATTCCCGGTTGGGGGCAAAAATCACTGCAATATCCTAAACGAAGTCGATTGTTTACTTACGTGGAGTCGGGTTTACTGATTTCAATCTTAGGTACCACAACATATTCCAATATATTAAAAAAGAATTATATCGCTTTTGCTGTGGAACATGCTGCCGTGTCATCCTCAGGTAAAAGTCATAAATACTGGGTGGATATTGGGAATTTTAGTTCTATTGAAGATTATAACGACGAACATCTACGCAATCGTGAAATGGATGATATTTATGAAGCCAACTTGAGATGGAGCTGGGATTGGGATAAGGATTCAAATCGAAATTCATTTGAGAAAAAACGCATTTTGAGTGATCAAATGAAACAAGTAGCTACTTTTGGAGTTGGAGCCATTGTTTTGAACCATATGGTGTCTGCCATTGATGCGTTATATTTAAAGAGAATTGGTGGAAAACAAAACCTGACGGTCCAACCATGGATTCCGTTAGAATCTGGCGGGATGGGTTACGCCTTAACCCTTCACTTTTAAACCCATAATGTTTAATCATCCACTTGTTAGTCTATGGTTTTTTCTGGGATTTTCGTTTTCTTTGCTTACCTCTAATTCTTTTGGAGCATGGGGAATCCATTTTGCTATTTTTCTCGGTATTGCGTGGATGAATAAGAATCATATTTCTCGAGTAGGTACTCGCTTAAAACCAATCCTATTATATTTTCCAGTCATGCTGGGTTTGTATGTCCTTTTTTCCATTTTATTAACAGATAATTCTTTGGGTATAATTTTTAGTGAAGTCGTTATTGGATTTTTAAAATTGATCTTAATGGTCGGTGCCATGATGTTCTTTTTTGTATCCACCCCCAGCCAGGATATTATTATTCTTTTTAGGAGCATTTGGATAAAATGGAAAAAGCCCTGGAAAGGAATGGAAGACTTCTTTTTATTTTTGGGTATGACATTGCGATTTTACCCCACATTTCAATCCAATTGGCAATCCGTAAGAAACAGCCGAAAAGCATTAGGGTTAGAATCGGAAAATAGTCATTGGAACCAAGTGAAGACTGCCTCAAAAGAAATGCCGGGGTTACTGGTCCATCAACTTCGGCGAGCGGATGATGTAGCCACTGCCATGAAACTGCGCGGATATGGGAACCAATTCCCACGAGGCGTGACACATCCGATACCGTTTGGAAGAAACCAATTATTTCAAATGATTGCAATTACACTTTTTTACTGGGGGATTCATTCCATTGCCGCGTTTTAAAATTACGGTTCAATATGACGGTACTGGATTTCGAGGCTGGCAGCTGCAAAAGAAAGATCGGACTGTCCAGGGAGAAATTGAGGATGCACTTCAAATTTTGAATCAAAAAGAGTCAATTCGCGTTCACGGCGCCGGGCGGACAGATACAGGTGTCCATGCCACAGGTCAGGTGGCGCATTTTGATTTTAATACAGACTTGGATACGTGTGCCTTGCAGGATGCAATAAACGGAAATCTGGCTCGGGATGTAAAGATAATGGACTGCACTGTTGTTTCACCTGAATTTCATGCACGATTCTCCGCCACCAGGAGATACTACAATTATCGCTGCCGGACGAATAATTTTTTACTCGATCGCAGTTATACGTGGAAAATTGGTTCTGTTAGTTTGCCTCTTTTAAATGAAGCCGCAGGCATGATTGTGGGGAACCATGATTTTACATCATTCAGTCGGAATTCGGAAAACTTAGAACATCGTCGATGTATCGTCTATGATTCTGTGTGGAAAGAGGATGGTGCCGTGGTAAATTATCAAGTTTCTGGGAATCGTTTTTTGCACCATATGGTCCGCTATTTAGTGGGGACTATGGTCGAAATATCACGAGGAAAATACAAATTGGAGCAATTTAAGGAATTGATTAATCATCCGATTGATAATGTGAATATATATAAAGCACCTCCTCAAGGTCTTGCATTAACACAAGTTGATTATGACGAATAAAAAACGAATAAATATATTCTTCATCCTTTTATGCTGTGTTGGAATAAATGGGCAGTCGGCGATTAATCAAAGCCGCAAAAATGCCATCACAGCTGCGATTCAAAAAGCCAGTCCGGCGGTGGCCAGCATCAATGTGACCCAGGTGCGCAGCTATTCCCTGAACCCCTTCCAGAGGGATCCCTGGTTTGAATATTTTTTCCCACCACAAGTTCGTCAAAGGGAGGTCAAAGGGTCAGGATCTGGAGTTGTTATCAGTCCCGATGGCTATGTTTTAACCAATAATCATGTGATTGAACATGCAACAAAAATTATTGTGAAACTTCCTGGGGGTGATGAATTCAATGCAGAGGTAGTGGGTGTGGATATGATTACGGATATGGCATTGTTAAAATTGGATGGTTCTGATTTTCCTTTCGTGAATATGGGCAATTCGGATAAGCTTATTATTGGGGAATGGGCAATCGCCTTGGGTAACCCATTCGGATTATTCGATGTAAATCAGCAACCCACGGCTACGGTGGGAATCATTAGTGGGAAGGATCTTGATTTTGGGTTACAAAGTGGTAAGGTATTCCAGGATATGATCCAGACCGATGCAGCCATTAACCCTGGAAATAGCGGTGGTCCACTCATTAATGCAAATGGGGAGTTAATTGGTATCAATACCTTTATATTTACAGGATCAAATGTGGGTCAGGGGTCTATTGGAATTGGGTTTGCCATTCCCATTAATCGTGCTCGGCGTATTGCTGAGGAATTAAAAACCAAGGGTCATATTGAACGAGATTTTTCTACAGGCATTCGGGCCCAACCGTTGGATAAAAATACCGCATTGTATTTGGATATTCCTATAACTGAGGGTGTAATTATTACGCATATATTGAAAGATAGTCCTGCAGAAAAAGCCCAGTTAGAATATGGTGATGTAATTATTGCGGTCGAAAATGAAAAAGTCTTGAGTTTATCCGATATATTGGGAATTATTGAAATCAATGATTTAAGACCGGGAGATAAAGTGAAATTGCGAATATGGCGAGATGGGCGATATTTAACTAAAAAACTAAAATTGGGAAAGCTTTAAGATGCTCGCAAAAGAAGGTAGAATCATATTAATTCCTCTTTTTTTTGTAACGTTTGGTACCGGTATTTTTGCCCATGCATGGGAAAGTACGCCCTTATCTATTCTTTACGGCATCCTTGGATTATTTTTTTTGTTTTCTCTCAATTTTTTTCGGGATCCCAAGCGCGTCATCCCTATGGATAAAAAACTTATTATTTCTCCTGCAGATGGAAAGGTTGTGAAGATTGAAGAAGTGAATGATCCGAATGTGGGTGAATCAGCAAAATTGGTATCCGTATTTCTAAATGTATTTAACGTCCATGCCAATCGAGTGCCCATAGATGGGACTGTGGAATCTGTGGAAAGAAAATCCGGAAAATTTTTAGCAGCATTTGACCATAAGGCATCAGATGAAAATGAACAAATCATCACCGTATTGTCCCATGATTCTGGAAAATATAAAATTAAGCAAATTGCTGGTTTGATAGCCCGGAGAATATTATGTTATGCGGAAGTCGGTGTAAAAATGCATAAGGGAGGCCGTCTTGGGTTTATCCGCTTTGGCAGTAGAACTGATTTGATCATGCCCGCCCATGTGGCTGTTCAGGTGGAGTTGGGCCAAAAAGTGATTGGGGGGGAAACCATTATTGGAAAAATACAATGAGACGAATAAAAAAGAATAGACCTAAACGGTTGAAGCGATCATTCATCCCAAATGTGGCTACAGTTTTTAATATGTTCCTGGGATTTTTGGCCATCACCCTTATTCTGAACGGCGAACCGATTAAAGCAGGATGGGTCATGATGGTGGGTGTTTTATTCGATGTAATAGACGGAAAATTGGCAAGGCTGTTGGGCTTAACTTCTCGATTTGGTACCGAATTTGATTCCTTGGCAGATACAATTTCGTTTTGTGCGGTTCCTTCTATTTTGGTTTATAGCATTTATGTTGAAGGGTTGCCTAATCTCTTGGGTGCAATCATCAGTTTTATGCCTTTATTATTTGGCACCATTCGATTGGCCAAGTTCAATATTGATACTGGGGATAACCCAAAACCGTACTTTATGGGACTGACTACACCATTAGCCGCAATTACCATTATTAGTTTTATGTTGTACAATTTCCAATTGTATGGAGATATGGGCGATCCCAGGCTGGCACTTGTATTGGTAGCCATTTTAAGTTTTCTTATGGTGAGTCCAGTACGATTTTCAAAATTTCCCCTCCTCAGTTTTAAGAAAGGTCGTTCGAATAATATGAGGTTGGTTGGGCTCATGGTCATCCTTCTTGGGATTATTTTATTCAGGGGATTGGTGTTGTTCCCCCTAATGGCAATATACATTTTTTGGTCCATTACCCAGTGGATGTTGGATCATGACCGTTTCGAGGAGGATGCTGCACCAAGACCGCCCCAAAAGGAATACAATGAATAAGCGATCTATCAGCATCATCTTAATGATTTTATTTTTCGGGACCCTATTTGGCACCTTGCTGGGGGTGTTTTTTGGATGGGTTTTACCTGACAGTGTTGTGAGGGAGTTCTTTCTCAAAAGTGTGGATTTTAACCTGGCAGGATTGGTGGGGAATGACACAGGCGTCATTACGTTGGATTTGATCATGTTTACGATTCAATTTGGATTGACACTTACATTTAATTTTACCAGTATTATCGGTTTCGCAATTGCATATTATTTTCTACGGTATTTCCGGTAACCATTCTAAATTTAGGTCTTATTAATCGATGTTTATTCTGGAGGAGATATTATGTCACATTATGAAATAGTTTTTGCCGGCATGCCCGGTGGTTGGGAAATGGTTGTCATTGCCTTAGTTATTTTATTGCTGTTTGGGGCAAAAAAGTTGCCGGAGTTAGCCAAAGGCTTAGGGCAAGGGATCCGAGAATTCAAAGGTGCTGTGGATGGTGTTAAAGATGAGTTAAAAGATGCACAAGATACCGTTGAATCTGAAAACGATAAACCGGATAAAGATCCAAGTTAATTTTCACCATTTACTCATTTAATTTATAAAGGGATCTTCATGGTCCCTTTTTCATGCTGATTGAACAAGATATATGAAACTATATATTGGATAAATCGTAGGTAAAAGCATGAAGGAGTTTGCGGAAAAAAACCAATGATTATTTTTGAAAATCCATGGGCTTTGTTGGGATTATTAATTATTCCCCTCATTTTCATTTGGCAAAATAAATATGGCCACAAGAACGAAGGAACGCTTCGCTTCTCATCATCGAATTTGATATCAGAACACATGAAGCGACGGGGTCGTTTTCGCATACAGGTTTTACATTTACTCCAATATTTGACGATTGCCTTAATTATTATGGGTTTGTCGAGGCCACGGTTACGCGACTCACTCCAGGAAACCAACGTTGATGTGGTTGATATTGTTCTGGTTATTGATATTAGTTCATCAATGCTGGCCACCGATTTTTCTCCCAATCGTTTGGAAGCAGTGAAAAAAACCGCCAAACATTTTATAGATGCTCGAAGTGGAGACCGGATTGGCGTGTTGGTATTTGCCGGTGAAACGTTTATTCAATGCCCTTTAACTGTGGATCAGGATGTTTTGCTCTCACTCATGGATGAAATAAATGTGGCTGAACAGTCCTATGATGGAACGGCCATCGGAATGGCCATTGCCAATGCCACGAACCGACTGCGTCACAGAGTTGCCAAAAGTAAGGTGATGATTTTACTATCAGACGGCAGTAATAACGCCGGTGAATTAGATCCGCTTACTTCTGCCGATTTGGCATCCAACTTTAATATTAAAATCTATACCATTGGGGCAGGGACAAACCAGGATGTATCATTCATCCCTGGCAGGGGTTATATCCGGAATGAGATTGACGAAGCGACGCTGAAATCCATCGCCGAACGAACAGATGGACAATATTTTAGAGCAACCAATGTTACGGGTCTCAAACAAGTTTACGATACCATTGATGAACTGGAGCGGACAGAAATTGAAATAAAAGAATACACCCGGTATAAAGAATTATTCGGATGGTTTTTGATTCCTGCATTAATCTTTGGTTTGGGCGGACAAACCATGGATCGAACAGTTTTCCGGCGGCGCTTATGATTGAATTTAGATTCCCATATATTCTTTATTTTTACATTCCATTGATGCTCTTATGGATTGTGTGGACGATTCAAAGTCGGAAGCATACCATCCTTCCGGAAACAGGAAGTCATCTCCGAGCCCGTTTACTCAATAAATTTGATATGAATCGATTTGAATGGAAAAAGCGACTCATGTTCCTATCTATGATTACATTGATATTCTCCGCATCGGGCCCACAGATAGGTATTCGGCTGGCACCGGTAGATCGGAAAGGTGTCGATCTTGTGTTTGCCATTGATGTTTCCACCAGTATGAATGCGGAAGATGTGAAGCCCAGCCGTCTCGAGAAATCCAAATTTGAAATTTCCCAGATGATTCGTCAATTAAAGGGAGACAGGGTAGCCCTGATTGTTTTTGCCGGATCAAGCCATTTGTATTTACCCCTAACCACTGACTATGAAGCAGCGAGGTTATTTTTAGATCAAATTGATACTGACATGATTCCCACCCAAGGTACAGCCCTCAGTTCTGCACTCCAAACAGGATTATCAGCGTTTACGGAAGATGATTCAAAATATAAGGTATTGGTGTTGGTGAGCGATGGGGAGGACCACGAAGGACAGGCAATAGACCTTGCGGCCAAGGCAGCGGATCGTGGTATGATTGTTCATACGGTAGGTGTGGGAACATCATCTGGTTCATTGATTCCTATCAAAGGGAAAAAAGGCATCCGCAATTATAAGCGGGATGGAAGCGGCAAATTGATTACATCCATTTTGAATGAATCGATACTGAAAGATATTGCCAATGCGGGGAAGGGTACCTATGTACGGTTTGACAATAAACCAGCCAATTTTCGAACCATTATGGCCGCCATTGATTCCATGGAAAAACGAACTTTAAAATCCCATATTTATTCAGAATACGAAGATCGATATCAATCCTTTGCGGTTTTGACTATTGGACTCATGGTCGCGGGGATGCTTATGCCCACACGCAACAAAAAAGAAGAAGAATGGCGGGGACGGTTTGTTCAATAAAATAGGTATATCAGTATTGGTTTTTATGTCCATTTGCCTAGGTCAGGACAAAGGAATAAATTATTACCAAAGTCAAGAATACGACGAGGCCCAAAAATATTATGAATCTGTGTTGCTGGAAAATGGGAGAAATCCTCAGGCGCAATTTGGAAGAGGATCATCTGCATTTCAACAAGGGGATTTGGAAACAGCCAAGCACGCATTTGAACAATCCCTGAAATCGAAAGATACTCAGTTGCAATCCAAGGCTATGTATAATCTGGGAAATACATTTTATAAAAATGAGAAAAAAGAAGAAGCCCTTGCCTTTTATCGAAAAGCGTTGGAGTTGAATCCTAAAGACAAAGATGCAAAATACAATTATGAATTTTTAAAATACCAGTCACCGCCGCCTGAGGATCAGAAAAAGCAGGAACAAGATCAAAGCGACGATGATGAGGAGAATCAAGAGCAGGATCAAAAAGACCAGGAAAAAGAAAAACAAGAACAAGAAAACAAAGATCAGAAGCAAGAAGATAAAGAAGAAAAAGAAGAGCAGCAGGAAAATAAAGAGCAAAATCAAAACCAGAATCAAGCGCAGCCAGAACCCAAAGAGCAACAGGCTTCGGAGGAAGAAAAGTCTCAGGATTTAAAACAGGCTGAGAGTATTTTGGATGCATTGAAACAGGATGAAAAAATAATGCAAAAGCAGCAAATTGCCCGATCGAAATCTCGTAAATTGGCAAAAGATTGGTGATAGTTTGAAAAAGATTGTTATACGCAGGTCGATTCAATTCATTTGGTTGATTGGAGTTTTATGGTCCCAAGTGTCGGTAACCGCATCCGTGGATGTGGATCGCATATCCAAGAATGAAACTTTGGGGTTTAAAATTGTTGCCGTGAATGCAGATGCCACACCGAATGTGAATATTTCACCCATTTTACAACATTTTAAAATTGTGAGTGGACCGGCCCAGCAAACCAATATACAATGGGTAAATGGCGCCATGACCAGTTCCCGCAGCTTGAGTTGGACATTATTACCCAAGAAAGATGGGAAACTCAATATTCCATCGTTGGCAGTAACCATCGGGAAACAGACCTATCGGACCAACCCTATAGGGATTCAGGTCCAAAAGGGTGCAGGGCGATCCCAGATGGCCCATCTGTTTATCGAAGCAAAACCGGACAAAGAACAGGCTTTTCCCGGAGAGCAAGTCACCGTTACTTATCGCTTGTTTACCCGGGTGAATTTATCCATCGAAAATATTGAATATCCCAAAAGTGTGGGATTCTGGAATGAAGATCTTCGCGTATCTCAAACAGTTCGCTTTCGGGATACCCAAATTCAAGGTGTGGGATATAAAGTTGCAACTTTATACAAAGCGGCCATGTTCCCGACGCAAACGGGTCGGTTAACTATTGCACCCATGACTGTAACATGTAATGTGGATAAACCCCGTAGAAACCGATCTGGCGGTGTATTTGATGATCCCTTTTTTAATTCCATGTTTCGAGAAACCCAGCGACAGTTTATTGTATCAGATTCATTGATCGTCGAAGTTGCGTCATATCCAAAGACACCACCGGCTGATTTCACCGGCGCAGTGGGGCAATTTGAAATCGAATCCTGGGTGGATACACCCAATGTAAAAGTGAATGAAGCCATTACCTATAAAGTTCGGGTGAAGGGTACGGGCAATCCGAATCAATTTAATTTAAGTGAAATTTCATTCCCTCAGAATATGGAGGTATTCCCGCCCACCATATCTTTTAAACGGGATGAATTCAGGGACGATTTAACCGGTGAACAGCAAATGGATTATATTTTAATTCCGAGATCAGCTGGAAACTTTCGATTAAATCCAGTGACTTTAACTTATTTTAATCCGGAAATAGAAGATTTTGTTACTGCTCGATCCACACCAGTTCAAATCACTGTGAAACCCGGAGATAAAAGTATTATCGCATCCACGCAATTTAACCGTGAGGATGTCACCATGATTGGGGACGATATTCGTTATATCCGGAAGGATACACCAAAGTGGCGACAAAAAGGGCAGCAGTCCATTCCCATTTGGGTGTGGGGAACCTATGTCATGGCGGCAGCATTATTTATTTTTCCCGGTATCTTTACTAAAATGAGTGATAATCGATTATCCACGGCAGATATTCGAAAATCCAGAGGAGCTTTAAAGCAGGCATTAAAAGAATTATCTAAACCGAAAGAGGATATATTTTCCCATACAGCATTAGTGATATATCGCTATTTTCAATCAAAGCTATTTTTGTCTTCAGACAATCTGGATCCATTAGCGATCGAATTATCTTTAAAGGGGAGAGTACCTTCGGATTTAATGACGGAAATTGTAAAAGTTACACAACTATGTGATGCGGGACGATTTGGTCCACATGCATCAGAGTCAGAGGATACACTCCAATCTCAAGTCGAAAATATATTAACGAAAATTGATGAGGCATTGGCATGAGATTAATAATGCTATTCACCATCTTTTCTGTCACCCTTTTTTCTCAGACACCGGATTCATTATTTATGCGCGCCAATCGGTATTTCGAGACGGAACAATTTGAGGCAGCAGCCCGTGCGTATGAAAAATTATCTGCCCAGGTTGAGCACGAGGATTTATACTTAAATCTGGGTAATGCTTACTTTCGCATAGGCAATATTGGGCAAGCCATTTGGGCCTATGAAAAAGGTCATATGCTTTCGCCTAGAGATCAGGATATTAACTATAATTTAAATTTTGTACGGGCCCAGGTACGGGATCGAATTCAACCACCCGACGATTTCATTGTGGTTGCTTTTTATCGGGCCATTATTGAAAAATTTAACATCATAGATTTATTCTCCATAGGTGGCTTTCTTTTTATGGCACTTGGGGGCATCTATCTCTTACGAAATAAAGGATTCTCTTTTGGTAAAATAGACGGTTTGGTCAATAGCATTTTAATTGCAGCTGTCATTGCCACAGGATGGATTATGCTGGATAAATATTGGGCCGTATCGGAAGAACAGGCGGCTATTGTTATTTCGTCTGCAGTCGATGTTCGATCTGCGCCCATTGCCCGAGGGGAAAATGTGGTATTTCGGATTCATGAAGGAACCAAAGTCGATATAACCACATCCCAACCCGGTTGGATAGAGGTGATTTTACTTGATGGGAAAAAAGGATGGATTCCTGTAGGGGAAGTGAGAACGCTATGAGATATATTATACTTATAGGTGCATTAAGTATGGGATTGGCCCAAGAGAAAAAGATTGATTTCGATCCGGATAAACTCAATGATCCGGAGCCCAGATGGCCCAAGGTGATTTCACCGTTAACACCAGCCATGGATAGATTAAAACCGGAAGAAAAAGCCGATTCGATTCAGGTTATTATAGAGGGATTTCGTGTCCAGGTATTGGCCACACGAACCCGGGAAAATGCAGATCAATTACGAAATGCATTGGGCGAAATATATTCGGAAGATATATATATTGTATTTGAAGCACCCAACTATAAAGTACGGTTGGGGAATTATATTGATCGCCGCCATGCAGAAACCATGCGCCAAACATTGGTAAAATCCGGATACCCCACCGCATGGATTATTCGCACCCGGATTGAGCCAAAGCTAAAATAAAGTGCCATGAGTATGTGCGGCGAACATCCCTGTTCGGCGATTCTTTTAAATAGAAATCACTAACATTTCACTCTTCTTATTCATATGGTGGGTGATTGACGGCCATTAAAAATATCAAACAAACTCAGGCAGGACTTGTCGTCCTGCGAAGTTGACAGATTAAATGATGTCTTATTGGGCGATCAAGGATGATCACCCCACAACTTTTAATACAATTGAATGGGTAAATATTTCTGATAAAGCCGAAAATCCTGATCTGTTGTGAATATGGATAAATTATGATTAGCAGGCACGCTGCAAATTAAAAAATCCGTATTCGATCCCTGGATTCCATTTTTTCGGCAAGTGTTATAGAATGATGCAGGTATTTATTTCTATCATGTACAAACCAAAGATTTTGTAAAGACAAAGAAGATGGTGCTGCTGAAATAAATAAGAAAAATTTAAACCCACTGTCCATGAACGTCCGAGAATAGTGTAAATCTTTCATATATACAATTGAACCATATACTGTATAGTATGTATATTATGTACATAAAGTACAGGAATAAATTATGACTAAAGTATCCACACTTGAGGCACGCAAAAATTTAGCAGAAATTATCAATTCTGCCCAGTATGGGAAAGATCGAATTGTACTGACGCGCCACGGTAAAGCTGTTGCCACAGTTATTTCTATGGAAGACCTTGAACTTCTGGAATTATTAGAAGATCGATTAGATCTCATGGACGCAAAAGCAATTCTTGAGGATGATGATTCTGAATTCGTTGATTGGGATACGGTAAAAGAAACCATTTAGATATACCGTGGTCTTTACTTTACGTATTGAAAAGCGGGTGGTTAAACAGTTGTTAAAGATCGATGGCGTCAATCGAAAGAGAATTAAACGTAAAATTTCTTCTTTATCCCTTTTGCCAAGACCCCATGGTGTAAAAAAGCTTTCTGGACGAGACGCTATCTATAGAATTCGTCAGGGAAACTATCGGGTTATTTATTGTATAGATGATAAAAATCAAATAATTAAAATCTTAAAGGTGGATGACCGAAAGGATGTATATAAATAAATTAGAATTGCCATTTCGAGTGTAGGGAAGCAATCTGAGTATTTATGTATGATTGTCATGGGTTTTGGAAAAGCCTCGCAATGACTGATAACCTATGGAATGACATTTAAGGAATTAAGATATATTTTAGACTTTTATTTTCGTTTTAAGGGCACAATATAAATTACTTGAATTCCAGATATATCGTATTCAAATTCCAGATGGTATGGGGAATTTTAAGAAATTATTAAGGTTACCAAATTTCCATTTTAAGACTAATTTAGGTTTAATTAGGCGCTTGCCTTTTTGTGTTCTTTTTGCATTCCTCCTCGGACAAGAAAATAGTCCGGGCCTTCGATTTTATAATAAATATGGGCTTGGAAAAATTAGTGAATTTTCATATTTAGATATCAGCACAAATGATCCAATTGCCGTGGAGAATGAATTTACTCTATCTTTCCAATTCTTAATTAGGGAACCAAATCCATTCGGATTTATTTTTCATATTAATGGTGACTCATTACCCTCCAGTAAAATGACCTACATAGATTTTAAGCAAGTTGATACTTCATATTTTGAATTTAGCATTGATGGAATGGATGAGGCGATTTCTTTCCCTATTGCTAAATCCGAATTAACAGCATTCAATTGGCATCATTTATCTGTGACTTATAACTTTGTTTATGATGAAGTAAGAATAGTGTTAAATAATAATCATGTTAATGTTTTAAAGTATCCCATGCTTAATGAACAGAATATCAAAATCCGGTAGTGTAAAATTCTTTCTGTAAAAAGGGTTCAGGGTTCTCAAATTCAAGTGAA
>JACNKN010000089.1 GCA_014382015.1 Fidelibacterota bacterium | reverse complement strand
TCATGTAAAATTCGGGTGTTTTTAGCATTTGGTTTGAATCGTAATCACGTGAATTTTTCGAAGTGCTATTTTGAGTATCGACAGTCCATCCTTCCGGGACATATCCTTCCGGGGGATTGACCATAACAATGCTGCCTAAAAGAACCAATATTGCAAAAACGATTCCATAAATGACAAAAACACTTTGTACGCCGGGGAGACCAAAAACGTGTGTTGTATTCAGCAAACCGCCAAACCATGAATCAGCCAGTTTCACCCAAATAGTTGCACCAAAACCAAAGCCGGCCACAGCCAATCCGGTAATCAATCCTTTTTTATCCGGGAACCATTTTACTCCCACAGCAATGGGAACAACATATGCCAAACCGATACCGGCACCACCCATAATTCCAATAAAAACAAATTGCGCTACAAAAGTTGATCCAAATAACCCGCCGAGGATATATCCCAATCCCAAGAGAATTCCGCCGGAAACAGCAATTCGGGTCGGGCCGTATTTGAGCTGTAATTTTCCAGCCAGAATCATTACTAATGCAAACGTAGCCAAACCGGCTGAAAATACCCAAGCAGTCTCTTTTGCAGTAAAACTATAAATGCCTTCAGGGTCTGTGAGGATTTTTGTAAATACGCTCCAGGCATAGATGGCTCCAAGGGCCAGCTGAATCATAATAGCTCCAATAACAACTAACCAACGGTTTTTGATATTTTTTATCATGTTAATTTCCTTTTCTTTAGAAAAACAAGTTTATCGCAAACAATAGTCGATCATTCACGACTGGTTTTTCCCTTAATATTTTCGGTTTAAGTTTATTTGTGTATTCTGATGTATACAGTGCTTCTGTCCTGTCATATTCCAACGCAAATCTTATGCTGTTCATTTTCCACACAATTCTGGGGCTTATTCGAAACACATATAAAATGTTAGGTGATCTAGCTTTGAACACTTCTACATCATCTGCACGAACTTCATAATCGATTCCATTGTTTTCTGTGTATCCGGTAAACAGTCCGAGTGTAACATTGCTATATATATATTCTATATCCATCCACGAACTTTGTAACATTGTTGGATAGTAATTAATCTCTTCCAAATCATTATTTTCAATTTCTACATAACCCCCAAGCATGATATGATCTGAAAGATTATTTCCAAAAATATATTTACATCTTACATTGAAATGCCCAACATTCCATTTGGAATAAATGGTATATGAATCAGCGAAAAATATATCTCCTCCTTTTTCAGGGCGAAGTGCTTTGGAATATCCTCCTGCGCCGACTAAAAACTTATTTTGTTCCCAAATACTATGGAAATGCGTTCCCGGAAGTCCCGAACGCTGCTGAACTTCTCTTCCGCTAATTTCTTGAAAGGCATCTCTCTGCATAGTAACAGCTCCTTCTAATCTTAATGATTCAGTCATTTTCCACTTAAGAGAGACCTGAGGGAAACGAGCAAATGGCTGGAAAGGAACTCCAGTATTAAAATTGACAACTTGCGGAAATACATCAATGGTAAACAGCGGACTCCAATATTGTCCAAACAATATTTCAATTTGTGTCCACGACATTTTAATAAATGCATGACGAAGCCGAAATACGTTTTCCAACCCACTGCTTGCACCAAAAAAGTCGGCTTCTAATTTCCCTGTAACAAGAGCACCAATTATGCTTTCACTTTTTAGTTTTAACCATACCCTTGATTGAAAATTGGCCATATTGAAAAACGGATCAATGTTTTGGTCAATCCCATCTTCATCCGATGAAATTGGCTGTGGATAAAGATAATAATGACCTTCCCTTGCAGCAACTATCTGCCTTGAATTATAAAATAAATCGAACTTGATATAACCACCAATAACTGATTGCTCACCGAAGAGAAATGAGCTAAAAACAATGAAAATAAACATAACATGCTTTTTCATATATTCAAAATTAAAATTTATATTAATTACAATACAAGATATATTTATCCTATTTTAATATTATCTATAAACTATAGAATCAATAGTGTATTACGGTATAATAAAATTGGGGATTTATAAATAAAAAATCCCCCGGAAATTAACCGGGGGATTTTTCTCATAAACAAATAAGAAACTGATTATTTCATAAACACCATTTTTTTACTAGACTTGAATACTTCTATTTTTGTGATGACTCCAATAACTCACTATATATAGATGAAAGGTTTTTATCGTTTTTTGCCATCTCTAAAAACTTCTGACCTCCTTTAGCAATGGCAATTGTCAGGTTATTAATCGCCTCTGATTGGTTACCAAATATTAATTCTGATAAGGCAAGATTATACCATCCAAAAGCATCATTTGGCTCAAGCTCAACTACATTCAAAAACTCTTCTTTTGCTTTACTATATTGTCCCAATTGTAAAAAAAGAACACCTAAGTTACCGTGCGCTCTTGCTAAATCAGGTTGTAACATAACCGCCTGCTCTAAATATTTTATTGCTTCTTTTAACTTTCCTTGATTCGCCATCAAAAGCCCAAGATCCTGAATCACTCTCACATCACGATTATTAAATCGTAGATATTCTATATAACTATTTTCTGCGGCGGATAATTTTCCCAATTTTTGATATATTCTGGCAAGTGTATAACGGGCAGTAAGATTTGATGGTAAAAGTCTAATAGCCTCTAAATATTCTTTTTCTGCAAGAATATAGTTTCCCTTTGCAACAGCAAGCCAACCAGCTTCATTATGAACAAAAGAAGAATGTGGGTTCGATTTCGAAGCTCGTACCAAATAGCTATCAGCTTTCGAAATATCTTTCTGTAAACGATGTAATCTGCACAATTCAATCAGTACAAATGTGTTTTCACCTCCATGCTTAAGAGATTGTTTATAAAGATCAATCCCTGTTTTTACATCACCTTCATAAATATTAATATGCCCCAGCATTCGATAAATATCCGCAACGTTATATCCCTCATCTAATAAATTTTTAAATTCATCTTTAGCCAATTTATACTCATCTAATGAAAATAAAGCTGAAGCAAATTTGTATTTCATCCATGGTGTTATGACGGTGTTAGAAATATTTAATTGATTGATAATTGTTTTGACATTTGCATAATCCTTATCATAAAAAGAAGTATTTAACTCATTTTTCAATGGATTATCAAATGCCTTGTTCAGTTTAACTGCTTTTATAAAGTAATCATTAGAAGAACTGGATAAACTGGCTTTTTCTTCGGCGACACTCAGGTTAAAAAGAATCCCAGCATTTGGATTATCCTCATCCAGGCTGGATTTATAATGTTGAATGGCTTCATCATAATTTCCCACTGCCATAGATGAATCACCCATTTCACCATACTGAAGTCGGATTTTATAATCAGCAGGAATATCTATCCCAAACTTTAGTAAATGATTTAAGTCCTCTGCTAAATAAGCTATAGAAAGTGAAGTATAACCATTTGGAACAGATGTGGAAATTGTAACGACTTCAGCAATAATATTTTTATTTTTAAGAATGTTGATTGTTTCCATGGGATAATGCTTCGGTTTTGACAACCGGCTCAATTCAAGAGCACTATTAAAATTATAGTAATCAATATCAAAATCCAGTAAAACAGGCGAATCGATTCGAGGTATGTCAGCAATGGGTGTAATGATGACCTCTACACCGTACATGATTCCTTTAATGATCGATCCTTGCAAATGAAATGTTTCAATATCATTTTCCGTTAAATCATTGAAATAGTTCCTAAACCTGACTTTAAGGTCATTCAGCCAAAATAGTGAAAGAATATCATCTGGAACGACCCAAATTAAAGTATTGACAATACCACCCCGCATCGCCGGGTAGAGCCAGTTAGCAACAGTTAGAAATTTTTTATCTGGTATATAATACGAATACGGATGTTGTATAAATGGTTCAACTTCATCTTTGTCAACTGCTGAAACTATCTTTTCAAGTTCAGTGGAAGTCATAGGGGCGATATCTATATGCGAATCAAAATGGATTACTGTTTTACTTGTGGGCTTTTTTTCAATCCACGTTATATAAGAATCATAATGATTTTCAAAAAATGCAATCTCTTTGACAGAATCAATTCCTATACGATATATTTTATTTGAATCATCCCTGTCCGAACAGGAATTAAAACCAAAAATAAGAAGTAATATTATTAATAATTTTTGAACGTTCATTTGGATGGGAGTTTATTATTGTTTATATAAAAACTCTACTACTAAAAAGAAAGCCCCCGAATTTTCGGGGGCTTTCCACACTATTATAAAAAGTACAAATACCCTTGATAGTTATTTGAGTACTGTCATTTTTTTAGTTACACTTTTATCGTTTACTGTGAGTTTGTAGTAGTAAACACCTGAAGAGAGGTCCGAAGCATTCAAACGTACTTCATAATCACCAGGGCTTAATCGCTCACCATCGAAGACAGTAATAATTTCCTGTCCAAGAATATTGAAAACCCGCAGGTTAATATCACTCATAACGTCTGTACTGAATTGAATCGTTGTTGACGGGTTGAATGGATTCGGGTAATTCTGTTTAAGCGAGAATGTTTCCGGAATTTCGATGTTTGAATCATCAATAGATACCCAGTCAGATCCGAATCGGAGGAATTCATAATTCACACCCTGATGAGAGTGTAGATTTGGATAAATTCCACTGCTTACTGGTTGCGTACCGTTATCAATCAGTCCAACTGCAAACGCATACTGTTTTGTCAGGTCATCAAATATCACATCGTGATCTGGGTCATTGGTATCCAATGCACGCTTGATTTCAATCGTCCACTGGTTATTTGCCCAGACAGGCCGGATTTCAATATCTGCTCGCGCTGATCCTTCGTCCGGAACTTTCATGATGTACTTCGGCAATTTATCACCATTTACCCATCCTGCATTCGCATCGTACACCTCACCGGCTGCAGCCCAACTGCCTGCATACGGTATCTCACTAAAGGAATCATTATACAAAGCTTCTGGATTGGCATCGTGTGTTGCTCCCATCCATTGCGGAACATCATTATCATCTCGATTACCAAAGTAAGCAAATGTAGAACCGGAAGCGTCTCCGTGACGGCCGCCATCTTCCTGGCTTGATGGATCAGCTTCGTACGTCAGATTTTTGTCATCAACGTATCCAGCCGGCCAGCTGCGTGCACCTTTGGAGTGCCACATATCGCCCATTTCACCTTCAACTGTTAGGTATTTACCCCAACGCTCACGAGTGTTGTGGCAGGTAGCCATGCAACCACGGCTTTCGAAATCAGTAATTTCGGTCATAGGCCAAAAAATACCGATCCTGTCTTCTCTGATTGAGTTGGTTTCATCTGTGATTCCCCATGATCCGTCCTGGTACACCAATTCTTGGCGCCGTACGGTTTTGGAGTCATCAGCCCACCAAGCAGCGATATAGAGATCGTCATCCGTGTAAGCAGCTTGCATAAATACTTCCATAGCGGAATTATTCACACCTTCAACTGTCATGCGAATCGTATCAATTTTTGCTTCGCTCCAAACAGCGTCGTCCAATGCACCATCAAAAACAGGTGCTGTTGATACTTTGACTGCTGTCAGAACATTACCGACTTCATCAGCATGCTCAGCATTATCCCACATTCCTCTATACAATTCACCCCATTCGGCGATAGTAGTATCCGAGGATTCTGACCAATCACCTAATGTAAGATCTACTGCACCTTCACCAACGCCATTATCCCTATGACACATAGTCGCACATGAATTAGGCATATTGTATGCAAGTGTTTTCGATGGTGAAATTGCTTCGAACGTATGAGATCGAATATCGTATTTAATGGCAGATTTGATGCTTTTCGGCATATGACATTCTACGCAATTACTTGCTCCTGTGCCTTCAGGATCGTATGGATGTTTCGTATGCTTTTGAACCACCGCTGAAATTGCCGGTAAATTCGTATCATAGTCTGCAATCATTTCCTTCGTTAAGCCTGCAAATTCACCGTGAGATGCATGACATGCAAGACAGAGTGTATTATCATTGCTAGCAGTCGGAATCACTAAATCGCCTTCCGTAATATTTTCAACGATCTGATGTTCAAGAGAATTATGCACATCATGACATTCGTAACAGGTTACTTGATGGTAAGCAAAGGTCGGTTTATTACTTTCATAAAGATCAAACCATTGCTGATGATGCTTTTTCGAGTTTTTAATCTCTCCGTCGTTTCCATCGCCATAGTAACCACCATGATCAATATAGTAATCCGCCCAGACATCACCCACTTCCCAATCGTGCATATTTGCATCGTCATAGGGAAAATGGAATGTTTCGTTGGGATAACTTGATCCACGGGAGTGACAAAATCCGCACATATCATTAGCTTGTTGTGCTGTCAGGTCCGCTGGATTTATAATGTCAGCTGCAAGAGCGGAAGTGCTATGAGCAGAACCAGGACCGTGGCACCGTTCACAACCGGTATTTACTAAATCCAGTGTTCCATCACCATCAACATCATACACACTGCTGCCTATGTCATTTGCTCCGGCATCAGGAGCATCAGCAATCCATTCACCTTCAGTTGTTTGTGTAAGTTCAGTATGGTCAAAATGGCACCCGACACATTGCTTTTCGAAATTCCGTTTTTGCGTATTCGCTGAAGCAACAATGTCTGCAATTGTTACAGTCGCTGCGCTGAATAATGGTGTATAATCGCCATTAGACGGATCCGTGTACCACGCTTCAGGATGGTAACCCACATACTCGTGCGTTACTTCATTATACTGAACTGGCGACACATAGTGGCTGGCTGTTTCACCTGCGTTTAAAATGGGAACTTTCACTATGTAGCGTTGCTTGTATAACCCGCTACCGCCATAGGTAAGATATACCGGTAAGGTAAGATCACCTATAGTAACTGTATATTGGTCAAGACTGCTGTCATAACCCAATACTGGTGCATTTGAACCGTAATCAGCAAATGCCGATGTTATGGTTGCGTCTGATAAACTCAAACCATCCATAAAATCGTCAATTCCATTTTGATTAGCATCAGCGACAATTCCGGTTAAATCCACCATTGTATTCGCACCCAATGGAACTGAAAACCCATTTGCATGCATGGTAGTTCGCCAACCGGTTGCATCCGTTGCAACTACTCCATTATGACAAACAAGACATGTTTCATTACCCACATAGTCTTGAGCAAAAATAATGCCGGTAAAGATGAGCATTATTGATAGCATTTTCTTCATTATTATCTCCTTTTATTCTGTTATTA
>JACNKN010000018.1 GCA_014382015.1 Fidelibacterota bacterium | reverse complement strand
CGAGCCTTTGTACATCTTCACTACCAGCTTAGAATAGTTCGTCAACTTCAAAGATACATTAGCGATGTCCTGACCCCCGGAAACAGATAGGTTTTTAATATCCGCTCCCTGGGAATAGGTACGCTGACCTGTTGTTTCTGTCCATCTCTCCGTAATTGCCATGTTGAGTTGATGTCGTCTTACGCCTGCCACACTTGTCGGACGGCTTAAGCCGCTTAACTCATCAAGATATTCCAAGTCCCAAGTATATTTTAATAATTCTCCATTTGCAATATCTACCACCCATACATCTCCAAAAAAGTCTGATTCAACTCCAGATAATTGGACACCAGATGAATAGGTTATTTCAGAAATTATTGTAGCTAATCCATTACTGATAGAATTAGCGTCAACAAAGAATAACTTTCTTAATTTCCAATCAATTAAATAAAGTTTTTCACCCACATTAGAATTGACCCAATTAGCTAATCCATTTTTCCGAATTGCAACACCATTGAGACCACTAAGATCTGAATAAAGCGTACCTGAGCTTGGATTATAAAGGGAGGTTATTGATTCCCGTTTATAGGCAGTTGGATAATGATTATAAGAAACAATCTGGTTTAACCCGGAGTCAACAATCCAGAGAATATCATTGCCTGCATAACCATCCCCGGCATCATCATAGTCCAAATCAATGGGGCGGTTAAGAACACCAGAACCATAGAGCGTAAATTCATTTGGATCAATAACGTTATTTATATTATCAAACTTTAGTCTGACAATTCGGCCATTATAGGTATCAGCCACAAATATCCATCCATAATCACCCTCGGAAACAATTGCCCTCGGATGATTGAATTCTCCACTCCCAGACCCCTCTTGGCCGAACCATTTTAACCAATCTCCATAATCTCCATAAATAATTCTATTCCACTGAGGATCGATCGTAAACCCTAGTAGCGTATTTTGATCTCTATACTCGATCGCGCCATTATAGGGGGTATGAAAAATTTTCTTATTAGATCCTTTTCCCTGAACATAGTCTAAGTCAATAATATAGTGTCCGGTATCAAAATAGTATTCTTCAATCGAATTCGATGTTTGTGCAAAAGAAGTCATATGAAAAAAGAATAATATACTTATTAAGGTCATTTTTGATAAAATAGAACCCGAAAAATATGATTTTAATTTTATCATTTACTTTCTCTCAATTTTAAGAAGTAATGCTTCTTTTTCCATATTGGCAATTATTTCTAATTGCCCGGTATCATTTATTTTTCCCACAACCAAACTTTTAAGATTGACATAAGGAATGCGGTCATTTTTATAGGTTGTAACAGGAAGTTGAATTGGCTTCCCAATTTCTTTGAACTCTGTAATATTGTATCTCTTAAACTTGCCCGATTCGACACCCCCCTCGTTTATTACCCTGGGGTCCAATTCAATCGTTTTTATTTTCCCAATATTTTTTGTAATAAATTCCGGTCCAATATCCCATTGAACACAATAAGACATGAGTAGCTTACCATCGTGTTTTTCAACCGCCAGTTTTATATGACCTGCATTGGCGCCCACATTAATAATTCCAAGGATTTTATATCCCTTATTAAATGCCCTACCCCACCATCGTTTTGGGTCCCATTCAACAATTTCATCATATTGTGTGACAGATTTGAATATAGAAATTGTATTTCCACCAATGATTAATTCATTTAAACCATCCTGATCCACATCTTCAATGAATATACCGCATTTATAATTGCCTGCACTGATTGCATCAATAACCTCAAAATATCCATCTTTCCACTGCAGGATGTCATTAATACAGATATAGGCAGGAACGATGGTTTGAAATTCAAAGGGGGTCATGAAGGTTCGTGTCAAAACTATTTCGTTTTTGCCGTCATTGGTTACGTCCCCGATTGCAATTCTGCCGCCTTCTCTCTTTTCTTCCGGTAATGGACGAGAGTCTTGTAATTCTATCTGCGGAGATAAAACATTGGGGTTCCCCTTCCTTTCAGGCCCGTATAATGGGGTTGTTTTATTTTCGTCAATTACGAATTTATTTCCAACCTTTTCCATTATATAAAGATGCAATTTGGTAATAATGGCGATTTCATCTTCCCCGTCGTTATCGACGTCTCCGATTTTCATATCCCGTATTTCGTTCGCATCAATATCGGCAGTACTATATATATAAGGTTTTCCGGTCTGATCATTTAGCCTGATTAACCCCTTATTCTTTTCATCCTTTAAAATACTCAGTTTCAATGCACCTTTAAAATCATCCTCCCTTTCCTTTACTGAAAATATTTCTCCGGGGTATAATACTCCCTGGGCAAAAATGTCGGTATGAAAAGAAAATGATAAAAATACTATCAGTAAGAATCTGTATTTATTTTTTGAAATGTAATTGTATGTTATATTTTTTAATCTCATCATTAAATCTCCATTATGGTTGTTCCAAATTATTTACCATGCGACATGAATCCAACCTGCTGGGTACTGGTCGCTTGCGCTCGGTCTGGTATATAAGTATCCCCTACCATCAGCACCATGTTTTAGTGTAACTGAATTAGTATTTAAGATTGCGTCCCATACATCCTGCGCTTCCTGTAATCCATAAAGGATATCAAAATCTATCGCACGTCCATAAATATGGTAGCTGTTGGTACTTCCATTAACCCAACTATTCCTCGCAGGATTTCTATATGCACTGCTAATTGCTGTAATTGGCGCTGTTGAGTCTATCTGTAATAAATAATGTATCACTTCATCTGCTTTAGTATCCATTTGTACATAATAATTTATAATAGCAATTCCAGAATATTGTGTATCTGAAGTATTCAAAGCCCAGCCATAATTAATAAGGTGCTCACCGTCCCAAAAATTATATCGAACGGAATTCTCGAAATTTGTAAAAGCATTATATGGGGGTATTACTTCGGATCCGTAATCTACATACTCTTGTTGTAATGTTGCCACTAAAGATGAATCAAGATCATTTGGAGAGCCATCACCACACCCCTGAGCCGTAGGTAAAAATAATAAAATGCAAATAAATAAAGGTGGAATCCAATCTGCACCCTTAAAATATTTTTTTACACTCATAAGTCTTTTGTTAATCTTTCAAATATTCTATTTCCCGATTTCACCCGCCATTCCCCTTTGACTTTTTGAAACAAAATATTATTCCGACGCTTTTTATTTTTCTTAGATTTATTATCCTCTTTGACCAGAGGATCTGATGTGAAATAAATCCAGGTTTTTGCTAATGCTGTACTGTCATTTATAAATTTAATTTCATCAATATCCATCTCAAAATCCCAAGTTGTGGTTAAAGAGGCGCGGGGTGGCTTACGCTTTATAAATTCAGGCTCATCTTTCCGGTTTTTATAACTGTTAAAAGTTGTTTTGAATTTATCAGTAAGTGCTTTTCGGTTTAACGATTTCCCATTTGATTCCACCTCATTGGCAAAGCCATCTGTTATTTTAATTAGGTTTTGTTCCTTTATTCCTTGTTCAATTTTTTGTAGAACAAGGCAGATTTGCATTTCATCAGTAAGTGGTTTGGCGGGAGGGAAGTCTTGTGCGGCCAGGTGACTAAAACCTGTGATAATTGAAAACTGGATTGATAATTTCAGTAGTAATTTCATTTAATCATACCTTAAATCCTGTTTTAAGGTAAATCAAGCAACATTGATTATCAAGAATCTAAGAATATCCCCAAACCTAATATTTGTCATATAATTTGATAAATATATTTTTCTGAAGGATTTATTTCTTTTTTGATACAGGTGAAACTAAACCCCTAACTTCTGCCGTGAAAGTCAGTTCCAAAACCTATGAATACTAATTTTAAATCTCCCATCGTCATTCTCGCCAATGGCTCATTCCCTAACCACTCCATTCCATTAGAAATTCTGGAGAGTGCCGGAACTGTCATTTGCACCGATGGCAGCGCCAATTCTCTTGAGGATCTTGATCTAATGCCCCATGTAATCATTGGTGATATGGATTCCTTTAAAGAAACAAAAGCCGAATTCAAAGGACTGAAAATCCACGACCCCAACCAGGAAAACACTGACCTGGAGAAAGCATTGGATTGGGCGGTTATGAATAAGATTCAAGAGATAACCATTCTGGGCGCAACGGGTCTGCGTGAAGATTTAGCCATGGTAAACCATTACATTCTGTTTCATTATTATGATGCACTCAAATTAGAAATGGTTACGGATCATTTTACAATCACCTGCCATCGCGGACAAAAATCATTTGATGCATTTCCCGGTGAAACAGTATCCTTGATTACCCAAAGGTTTGGCACTGTTGTTTCTACCACGGCGCTTCACTACCCACTGGATAATTCAATTCTCGATCCATCTACGCTGGCTGTATCAAACAAATCTCTGGGGGACACATTCTCTGTGAATGCTTCAGAACCCATTCTCGTTTTTCGCGGTCATCCAGAAAGATAGACGATGCACTGGCTCGACTTTTCTGTCCTGATCTTATATGGTGGATTGCTTATTGGTTTCGGGTTTTACCGAACCAAACAATCGGGTAAAGATTCCGAGGAATTTCTGTTGGCAGGTCGAAAACTCAGCCTCCCAGGATTTGTGGTTACATTGGTGGCCACTTGGTATGGCGGCATTTTGGGGATCGGTGAAAACACTTTTTCTTATGGTATTCAAACTTGGTTCATTTTTGGTTTACCTTATTATATATTCGCATTCCTGTTCGCATTTTTGATTGCCGGCCGGATCAACAAAACCAAATTTATTTCCATTCCTGATCAATTTCATGGACGCTATGGAAAGACCGCTGGCGTTGTAAGTGCATTATACATTTTACTCTTAGCCAGCCCCGCCCCTTACATACTCAGTATTGGAATTTTACTTCAATTCACCACAGGGTTATCCTTTGGCTTTTCTCTACTTATGGCCACCGGATTAAGCCTTAGTTACATCTGGATGGGCGGTTTTAAGGCGGTGGTTCGAACCGATGGATTACAATTTGGATTTATGTTCTTAGGCTTCATTCTCCTCCTAATATTTTCGATCAAAACCGGTGGTTCATTCACTTCCATTCAACAAGATTTACCCAAATCATTTTTGTCTTTTACCGGCGGTGCGTCCATTCAATACATTGTTGTTTGGTTTTTTATCGCTTTGTGGACCTTCGTAGATCCGGGTTTTTACCAAAGATGCGCTGCGGCCAAATCACCCGAGACGGCTAAAAAAGGCATTCTGATTTCCATTGGATTCTGGTTCATTTTTGATATGCTTACCCTATCCACAGGACTTTACGCAAAAGTCCTCTTAACGGCGGGTGACCCTTTATTTGCTTACCCTCGATTGGGTGCTATGGTTTTACCACCATTGGCCTATGGTATTTTTATCACTGGATTACTGGCCACCATCATGTCCACCATAGATTCTTTAGGCCTCATTAGTGCCATCACGTTTGGCAGGGATATTTTATGGCGCATCCAATCACCCACATCCTTGGATAAATTAAAATTGAATAATGAATCAACCCTGTTTGTTCGGAAAGGATTAATCATAACTGCTTTTATTGCATTAATCTTAGCATTTTCCATTCCATCCGTGGTAAAGCTCTGGTATGGACTCGGTTCCATTTTAGTCCCGGGGTTGGTTTTACCCTTCTTATTATCGTTTCGAAAAAATAAAATAGCCATCATTCCAATGATGACTCTGCCTGTAATTGCCACCATAATTTGGACGGTTTTAGGCAGGTTATTCAGCCATTATCCCCTGAAAATAGAACCATTCTATATTGGAATTTTTATATCAATTATTATTTATGGCATCCAAGTAGTAAAAGTTAAACCTACCAAAATCCAACGTTCATGAAAGTTGGATTAAAATACTTTTACATTGGTTTACCCATGTTCCTTTTTTGCCAATCTGTCCATGGCTGGATGCCCATCCATGAAGAAAATCCATATTCAATTAGTGGAATGGTTCCATTTAAAAACGGGTATATTGTCGTTCATGATAACGAAGGGGATGACTCGCCCCGGGTCAGTTATATTGATCATAACTTTCAAACCAACAATTTAATTTGGCCGGAAGCTATTCCACCGAATGGATTGGAAGCTGCAGTTAAAATTCCAAACAGGAATAACCGTTTTATTTTTTTGGAAGGTTCTGGTAAATGTTATGAAATTAATATTGATCCAAAAGATTTTCGAATTGACCTTTTGAGTACATTTGTCCTTCCCCAACTCACTGAAAATATGAGCCTAAAAGGAATGGCCATTTTTCCATCGGGACAAGGATGGGTCATCGCATATATAGATCAAGGGACTATTTCTCACGGTTCCACCTTTTTTACTGCATTTTTTGATCAAGATAAAAAATCATTCAGTGAAGTGACTCAATTTATTTTTGATCTGCCAAAACCAAATTCTAATAATATAAAGATGACAGATTTGACACTCAAAAAAGATGGAAGTCTATGGAGTACAGTATTTTCTATTACTAAATATGACGAATCTTTTTCCACATCTATTTATGAATTGGGACAATTCAATCATGCGGGGACTTTTATTCCAACCCACCGGGATTTACTCAAACCAATCATGGTTTTTGACGGTCATAAATTGGAAGCTATCCTGTTTCATAAAGGTCATTTTGTTTTAATCACAGATAATGAAAATATTGGTAAAGCAATGAAAGTAATGGGAGAATAAATAGAAGTCTAATGGATATCCTCACATACTTTCTGCTTTAAATTAACTATCTGAATTCATGAAAATATTAATCTCAAAACTGCCTAACAATGCCTGGTGGGGTCATGGAACTCCCATTTATGAAAATAACCCCGCTATGAAAGAAGGCGTGGTCCCAAATCAGGAAATTGTGGAAGTTGAAATGTTTATGCTGTCTAAATTGTTTAATCGGCTACCCATCGAGGTGGTTGAAATTGATTTTCCTTATTTTCTTGATCAACAGAATACAAAACAACGGCAGCATGATTTTGTCTTTGTACGTGATTTATTTGTAAGCAATCAAAATGGCACATGTATTATTTCAAAATTTAAAGAAAAAGCCCGACAAGTTGAGGCAGACATCATGCAAATAATGCTCGATTCAATGGGATATAAAACCATTCGAATTCCTGGAGAATCTTCTGCCACGGCAGAAGGTGGTGAATTTTATTATTGTCCTCAGGACGGTGTGTTATTCTCCGGTGCCTGCCGTAATAATGTTAAAGGTGCTGAATGGGTGGCACAGGAATTTAATGTGGAGGAATTGGTCCTTATGAAATCAAATGCTTTTCATATAGACACACTGTTTACACCCGTAATTAATTCAGAGAATAGACTGGTGGCTGTTATTGCCTGTACAAGTTTGATGGAAAAAGACTCTGTTGAAAACTTAAAATTATTTACAAAAAGAAAAGGGATTGAACTGGTTGATGTTCCGCCGGAAGACGCTATCGGCACCAAATATGAATTAGGTGAATTTGCGGTGAATTGCGAACCGATCCCGGGCTATTTAATTGGGCCGACTCGTTTTCGATCCAATAAGGTGGCACCTCTGTTAAAAGAATTAGGTGTTATGCACATAACAGTTCCCACCACCCAGTTTCGCCTCAGTGGCGGAGCCATACACTGTTTGACAAACGAATTATAAATATAAAATGTAATTTGAACCTCACCATCTCTGAACAGGACGTTACGTCCTGTTGGAGGTATCGTGTACCGACAAAAAAGGTGTTATAAAATGGCTTGCAATATCATGATATCCGTGCTATTATTACTACATGATGCGGTCGTTTTTTGA
>JACNKN010000085.1 GCA_014382015.1 Fidelibacterota bacterium | reverse complement strand
CACGCAGGTTGGCCAGCTGGGTTGGTCGGAGCCGGATTGATGACCATGGCCATGGGCGGCGCAGATTGGCGGTATAAAGTAGGTTTGATTTTTATTCCTGCAGTCATTTATGGTGTTATGATGTTTAAACAAAAATGGCCCCTTCAAGAACGTGTTGCAGCAGGTGTATCTTTTATGAGTATGCTCCGTGAGTTTGGAATTTTAGCTTCTTTTCTGGTTGTACCCATTATTATTCGCCAAATCGCGGATGTGTTTTCGCTTTCAGTCACGGTTGAAGTCTTTGCTGATATAATATTAATCATTGGATTTGCATATTATATTTGGCCCAAAAATGAAAAGCCACCACGTTCAAAGTTATCCCGCGCAATGGGTAGCCCTATGTTGTTTGTGCTCATGTTAATTATGATGCCGTTGGCAACCACAGAGATAGGAACGGACGGTTGGATTACAACTCTTATGGAAAAAGCAATGAGCAATATTGGGCTGCCGGCAGTAACCGTTTTGGTTTATACCTCGGCTATTATGATGTTGCTTCGGTTTTATGCCGGACCCATTATTCACAGATTTAAACCATTGGGATTATTAGCCATTAGTGCGGCGATTGCTGCTCTCGGATTATTTCTTTTATCCCAAGGCACAGGTATAATGATTCTTTTTGTAGCCACTTTTTATGCTTTAGGAAAAACATTTTTTTGGCCAACCATGTTGGGTATTGTTTCAGAGCAATGTCCGAAGGGAGGTGCCTTAACCTTAAATGCCATGGGAGGCGTAGGTATGTTGGCTGTGGGTGTTCTTGGCTTTCCATTTATAGGCATGTTACAGGATAATGCTTCATCCGATTTATTAATGGAGAAAAACCAAGCGATCTATTCTCAAGTTGTTGTGAAAAAAGATGGAATATTTGGTGAATACAAAGCCATTGATCAAGATAAAATAACAACTGAAAAAGAAAAAAAAATAATAAATGACGTCAAACAAAAATCAAGTCAAGGTGCCCTGGCAACCATGGCCATTTTCCCCATTATAATGCTATTGAGTTATCTTGGGTTAATATTTTACTTTAAATCTAAAGGTGGTTATAAACAGAAAATTATATCCGCTGGTGATGCTAGTCCATAATTATGTAGTTGAGAATTTGTCATTAGTAATGAATTAAAACACTATCTGGATAAAACCAATCATTATGTTCGGGAAATCCTAATTCCTTTTTGGTCTGAACGGGTTGTGGATACTCAATATGGTGGATTTCAAACAAACTACAATAAAAAAGGAAAACGGTCTGATATAACAGAAAAATCCTTTCTTTCTCAAACTCGTTGCATTTTTACAATTTCCCATGCCGTTCGAATGGGATTTGATTGGCCAAATCATGAAGACGTACTGAAACAGGGAATTGATTTCCTGTTTGAACATTATCGAGATAATGAATATGGCGGTTACTTTTGGATGGTTGACGAAGATGGGGCAGTCATAGATGACAACAAAATAATTTATGGTCATGCCTATCTAATTTATGCACTATCTGAATATGCTCTATTGACAGGAAATGAAGAATGTAAAGTTGAAGCCATTCGGATTTTTGATTTTTTACAGAATGATATTTATGATTTTGAAAATGGTGGTTATTTTGAACATTACAATCGAAGATTTAATCTGAAAGAAGCAAGGAATGATATCGGTTCATTTAAATCACTCGATGTACATATGCACCTCATGGAAGCATTTACTTCATTAGCAGAACTCACCCAACAAGAAAATCACAAAAAAGCATTGAATTCAATCAATGAATTAATTTTTGAGAAGATGATACGAAAAAGTACGGGAACGGGGATCTCCATGTTCAAAACAGATTGGACACCTATCGCCAATGTAGAATTAGATACAGTTTGGGGTGCGGATCGTTTTGAAGAAGACAAATCAATTGGAATTACATCGTATGGGCACAATATTGAATTGGCATGGCTCTATTTACATTCCCAGAATATTCTTGGAATTCCGAAAGAAAAAAGTTTAAATAAAATGCTCCTCATTTTTAATCATACGTATAATCATGGTGTGGATTGGAAATATGGTGGTGTTTTTGTTGAAGGAATTCATGATAGAAGTGTGACAGAAACAAATAAAGAATTTTGGCAGCAAGCAGAAGGAATGGTAGGATTTTTGGATGCATATTTATTAACAAGTAATGAAAAATATTTGGATGCTTTCAAAAACATTCACGACTTTGTATTTACCAAAATGATTAATTGGGACCAGGGGGAATGGTATCCATTATTAAATCAAAAAGGAGATGTTCTTTGGGATTATATGGGTACAAGTTGGAAGACCATTTACCACACTGTTCGAGCTATGTGTCAAACTGTAAATAAATTAGAGAAAATCCTCAATTAATATTGTTATGCAAAATTTTTTCAAAGATTATTTTTCTCTCATGAACTCAACAATACGTGCCATAGATAGTTATGAGTTAAAAGAAGTGGCTAACTTGATAAGATCCGTCAATACAGATGAAAAAAAAATAATATTATGTGGAAATGGTGGCAGTGCAGCCATGGCGAGCCATGTGTCGGTTGATTTAACAAAAGCGGCTCGAATAAAGGCAATCAATTTTAATGAAGCAGATTTACTTACTTGTTTTGCCAATGATTATGGATTTAATCATGTATTTGAAAAAGCAGTAGAATTTTACGGTAATGAAGGTGATTTACTTATTTTAATCAGTAGTAGTGGCCAATCAAAGAATGTCATTGCCGCTGCTAAAAAAGCAAAAGAACTTGGAATAAGTGTCGTAACCCTCACTGGATTTAAATCTAATAATCCATTAAAACAGTTGGGTGAAATCAATTTGTGGGCAAACAGTAATGCGTATAATATAGTTGAAATGACGCACCATATTTGGTTACTATCTATAGTAGATTTTTTGGTTGGTGATATATACTATAGTGCCATTAATTAATTTGACAAAAATTGTAAGGAGAAAAAAATGAAAATATCAAAAAAAATATCCATTAAAAAAGAAGCAATTTCTCGGCGAGACTTTATTGCAAAATCTTCTGTAGCTGCCGCTGCGTTTATGATTGTTCCAAGACATGTTTTAGGTAAAGGATATACGGCACCCAGCGATAAATTGAATATTGCTGTCATTGGTGTGGGTGGAAAAGGTCAATCGGATATTGCGGGTGTTGCTACTGAAAATATTGTGGCTTTATGCGATGTGGACGATGTGAAAATGTTTGATACAATCAAACGGGCTGGTGAGTGGGCCGAAGAACAAGGAATGTCCGAAAATCCTTTGGCCAAGGTTCCACGATATAAAGATTTCCGTGAAATGCTGGATAAACAAAAAGATATTGATGCGGTAACGGTGAGTACTCCGGATCATTTTCATGCCGTTGCAGCTATTACAGCCGTTAAACAGGGGAACCATGCATTTGTTCAAAAACCACTGACTCATTCTGTGGATGAAGCGCGGAAATTAAGCGCCGCTGCCAAAAAGGCTGGTGTAGTGACTCAAATGGGAAACCAAGGACATGCGGGAGAAGGCATTCGGTTAATCAGTGAATGGTTGGAAGATGGCGCCATTGGTGATGTTCGGGAAGTGCATTGTTGGACGAATCGTCCTATTTGGGAAACGGGTATGAATCGTCCATCGGCAATTCCATCTGTTCCACCTACATTGGATTGGAATCAGTGGATTGGCCCGGCACCGTATAGACCATATCATCCAGATTATGCGCCGTGGAGTTGGCGTGCATGGTGTGATTTTGGAACGGGCGCATTAGGCGATATGGGTGCGCATATTTTTGATATACCTTATCAGACACTCAAAATGGATCATCCAACATCCGTATTTGCCAGCTCTTCCAGATTTAATGGAGAATCTTGGCCAGTAGCATCCACTATATATTATGAATTCCCTAAACGCGGAAAACTACCACCTGTTAAATTAACATGGTTTGATGGGGGAATTATGCCACCGCGTCCCGAAGGAATTGAGCCGGGAAGACGTATGGGCGATGGTGATGGCGGAATTATGTTTTACGGTGACAAAGGAATGATAATGTGCGGCTGTTATGGACGCCAACCAAGATTGGTTCCGGAAACCAGTATGAAGGCATATAAACGTCCACCAAAAACATTGAAACGATCTCCTGGAATTCATCAAGAATGGGTTCAGGCGATTAAAGATGGCACCGATGGCACATCTAATTTTGAATATGCAGCAAAACTGACCAGCACCATGCTTCTCGGAAATGTGGCCATTCGAATGGCGCCCAGAAGTACCAAATTAGAATGGGACGGACAAGAAGGTAAATTCACGAATATGGATGAAGCGAATGAATACCTGGGTCGTAAATATAGAGATGGATGGAGTTTGTAAAATCTTAATAGGAGAGAATCATGAATAAAAAATATATAATTGGTTTGGTGGCAGTATTTGCTGTTGTTTTTGCTACAACAATGATGAGTAATACATCTGAAAAGGGGTGGGAATCATTATTCAATGGCCAAGATCTTACCGGTTGGCGTGCCAGTGAAAAGGGTGATTTTCGTGTAGAAGATGGCGCAATAGTCGTTCGCGGAAATCGAGCTCATTTGTTCACGGAAAAAGAATTCAAGAATTTTGAATTCAGCTGTGAAATAATGACCAGCCCAAACAGTAATTCTGGTTTGTATTTCCATACAAAATATGAAGAATCGTGGCCCAGTCGTGGATATGAAGTGCAGGTCAATACCTCGCATAGCGATCCGGTGAAAAATGGAAGTTTATGGGGCGTGGTTCGTTCCTTCGATCCTATCGCAAAGGACAACGAATGGTTTACGTTGGAAGTCGAGGTTCAAGGTAAACATGTAGTCACTAAAGTGAATGGAAACGTGGTAGTGGATTATAATGAGTTGGAAGGTGTTACTGCTGGACGACGTATTGATAAAGGATCTTTTGCTATCCAAGCCCACGATCCGAAAAGTGTAGTGCGTTATAGAAATATTATGGTGAAAGAACTGGATTAATTCATGCGAACTTTCTCTAAAATTATTCTTTTATTGACTCTTGGGTTTATTGGGTTTTCCTGTGTGCCAAAACCATATATTGAAATTGAAGCGGATAAACGTATGGGCGATTGGTCTGGAACACGCATCAATAAAGATGGACAAGAAGTGCCAATGGCCGCTCAACTCATTGCTTATAAGAATGGGCGATTTACAGCGAATCTATTATCGGAGTTTGATAAAAAAGATAATCAATTGGCGACTATTTCCGGAAAAGTAAAAGGAAACGAAATTAAGCTTATTGGGTCGTATAAACAGGGTACACGTTGGAAAGGTGTGGTGACCGATTCATCTTTTAACGGTGTGTATCATGGACAAGATCATGGCACATTTACGTTGAAAAAAGTAACTCGATTATCTCCAAATTTGGGGAAGGAAGCACCAGAAGGAGCCATTGTATTATTTGATGGTTCCAATTTGGATTCATGGACACAGGAATCAAATATTCCAGGCTATTTAGATTTATCGAAACACGTAGGTGGCAGTGAATGTGCAGAATATTTGAAGACAGATGTTTGGTCAGATTTAAATCAAGACGCCATTTTAGAATTAGGAAGTAATGATGGCGTTGCCGGTTGGTTAAATGGTGAAAAGATCATTTCAGAAAATGTATTGCGTCGAGCTACGCCTGGTCAGGAAATGATTCCAGTATCATTAAAATCCGGTTGGAATACATTTTTAATGAAAATAGTTAATGCTGGGGGTGGTTGGGGTATGTTTGCCCGGTTAATGGACGAAAATGAAATTCCATTGAAGTCAATTGCTGAAAATGCGAATGGTCAAAAATCTATAGACTATTTAGTCAAGAATGACCATTATTTAACTCTTTGGGATATGGCTGGACCTTATCGAATCGATGGAAAAATTGGACGAGAAATTTTTGATCATCCATTTCCACCGGAAAATAATGACCCAAATGTTCAATGGGAAAAATTGGAAATATTTAAGTTGGGTGATAAAGCACTTTGGGTGATTAAAGAAGATGTAGTAGAAATAAAACCAGGTACATCTGGAATGATGACTCGACAACAATTTTCGGACTTTAAATTACATATTGAATTCCGAACACCTTATATGCCCAATTCAAAAGGGCAAGGTCGCGGAAATAGTGGTGTTTATTTACAAGGTCGGTACGAAGTTCAAGTATTGGATAGTTATGGTTTAGAAGGCAAAGATAATGAATGTGGCGGTATTTATAAAGTGGGAGCTCCTGCTGTGAATATGTGTGCACCGCCAGGGCAATGGCAATCCTACGATATCGATTTTACGTCACCGAAATTTGATAATAGGAGAGAAAAGATAGCCGATGCTCGTGTAACGGTGAACCATAATGGTGTTATTATTCATGATAATGTTGCAGTACCAAAACCCACCGGTGGTGCCGTAGATTTGCGCACGCATAAACCGGGCTCTATACTTTTGCAAGACCATGGGAATCCTGTGCAATATCGAAATATTTGGATATTAGAAAAGTGATAGCCACGAAGACACCAAGGCTCCAAGAAAAGATGCTCGTTATAGCCTTTGAGTCTTCGAGTCTTTGTGCAAAAAATAAAGAGAGAAAACTATGAAGAAAGATACTAAAACAATAAACCGTAGAGATTTTATCAAAAAATCCACTGCTGCGGCGGCGGCATTTACAATTGTTCCGCGATATGTATTAGGCGGGCCAGGATTTACGGCACCCAGCGATAAATTAAATATTGCTTGTGTGGGTGTGGGTGGAAAAGGATATTCTGATACACACGGTGTCGCTTCTGAAAATATTGTTGCTTTATGTGATGTGGACGAATTGAAAGCGGCTAAAACATTTAATGATTTTCCCAATGCAAAACGATATACCGATTTTCGCGTCATGCTGGAAAAAGAAAAAGGAATTGATGCTGTAACGGTTACAACACCAGATCACAATCATGCCGTCGTTGCCATGGCAGCTATGGATTTAGGGAAACATGTTTATGTACAAAAACCACTAACTCACACGGTTCATGAAGCGCGCATGTTGGCGAAAAAAGCAAAAGAAATGAATGTGATTACCCAGATGGGGAACCAAGGGCACGCCGGAGAAGGTGGACGATTAATTAATGAATGGATTTGGGATGGCGCTATTGGCGATGTGACAGAAGTGCATGTATGGACAAATCGTCCCGTTTGGCCCCAAGGAATTGGGCGACCGGGAACATTACCATCCGTTCCCGAAACTCTGGATTGGAATCAATGGTTGGGACCGGCAAAATGGCGGCCTTATCATCCAGCGTATGTCCCATTCGCATGGCGCGGTTGGTGGGATTATGGTACCGGTGCTTTGGGCGATATGGGTGCTCACTTAATTGATCATCCCTATTGGGCTTTGAAAATGGAATATCCCGATACGGTTCAGGCAAGTTCCAGTTCAATTAATGACGAAACGTACCCCCACGCATCTATGGTAACGTATGAATTCCCAGCGCGTGAAGGAATGGTTCCAGTAAAAATGGTTTGGTATGATGGTGGACTGATGCCACCGAGACCGAAAGAATTAGAGCCGGGACGAAAAATGGGCGATGGCGGTGGTGGTGTATTATTCTATGGCACTAAAGGAAAAATGATGTGTTCCACTTATGGGAATAATCCGCGAATTATTCCGGAAACGGCCATGAAAGAATATCAACGACCCAAAAAATCGATTCCAAGATCTCCTGGCATTCGGGAAGAATGGATTGAAGCAATCAAAGGCGGATCTCCGACTACATCTCATTTTGAATATGCTTCAAAATTGACAGAAACAATGTTGTTGGGCTGTATCGCATTGCGAGTGAAAGATAATAATATGGCTTTGGAATGGGATGGCAAAAAAGGACAATTCACTAATTACGATGAAGCAAATGCTTTCATCCATAAAGAATATCGAGATGGCTGGACATTGTAAGGAAACCTATGAGTAAAAATGATAAAAATATAGATAGACGACAATTCATTAAATCAAGTGCTGCTGTTGGCGCCAGTCTCATTTTGGCTCC
>JACNKN010000067.1 GCA_014382015.1 Fidelibacterota bacterium | reverse complement strand
GAGACAAAAAAACCAGCGAAAGTAGAAACAACCCCAAGTCCGCTGTAATTTTGAATGAAAAAAATGTAAAAATCATTACCATTAAACATGTGAATGATATTATTAAAATTATGGGCCGTCCCGAACAGTATGAAGAACCCGATTCGGATGATGTATCTGATAAACCGGCTCAGAAGCTCAAGGAAACAGCAAAGCGGATTTATCGTCACCCGGATGATAAAATATTGGGCGGTGTCTGCGGCGGCTTGGGCGCGCTGGTGGGAATCGATCCGGTTATTTTTCGTATCTTATTTATACTCACAGCATTCATGGGTGGCTTTGGCGGCCTGATTTATTTGGTTATGTGGATCATTGTACCCAAGGCAGACTCTACGACTGACCGATTAAAAATGGAAGGAAAGCCTATCACGGCTGATTCTATCGGGAAAACAATCACAGCCCAAGTTGAGAAAGGCCTTGAGTCGGGACATGGCAAAAATGCCCTAAATAAATTTTTCAGCTTTATCGGAAAAGTTATAGAAGTTATCTTCGGTGCATTTAAAAAAATATTTAAAACCATTGGAATTCTTCTTAGGCCAATTTTAGGAATTCTCTTTTTAATCCTTGGCTTAGTGGCGACCCTTGCGGTCGCCTTTTTTGTTTTTGGGATTGAAAGTGTGTTATGGTTCTTAGATACATCCTTTCCCTATATTTTAGACTCAACATTTGAAACGCTTCCTATGGCACAATATTTTATATATATCGCCTTAGCGCTCTTTCTGATTATACCCATTTTTCAAATGATTTACCTGGGATTGCGGCTTTTGTTTCACATGGGGAAACAGCCCAGTTTTATTAAAGGGCTCCTCACCAGCGCCTGGATTATCAGCCTGATTGCACTCATTATTTTCGGTGTTTTTGGCGGCACCCGTTTTTCTGCTGATGGTTTTGCCAGGCGCACCGTACCCTTAAGCAAAATCACTGCAGATACGCTTCGTGTTTCCTTATGGGAAAATGAATATTTTATGTGGACGAATCGGCAGGATCGCGTTCTCAAATCCGATAATGGGGACCTCCTTATATCGGATGTGGATTTGGATATCAAACGATCTGATGATGACCGCTTTCATTTGATTGTCCATCGACTGGCTTTGGCTCCCACTTCTAAAAAGGCACGATCCATTGCTGAAGATATCCGTTATAATTATTTGCCATCATCCCGAGAGTTACTCCTGAAAAATTACCTAAAAATAAAAGATAACATTTCTTATGCTTTTCAGGAAGTCAACCTTACACTTTTGGTGCCGGGAGGCAAATCAGTTTATATAGATGAATCCATAAAATATATGCTGTATGATGTGGATAATGTTACAAACACCCACGATCGCCGTATGGTTGAACATACCTGGAAAATGACGAGCGAAGGATTGGCTTGTTCCGATTGTGGGGGATGAGTGATTGGTGATTTGTATCTGGTCGCCTTGTTGCCTTTCTTTACTCACAAGCTATTCTTCACCTGATTTACAATTTTCTTGATCTAATACAGCCCCTTCACCCATTCTGCATCTTCATAAGATAAGGCACTGCCCAGTTGGGCTGCCGCTTCAACCTGGACCCCATTCCGCTGGCCCAACAAAACACACCCTGTAGGCGCATCGGTTAAAAGGGCATCCACCAACCCATGCATCACAGGCTGGGGATGATCTGAAAAACGCGCTTCCAACTTTGCTTTATTGACTTGCATTTTTTCTATCAATGCTTGATTGGCAAAGTCTTTAACAGTCGTACGAAAATCTCCGGATTCAAAAGTGGCTGGTTCGGTATATTTGCCTGTGAGCAACCCATGTTTAAGGGGAGAGAAAAAACAAATGCCTAAATTGTTTGATTCCACATAATTTTTTAACCCCGTTGAGGCATAGGTATCATCCATTACGTTTCGATAAGGTTGAATCACATCCGGGTCACATCGATCAATAAATTTCATTATTTTATCAGAAAACCAATCGGACAGTCCGATGAAACGCGTTTTTCCTTCCGCTTGGAATTGGCGTATTGTCTCCATAGCGTCATCAAAATATTCATTCTGTTTCCCAAAATTGCAGTGATGTAAATACATGAGATCTACACAATCTGTTCTTAAATTTTTCAAGGATCGTTCCATGTTGGTTTGCATTTGTTCCGGGTGATACCAATGATTGTGTGAACCCATATCCCAACCGACTTTGGTGGCAATAAAAATATCCTTTCTTGGAATAATATCCCACATAGAACCAATCATCTCTTCGGATCGGCCATCACCATAAACGTCTGCTGTATCCCAATGGTTAATACCAACTTCATATGCTTTTTGTAATGCGGCGTGACTATCAGAATCATCTTGACCCGCCCAGCCAATCGGTTGTTTTTTCCCCACCGTATTGGCGCCGCCATAAGACCATGTACCCAAACTAATTCTGGATACTTTCTCCCCTGTCCGACCTAAAATTGTGTTTTCCATTATAATCCTTTTATTGAAGCAATAAATTTACGGAAACTCTATCCTTATTATGTCAGGACGATTTCATATTATCGATATTGGGCATCGGGGTTTCTCTTTGGATCGGGCACTTTCCGAATTAGAAACGGTGGTGAGCGACTGCGTTTTTGGCGGTAATGTACGAGCCATCAAAATAATTCACGGTCACGGAACCGGTGCCTTAAAACGCGGTGTGCGGGAATGGTGCGATGATCAAGCGGGGCGATTCCAGGCTGTTATCTTTGGAGAAAACTATGATTTATTTGATCCTGATTCCGCGGGCATGCGAGCAGATTGCGGATCCCCTCGAGATCATGACTTGGGACGAAAAAACGGCGCGGTTACTTTTATCTGGCTCTGGTGATGGTGATGGTGATGTATGCCGTAAGCATCCCTGCTCGCGGACGATACATTCCATCAAGCGAGCAAAGGATCAAGAATAACTGATTTTGGAAGTTTCTTAAGACGGTTTCCCGCTGTATATAATTCCATTGCCTTTTGAGCGTTAAGCCAAAATTCCGGAGATACATTAAAAGTGGCCGCTAATTTCAATGCCATTTCTGGGCTCAAGCTGGTTCTTTCGTTTACCAAGCGGTTTATTACTTTCACATCACATCCCACATGATCTGCAAGTTGCTTTTGACTCAACTTTAAAGGAATTAGAAATTCTTCCCGGAGAATCTCTCCAACAGATGTTGGTTTTCTTTTCAGATGTATCATTTTTGGTTTCCTTCTTTTTAGGGGCAATCAACAATTGCAACGTTAAATGGTCCCTGGGCACCCCACTTGAAAACAATGCGCGCCCATTTCAGATGGATGTTTTAGGTCATGGTATTTAATGAAACGCTTAACCCAGTCAATATAGGTTTTTTCTGTTCGATAGCTATAGTGCCTTAATCGAATTTTATCGCTGACTTGATCTAATATTTTTGTCATGGTTTTTTATACGAATTAATCCCTAATATTTACATGGAATTTAAAGTATGAATAAATAAATGCAAATACAGTATAACACGCATATTTCGAGCGCTACAATGCATATCTGCTGTATAGTAAGTAGTTGGTCGGTCGCTATGCGCCCGACCAATGGCGAAACTGTGCCCAGTCTGGTGGTTGGTTCGGCGCAAGCGCCTCCCAACAACCACTGGAACGGAAGAATCAAATGAACGAACACGTTCGTTATTTGATCTCCGATCAGTTTCGCCATTATATTTCTTTGCTTATTTCTAAAAAGAATGACTTGTTGATAAATTATGAATCATAAATATCGTAAATTACAGTTAACGAAAAACAACTATTGATATGGAAATAATTACAGATATTATACTTGGCGACTGTACTGAAGAATTACAATCACTTGATGAAAATTCAATTGATTTGATAATTACATCTCCACCATACGCTGACCAACGCAAAAATTCTTATGGTGGAATTCATCCAGATAAATACGTTGAATGGTTTTTACCCATTACTTCAGAATTATTACGAGTCTTAAAACCGACGGGAACTTTTATACTCAACATTAAAGAACGTGTTTTAAATGGCGAACGCCACACTTATGTAATGGAACTTATTCTGGAAATGCGAAAACAAGGTTGGCTTTGGACGGAAGAATTTATGTGGCATAAAAAAAATTGCTATCCGGGAAAATGGCCAAATCGATTTCGAGATTCTTGGGAAAGACTTTTACAATTTAACAAAAACCGTAAATTTAAAATGAACCAAGAAAGTGTAATGGTTCCAATGGGTGATTGGTCAAACGGTAGATTGAAAAATTTAAGCGAAACGGATAAACTTCGAGATGAATCAAAGGTTGGCAGCGGTTTTGGTAAAAATGTTTCAAATTGGATTGGAAGAGAAAAAGCATATCCAACCAATGTTTTACATATGGCCACGGAATGTAATAATAAAAACCATAGCGCTACTTTTCCTGAAAAACTTCCTGAATGGTTTATTAATCTGTTTACCGATGAAGAAGATTGGGTATTAGACCCGTTTACGGGTTCGGGAACAACAAACAAAGTAGCTCAAAAAATGAGACGAAATTCAGTCGGCATTGAAATACTAAATGAATATTATGAAATGGTTGATACTCAATTAAATAAATCTGAATTATACATTTGTGAAGATAAAGAACAGGGTGAATATGCAAAAGTTGAAAATCAATGATGTTGTAAAATATGTAGAATTAAATATTGGAACATTTCATTCCAAACGGCTCCAGAACCTTGAAAAACTAAAACTCACCAAAATATTAAAGAGAAAAAATCCCTATCTTTTCAAAGCCAAAAACATTCTCACTGCACACGATTTAGTCAAAACTTTACTTGATGCTCACCTCTCATCTCAAGAAGAAACCATATTTGGTGATTTTTTGGAAGGATTGGCAATTTTTATCAATTCCAAAGTTTTTAATGGTCGTAAATCTTCAACAGAAGGGATTGACCTTGAATACGATGAAAATAGGATTCGATATATTATTTCCATAAAATCAGGTCCAAATTGGGGAAACAGTAGCCAAATTAAAAAGATGCGTGATAATTTTAAAAAGGCAAAACGAGTTTTAAGGACCAGTAATTCAAAATTACAAATTATCGCTGTTAATGGATGTTGTTATGGAATTGACAATAAACCAGATAAGGGTGATTATTTTAAATATTGCGGTCAGCAATTTTGGGAATTGATTTCGGGAAATGATAATTTATACATTGAAATCATTGAACCGCTTGGACACAAAGCAAAAGATAAAACGGAAGAATTTGTAAAATCATATTCTCAAATTATCAACAAGTTCACACAAGAATTCAGCGAAGATTTTTGCGATGATGGCATTATAAATTGGGAAAAATTAGTAGCGTTCAATTCGTCCAAAAAGAAATGAGCAAAAAAACATAACCCCCGTTCCACCTGACACAAAAAGCGTGCAGGTGAACTCATTCGTTATGTGTTTTCAAAATTAAGGAATATTGATAATGCCATTTAATCCAAAATCAGAGTATACAATCGTTTCAACAGAAATTGGAATCCGAGACTTTTTTGCTTATAAAGAAGATTATGTAACCAGACCACCTTATCAACGAAAATCTGTTTGGTCTAAAATTAAAAAACAAGCACTATTGGATAGTCTTTTTCGAAGATATTATATACCAAAACTTGTAGTAAGAGAAGTTCGAATTTCAGATAATCAAACGGTAAATGAAATAATAGACGGACAACAACGAATTACAACGGTTCAAGAATATTTCGAAAATAAATACCCCTTACCAAAATCTCTTGCAGATATAGATGAAAATTTACCCGGTGCATTTTACAAAGATTTAGATTCAGAAATCCGAAAGTTTATTGATAAGTCCTTGAAATATCAGGCGGATGTTATAAAAAATATTGATAAACCACACGACGCAACTCATCAAATTATTGCAACAGAAATATTTTGGCGACTACAACAAGGTGAAACTTTAAACTATATGGAAGTTGCGCACGCCCAATTATCAAGTTTAACAAGAAATTTTATTGTTAAATATTCCGATGACCAAACATTCAATTACGATAAATATGAACCTGTGGAAATCAACCCAAATAAACACCAATATTTTTCATTATTGAATGTTGATAATATTAGGATGAAACACCTTCAATTTATGGCACGATTCATAATGATTGAAAAAAGTGGTGGCTACACAAATTTGAGTGATAAAAAAATACAAGAATTTATTAACCAAGCAAAGGTTCCCGATGGTATAGGAAACCTTTCTTTTGAAAATAAACCAGAAGCAATAGCAACGCTTCAGACATTGAATACGATTTACGAAATTTTCAAAGATGATCCAATGATTGATACAAATAATGGTATTAAAGAATTATCAGTCGAATATTTCATTATTTCAGTTTACTTATTAATCAGACATCTTCGTTTGTATTATGTAATCAACGATGAAACACAAACAATTATTCGAGAATTTATTTACAGTTTCCATACACGATGGAAATCCTATGACGAATCTTCAGATACAGATTTGCTATTGTTCAGTAATAGAAGGCAGCAGGGCGAAAACGATATAGAAGCAAGAGATATTATTTTGCGCCAAATTTTCTTTACCTATTTAAAAGACCATAATTTTGACTTAATTGAAAAAGACGAAAAAAGAGCCTTTACTGAACTTGAAAGAATTATCATTTACAGAAAAGGTAAAGGATTTTGTCAACAGTGTTTGAGAGATGGAAAACCAGAAAATGAAGCAAAAGTAAGTTGGTCTAATTTCCAAGCAGACCACGTTCTCCCTCATTCAAAAGGTGGCAAAACTATATTAGAAAATGGTGAGCTCTTATGTTCTTACCACAACCAATCAAAGGGTGCAAAAATCAATGAAAACACATAACCCCCGTTATCTCTTATACAAAAGACAAGGAATAATTTGAATCTTTTTGTTTAGTTGTATTTGTTTGGGTTTTTGGTTTCCTTTTTAGTTTAAAACAATCAGCCTGCTTTCAATTGACAATCCTATCAAGTTCCGGCTCTGTATTACTACGAGCTATCATACTCTATTGGTCATATCAAAAGCCACCCGAAAGAAGTGACAAGGTAAGGCTCCACCGGGCAATGTCCTTGAATCAAGAACTTGCAATGTGAGGGTGATCATCTCCCTTCGGGCGCTTATTGTTTGTGAATCTTTTTCCTTTTTTTTACGATGCTAATTTCATTTCTGTTTTATACTTGGACTCACATGCAAACAGTCGATTAGGATCAAAGGCCTTTCCGCTCTTTGACCATCCGTAAAGCATCTTTAAAAACTTTCTCTGAACAGCTGTATTCGCTTTCGTTCCAGGCATATTCCCATTTTTCTTGCCATGGTAATAATCTCCATACAATGCTTTTTTCTTCACCAAAGGAAAAACAACTTGGGATAAAAGCACTCTCAACATGACTCGACCTTTTTTGCTGACTTTGTTTCTCCCTTTGGTTGTACCACTGCTTTGTTCCCGAATGTTTAATCCGGCATAACGAAGTAAACGGCGAACTGTTTGAAAATCCTCTATGGGACCTATTTCACCAAAAAGCCGACCCAGCCAATAGCCACTAATAACACCTTGTGTTGGTTTGGGGTATAATGGATTCTCTTTTAGAAGTTTGTTATACAACCCTTCCACAACAAAACGAGCTTCTTCTTTCCGTGTTTTAAATCTGTTATAATCATCTATGGCCGTCCGGACCTGATGAGATAATAGAGCGGTGTATTCCGTCGATAAACAATGTTGAACCGACATCAAGGCATCTTCATATATTCGCTGAAGGGTCTGCCCTTTTATTCTGGGAACTTCCCTCTTCATTTTTTTAACAAATACTGAATAATCATCTGCAACTATTTTTTGCGGATTGGCACCATATAAAAAAACCAATGCTTGCCCTGAAGTGCTGTAGAGAAAATCCTTATTGAATGTATAATCACAAAACAACTCACTGACGATCGTATGCAGTTGGCACCGCAAGCTGACCATCTTCTTCTCCAAATCAAATATGATTTTATTCCATTGCCGTAATAACGCATACTCACCGGAAATCTGCCGATGGGTTAATGTTTTTCCCAGTGCAGCCAAGGTAAAAATAATACGGGGATCCTTTTGATCTGTCTTTCCGCTGTCATTACTCTCTACCACCTTGAGTTTTGATACACTCTCCGTATTAACGAGAGATGTTGTTATGCCCATTCTATGGGCAGTACGAAAAAGCTTGCGATGATAAACGGATGTTGCTTCGGCTACAATATGAAGCCCGTCATAATCGCCTTCTTCTGACAATCTGACCCATTGCATTAATTTAGATTTTATGGTGTCTGTCCGATTGCAAAACTCATCTTCTAAATAATTTACTTTTGATTTATCCGTTGTTGGATATTCGCTGTAACAGTTCAATTTATCCTTACTAATATCAAAGGCAATGATTAATTTGTTCTCCGTAATGGACTGGGGTTTTTGTCTGGTTTTCATGAAAGTCTCCGTTTAAAACATGGTTCAAATTATTTGTGCAATTGAATTTGTGGAGCTTTTTCGCAAAAACCCCACCATTTTTAAACGTAATAGTATGCTCCACCGGACGGCTAAACTTGGTGCATGTTTTTGATATTTGGAGACAAAATGAAGGTTTGTGTAGTAAGTGAATTTAGTGGAATGGATTCGCCGTCCGCCGGTGAGTTTATTCGTTATGCCAATGGAGGTAATATAAATGCGTAATCATGATGTAGATAGCCTTCTATCTCATATTGAGGATGATTTAACGAATATAAAATCTAAATATGAAAAATCCCTTCGGGAAAAAAATATACCCTCATCATTAAGAATAGATGTAAAAAATGTAATGGAAAACCTTCGCTCATGCCTTGATTACATGGCACAAGATATTGCTGAAGAAATAATCGTTCCTTATAGAACAGCTAATAATTTATCTGACTTAAAGAGAGTCTACTTTCCGTATGGCAAGAATAAACAATCATTCGAACAATCGGTATCAAGAAATTTGCCAAATTTAGAAAGCATAAATAAAAATGTTTACTTTTTGATTGAAAGTATACAACCGCATTCATGTAACAATACATGGCTATATGATTTCTGCGCCATTCTAAATTCAAACAAACACGATTCGCTTTCTCCTCAAGAGCGTAAAGAGAAACAATCTTACAAAGTCGGACGTAAAGGCTCTGGACCGGCAATATCGGCCCCAGCAGGTGCCATAAAGGCACCTCCAGAGGCCATTTCAATTGGCGGTGCACCAGTAGTTTTCGATTCAAACACTGGCATTCCTTTGCAGACACCTGGTTTAGAAGTCAATGTTACAACATGGGTAAGTTTCGTTTTCTATGGTACTGATTTACAGGTTTATCCTTTATTGGCAATATCAACTGAAAAGATACGAAAAACTTTTACAAAACTATATGAAGAACTGTCATAACAAATCACTGCACTGGATTTTTACTCCGCTGTGCTCCGTAAAAACCAGTGAGTTCAGTCGTTGGGTAGCCTTTTGAGATAATGTTAAAAGAGACACATATAGAATCATTTATTGAGAAAATTACAATATTAGAAAAATCTTTGGGATCTTTCGCAAGGTTTGATTTTTATGATCCTATTGAATTTGATCCTTCGGATATTATATCAATCCAAAAATTGGGCAAATCAATGGCAAATTTTGTTGGATTATCAGATTTAACATTTATCATTTCAATAGTCTCTCAAAAGAAAAATGTTGGGGGACATATCGATTTAAGCAATACAGGTAATGACGTATTTATAGTACTATCAACCGATGTTGCAAAATATAAGGATGCTGTTCTTGCAACACTTGCACATGAAATTTCCCATAAAATTTTAGCCTTAAATAGTGTACAAATTTCAGTTGGTAGTCCACAACCATTATATGAAAGAGAAAATGAAGTTCTGACTGACATAACTGCAGTTTATTCTGGTTTTGGTAAACAAATGATAAATGGTTGTGAATGCTCAATTTCTTACGAAGAACCAACGATTGATGGAACGCGGAAAATAACCAAATCATTAAGAACTGGATATATTTCAAGAGAACAATTTTCCTTTGTCTATTTGATGATTTGCAATATAAGAAAAATTGAAAGAAGTAATTATTTTGCAGATATAAACCATGTTGGTAAAACAGTGTTAAAAATTAGCCTTAATGAAAATATTCCGTTAATCAATGGTGAGTTTCACAAAACTGATTATTCACAATCGCTAAATAAGTCTTTTTCCGATAAACTATTACCCCTTCAAAAGGATTTATCATTAATTAAGACTCTTATAAATGTTCTCCAACATCATTGTATTACAGTAACAGAGTCTCATCTCAATAAGAGTCATTTAGAATTGAATAAAATACAAAAACAATTTTCTCAAATTCCAACTACTGCAAATAATAATCCAAGTCTGAATTACCTTAATAATGCTTTTATGAAAATTGAATATGATAAACTAATTGAAAACTTTCAGCCTAATAATTCTAAATCAAAGAAAATAATTCAAGGATTATACAAAATAACCAATCTCATTTATAAATTCGGTGAGCCACTTTTTAACTCAAAAAGTTTTATTCAAAATTCAATCAATTGTAATAGTTGTAATAAAGAATTCAAGATTCCCAAAAATAAGGGTTTAATTAAATCAATTTGTCCTTATTGTGATTATAATCAATTGGTCAATACCAGTTCATTAGAATTAAAAAAACTTACAAAGGTTCATTCAAGTGGATTTTTCAATAAAATATTTAGTCGATAATGCATGAAAGGCTACCCAACCCCCACCGGACGGCTAAACTTGGTGCGTAATTTTGAGTTTTGAGCGAAAAATGAAGATTTGTGAAATATCTAAATTTAGTGGAATGAACACGCCGTCCGCCGGTGAGTTTATTCGTTAGCATGCAACAAGTAAGGAGGAACCAATGAATACGAGCATGAAGCGAGTTCTCTTCTGGACTCCGAGGGTCCTGTGCATTCTTCTCGCGATGTTTTTGAGTGTGTTTGCCTTGGACGTATTCAGTGAAGGTTATGGCTTTTGGCAAACAATTGGTGCTCTGCTACTCCACCTAGTCCCAGTATACATTGTTGTCATCGTATTAGTCATAGCATGGCGTCGGGAACGGGTTGGGGCGATCGTGTTCATCGCTTTTGCGTTGCTCTATCTGGTCTTTGCCTTGGGACGAGGATTCCATTGGAGTGCTTATGTGGCAATTGCCGGCCCCTTGGTCTTGATAGGTGTTCTTTTCCTGCTCAACTGGAAATACAGAGCACAGCTGCGAAGGCGATAGTTGCAGCCTAACAACGGGTTGCAGCCGGCGTTGCTCCGCTGCGCTCCGCAACGCGGCTGAACCCAACCCTTACAAAACATAATGCTGTTCAACAGCAATATTTTAAATTTCAACCTTGAGAAATATGGAATATATAACTAATGCGTTTTCAAACTTAAATTGGTTTGATGTAACTGCGGTATCAAGCTCTAGTTTCTTACTCATATTTGCTGCTGAAATGGGAGATAAAAGTCAGCTAGTCTGTATGGTGTTGGCTGCCCGGTATAGAACATTGCCTGTTATGCTCGGAGCAACATTTGCATTTTTATTACTCAATACTTTGGCTGTTTTATTTGGTGCATCAATAGCCAATTTGCTTCCTGAAGTATATGTATATTCTATCATGGCCATCTTGTTTGCTGTATTTGGAGTGCATGCACTACGTATAGAAGAAGATAAAAATGATGAAAAGGAAGCAATACGTACTAATAGAAGCATATTTGCTGGTACATTTTCACTTATAACTGTTGCAGAGTTCGGAGATAAAACGCAATTAGCTGTAGTTGCTTTAAGCAGCGCTAGCCTTCCAATTGCTGTGTGGTTCGGCTCTACTTTCGCATTAATAACAACTTCTGCACTTGGGGTATGGGCTGGCCGCACAATATTGCTAAAAATGCCAATAACTATTCTTCATCGCATAAGTGGCATAATTTTCATTTCTCTTGCATTATTTGCGGCTTATAAAACATATTTAGTAATTTGATATTATGGTTTCCAAAATAGCTGAGAAAAGATATTTCGTGCTTGGACAAACAAACCTTGGTCGAAAACTATTTATCGCTTTTACAGTCCGTGTCCGGTGATTGGATGAAATGCCTGCTTGCTTGTAAATTGTCTTTACCGAAATGACAGAAGAATTCACCCGATACGACCACCTCTTTAAAAATGTTATCCCCAATGCCATTGGGGGTGTCCATATTTTTGGAAGAGAAGACCCCTTTTTAAAACCGCAGGATTATAACAATGTTAATAATCTCGAAAATGGGATTTGGGAAGATTTATTTGTAAATGTAGAGTCCTTGTTAGATCAATATGTTTCGCGTGAATATATATTGGGTATGCGTACATTGCCCATTCCCCGTGATCGCTTCCCTGAGTTTGATGCCATCTCTCCCCTGATTCAAAATTCTACAGATTGGCAGCTTGTTTCCGTGGCGGGGTTTATAGATGAAGAATTGTTTTTTGATCTCAATGCCAATCGAAAATTCCCCGTAACAGATATCATTCGAAAATCTCCCCGTTTTGCAGAAAAATATGCCCATGTGGATATTCAGAATGATGAAGGCTATACGCCTGAACCGGATATTTTTCATGATATCCAGGGACACATTCCTTTTTTAATGAATAAGGATTATGCGAACTTTTTACACGATGTGGGTATCCTGGGAGATGAAATAATTAAAGATAAGCGTGGGCTTGGTCCTGAACTTGTCGCTCATAATTTAAAGCGACTCCAAAATTTTGCATGGTGGACTTATGAGTTTGGCCTGATTCAAAACAACGGGGAGACCGATCAATTCCGCCGACGAAAAAATGACATCGATTATGAAATATATGGCGCGGGAATTATTTCTTCCTATAACGAAACGCGGAATATTGTGGATTGTGCCAAGGGTAAATCAAATCGATCCAAATTTATTTCTTTTGACATTGAAGAAGTTGTCCTCACCCGATTTGACTACAGTGATATTCAGGATCGCTATTATGTTATTCATTCCATGGCGGATTTGTATCAAGATTTTAAAGACAATCAGGAATTGTTCTGGTTTGAAGGATAATTCCTTTTCTTAGGTTTTTATAAAATTGAAAAAATATTATTTTATACCATTCTATATTTTCGCTCTTCTTATATACAAGGGGTGCGCCCCGACTTCCTTGGCCACAAAAACCCCCGACTTTTTAATTTCCAAAAGCGATTCGTTGTTGCTTGCCCACCCAGATGATGCTGAACTTAGAACCGCAATTATTGCGGTTCGGCTTGACCGGGCAAAATCAAATAACAGTTTAATCGAGTACAACAAAATACTAACACTTGACCCTAAAAACAGCACCGCTCGATACCACATTTATATGGCAGAAGGTAAATCCAACCATAAAAAGGGACATAAAAATGGACAGTGGGATGCCATCCAATCTTTTGCGAAAGCGGCGGCAGCCATTGACACTTTAGGCGAGCCTTATTACTGGATGGGGCTTGCATATGAAAAAAAAGACGAAATGGATTTTGATCTCCCTCTTGAATCTTATGACAAAGCACTCTCTCTTTATCTTACAAAAGAAGAGTATACAAAAGTGAAATTAGTCCGGGAAAGTTTGATGCGGCGTAAAAAAACCTATGAGGATTTTTGGAAATAACTTAATAAATTTTCGCTTTCTCTTCAGCGGATACGCGAATATTTTTGACTTGATTCGAGGACAGAACATAGCTAAACTTTCGTACCTAAAGATTTAAATCTATAGGTGCCACACAATCCGAGGTAAAGATAAATGGCAAAAATATTATTTTTTAAAAAATTACTCATTGGGGTGGTTTTCACCCTTTTTGTTTCATCGTTGTTCGCTCAAAAACCGCGAAGCATCTCTGGTACCCTGGTGGATCCAGAGGGAAGCGGCATTATAAAAACGACTGTTTTACTTTTGGGTGAAGATGGAACTGAAGTTCAGCGAACAGAAACATCAAAATCCCGATTGGGGCGCGGTGGTGGAAAATTTGAATTTAAAAAAGTTCTGCCTGGTAATTATACATTGGAAGCGGATGCTGGTGACTTGGGCAAACTAAGTTCCCCGGTTGAGGTGGCTGATAAAAATGTCAAGTTAGGTGATGTGGAACTATCGGCTGATACACCGCCGGTAGAAGCGCCTGCTACCCCACAGGAACCCGCACCTGATGCGGTAGAATTCACACCGGACCCGGGCAAAGATTATGTCCTCAATGAGCTTAGTTTTGAAATTAAGAAAATGACTGCTGAGCTTAAATATCTTAACGAAGAATTAGAAAATTTAAAGGCGCTCAGTAAAATGTGGGTGAATCCGCTTGCCATTTACTCCAAAGAAATTATTATGAAAAATGGTTCAACCGTTTTTGGGAAAGTGATTTATCAAGATGAGGAATCTCTGAAAGTTGAAACGCTCCTGGGCTACCTGATTATTAATCGGAAAGATGTGGTCAGGATGGTAGATAATGTTGTTACAGAAGAACAGGCAGAATATGTACCAGAACAAGTGCGTGACAGTTATACCCCGCCACCCATGCCAAAACTGGCAGAACCTCAATACACATCTGCTGATAGAGGTGCATCAAAAAAATATTCAGCCAATTGCGTGTTGGTTGGAAATATTACCGAAAAAAAGGACGTTCAAGGGAACTACGTATTTACCGGGGAACTTAAAAATATTGGCGGCCGAAGGGCTGATTTTGTCAAAGTAGATTTTGTATTCCGTAAAAACTGGAGCGGGGAAACGAAAACTTTAACCACATTTGTCAGGGGCGGATATCATACATTTGATTCTGGCATTACCACAGATGCAACCTTGTTACCGGGAGCAACGGGAGCTTTCGAACTTTATGTACCCCATGACTTCGGATCATTTATCGGTTATTCCTATGTCATTGACTGGGAAGAATATGAATGATGAGGTTGGGAATCTTCATTAAACCATTCACCAAAGGACTGACGGCTTTCGTTGTAATTGGTTTTCTTTATGCCCAGGACACACCTCTTTCTGAAATATTCTTTTTGGATCTTGGGATTGTTATTGAGCCGGCAAAGGGTTCTGAGGCTTATTCCCGGTTTATTGAAAAACCCTCAAAAGAAGTTTCTTTCAAAATAAAAAAAGTTGAGAGTGGCTCTGTCTATATGGCTTCCAGCAAAGAATTACTTTCAACACTTGGGCGGATTAACAATCGAATTGAGCGATTAGAAAGCGCCTTCAAATCAGAAGTATCTTCACTGAGGCGGGAAAACGGGCAGCTTAGACAAAGTTTGGCAGAATTAAAACAAGTCAAAACACTGCCTGTTCAACCGGAAATTGTTTCAAAACCACCCATTAAGAAAACAGAATTATCTACAAAAACCGCCGCGTATACCCCTTCCATAAAACCAATATCTAAACCAGAGCCGGTTTTGCCGGTTTTTAACCAAGCAACATATATGGCGGGTGTATTTGCTTATCAGCGGGAAGATTACCAGACAGCCCTGGATAAATTTTCTACCCTTCATTTAAAGGGTGTATCCCAAAAAACAATCGAAAATATTTTATACTGGACAGCAGACTCGTATCAGCAAACAGAACAATATGAAAAAGCACTGAATCTCTTGAATAAAATCACAGTCACCGGTGAATTAAGAATTGATGATGCATTGGTCAAAAAAGGACTTTTATATCGAAAAATGGGTAACGAATCTTTAGCCATAATTGCTTTTAGCAATGTGGTAACACAACACCCGGATAGTGAATATTTCCGTTTGGCAAAAATGGAATTAAAAAAGACTGACGAGATTCAATGAAACAGCTAAATCGTCTACTATTATTATCCGTTGTCTCTCTATCCACAATCTTCGGCGCAACCCGCGTTGCTTATCTCCGGCCCGGGCCCATGATGAAAATTCCCTATACAGCCGTGGGGCCTTCTCCCTATTTGTTTACAGCCGGGTTTGGGTCTGAACTTCACAATTTATCCCCATTTAATACCGCGGGTGGTGCATACTTCAGTATGGAGACAAATGGATGGACATTTGGTTTTTCCACAGCGCAAGCAGGCGATACTACCCGTCTTGCCAATCTGGAAGTCTCCACATATAAAGCACCTGTGGAATTTGGCTTTCATCTCCAGCGTCGCGTATATGTGCGAGAAAATATTGCATTTTCCGTTGGCCTCCAAGACATTGTGTTCGAGAACAAAACCAAAGGGCTAAATCTTGATCCGAAAGAATTGTCTTTTTTTGGCATTGTAAGCAGTCAAAAACAAATGGGTCAATATAATATGAATACCTTTATCGGTTTTGGGACGGGTGGCTTTGGTGCGATCGATACGGTTAATACAGATACCCTTACGGAAGAAATAACCGGAACAAATGCCGGTGTTTTTGCGGGTGCAATTTTTAATACGCCTTACTTGGAAAAGTGGGGCGGTGTAGATATTGTGGGTGAATTCGACGGCAACGGCATCAATGTGGGACTCCGCATCCCCCTTACCTCGGATTATCGCCTGAACCTAGGGTTCACCCACATAGAAAAATTACCCAAATGGAAAGAACGTTATTGGGAGGGCCATGTTGGGTTAACCATTGGTTTTGAAATCACGGCCCCAAGGGGGTCTGCAATTAAAACGCCTGGCGGTGGGCCCGCACCGCCTCTGTATGAGCCGGGCCCGATTCATATGGCAGAAATGGACACCACCTTAATGCTGGCTGACTATATGGTTTCTACATTGCGGGATTCTATGGGGCTGATGAACAATGAAATGCGAAATTTAATCACGCGGCTTTCCGCCATGGAACAACACTCCAAATTTTTGGAAGATTCATTAAAAGCGATTCGACTAAACCATAATGTAAATGAACAAAAAATGAATGAGGCCATGCGCCATTTATCTCGTTCTTTACGGTACTTTCATGCAGGAGATTATCGAACTTCGCTGCAAGAAGTGGAATCAGCATTAGACGCAAATCCAAACCTGGCCCTGGCTTATGCCCGGCGCGGATCTATATACTTTAAGTTGGGGGATATTCAGCGCGCAACTATTAACTGGAATCTTGCTTTACGCATGGATCCTGAATATGATGATGTAAGAAATGTGCTGAAGGCATTACATGAAAAACGACTAAAATCAACCAGCATGATTAAGGAATAAATATGGATATTGCAACGCTTGTAGGAATAATATTAGGAATGGGAGCCATTGTTGGCAGTATTCTTTTAATGACACCCAATCTGGGTATGTTTGGATCTGCGTCAAGCATCGGTATTGTTATGGGTGGAATGATTGCATCTGTTTCTGTAGCTTTCCCTTTAAAAGATGTACTTCAGTTGGGCACCGCCATGGGTGCAGTATTTAAAGGAGATAAAGATTCTCTTGGGAATATTGTTGATGAGGCAGTTGAAACATCTGAAGTAGCGCGTAAAGGTACTGCTGACTTAGAAAACCATATTGGAAATATTAAAAGTTTTTTCTTCCGGGATGGTGCCCAAATGGTCATCGATGGTTATTCTCTCGATGAAATTACTGAAATTTTAAATACGCGGATTGAATACCGAGAATTAAGAGAAAGCACGCAGGCGGGATTATTTAAATCCATGGGCACAATGGCGCCTGCCTGGGGTATGGTTGGAACACTTATTGGTCTTGTGGTTATGTTGTCCGGATTTGGTGAGGGGGGTACAGACACGCTTGGTGCTGGTATGTCTGCAGCGCTTATTACAACATTTTATGGGGCTGTACTTGCCAATCTATTTTTTCTCCCCATGGCCGATAAAATTAAAACGCGGATATCTTTTTCAAGTACCATTCAGAGCTTACAAGTTGAAGCAGCCCGGTTAATTCACCAGAAAAAACACCCTATTATCGTACGTGAAAAATTGAACTCATTTATCCCACCAAAAGAATGGAAACAAGATACGGATTAAATTAAATGGCCGCTACAGCTCAAGAAAAAAAGCAACTCATACGCAAGGGAATGGGTTTGGTCGAAGAAGGTTTGCCGGGATGGTTCGGGACCTTTGCTGATATGATGACCCTTCTATTCGCTTTTTTTGTTTTATTAGCTGCAATCTCAACCATTGACCCAGTTAAGCTGCAAAATATGGCAGACGGAATGGGGAAATCTGTTGGGAAGAAAAAAGAGATTGAAAACCAAGCCATGTCCCTTGGGGATATTCAAAAAGAAGCTCAAAAAATGGTTGAAGAAATGGCCGTAGATCCTAAAACCGGAGAAAAGCCGGTTGAGGTTACAACCAGTCCAAAGGGGGTTACCATTGGAATTTCATCTGATATCAGTTTTCGTTCCGGGTCTGCAGAAACCAAACCAGAGTTTCTTGATATACTAAAAAAGATAATTCCCACAGTTGAGAAATCTTATTTTCAAATTGCCGTAGAAGGTCATACAGATAGCGATCAGCTTCCAAAAGCGCTACAGGTTAAATACCCAAGTAATTGGGAGCTATCCGGTGCCCGTGCTGCTGCTGTTGTGCGGCTCATGATTTCTTTGGGTGTGGGTCCTACCCGGCTTGAAGCAGTAGGTTATGGAGAATTTGTCCCAAGAGATAGAAAAAATACAGAATTGCTTTCTTCGGATTTAGTACAAAAATATAATTCTAACCCCCAACAGAAAGCCAGAAATCGGCGTGTTGAAATTACCTTTTTAGCACCTCGTGGTGGCCCCGTGGGAAGAACAGAAGCCAGCACAAAAGATACTGGGGATAATTAAAAATATTTCATATGAATAAGGGAGTTGATATGATAAAGCGGAGAAACAGGGCATTATCTTTTGCCATTACAATTGGATTTATTTTAAATGTGGGTTTTAGCCAGTCAAGCGGTTATTTAGCCCAAAAACTGATGATTGAAAATGATTTGCGTAAGCGAATTTCAGGTGCATTAGAAAAAGTAATTGACAATCGAAAATATGTTGTTGACGTGAGTGTTGATCTTGAAATCAGCAGTGCTTTCGAAAATCAAACAACATATTCTTCTGGCGGAGGTGACAATGCTCTTGAATCTTTAAAAGCAGCTGAAGACCTATTAAATGTTACTGATTCTCCTGCAAGCGGCAGTGTGGGATTACCCATTCCAGGCTTTGATTTTACCGCTGAGACTCCCGCAACATTATCCGACAGTGCAAACGAAGAAAATGCGGCAGTGATGGAATCTCCTGCCATGAAAGATAATGTAGTATCTCGGACGCAAATTGAAAAGCGCCCCGCTTTAGCTAGCGTCAGAAATATGGAAATCAGTATTATTCTGCAGGAGGGTGCCGCACCTGAATTGATTGAAAATATTCGCCAAGTGGTCATGGTCGCCTCCCGTTTTAACCGGCCAAGAGGGGATGTGCTCAGCATTATGACCGCCAGTTTTAAAGAACGACGGGATGAGAAATCCGCTGAACAAGTTCTTCTTAAAACCATTGCTGAAAAACTTGAATCCCTCGAAAGTCAACGTGAACGTTTAGGTGAGGTTGATTGGAAGAAGGAATTAGAAAATTATAAGGATACTGAAGAAGAGCGCCGCCAAGAAGATCGGCTTTATTTTCAATCTAAACTCGCTGAATTTGAATCAGCCGCAAGAGACCGATCTTACGATCAGGAAAAACAATCCATACTCCAACAGGACTCTATACGACTCCAAGCAATAAATGAAGAAATTCAAAATCTCAAGGCTTTTCTGGGAACAGCTGGTTTAACAGATTCTGCTACGACTGAAGCCAAAACCTCCGTACAACAAAAATTGCAAGAAAAAGCAAGTCTTGATTCCCAAATTGCTGAAAAATTGGCTATGCTAGACCAAGTGCAAAGTGATCTGGATAATCAAGCCAGCTCCGGCGGCGGCAGTACTGGGATGATTGTTTTTATTTCCATCCTCGCTGCGCTCGTGATTGTCTTGGTGGTTGTTCTCGTTTTTGTTTTAATGAATAAACCAAAACAACAAATGCCGCCTCCACCGCCTTGGATGGTGTATCCTCCCCGGCCTAAAAAAAAAGATGAAACCCGTGGCGAAACCAAAACACAAGTAGCGGCCACAGCTCCGGAACCGCCAAAAACGGAGGATATTGGTGTACTTCAAAGTGAAGTAAATGATATGAAACAGGCTGTTGTTTCTATGAGCGTAGGTCAGCCGCAGGCAGCCACAAAAATTGTAAAAGATTGGATTCTGGAAGAAGCTCCTCCAGAGCCGGAGCCCGAAGCAATAGAAGAACCTGAAGATGATGGCAAGAAAAAGAAGAAGAAAAAGAAAAAATAAGAGGCAAATATGATTTCAGATTATAACAGACTTTCCGGCCTACAAAAAGTGGCCATCCTGTTCTCTGTCCTTGGAGAAAGCCTCGCATTGAATCTTGTAAAGGATTTAGATAAAACAGAAATTCGTAAAATTCGTGCAGCGATGCGTGGGGTAGAAAATGTTGCTTTTACTGTGAAAAAACAGGTGATGGAAGAATTTTATTTTGCATTTGTCAGTGAAAAATTCCAAGAAAGCGATGAATCAGATGAGCCCAAAAAACCTTTCGCATTTTTGAATGATTTAACCGACGAACAAATTATTGCTATGTTAACGACTGAAACACCCCGGGTGATTGCTATCTCAATTGCACAACTCCCTGGTGAAAAACGCATGAAAGTCTTAAACCGAATTAGTGAGGAAGAAAAGGGTCAAGTCCTTTTAAGTATTGGCAATTTGAATGATGTGCCGCTTGAAGCTGTCGTCCAAATTGCAAACAGGCTTCAGAAAAAAGCAAGACAACTGCCAAAAACAGTCGCTTTTTCCCGGGGCGGAGGCAAAGATTTGGCCGATATATTGGGCTCCATGGATCCGGTTGAAGAGGAAATGTTTATGACAAACCTTGAGCAAGAAAACCCGGAATTGGCTGAAGAGGTTAAAAAATATCGAATAACATTTGAAACAATTTTTGAAATTTTTCCGGACAACCTACTGCGAGATCTCATGAATGCGGTGGATTTAGATACTGTGGCCCTGGCCCTGAAAGGTATGGATCAATCCATTTCTGACAGAGTCATTGGTATTTTGCCTAAGAAAAAACAGGCCATGTACGAACCGGTGGAAGGAGCAGTCCCAAAGCGGGATGTAGATAATGCCAGAAAATCCATTGTTCAATCTGCCAAACAAATGGAGAGTGACGGGGCCTTCAAACTTGAAGACCTCCTTGGCGGGGAAACCGTCGAATAATATCACTCCCAAATATCGCTGACAAAACCCTGTTTATCTAACGTTGATGGGCAGGGTTTTTTATTCCGCATACCCGCTCAATTCTCGCGCAGATGGATCGTTTGTTTCAACCCACTTCGGCATCCAAAAGTGGGGGATAAGTTTTTCCTGTTTTCCAAAAAAGGATTCAAATACTTTTCGGTAATAATAACTCTCCTTTAAAACGGGTGTACAATGTGTGTACGTTTTTGCTTTTGTTTCATATTCAACATCAGATATTTTATGATCTACAAACGATTGAATCACCCGATGCCATGAATTTTCTTTTGCACTGACACCATCAGAAAAGGCACATTTTCTTCGCCATAATACAGAATTTGGTAATAGGCTTTTTTGATCAAATGCTTTTCTTAATAAATATTTTTCCAGCCGGATTTTCCCATCAAATATTTTCATTTCAGCTGGAATGGATAAATAATATTGTACAAAATTCTTATCCATAAATGGGGTTCTGGCTTCTAATCCGTTTGAACTAATACTTCGATCAGAACGTAACACATCAAATCGATGAATTTCATCTATAAGTCGAATACATTCTGATTGAAAATCCTTACTTGTTGGCGCATTTTTCATATATATATATCCACCACACACTTCATCACTGCCATCCCCGTTAAAGATTACTTTACAATTTGAATTTTCACGAATATATTTTGATACAAGATAATTACCCACGCTTGCCCGAACAGTTGTGGTGTCAAAAGATTCTATATTATAGATGACTGTTTCAATTGCACCCAAAAAGTCTTCCTTTGATATTTGAATTTGATGATGGTCTGTGCCTAAATGATCTGCCACAACTTTTGCATAATCTAAATCCACGCTACCGGGCATACCAATGGAGAACGTCTTTAGAGTAGAGCCATTATGAAATTGATTTACCAATGCGGTAATCAAACTTGAATCCAGCCCGCCTGACAGGAGAGATCCGATTTCTCGTTCAGCCATCATTCTTTTTTTCACTGCATTTATCAGATATTTTCTGATACCCTTAAGAATCTCCCTCTCAGGCGTTAGATTTAAATCTATCTCATTGTGGAAATAATATTGGGTGAATTTATCCCCGGACAATTGCCACCAATGGCCCGGTGTAAATTGGTCAATCTGATCACATAAATCCACGAGCGGTTTTGCTTCTGAAGCAAACATTCTTTCCCTTCCCTTTCTCCCAATAAACCCCGGACGCACCCCAAAAGGATCCCTCCCTGCAAATAATTCCTGTTTATTTTGATCGTATAATACAAACATAAAAACGCCATCCAGAGATTCTACAGTTTTCTTTATCCCAAATCTTTTATACAAATGCAAAATAATTTCACAATCAGAACCTGTTGTCAATTCAAAACTATATTTCTTTGCTAAAAATTTATAATTATAGATTTCCCCGTTGCATACAATTGAAATGGATTTATCCTGTGGGTGACAAAGGGGTTGGTCTCCAGATTCACTTGTTCCCATTATTGCCAGTCGATGAAAGGCAAAAAGAGTTTCTGCATCCACTTTTTTTACATGTGAATTATCGGGTCCCCGGTATTGTATTTTATCCACGTGTGGTTTTAACTCATCCCAGTTAAATGTTTTCCCTCTATATGCAAATATACCGCACATTATTTTTTCCTTTTCTTTTTGAATATAAAAAAGCCCCCACAACCTTTCGATTCTGGGGGCTTTTAAATGTTTTATTATCCCGTCAGGTTACACGGGAGCCCCTACGCCGTTGACGTTATTATTGTTGTTATTGTTAAGACTGATTATGTAACGCATATCGTACGTAAACCTAAGTTTTAATTATGACCTGAGTCAAAGCTTTTATTTTTGATCACTGCCTGGGCTGCGGCTAACCGGGCGATGGGAACGCGAAAAGGTGAACAGCTTACATAATCCAAACCGTTTTGATAACAAAAATCAATACTGGCTGGGTCCCCGCCATGCTCACCACAAATTCCTATTTTCAAATTTTTACGAACATGGCGACCTTTTTCGACAGCCATCGCTATTAATTGGCCTACCCCATTCTGATCTAAGCTCTGAAATGGGTCATGAGATAATATTTTATGATTCAGGTAGTCTGGCAAAAAACCTCCAATATCATCACGGCTAAACCCATATGTTGTTTGTGTTAAATCATTTGTGCCAAAACTGAAAAATTCTGCTCTTTCTGCAATTTCATCTGCAGTTAAACATGCCCTGGGCAATTCAATCATTGTTCCAACTAAATAACTAAAATCGATTTTCTTTTCTATTTTTACTTTTTCAGCCATATTTCTAACTATCTTTTCCTGATTATTAAACTCCGTATTCGTCCCAACCAATGGGATCATAACCTCAGGATATACCATCACGCCCTCATCCAATAATTCCGCTGTTGCTTCAAAAATCGCCTGAGCCTGCATTTCGGTAATTTCTGGATATGTCACGCCCAAACGGCACCCACGGTGTCCTAACATAGGATTGAATTCGTGAAGATTAGAAATACGATTCTTAATTTTTTTAATACTTGTATTTAATTCTGTCGCTAGCGTTTCAATTTGTTTGCTGTTTAAGGATAAAAACTCATGGAGGGGGGGATCAAGAAGCCTTATGGTTACCGGTTTCCCATCCATTGCTTTAAAAATTCCTTTGAAATCATCCCGTTGAAATGGAAGCAATTCCATAACTGCTTTCCGGCGTACAGATTCATTTTCTGCCAGAATCATTTTTCGCATAATCATAATTCTTTGGGGATCAAAAAACATGTGTTCAGTTCGACACAATCCAATTCCCTCAGCTCCAAAAGAAACGGCCTGTTGTGCGTCAACCGGGCTATCTGCATTTGTTCGGATCTTTAATAATCGAAATTTGTCCGCCCATTCCATGAGCTGGCGATAGGTTTTGTTTGAGTCTGGTTCTGCCGGCTGTAAAGTAATCTGGCCTTCATAAACTGTTCCTGTTGAACCGTTCATAGAAATCCAGTCACCTTCATGAAGAATTCTATTATCAATGGTGATCTTTTTATTAGAAAAATCGATATTGATGGCTGAACAGCCAACAATGCAACATTTCCCCCACCCGCGGGCGACCAATGCTGCGTGAGATGTCATGCCCCCTTTTGCTGTTAATATTCCTTCTGCCGCGTGCATACCATGAACATCTTCTGGAGATGTTTCTTCCCGGACCAAAATAACTTTTTTCCCAACTGTTGCTTGCTTTTCGGCTTCATCTGCAGAAAAAACAATTTGGCCGATCCCACCACCCGGGCCAGCTGGAAGGCCTCGCGCAATCACCTTGGCTTTTTTTTCTTCTTCCTTATCTAACATGGGGTGAAGCAAGTCATTTATTTGTTCCGGGTTAATGCGTAATATTCCCTCTTCTCTTGAGATCATGCCTTCCGTGACCATATCTACAACCATTTGAATTGCAGCTGTCCCTGTTCTTTTTCCAGCCCGTGTTTGAAGCATCCAAAGGGAATTGTTCTCCACTGTAAATTCAATATCCTGCATATCCCTGTAATGCGTTTCAAGTTTTATTCTAATTTTATCGAGTTGTGTATAAATCTTGGGCATAAAAGTTTCCAATGATTTTAAGTGATTGGATTCTTTTGTTTTTGTTACTTCGTTTAGTGGGTGAGGTGTCCGAACACCAGCCACAACATCTTCGCCTTGGGCATTCTGCAGCCATTCACCGTAAAACCTGTTTTCTCCCGTGGCTGGATTCCTGGTAAAAGCAACACCCGTTGCCGACTGACCCCCTGTATTTCCGAATACCATTGCTTGAACATTTACAGCCGTTCCCCATTCGTCAGGTATTTTTTCAATACGACGATATTGAGTTGCGCGTTTTCCAGACCAGCTTCGGAATACGGCCTGGATTCCTCCCCATAGTTGTTCATAAGGATCGTCCGGGAATTTTTTATTTAGATTTTTTTCTATATGATTTTTGAATTCATTGGAAATATATTTCCAGTCGTCCCCATTCATATCCAGGTCTGACTGATATTTATTTTTAGATTTAAAAGAATCAAGTAATCCTTCTAATTGTTGGCGGATTCCATTCCCTTCTTTTGGTTTGATCCCTTCGGCTTTTTCCATGACGACATCAGAATACATCATAATCAAGCGACGGTAAGCATCATAAACAAATCGCTCGTTTTTGGTTTTAGCGATAAGACCGGGGATCGTTTTTGTGGTCAACCCCAAATTCAACACCGTCTCCATCATCCCCGGCATAGATTGGCGGGCCCCGGATCGAACGGAAACAAGCAATGGGTTTTCCACATCACCAAACAATTTTTCCATATCGACTTCCAATAGGGTCATTGCTTCTTCCACTTCTTGTTTTAAACGGTCGGGAAATTCCTCCTTATTGTAAAAATGGGTACAAACTTCTGTCGTAATTGTAAATCCAGGTGGAACGGGTATACCCAATTTAGTCATTTCCGCAAGGTTCGCGCCCTTCCCTCCTAATAAATCCACCATATGGGCTCGACCCTCTGCTTTTCCCCTGCCGAATGAATAAACAAACTTATTTATTGATATTTTATTCATGTTCTCTTCTGTAAAAAATGTCATCAAATTTACAGAATCGTACCACACACCGCATTAATTTATCGTATTAATTTTCCTGATAATTTTAGCGAAAAGATGCCATTGAAACGACAACCATTAAAACAGTTATTAATTAAATATAAAAACAAACATCCTGACCAACTATCAGTGGTCAAAACTTCAATTCAATTCTTAGATTCCACGCCGTTGTGCTTCAATCGAAATAATCTATACGGACATTTTACCGGTTCTGCCTGGGTCATAGACGAAACGAGGGAATGGGTATTGATGACCCATCACCGCCAATTGAATCAATGGCTCCAGTTGGGTGGTCATGCAGATGGGTGTTCAAATTTATTAACTGTCGCACTGGAAGAGGCGAAGGAAGAATCGGGATTAACTGATTTTAGGGTTTTATCTCAAGATATTTTTGATTTAGATGTTCACCATATTCCACAATACAAAGATGTTCCATCCCACCTCCATTTTGACATTCGGTTTATCCTAGAATGTCAGCACGGGACTGATAATATTGTTGTGAGTGATGAGTCGCATGATGTTGCATGGATTCATAAAAATGATGTATTAAATAAAAATTCTGAGGAATCCATGGTGCGGATGTTGAAAAAAACTTTGGTAAATTTCGCCCTTTAAATTATGAATTTAATTGAAAACATTAAATCTGAAATTCTTTCTCACACTGTTTCAGAGAATCAACGGAAAATTGGGCTTGAGATAGAAGGTCTTTACTATGATCCTCATTTTAATCGTCTTCCTGTAAATCCAACGAATCAATATTCCGCAACTGATTTAATTAATGATATCCAAAAAAATACTCGGCCCGATGACCCTTTTACTTATTCTCTAGAGCCCGGTGGTCAACTTGAATGGGCCTCAGCCCCCGCCATAAGTTTGTGGGATATTCAAAAACAATTTGACCGACATGTGGAATTAGAGAATCAAATTTGTAAAAAAAACCATATTGACCGGCTATATTTATCTCTAGAGCCATTCTGTGAACCAAATGATATTGATATTATAACTTTGAATAAATATCAACTGATGCATAACCTATTTACGCAAACCGGTCGTTTAGGTCCATGGATGATGCGAAACACCACAAGTGTTCAATTAAATATTGATTATACTTCGGAAAAGGACGCCAATGAAATGGCTTTTGTTGCCGATGCCATTCAACCCTTGTTTAGTATTCTCTTTTCTAATTCACCGTTTATGCGAGGAAAGCCGGTGGAAACAACCAATATGCGTTGGAAAATTTGGGAAGATACGGATCCAAATCGATGTCGTTCTCTTTTTGACCATGGAATTTATTCACCGCATAAAATAATCGACGACTATGCAAATTGGCTTCCAGGCGTAAACACCATTTTTAAATATAACGAAAATGGGAATGCAGAAGGCTTCAATGGTACCCTTGGAGAAATGATCATATCTGAACCAAATGCAAGAAAGACACAAATTATATCTGCGCTTCACCAGTCTTTTACTCATGTGCGATTTAAAACCGTTTTGGAAGTTCGAGCCAGTGATCGTCCGCCCAAGGGTATGGAAATGGCACCGGCAGCCTTTTTGGCTGGTTTACTTACGGGAGAAAGGGCACGTACAGATTTGTTGGATGTCGTTTCCCGGTGGTCATTTGAAGAGAGAAAAAACCTAATCGAGATTGGGAATAATTTGTCCTTTAATCAGGTTGGCCCCGAGAATAAAACTGTAGGTGAATGGTTAGCTTTCTTATCAGATTTAGCATTAAGCGGCTTGGATGAAAGAGGAACGCTGTTTGAAATAAAAAATGAACGTCCCCTCGTTCAACCCTTTTTAGACGATGTTCTTTCGAACGGCCCAATTTCCATTCAGACGCAAAAAGCGTTTCGAAACGCAGGCGGTTCGTTAAGGGACTATTTAAAAAATTACTGTTTAGAGTCTATTTTATAACTTTAACTATGCGCCCAAAAATGTTACATAATATAACTTTTGTCACAGTAATTATTTTGGGTTTCATCACTTTTTTTGTGGGGTTAGGGTGGCTTGTGAGCCCAGAACCCTGGCTATTAGATCAAGCTGCAAATGAGACATTATTAAACGTATCTTTTGATAAGCTGTTTTCAGAATCAATCAATATTAATCTTCCTCTTTATCTCACATTATCATATCGCTTTTTTGGATGGTGGATTCTCTCTGTGGGTTTACTGATTACCGCCTATGCTATTGTCACCCGTATGGGGACAACCGTGGCGCGATTTACTATATATTTTGTTTTATTCATTATATTCTGTGGCATGACGCTCATAGAAAAAACATTTATTCCAACATCTCCATTTTTATATTTGACTTTAGGGGCTTGGATTCTTTGGTTTATCGGCATTTGGTCTGGAATTCAACTCAAAAAATACGATGCCTGAGTTTCATCCATTAATTATTCATTTCCCGATTGCCCTTTTGTCGTCTGCCATCTTTCTTGATTTATTATATATCATTTCAAGAAGATGTGATTTGTCGAAAACTGGATGGTGGGTTTTACTCGTTGGTCTTATCTCTGCCGCCGCTGGCATTGCATCCGGAATTTGGCAGGATACACTTATTGGTCATTTTGGAACTGTTTCACCTCCTTGGATAAACCATGGTCTTGTTCAGGTTATTGCTTGTATTATTTTTCTTATTCTATTTGTATGGAGAAATAAGAATCCCAATCTGCTAACGCATTCCAAACAAAAATGGTTATATATTATCATTGGAGGCGTGGCGACTGCCATTTTATTTTACGGAGGGCATTTAGGAGCCAAGCTGGCGGGAAGAATTTAAATTGTTTTGAAAATCTTATTTTTATAGTCCATTACAAATGATAATTTCACACATTCAAATTCAAATATTTTCGAGTACACATTGAGCTGGGTTACCACTTTCCTAAATTCTTCTATTGGCAAAAAAACAATCATGGCAATAACCGGGCTATTGTTATGCCTTTATTTGGTTATCCACCTTGCGGGAAATCTCACCCTTTTTGGCGGTGCTGATTTTTTTAATTCATATGTCTTGCGTTTATCGGCTTTTAAGCCCTTGGTTCGAATTATCGAGGCTGTTCTGTTGTTAATATTTGGTGGGCACATTTTCAACGGTCTGCGTCTTTCAATTGAAAACCGAAAAGCCACAGACAAAAAATATCAATCGAATCGTGCTCAGGAAAACAGTTCCTTTTCATCAAAAACCATGACCATAACCGGCAGTGTGCTGCTTGTATTTTTAATCACCCATTTAGCTACAGTGTGGTATAGCTTTCAAATTGAGCATTCGGGGGGAGAGTTTTTTAAAATTATCATTGGGCCCGTTGTGGGGCTTGGTAACCTTTCTGTGGCTGTTTTATATGGGGTTGCTATGGTTTTCCTTGGTTTTCACCTTCACCATGGATTTCAATCTGCATTTCAAACATTTGGAATTCGATATAACCGCTATGGAAGATTAATCGAAATTATTTCTATTCTTTTCTGGTTCATCATCCCTGCTGGATTTTTATGGATTGTTGTTTATTTCGGCTTTTTAGGAGGCGTAAAATAAAATGATATTAAACTCACAAATCCCCGGGGGGCCTTTAGCCGAAAAATGGACTAAACATAAATTTGATTTAAAACTGGTCAACCCATCCAATAAGCGTAAATATGATATTATTGTTGTAGGAACCGGATTGGCTGGCGCTTCTGCGTCTGCATCTCTAGCGGAGCTTGGATATAATGTTCAGGCCTTTTCGTATCATGAGTCTCCTCGAAGAGCCCATAGTATCGCCGCCCAAGGGGGAATCAATGCTGCCAAAAATTATCCAAATGATGGGGACAGCATCTTTCGCCTCTTTTATGATACAATAAAAGGTGGGGATTATCGCTCAAGGGAGGCCAATGTATATCGTTTGGCAGAAATAAGTAATAATATTATTGACCAGTGTGTTGCGCAGGGAATCCCATTTGCCCGAGAATACGGTGGTTTACTAGATAATCGCAGTTTTGGGGGTGCGCAGGTTTCTAGAACATTTTATGCCCGCGGGCAGACCGGACAACAATTGCTCTTGGGTGCTTACTCTGCATTGGTTCGGCAAATGAAAACGGGCAAGGTTAAGTTTCATCCCAGGCATGAGATGCTCGATTTGGTGCTTATAGATGGTGAAGCGAAAGGAATTGTAACCCGAAATCTAATTACAGGAGAAATTCAATCTCATGCAGCCAATGCTGTTGTTTTGGCAACGGGTGGATATGGTAACGCATTTTTTCTTTCAACAAACGCCATGGCCAGTAATGTAACCGCTGCATGGCGGGCTCATAAAAAAGGTGCTTTTTTTGCGAACCCATGTATTACACAAATTCATCCTACGTGCATACCAGTTGCAAGCAGTCACCAATCTAAACTGACCCTCATGAGTGAAAGCCTAAGAAACGATGGTCGGGTTTGGGTACCCAAAAAAATGGGTGACAAGCGACATCCGTCAGAAATTTCTGAAGATGAGCGTGATTATTATTTAGAACGTCTCTATCCTTCATTTGGTAATCTCGTCCCTCGAGACGTGGCTTCCCGACGTGCAAAAGAAATGTGCGATCGGGGACACGGGGTTGGAGAAACCGGGTTGGCAGTTTTTCTTGATTTTGCTGATGCAATAGCGCGTATGGGTAAAGATACTGTCACTCAAAAATATGGAAATCTTTTTGATATGTATAAGCAAATTACCGGCGAAAACCCTTATGAGACTCCCATGCGAATCTATCCAGCTGTTCACTATACAATGGGGGGGCTATGGGTAGACTACAACCTGATGAGTACAACACCTGGTTTATATATTTTGGGTGAAGCAAATTTTTCTGATCATGGTGCGAATCGGCTGGGTGCTTCTGCGTTAATGCAGGGACTCGCAGATGGTTATTTTGTTATTCCATACACCATCGGAGATTATTTGTCCGGAAAACTTGGAGAATCTATTTCTACAGAACACAGAGCATTTGCCGAAACTGAATCAGATGTAAAAAGCAGAATTGATACGCTTATTTCCGTAAATGGGAACAGAACCGTGGATGATATTCATAAAGAGCTTGGCCTTATTCTATGGGAAAATGTGGGCATGGCGAAAAATAAAGCTGGGTTGGAAAAAGCAATAGAATCTATACCAAAACTCCAAAATGAGTTCTGGAATAATGTTAAAATAACTGGTACCGCAGATGAACTAAACCCTGAGTTGGAAAAAGCAGGGCGATTGGCTGATTTTCTTGAGCTGGGAGAACTAATGGCAAGAGATGCATTAAACCGGGAAGAGTCTTGCGGGGGTCATTTCCGAGAAGAGCATCAAACAGAAGAAAATGAAGCAAGGCGGAATGATGAAGAATTTTCTTATGTCGCTGCATGGGAATACAAAGGAAAAGGCAACCCGGCTAAACTTCATAAAGAAGAATTGGTTTTTGAAAATGTAGCATTGACTACAAGGAGTTATAAGTAATGCGGGTTATGTTAAAGGTTTGGAGACAAAATAATTCCAAGTCTCAGGGAGTCTTTGAAATGTATCCGGTTAAAAATATTTCTGGTGACATGTCGTTTTTTGAAATGATGGATATGCTAAATGATCGACTCGTTTTAGATGGAAAAACACCCATTGCATTTGATCATGACTGCCGTGAGGGAATTTGTGGAACCTGTGGTTTGTTTATTAATGGTAGAACTCACGGATCCTTAAGAGGCATTACAACTTGTCAGCTTCATATGCGTAGTTTCAAAGATGGGGAAACAATTGTTGTTGAGCCGTGGAGAGCTAAGGCCTTTCCTGTTATCAAAGACTTAATTGTAGATAGATCGTCGTTTGACCGCATAATGGAGGCGGGTGGATATGTGTCCATAAAAACGGGTGGAACACCCGACGCAAATGCCATACCTATTCCAAAAATAAATGTAGATGAGGCAATGGACGCTGCATCGTGTATTGGCTGTGGGGCTTGTGTCGCAACATGTAAAAATTCGTCAGCAATGTTATTTGTGGGCGCAAAAGTATCGCAATACGCTCTTCTTCCTCAAGGTCAGCCAGAAGCTCGGGAGCGCGTTCTCAATATGGTTGCTGTCATGGATGAAGAGGGGTTTGGTAGTTGCACCAATACCGGTGCTTGCGAAGTAGAGTGTCCCAAAGAAATTTCATTAGAACACATTGCCCGGATGAATCGAGAATTTTTAAAAGCGAATATATCCTAAAATCATTTCTTGCCTCTTTATATAAAATAAAAGCCCCCGAAGTACGGGGGCTTTTATTTTTTCATTTAATACTTTATTTAACTTTTCAGACGAAAATTCACTGGGATTGAAATCCAAACACCCACGGCTCGTTCTCTTTGTTTCGCCGGTCGAAATCTAACAGAGCGTATAGCCTCGGTTGCTGATTCATCCAACCCCGTATTCGGAATTCCCTTAAGAATCACCGTATCTTTTACGCGACCTTTTTTATCAACAAAAACTTGGACAACAACCGTTCCTTCTATTCCTGCTTCCTGAGCAATTTCGGGATATTTTGGCCGAATGGGTGAAAGCGGTACGGGTGGATCATCGTATGGAATAAATTTTACACGAGGTCCTTCTGGCGGCGGCGGCGGCGCGCCCCAAGCATCGAATTCATCCAAATTAAATTCATCCAAGGTTACATCATCTGCTAGATCTTCACTTTCTGATTCCACGGGGACAGAGGGCCGGGCGGGGGGCGGGGGGCGATCAAATTGTTCTGTTTGTGGTATATCAATTTGTTCAATAATAATTTGGACTTCTTCGTCCAATGTTGCCGTATTTATAACTCTTGGAAAAATTAAAAATGCGGAGATTAGCAGAAAAAGTCCGGCGCGAAGAACCGCCGGTGGAATTGGCTGATATTGCCTATGCTTCATTGGAAGAATTGGAAGGAGACAATTTTGGATCATAATTTTTTAATATGGCGGGGCGATTCGAAAAAAGGGGAATTTAAAAATTATACGGTAAAATTAGAGCAGGGAATGGTGGTGTTGGATGCCATTCATAGAATTCAGGTGGAACATGCCAACGATTTAGCCGTCAGATGGAACTGTAAAGCGGGAAAATGTGGATCTTGCAGTGTGGAAATAAATGGTCGTCCAAAATTAGCGTGCATGACCCGCATGAATGAGTTCACACCCGGTGAGGTCGTCATAGTACAACCGCTGAAAACCTTCCCGGTTATAAAAGATCTGGTAACGGATGTGTCATGGAATTATGAGCAGAACAAAATGATTCCACCCTTCAAGCCTCGTGAAAAGAAAAATGGCAAGGATCATGTCATGTATCAGCGGGATGTCGAGCGAATCCAGGAATTTCGAAAGTGTATTGAATGTTATCTCTGCCAGGACGTCTGTCATGTTCTCAGGGATCAGAATAAGAAGGAAAAGTTTGTCGGTCCGCGCTTTATGATCCGGCTAGCCTCACTTGAAATGCACCCGTTAGATCGGGAAGACCGCATACCTAAAATTAAAAATGAATTTGGCTCAGGTCTTTGTAATATTACCCGTTGCTGCACAGACGTTTGCCCTGAGCATATTCAGATTACAGATAATGGGATTATCCCCCTTAAAGAAAGAGTGGTGGACCACTTTTATGATCCAGTAATGTGGATTTACAATAAATTGTTTGGCAATGCAATGGCGCCAAGCAGCGGTGAAGATTAAAATACAGATGCTGTTATTTGTTAATATATCTTTTGATAAAAAAATTTAATATCGGTAATATACCTAATGTTAATATTCCATTATCAAAGATTAAAGGAACCCCTCCCCCATGAAAAATAATATTCGGACAGTCGTCGTATCCACGATTTTATTAACCCTTTTTTCCTGTACAACTTCCACTGATGTGCCGCTTCCAATTACTACTTCAAGTGAAGAAGCCCTAGAAATGTATAATAAAGCCTGGTATTATTGGGGTGATCATGATGGAATAAAACAATCAGAATATATGAAAAAGGCTATAGAGATTGATCCAGACTTTATATTAGCTAATCTTTATGTGGTTGAAAATGATCCAAATAAAAGAAAACAGTTTAGAGATAAAGCGATACAAAATAAAAATGATGGGTCTAATGCAGAAAAATTGCTTGTTGATATGTTCGTCGCTGGAAGAGAAAGTCGCACAAACGATCGAATTGATATAGCTAAAAGGCTCGTCGAAGAGTACCCAAACAGCTCAAAAGCTTATGTTGATTTAGGAGACGCTTATAATGTTGCTAGAGATTTTAATTCAGCAGCTCAAAACTATACAAAAGCTACTGATATTAATCCCGAAAATGTTAATGCCTGGTGGAGGCTCGCTTCACATCATATTAATGTTTATAATGGCCAAGTTTTGTTGCCTGCCGAAAAACAAGATAAAAAGTTAGGTATAAAATATATTGATAAAATGATCAAGTTAAGACCGGAAGCCGCTGTTGGCTACCAAATTAGAGGAAATGTTGATCGGGCAAATAGTGATTTTGAATCAGCAAAAAAATGGTATTCAGACGCTTTAGAAAAAAGACGCGCAACAGGCCGTGCAGCAAGTGGTCTTTTGGGTGTTATTGCACATAATCTTGTTTTTAATGGCGAATTTGATTCTGCTCAAGAGTACTATAATCTCGCTATTAGCGAGGGTCAAACAGCAAATAGTAAGTATAGTGCGGCAATTTTTCAGATTCAATCTTATCTGTTTAACGATGATTATTCCGGAGCAATTCAGATTGCGGATCAGATATCAAAAGATTTGGAAAGCTATGGGGCTTCGGAAGTTCAAATTTTTTGGAGTAAATCCCAGATCGAGCTGAGAAAATTTTTAGCTTATGCCCATAGTCAAAAACAGGAAGAAGCATATGAATCGCTAATGATGCGTAAAAATTATGCAAAGCAAGCAATGGCTAAAATGGAAGTTGATGAGGTAAATCAGGCCAACTTTGATTACAACAATGCAAAGGATCAAGCTTGGTACCATATTTTATTTGGAGAGTATAATAAGGCTGAAACTCAACTTAATACTCTTTATTCTATTGCTAGCAAAATACAAAGCCCAACCGCATTAGATGAATACTCGGCAATGATGGGTATGGTTCGTCTTTTTCAAGGAGACTCAGCAGGCAGTCTTAGTTATTTTAATGAAAATATCGACACAGAAAATTACCAGTATTACAGCTATTTCAAGGCACTTGCGCTAAGGGCCGCTGGGAAAGACATAGAAGCGAGAGATATCTTCAATAAACTCGCTAATTACAATTTCAATGGTTTGGGTGCCTCACTAGTAAGATCACTGGCTAAAAAACAGCTTGAGTCATAATAATATTAGAGATTTAGAACAATAAAAAAGGGCTGTAATAAATACAGCCCTTTTTTATTGTTTAAATAAAGCTTTTTTAACTTTTTAATCTAAAATTAACTGGAATTGAAATCCAGACGCCCACAGCTCGCTCCCTTTGTTTCGCCGGTCGAAACCGAACAGCGCGTATAGCAAGTGTGGCCGCTTCGTCTAACCCGGTGTTGGGAATCCCTTTTAATATTACTGTATCTTTAACTCGCCCTCTATCGTCTACAAAAACCTGCACCACTACGGTGCCTTCAATTCCCGCTTCTTGAGCTATTTCAGGATATTTCGGCCGAATGGGTGAAAGCGGTACGGGTGGATCATCGTATGGAATAAATTTTACACGAGGTCCTTCTGGCGGCGGCGGCGGCGCGCCCCAAGCATCGAATTCATCCAAATTAAATTCATCCAAGGTTACATCATCTGCTAGATCTTCACTTTCTGATTCCACGGGGACAGAGGGCCGGGCGGGGGGCGGGGGGCGATCAAATTGTTCTGTTTGTGGTATATCAATTTGTTCAATAATAATTTGGACTTCTTCGTCCAATGTTGCCGTATTTATAACTCTTGGAAAAATTAAAAATGCGGAGATTAGCAGAAAAATTCCAGCAAAACTGGTGATCCTTACGATGACTGGATAGAGAAATTTTATAGATGCTGATTGTTCAGTACGCATGTTAATCTACCGCTGTCTTTGAAGAATAATTTAGTTTTAGAGCGTCGGCTTTTCTCAGTTCTGTATGAATTGAACTAATCAACCCCATCTTTGCTCGTTCATCCGCTTTTAACGAAACAACGAGTTGTGGATCGGCCACGCGTTTTTCGTACATAACGTGTCTTACCCCATCAGAAGCATAGAGTTTATCTTCAATTGAGATTAACCCATCTTTAGACACCCAGATGTGTGATGTATGGCGCTTGGATTTTAGCTTTTCAATTCGCTTTGCTTTCGGTAGCGAAATAGGTAAACCGGAATATTCTCTTAAGACGGTTGTCACCATAAAAAAGATCAATAACATAAAGATAATGTCCGGCATAGATGCTGTTGGAATTTCTGAGTCTATTTGTGTTTTTCTCTTAATCTTCATCAGTTAGACTCCGCAATAGATATGCGTGTTGCATTTGCCCGTTTCAGTTGATCAATGACAGCCACATAATCTCGATAAGTCGCTGCTTTATGGGCTTTTACTGAAATAACCAGCTTATCATTTTCCGCAATTTTTTGTCGTACAACTTTAGACAAATTTCGTACTTCTATGCCCTCTCCGCCCAGCAAAACATTACCCGATGAATTTATCAGACAATTAAGAATATTCTTCTTACTGATTTCTATTTCTTCGCCTTCTGCCGGCAGTACCATTCCCAATCCTTTATCCATATCAATTGTTGTCGTAACTAAAAAGAAAATCAAAAGCAAAAAAGCAATATCTGCCATAGAAGATGTGGGGATTTCTCCCCCCTTAAATCTGCGTTTTCCTGCCATGGTTTGGTTATTTTTTACCTTTTTTCCTAGAATCTAATTCATAAAGCTGGTCAACCAGCTTCATAGAGTTTTCCTCCATATCAAAGATTAGCCTGTCAATCCTTGAAACAAAAAAGTTTTGAAATATTTGAATAATCATGGCTGTAATCAAACCAAACGCTGTGGTCAAAAGTGCCTTTGAAATACCGCCGGCAACCACCGCCGGTGAAATATCATTTGCAGCTTTAATGGCGTCAAAAGCGTCGATCATACCGACAACTGTCCCGGTAAATCCGATCATCGGGGCGACGGTAATAACCGTATTCAACCAGATCATATTCTTTTCCAGAAAAGCCATTTCAAGAGATCCGGCGTTTTGGATTGCTTTCTCTACTTCAGCTAAACCGCGATGTGTTCTTGAAAGTCCTGCGTGGAAAATTTCCGCAACAGGCCCTCTTGTGTCATTACACAATTCAACAGCAGCCTCCACACCGTTATCATCAATCGTATCAGAAATATCTTTAAAAAAATTCTGAGAGTCTATGGATGATACAACAAGCGAATATGCTCGTTCTAATGCAAATCCAAGGCCAAAGACCAGTGATACTAAAATGGGCCACATAAATGCGCCGCCGTCAATGAAATACTGAACCATACGTTCCTCCGTTTATGTCAAAATCAGTGTTAAAGTTATCCCTTACCTCTAAGGAAAGTCAAATAATTAACGCGGGAATTTAATTGCTCTCAACCAAGAATGCATCAGCTTCGTTAAAATGTTTTAAAGCGTCTAATATTTGATTATCTGCTGTAACTCGTACGCCCCAAAGTTCGTCCCGACCCCACTTTGCGCCTGCGATTTCTGACTTCAATATTGTCTTTAAATAGGCGCTGTTTCCCAAGGCTTCTTCTTTTCCAACTGTATCCCCTACCTCTGTGGCATAGCCTAAAAAATCCTCAAAAGCACTGGGAGATAATTCCCAATTTTGCTGAAATTCACTGTAATTATCTGGAATATCTAAATTTTTTCTGATATATTTTGCACTCCAGTTAAATATCGGACGATTTGGATCTGCCATTATTTTTCGTGTGGCGGTTTTGAGCTCTAAATCCCAGGGAATATATATATCGGGGGTAATCCCGCCGCCGCCATATACTGTCCTTCCTGTGCGGGTGGAAAAGGGCGGGC
>JACNKN010000019.1 GCA_014382015.1 Fidelibacterota bacterium | reverse complement strand
CAATGACGATGATCTATGGGACAAAATGTCCGATGAATGTGATAAAATTGGATATAATTTATTTACTCCTATTTAATAGGAAAAGTTTAAAAATATCCTCCTAAAATATTATTCTATGCTAGCTAAAGATTAGCACTTTAGCTTTAGGATATTTCTTTATTTTAACAAATTAATAGTCTTCAAGAAAATATCAAAAATACAACGATGAAATGTATTATATAGTATAAATAGGTTTGTATATCCTATTATCTTTAATATATTATATCAGTGATTATATTAGTAATATTAATATCATTAATAATTAATCTACTCTAACACAATATAAATATGAAAAACTAATATCTGTTTCCAGTCAAAATAAATGCCTATACAAGACAACAAATATAATACTTGTAAATATATCAATGATTTCAAAAGCCGCGAATGATCGTGGCTTTTTCATTCAATAAACCTACTAGTTTTAAGTAAGATAACTGTGGAGTGAAAAATGAATAAAAAACCTCAAAATTCAAATAGAATCATTTTTTGGTGGATATTAGCAGGTACAATGATATGTACTCTATCCGCTCAAGACCAAAGTGAGGAAAATCTTTATAAAGAATATTGTTCTAATTGTCATGGTTTGGATGGAGGAGGAAATGGTGAATTATCTTATCTTGTTTTTCCTAAGCCAAGAGATTTTACTAATGGATTATTCAAAATTAAAAGTACACCTGCGGGACAACCTCCAATTGATGAAGATATATATAGGACGATCATCAAAGGGATGAGTGGCACGGCAATGCCATCTTTTAGTTTTCTTAAAGATTCAGAGGTTCATGCATTAGTTGAATATATAAAAAAATTCGGGAATATAAATAATCAAGGTGTAGCTAAAATAAAAATACCCGATATTCTGCCTGCAAACTCTGAATTAATTGAGCTAGGTAAATCTATTTATATGGAAGTGGGCTGCAATAAGTGTCATGGTAATTCAGGGAAAGGCGATGGCACATCATCTCAAATACTGGTAGACTCCCAAGGATATCCCATCATTCCGAAAGATTTTACCAGTGGTGTATATCTGGGTGGGGGGACTCACAACGATCTGTATTTACGATTTGTTGGTGGAATGGATGGAACACCCATGCCATCCTTTGGAAATCTGGCTGAAGTATTGGGTAAACCAAAAGCAGAAGAGAATAAACTGGCTTGGGCTCTTGTTCATTTTGTTAAAAGTCTTGAAACGCAATCAAATGGTTTTTCACACAAGCAACCAGAAGATGGAAAATTGGTCGCAGCAAAAACAAGTCGTTTTACAAAACCAGATGGTTTTATGGACCTTACCTTCACCAAGTGGAATCGTGCCGAAACCTATTCAATCCCTATTTCCCGCCTATGGCAAAGTGATAATGTGAATTACCAAATGGTGGATGTACAGGCACTTTATAATTCCAAATATATTGCCGTCAAATTGGAATGGGAAGATCCGTCCCAAGATCAAGAATTGTATCGCGTTCAGGATTTTCAAGATGGGGCGGCTCTTCAGTTTTCCATTGATGGAACTATGGGCTTTCATGGCATGGGGTCTGAAGATCACCCTACAGATATTTGGTTTTGGAAAGCAGAATGGCAAATACGGGCGAATGAAAGAACAGATTCCGATATTGTGTTGGCATATGCCAACCGGGTTAGCGATTCAGATGTAGCAACTTACCCAATACTTATGAATGATATGGCCTATCTCGCTGGAAGAGATGCTGGCAATATTAATTCTGAACCTGGGAAAACATCGCCTGTGGAAAATGTATCAGCAGTAGGGCCCCAAACGGTAACGTCTTTTCGTGAACATGAACAAAAGGTAATGGGTAATGGTTCGTGGGATGGGAAAAAATGGCGAGTAGTTTTTATTCGCAAACTTAAATCAAATTCGGGTCAAAAAGTTAATTTTATAAAAGGTAAATCCATCCCCATTGCATTTGCGATTTGGAATGGTAGTGAAAGAGATCGGAATGGACAAAAAATGGTTTCAAACTGGTATGAATTAGAACTAAAGGATTAGTTATGAATGAAGACCCTAATAATAATGATAAAGTCAACCCTGAAAATCAACAACTACAAAACAGGATCAGTCGGCGGAAATTTTTAAAGATTGGAACATCCGGATTAGGGAGTGCCGGCCTTTTATGGTCCATGCCCGGAAGTATGTTTTTCCTTAAAGGAATTCCTGATATTGATAATCCCCTCGCCCATTACCCAAATCGGGACTGGGAAAAGATCTACCGCAACCAATATAAAGTTGATGATTCATTCACTTTTATCTGTTCTCCAAATTGTACCCATGAATGTCGTTTACAGGGGTTTAATCGAAACGGAGTTATGATCCGAACAGAACAAAATTATGATTCCCATAAAATAAAAGACTTATATGGAAACCAATGTACCCATGCTTGGAATCCTCGAGGATGTTCAAATGGGTTCACATTTCACAGGCGAATTTATGGAAGTTATCGATTGAAATATCCCATGGTAAGAAAAGGCTGGAAGCAGTGGGCGGATGACGGATTTCCATACCTTACCCAAAGCAATCGAGATAAATACAAATTTAATTCTCGTGGGACCGATACATTGGTCAAAATATCTTGGGACAAAATTGAAAATTACATTGCAAATGGACTTATCAATATTTCTAAAACTTACAGTGGCGATATTGGGAAAAAACGATTATTAGAACAGGGTTATCCTGAAGAAATGCTTACCCATTGGGAAGGTGCCGGAACACGTACTATAAAACTACGCGGCGGTATGGGCTTATTAGGTGTGATAGGGAAATATGGTGCATATCGGTTCAGCAATACTTTGGCATTGGTAGATCATCATGTTCGCGGTGTGAATAGAAAAGAAGCAAAAGCCGGCCGAAATTGGTCCAACTATACTTGGCATGGTGATCAGGCGCCGGGATTTCCATTTGTTCATGGACTCCAAGCATCTGATGTAGATATGAATGAAATGCGTTACAGCAAACTGCTGGTTTCAATTGGAAAAAACTTGGTGGAAAACAAGCGGGCGGATAACCACTTTGCAGCAGAAATTATGGAACGGGGCGGAAAATTAGTAAATATTTCACCGGAATATGGGCCTTCTTCCTCCAAGGCTGATTACTGGTTAACCATTCGTCCCAATACTGATACAGCCTTACTCCTCGGTATTTCCAAGATCATTATTGATAATAACTGGCACGATAAAAAATTCCTGAAGGAATTCTCTGATTTTCCACTTCTGATTAGGAAAGATACATTGAAACGTCTGAAACCAGAAGATTTCATTTCTGACTACAAAAACCAATTGTCTGAAAAAGGCCCCAGTTTTACTATTCACGGGATGAAGAAAGAACAGTACGAGAAAATTGGTGATTTTACCATTTTTAACAGGACGACCAATTCCGTACAACCGCTCACTCGGGAAGATATTGGTGAATTTCTGAAAAAGAAAAAAATTGACCCAGCATTAGATTGGGATGGAAAGATCAAGAATAATGAGGGCAAAGAAATTGAAGTGTGTACAATATTCTGGGCTTATAAGCATATTCATTTAAAAGATTATGACTTGGATACAGTAGTTGAAATTACTCATTCCAATAAGGAGTTGATCCAAGAGTTGGCGAAAGATTTAGCCACGATTAAACCTGCTGCAATTCATATTGGCGAAGGTTTGAATCATTGGTTCCATGCTGTGGAAAATAATCGCGCTTGTTACCTACCGGTGATTCTTACGGGCAATATTGGCAAGCGTGGTGCAGGATGTCATACTTGGGCAGGAAATTACAAAGCAGGACTCTTCCAAGGATCAGCTGAAGTTGGGCCGGGATTTAAAGGTTGGGTGGCTGAAGACCCTTTTGAACCAAATCTGAATCCGAAAGCCGGCGCAAAGGAATTAAAGATCAAGGGATATGCCCGCGGAGAAGAACCATCTTATTGGAATGTGGGTGATTTTCCATTGTTGGTGGATACTCCTAAATACGGGAAGAAATCATTCACGGGTGAAACGCACATGCCCACACCCACCAAAGCAATCTGGCATAACAATGTAAATCTCCTGAACAATGCCAAGTATCATTATGAAATGGTGAAAAACACAAATCCTGGTATTGAAATGATCATCAGTCAGGATATTGAAATGACAGCCACATGTGAATATGCAGACATTGTTTTGCCAGCGAATAGCTGGGCCGAACAGCAAACGTATGAATTAACAGCATCTTGCTCTAATCCATTTCTGCAGATATGGGATGGTGGCTTGAAGCCTGTTTTCGATTCTAAAGATGATGTTCTTATTTGGGCCAGTGTAGCCAAGAAATTGGGAATTATTTTGAAAGATAAACGATTTGAAAAATACTGGAAATTTGTATTGGAGGGCAAAACGGAAGTTTATATTGATCGTTTATTAGATGGAAGTAATACGACCAAAGGATATACTACAAAAGATATTATGGATGGGAAATATGGCGAATCTGGTTCAGCGCTTATGTTATTCCGAACATATCCTCGTATTCCTTTCTACGAACAGATCAAGGAAAGTGCTCCCTTTTATACACCTACTGGAAGATTACAGGCTTACAATGATGAACCGGAAATTATCGAATATGGTGAAAATTTCATTGTACACCGGGAAGGCCCGGAAGCTACTCCTTACCTGCCCAATGTGATTGTTACCAATAATCCACTCATTCGTCCCGAAGATTATGGAATTTCAGCGGATGCGACTTCGGCGGGAGAACGGCAAGTAAGAAACCTGAAACTTTCTTGGAAGAAAGTGAAAAAAACCAAGAATTTTTTATGGGAAGACGGTTTTTCATTTTATTGTCTGACACCAAAGTCCCGACATTCAACCCATTCAAGCTGGGCGGTAACAGATTGGCAGTTTATCTGGAGTAATCCTTTTGGCGATCCATACCGAAAGGATAAGCGTCAACCTGGCGTAGGTGAACATACCATGTATATGAACTCCGATGCCGCAAAAGATTTAGGTATTGAAGATGGTGATTATGTTTATATAGATGCAGATCCACAAAATCGTCCATACAGGAATTTTGATGTGAAAGATCCTTTTTATAAAGTGGCACGATTAAAGGTACGTTGCCGCTACAATCCATCTTATCCTTACCATGTTATTATGATAAAACATGGTGCTTGGATGGCAACAGAAAAATCTGTTTTGGCTCACGAAACACGAGCGGATGGTCGGGCACAATCCAAAGATACAGGATACCAGGCCAGTTATCGCTATGGCTCCCATCAATCCCTGACTTATGGATGGCAGATGCCTATGATGCAGTTAGACAGTTTGTTTCATAAGGCAAAAGCAAAAATGGGTTTCATATTTGGATTTGAAGCAGACAACCACGCCATTAATACAGTGCCGAAAGAAACTTTGGTAAAAATCACCTTTGCTGAAAAAGGAGGGATGAAAGGAAAAGGTAAATTAGACCTGGTTAAAACTGGTTTTACCCCAGCCAATGAAAGTGAGCATATGAAGGAATATATTGCCGGAAACCTGACAACATCCGGTGGAGACGAGTGGGACGAATGGTAAAAAACTATGATAAAGAAGATCCTTTTGAAATGAAAGCGATAGAAATCCCCGGCGGAAATATTAGACATCAGGTACAAGTCATGTCCGAAGAATTTCGGGATATGGGTACGACTAAAGATGAATTATTGAATATGTTTACGGATCCTTTTTATAGTGGACTGTATGTTGGCTATACTCAATTAGGAAAGGAATCCGTGGAAAAAATTATTCATCAGGTTTATAATAATATTCAGAGGTTAAATGAACAGGAGTTATATAATGAGTAAAGTATATAATTGGCAAATTAACCGTGATATGAGTTATCCATATGAAGGGAAATATCCAGAAAGGCAATTTGCTTCTGTTTTCAATATTAATCGATGTATTGCCTGCCAAACTTGTACAATGGCATGTAAAAGTACTTGGACTTATTCCAAAGGGCAGGAACTCATGTGGTGGAATAATGTGGAAACAAAACCCTACGGTGGATATCCACAACATTGGGATGTGAAGTTGCTTAACTTGATGCAGATGGCACATAATCGTCAAGAAAAATCCATGACGTGGAATGACGAGGGTGAATACAATGGAATGACCATTTTTGAGGCGGCGGAAAAAGAGAAAACAGAAAATGGACAATCCCGCGTTTTGGGTTATTTACCGGAAGATCATGAATGGACCAAACCTAATATTGGCGAAGATGCATCTCCACCAAAAGTTACCAAAACGGATAAAATGGGCTTTGTAAGCGAACCAGTAAAACTACCTGAACATAAGAGTTTCTTTTTCTATCTCCAGAGAATTTGCAATCATTGTACTTATCCTGCCTGTTTAGCTGCTTGTCCGCGAAAAGCCATTTATAAACGAGATGAAGATGGTGTGGTTCTCATTGATCAGGAACGCTGTCGCGGTTACCGAAAATGTGTTGAAGCATGTCCCTATAAAAAAGCCATGTACAATGGCCAAACGAAAATTACAGAAAAGTGTATTGCCTGTTATCCGCGATTGGAAGGACAGGATAATCATATTACACCCGATGGTGTTTCAGTAGAAACACGGTGTATGTCATCCTGTGTAGGGAAAATACGCATGCAGGGTTTGGTGAAAATGAATCAGGATGGATTATGGACCAAAGATGAGGAAAATCCACTTTACTGGTTGATCCATAAGGAGAAAGTCGCCTTACCACTTTATCCACAGTTTGGTACAGAACCGAATATTTTTTACATTCCACCAAGATGGGCACCTCGATCTTACTTAACCCAAATGTTTGGTCCCGGAGTAGAACAGGCCATCGATAAATACGCTGCTCCATCCCGTGAGCTCATGGCGATTCTGCAACTATTCAGAGCCCAACGGGAAGTGATTTACAAATACCAAATTAAAAAAGGACCCAAGATATACGAAAAAGAAATCACCCTTTCTGACGGTTCCCAAAAAAGGTTGAATATCTTTAATGATACGGTAATCGGTTATAACGAAAAGGGTAATGAATGTGTTCGCACTACTGTGGAAGAACCCATGTATGAACGGCCGGCTATTCATTTTAATTCAATTTGATATGAAAACATTAACCAAACAAAACCACATGTTAGAGTCACGGTCTACACTGTACGGTGCAGTATCCGCACTATTTTCAGACCCCGAAAGTGAAAAATTTGCCATGCTGCTCACACCCAAAATTCAGGGTTGTGTCTTGGATGCGTGTTTTCAATTGGAAGAATTAGAGAATAATCAAGAAATTACCTTATCAAAGTCATTTCAAAAACTGATGGCAAAACTAAATATATCGCAAATAGAAAATATCAGGAGTGAATTTGTGGATGTATTTGGCCACACTCTATCCAAAAAAATAGCACCCTATGCATTGGAACATTTAAAGAATTCAGATGTGTTTTTTCTCACACAAAAATTGGCAGATTTGAATGGGTTTTATCAAGCGTTCGGTATGAAAGTCGAATCCATCGAAAGAGCAGACCATATTTCAACTCAAACCGAATTCATCTCATTCTTATTGTTAAAGGAACTAATAGCTCAAAAGGATGAATTAGACGAAGAAAAGGAAGTATGTGAAAAAGCATTTTATGATTTTTGCCATGATCATTTTTCAGATTGGGCAAAAATGTTTGCAGGAAACCTGACTGAAAAAGTAGATGGAGAATTTTTCAGATTGGCTGGTATATTTTTACAAGGATTTTTAAAAAGTGAAGTAATTTATTCGTCTTCATTCAATAAATCAGAAAATGCTTTATTGGATTAAGTTTGATCATGAATATTAATCATATTTTGATAGTTGTAAACAATAGCATAATTTTTACTTTTACCCGATAAAGAATACTTTACAAAGAATTAGCCTAACCAATTGTATTTGGCTAAACCCAAATATGAGGTTTAAAAGCCATATTATTAATCCCAAGACCTAAAAAACTATTCAACCCTATTATAGATGAATATTTTTCTATCTATAATATAAACAGTTTGATGGAATTTTAAGAATATTTGTCTAAACTATAGTGTGTAAAAATTCAAAAACCTTGAAGAATTCAACCTGTTTAAATGTATTAGTATGAAA
>JACNKN010000021.1 GCA_014382015.1 Fidelibacterota bacterium | reverse complement strand
AGGACGTTTCTCCCTCGAGCAGGACATTTCTCACACTATCACTCGAGCAGGACGTGCCGTCCTGCTCATTTCCTCATTTCCTCATTTCCTCATTTCCTCATTTCCTTTTCCTCCCGTCACCGATTTCCGATTCGGGCTTCTATACCGTTAACCGCTTCCCCTGCCTGCCCCGTACCGAGGAACGAGGTCGGGGTTACCGTTAAGGATTTTACCCCGCATCTTGATGACGGGCAGGCCTGTTTTTTTAGTTGGTTTGATTGATGAATCAATTTAGTTTAATGAACTGATGAACCACCATTTTTCAAAGTATTCATTTCTTATTACTCTATTCTTATTACCATTCCTCATCTCCCTGCCCGTCGTAGTGATAGCGCAAACGGGTCAAACATCTCTCAACCCTTCCCCCATCAAAATTCTCATAAACGAATCCCAATCAAAAATCATCAATCAAAAATCATCAATCAAAAATCATTTTTCCTTAACATTCACTCAGTCCCTATATAATAACACCAACCTCCCAAACTTAGAAAACCAAAACGGCTACTATTTTCCAAAAGGCCATGGTTCCATTTCTCGTATTCTAATCCAGTATCACAGTAAGTATTTAACCCTTACCGCGGAGCCCCAGGTTTTCTCGAATCGTGAATATGCGGTTAAACTCCCGCAAAAAGACAAATTATTCTCTGTGCTCAATGATGTACCCTTAAACGATGCTTATAGAATAAATGTGAATCATTTTAGAAATATGGGTTTACAATTTCATTTAAAAGGAGTGTCTGCCGGCTATGGTAATTGGAATCAATGGTGGGGTCCCGGAATTCATAATAGTTTAGTCATGTCAAACAATGCAGAAGGATTTTACCATTATTATATAGGCTCAGCCGGATATCAGCCATTTATAAAAAAGGTTTCCTATAAATTTAAATATATGGTTTCACAAGAAATGAAAAACAGGACGGTGGATGATTATTATTTCTCCGCATGGTTTTTGAATTTGAAATATAATGTAATTGAATTTGGCATGAGTCGAAATGTTCTCAGCGGTGGCTACAGTGATTTACCTTGGTCTTTATCCGATGCAATGACTGTCTTGATTGATAATAAAAATAATAAATACTGGGACACCATTAATGAATATTATCTATTGGCTCATTTCCCGGAATCCGGATTGGAAGTTTTCCTGGATATTGGTTTTCCCAATCGCTCTTATGCAGGAAAAGACCCTGAGATATATTCCGATCATGCCATGGGGAGTAATTTAGGTTTAAGAAAGCAAGGTGCTTTTGGTTCAGACAAATTATTATTTGGTTTTGAATATACCCGATTGGTCCAGGGGATATATTATAACATTTTGCCCACGCCCAATTGGTTTGATAATATAAAATATAATTATTCTTCATATAAAGGCAGACGATGGGCGGCCCATAGCGGTGCGGATTCAGATGATTTTTTAATATTTATGGGTTATAAAGATGAACAAAAAAGTTTCATTTATGGATTAAACTATGAACGCCATGGTGTCACCTACCATTTTCCCCCTGAAGTGAAATTTGAATCGAGAATAGATGTTTCTTATAAAAGGAGAAATACACGGGTTCATTTTATATATGAAAATGAATATTTTGAACATTATGGCTTTGTAGATGTAAATCGTAACGTTTGGGACGAAACATTTGAACCCGGCTCCCTCCAACGCACACACACCCTTCTCATATCCATTCAACACACACTTTCCTTTTGAAATCATATTAAATCACCCCAGATAGGCAGGCCAGATGTCTGTCTGCATTTATTGTGCCACGACCATCCTTGGTTGTGGATCATACCCAACATTTCTTCTTTTCTCCTTTTATCATTTATCATTTATCATTTTCCCTTCATTATACTCATTGTACAATAAATTAATAATACTCTCTATATTGGAATTGACATATAATACAAAACCTTTGACATATCGTCAATAACATGTAATTTTCAGCATGATTAACAACAATATGAGCTCCAATCAACAATTGAAAGAGTCGTGCAATTTAATTCAATCGAAATACAGTCGATTGCGTCGTGTTCTACCTTTTATCTTTTATCTCTTATCTTTTATCTTGCTCCATCCTCAAAGCTTTCAAGAACTCCAGAAACTTCAATCGGAATACAAAAAAGTATTAGAAAAGCAGGCACTTCAAAAACCAGCTGATATATCGGATGCAGAAAAAACGGCCCAAAGTACCGCACTGCCTGATAAACTAATTTATTCCAGGAAAGATGTAGAATCACTTTTAGCCAATACAGAAAAACTATTGGAACAGTTAAAATATTTAAAAGATTCCACAAAAACAATGCCATACATAGGCTATGATATTTTCACCAAACGAGATACCATTCCATTTTGGCAAAATATTCCCATTCCCAAAGAATATATTTTAGGCCCTGGCGATGAAGTTATTATTTCATTATGGGGAGAAACAGAATCTTATAATACCAAAGTAATCAACCGAGATGGACAGGTTTTTATTGAAAATATTGGCCTACTTCAATTAGGTGGGAAAACCTTAACAAAAGCAAATAGCTATGTATTATCTAAATATTCAAAAGTGTATTCGACACTTATATCTAAAACGCCCAAGTCATTTATAGATATCACCTTAGGTGAATTAAAATCGGTTAATGTGCATTTTGTTGGATTTGTCAATATTCCCGGTGTCCATATGATTCACCCATTTTCAAATGTCTTTACAGGATTAATTCAAGCAGGTGGCGTTGATATAATGGGCTCTTTGAGGGATATACAAGTATTTCGATCGGGGAAATCTATTGGATCGGTTGATTTGTATAATTATTTATTCGCGGGGAATATAAATAATGATATTCGATTGCAAGATCAGGATATTATTTTTATTCCCCCCAGACAATCCACAATCGCCCTAACCGGCCGTACCAAAAAACCCGGTTATTATGAGTTAAAACAAAAGGAATCTGTAGAATATTTATTCCAATTGTCCGGCGGTACAGATGCAAAATCTGCTCATACTTATTTCGTATACAGAAACAATGGATTGACGCCAAAGAGTTCAGCAGGGTTTTTATTGGACGAATCAGAATTAAAAACGTTTAGTGCTATCGATGGAGACAGCATCCATATACCACACTATCCAGACATCCCAATATTTGTAAAAATAGATGGACAGATTAAAAACCCCGGCACATATCCTTTTGAAATGGGTATGAATCTCTACGATTTATTAAAGGCCACCATGGTCATGGAGGATGGAGAATATTTCCAAACGTTAGATCGCACATCTATAAAAGTTTTTCGAAAAAATCCGAATAATATTAATCCAATATCTATTTTGGTAAATATAACAGACTTAGATGACGCTAAAGCTTTTCAACTGCAAAACAACGATCATATTACCATTCCCAATCTAAAATTATTTCAGCCCATAGAATCCATTCATATTACAGGAGAAATAAATAGTCCTGGCATTTATCCAGTGAATAATATGACCACCCTGAGTATGGTGCTGCGTGAAGCAGGTGGCCTAACGGAGAATGCATTAAACCAAGGTATTCAAATATTTAGGGACTCCTTACAAATTGCCTGGAAAAAGCAAGATTTCAACCTTCAAGATGGTGACAGCCTACACGTGATGAAAGAAATGAAAGTTATCAAAATAATGGGCGAAGTGAATCAGCCCGGTTATGTGGCATTCCAAAAAGGTGTCTCTTTAAAAAGTTATATAAAACGCGCCGGTGGATATTCTGCATTCGCCGATCCCAGAGATGTGGTTGTCATTCATCCCAATGGGACCGCCATACCCAAATCCAAATGGTCCACACCAAAAGTAATGGATGGATCAACCATCATTGTATACCCCAGGGCGCTGACTGGATCTTCAAGGGGTCCAAGTGGTTGGGAAGCCTTCACCATGGTGTCCACCCAAACAGCAAATATTGCAACCACACTGCTTACCCTAATGTTATTAGCGAATCAATCCAGTGGACAATAATCTCTCTATCGGTCAAAAAATAAAACGATTTCGTTTAATGAACGATATTCGCCAAGAAGATATGGCGGATCAATTGGGTGTTTCAAGAGCAACGTTAATCAATTACGAAAAAGGGCATACTACAATAAGTATTGATGGTTTGGCCCGGCTAAAGGAAGCCTATCCCGAATTTGATGATCAAAATGAAATGAATGAAAAACCTAAAATAATTCAAGATAATATTATTGATTTCGGTGTGTTGTCTCGGGTGCTATTTTCCCAAAGAAAAAAGATTATCCTAACCACAATCCTGGCTGCTTTGTTAGGGACGGGTGCATCGTTTTTATTTACAAAATATTATGCGGCCCAAATTTCATTATATCCAGCTAAAAAAGATTTCGGACAAAATTTGGGTCAGTTTCAATCATTGGCATCAAACTTTGGAATGAATATGCCAAATAGCGATCAGGATTTTAATATTTCAGATGTGGTCCAATCAAATTTAATTGCCAATAAAATTTTGAATAAGAAATGGAAATCACGATCAAATGAATACATTGATTTAAAATCACTTTGGCAATTAGATGCACCTCCATGGTATTTATTCTTTTTACCCACGGGGGGAGGAGATGACTCGTTTATTCATGAAAAAGCAATTAAATATTTAGGGAATCAAGTCAATGTGGTGGAAGATCGGCAAACAGGGTTAATTAAAATAAATGTAACTTTAGAGGATCCATTGGTTGCAGCGACAGTAGCCAATTTTATTGGTGATCAGGTGCAACTGTATATTCAAAAAGAAAATTCGGCGCAAACGGCCAAAGAAAAATTATTTATATCCGATCGGTTATCTCTAGTAAAAGTGGAATTGGAAGCATTAGAATTAAAAATGAAAAACTTCAAAGAAAGAAATCGGGGATATGAAGATTCCCCCGAACTCTATATGATATTTTCCAGAAATTTTCGCGAAGTGGAAGCAAAAAAACAAGTATACGTCACCCTCCAACAGCAATTAGAATTGGCCCGAATTGAAGAAGTAAAACAAACACCCATTTTACATATTTTAGATCATGCAGTTCCCCCCTCAAGAAAAAGTGCGCCGAACCGGTTTCTGTTTTTAGTATTTTCTGCTGCTTTCGGATTGTGTGTATCAACCCTGGTCACAGTCTTTAAATATTAACACGGAAAGAAAAACTTGGAATATGGCGGATAAAGAAAAATATTTTCACAATCCAAAAGACCCACCACCAATTAAAGTCTGCCCATTCTTGGGAAAAGAGGAAAATCTCCTCTTGAGAGGGGTGCCCAAAGGCCGGGGTGTGAGTGCTGATTAAAACTAAAGTAGTTTCCACCTTATTTAAACCTACTCGCTTCCCAATGGTTTGAGAGCAGGCTGGGAGGAGCCAAATAAAAAATGAATAAAGACATTAATATTTTACAATCAATAGAGTTAAACTAATTTTATATGATAGCGATAATATATGATTTTCTTAGGCGTTAGCTTATGAGTAAAACAAAAATATGTGTCATAGGTGCAGGTGGATGGGGAAAAAACCACATAAAAACCTTGTCTCAATTGAACGCACTTGGTGGTATTGTGGAGCCGAATGAAGAAAAAAGAAAGACAATACATCGTTTATACCCTGATGTTGATTGTTTTAAGTCGTTTGAAGATTCAACCAATGTAGATTTAGATGGGTTTGTAATCGCCACACCTCCCGCCACCCATAGGGATTTAGCCATTAAAATTTTAAATCATGCCAAACCTGTTTTGGTTGAAAAACCCCTAACCCTTACCTTAGATGAGGCAGAAAGTATTCAAGTAGCAGCAAGTGGATTAAATAGAAAATTGTTAGTGGGGCACTTGTTATTATTCCATCCGGCCATACTAAAAATGAAAGAAATGATTAACAATGGAGATTTAGGTGATCTTCAGTATATTTACAGCAATCGCCTGAATCTGGGCGTGGTGCGCAAAGAAGAGAATGTCTTTTGGAGTTTTGCTCCCCATGATATTTCTCTTTTTCAATTTTTCACAGAATCATTCCCAAATGATGTTCAGTCATCTGGAGGTGCATTTATTCAAGAAAATATTCATGATACCACAATAACATATTTAAACTATCCAAATGGCGTTCAAGGACATATTTATGTAAGCTGGTTACATCCATTTAAAGAGCATCGATTGGTGGTTATTGGATCAAAAGGATCGTTACATTTTGAGGATTCCACAGATAGCAAACCATTATTATTCTATGAAAAAGATATGGGTAATATTGTGAATGAACTTTCTCTAAAGAATAAACCGTCAAAAATTATTAAGTATGAAAAAACCCTTCCACTGACGAATGAATTGAAATACTTTATTGATGTAATTGGTGGCAAGCCTATTAACAAGGCATCGTTGAAAGAAGGAATAGATGTGGTTAAAATTCTTGAAATAGCCACCGCATCTCTAATAGATTCCTCTCCATCAAAAAAGTCTCCCTTATCAAAGGGTGCCCACCGTAATGAAATATAGGCTGGGCGGATAGAGAGGGATAACTAAAATAATGAAATTTCTCAATCAATCCACCTACCATAAGTCCCCTCTGCAGAGGGGTGGCCGAAGGTCGGGGTGTGTGTCAATTAAGGTAGAAAGGAAGTCCCAAAATGAATAATAATTCTTTGAATGTGAAACCGCCATTCGTAATGAAATGTAGGCTGGGAGATCAATAATAATGAATTCCATTAATAATTTTATCCACAAAACGGCAGTCATTGATGATGAAGTCACCATTGGGTATGGTACAAAAATCTGGCATTTTTCCCACATTCAATCTGGTGCTATCATTGGCGAAAACTGCTCTTTAGGTCAAAATGTAAATGTAGGAAATAATGTAACAATTGGGAATTCAGTCAAAATTCAGAATAATGTGTCCGTATATGAGGGCGTAGAATTAGAAGACTATGTATTCTGCGGACCATCCATGGTATTTACCAATATTCTATTACCTCGATGTGAGTTTCCCCAGCGCGGTGCTGAATTTTATTCAAAAACATTGGTAAAGAAGTCAGCGTCTATTGGCGCCAATGCCACCATCGTATGTGGACATACCATTGGCCAGTATGCACTTATTGGCGCTGGAACTGTCGTCACCTGCAATGTCCCGGATTTCGCACTCATCATAGGTAATCCCGGCAGAATCATAGGTTGGGTAGATAAAAAAGGGAATCGAATAGAATTTGATTCAGCTGGCATCAGCCATTGCGGTCAGTATAGTTTATCGAATAAAGTAGTTTCTTTTATAGGCGCCGAATGAGAATTGTAACCATTTTAGGCGCAAGGCCTCAATTTATTAAAGCAACACTGGTGTCAAAAGAAATCCAATCCAATGGTGCTTTCCGAGAAGTGATTATACATACAGGTCAGCACTTTGATCAAAATATGTCCGATATATTTTTTAAAGAATTATCAATCCCAAAACCAGATTATCAATTAAATATAAATCAGATGGGTCATGGTGAAATGACCGGTCGAATGCTAATAGAGATTGAAAAAATATTACAATTAGAAAAACCTCAAGGTATAATCGTCTATGGCGATACCAACTCTACCCTTGCCGGCAGCCTTGCAGCAGCCAAGTTGCAAATTCCCGTGTTTCATATTGAAGCAGGATTAAGAAGTTTTAACCGTTCCATGCCCGAAGAAATTAATCGTGTATTAACTGATCAGATATCGCGCTTATTATTTTGCCCCACACAACATGCAATTGATATGTTGAAAAAAGAAGGTATTTCAGACGGTGTTATTTTTTCAGGCGATATCATGTACGATTTATTTCAGGCGTCACAACCCAATACAATACATGATAAAAGGGGGAGTGTATTGGCAACCATTCATCGTCCCGCAAATACAGACGATTCATCTGTATTGGAATCAATTATTCGAGGCCTTGAAACGATCAATCGAGAAACGCCGGTTATTTTTCCTGTTCATCCAAGAACAGAAAAAAAGATAGAAGAATTTGGCATTAAATCGGAATTAAACATGATACCACCCTTGAGTTATCAAGAAATGGTCAATCATCTATCCAATGCAAAAATGGTTATTACCGATAGTGGCGGTGTTCAGAAAGAGGCCTATTTTTCCAAAACAAAATGTATTACCGTCCGCCCAGAAACTGAATGGGTTGAATTGGTTGATGCCGGTGTTAATATATTATGCGAGAGTAATAAAGATGCAATTGATGCCGCATATCATATAATGGTGCAAAAAAGTTGTGATTTTTCCCAAACACTATACGGCCATGGTAATGCATCAAAAATGATTGTGGATTCCATGGTGGATTATCTCTCTTCAGGTAATAATTAACGACTGTGATCAAATTTACTTACACCATACTGATCTCCCCCTTATACGAGGGGGAGAATTAAAGAGGGGGTCAATAAACAATGAAATTTTCCGTTCAAATCTCCCATCAATTAAAGTCTTCCTTGTCAAAGTTTACCTGCCCGGCATCTTGATGACGGGCCCGCCGTAATGAAATGTAGGCTGGGGAGATTTACCTGTCCGCCCCACGCAAATATGCGTGGTTGGCATGGCCATAGAAGGGCCGGCGGAGATGGGGATAATAATTGGGTTGGGTAAGTAGCGGTGACTCATAAGTTATTTTGATATTTTGAATTACCATCTTATCCAAAAGGGGCAATCAAAAGAGCGAAATATTT
>JACNKN010000050.1 GCA_014382015.1 Fidelibacterota bacterium | reverse complement strand
AACGCTTTTTGTTTTAAAGTAATTGAATAAGGATCCTTTTGATATTCCCGCCTGAATCACAACTGTATTCATGGATGCCGTTTCGTAATCCTTTTCTGCAAATTCAGAAATGGAAGCATTCATAATTCGAGACTGTTTTTCTTCGGGTAATTGTTCAAATTTGTTTGTGTTTGAAATCATAAATAAATCAATATTGACCGGGTGGTCAATATATATGATTTATTCAATGAATCCTAAATTTTCTTCTGGGAATAATATATTATAATTAATCTACAATAAAAGATTGAATCACATTTGCCAACGCTTGGGGCTGTTCCGGTGGAATGGAATGACTGGAATTTTTAATTTCTACATAATCCGCGTGTGGAATCGCCGTTTGTAATTCTTTTGCGATTTCCGGACTCAATACATCACTGTGTTCTCCCCGAACGATGAGTGTAGGCTGTTTGATAGACCTTGATGCTTTCCACAATTCATCAATTTCTGATTGAATTATATCCATGGGCAAAGAGAATATGTTTGGATCAAATCTTGCTGAAAGCTGATCATTTTGTTCGGGTTTAATGCCATATTCTAACATCATTTCTATAAATCTTTTGGATGCCCCCCAAATATTTGTATAAAAATCTATAACATGATCTCTATCATCAAATGGTATAGGAACTTTACTAATCGCATTTGCCAATCGCATAAACCCAGCCATATCTACTGAAGGGGCCACATCCAAAATGGAAAGACTTTTAATTGCATCAGGATATGTTGCTGTGAGATGAATTCCCACCCGTCCCCCAAGGGAATGACCCACAATATGAACTGGGAAATCAAGCGATTCTAAAAAGGAGTAAATATCATCACTATAAGACTCAATGGTATAATAATCGTTCTTCCAATCACTTTTTCCATGACCTTTAAAATCCATGAGATAAATAGAATTTTCTAAATTCATATGAGAAATGACATCATCAAAATAATGACCAAATGTGGTTACGCCATGCAAAAATACTATGGGAGATAAAGCAGAATCGCCATCCAAAAATGCGTAATGACATTTGCGTCCTTCTACAAAATAATCTTTTTCTATTACCGGACGATTCATGAAGGTTTAACACCTACGGCGTTCATTTTTATTATTTGAAATGGAGCTATTAACATACAATCCACATGGGATTAGTTGTGTATGAAGACTCCATAGGAGTCATATATTTATAATACTTATTATCAATTGAATGCCAACTCCGTAGGTGTTGGATATCTTTTGATAGGCTTTTCATATTTAATTCAGTTAGATTGTTTAACATCGTTCAATTCACTTTTTTGAAATATATGGAAATAGAAAAGACGCACCGAATACAAATCCCAAATTAACGAGCGTCGAAATAGTGGCAGTCAATGCAGTGTTTGGGGAATAACCGGAATAATATAAATATAAATGGATAAAAAAGCCAAGATTGGCACCGATGAAGGCAATCCAAACATTTAGCTTTTTAATCAATATTCCCCCCATAATGGGGCCGATTCCTGCCGCTAAAATTCCATAGATTCCGATACTGGCAAAAATGCCAACAAATTTTGGCGGATTTAAACTTAAAAAATAGGCTGTTATTCCCAAAATCAGAATAATAATGCGAGATGCCCACATTGCATATCGGTTTAACTCTTCTTGTCCTGCGCTTTTTAAGAGTTTTGGAGCGAGCCAGTTACGAAATAAATCAAACGAAACAATGGCAGAAATTGCAACAAGAATTCCATCCAAGGTGCTCATGGCGGCGGCTAAAATCGCCAGAGAAATAAAGGTAGCTACATGGGGCGAAAATGCACCAAAAATATAATAAGCCAATGCTGCATCGGGATTGATTCCCCTATTCAAAGAAAGAATGGCATAAAATCCACCTAACAAAATAATCATGAAAGATGCGTAAGTCAGAATGCCTGTCCACATAAAGACACGCATATCTTTTCTGTCTCGCAAGTATAATGGTTTTGTCATGAGATGGGGTTGAGCCACCATGGCGAATCCAATCACAAATGTGCAAACCCATACTTCAAATTGGGTTGAAAAAAATGGCGATGCTGGATTCGTAACCGTGGTAAGATTCACATCCACCGCTCGAATTTTTTCAATAAATACGGACAATCCATCTGCGAAAAAGGTTCTCCCTGACCACGCAATAATCAACGTTACAATAAACATGAGCACGCCTTGGAACATATTGGTAAATGTATGGGCATAGGTTCCACCAAAGAGTGTGTAAATAAATACGAACAAAATGATGATGATTAAACTCAAATGATAGCTAATGCCCAAGGCATTTTGCATCACATAAGCGGATGCGACCACAATGAGAACCACATAAAAAACGTTAAGTAAAACCATCCCGGAGAAAATTCGCTGAAACCAGGGTGCATTAAACCGCATCCCAATCCAATGGGGTAAAGTCAGGGCATTTGTGGCAATCCCACTATCCTGAAATCTGGAATATAAAAGCCAAACGCCCAACCCCATTCCCAAAACCAATGGAAGGGACAAGGCAATGAATGCGCTCAATCCAAAAGCATAGACAAACCCCGGGTTTATAACAAATGTAAGTGTCGATGCCATGGATGTAGCCCAAGCGACACCCACCAAAGCGGGGTGCATATCCCTATTTCCCAAAGCAAAACTTCGGAATGATTTTGTTTTTCGGCTACCGAATATGGCCAATCCGGCTGTGCCAATCATGTATAAACCAAAAATAAGCCAGGCGAATTGTTTTGGGTCGTTAAACATGATTAGTCTCGATTTTGTTTATCCAGAAGATCAAAAATGATGAAAATCCGTTTTTTTTAGACCCCTTTGTGTTTCCCCTATGACAGGGGAAAATATAAGGGATCAAGCATATTAAACCAAAGAAGGATAGTTCACTGGGAACCCTTTTGTCTTCTTCCATGTAAAAGGGGAGAATTAAAGTGGGGTTAGATAAATTGGAATTTATTGTGAAGTTCATTTGTTTACTTATTAGAACCGAATGATTTGGCGAATTTCTTTTCCCGAATGCAAATCATCGAATGCCGAATTAATTTCATTCAGTTTGATTTCTCGCGAAAGTAATAAATCCACGGGAAGAATCCCAGCCTGATACATTCCAATAAATTTTGGAATATCCAATGCGGGCACGGATGAACCCATATAACATCCTTTAATGGTTCGTTCTTCCGCCACAATGGTTGTGGCTGAAATCACAAATTCCTTGCTGGGATGGGGCAAGCCGATGCTTACAGTTGTTCCCCCACGACCTGTGGCTGCGTAGGCTTCCATCAATACTTTTTCACTCCCCACAGCTTCGATGGCAAAATCGGCTCCGCCGTGTGTTAATTCCCGAATTTCATCCAATGTTTTATCCGTGCCTGCTTTCACCATATGATGGGCGCCGGCTTGCGTGGCAATATCAAATTTGCTTTCCAGCATATCCACGCCGATAATGGGAAAAGCACCGGATGCCTTTGCCGCCATGATGGCACTCAATCCTACTCCGCCCATGCCAAAAACCACCACACTTTCTCCCGGAGAAACATTCGCCGTATTGATGACTGCGCCGCTTCCGGTCATGACCGCACAGCCGAAAAGAGCGGCTTTTTCCAATGGAATATCTTTCGTTATCTTTACCGCAGATTCTTGCGCCGTAACGGTAAATTGTGAAAATGCTGACACGCCCAAATGTTGATGCAATTCCGTTCCACTATGATTTTTAAATGGACGATGACCGGAAAGCAAACAACCATCCACATTGGCAACAGCGCCTTTTTCGCATAAAGCAGGTCGCCCGGATAAACAAGGTTTGCATCTACCGCAAATGGGCACAAAAGAAAAAACCACGTGATCATCTTTGGTAAAATCCGTTACACCTTTTCCCACTTCTTGAACGATTCCGCTGGCTTCGTGCCCCATAACCATTGGCATTACTCTGGGTCTTGACCCATTTATAACGGATAAATCTGAATGACACAATCCGGCACCCACCACTTCCACCAAAATTTCTCCAGTGCCGGGACCATCCAAGGATAAGGATTCAATAACCATTGGTTTAGATTGTTGAAAAGGCTCAGACTTCCCTAATTCATATAAAACTGCTGCTTTTGTTTCCATAACTAATTTTTCTCACAAACATATTGGTTTAAAAAGATTTTTTCAAATACGTGTAATCACAAAAGGAATTTACTCGAAAATATATAAACGATGTATCCTTCTTACAACCACTTCAATAAAATCCTCATTCGATATAAAAAGAAAGGCCCCCAATTGGGAGCCTTTCTCAGCGTGAGTACGACTATTCTTTATTATTAGAAAGCGTATCGAACTTCTCCCACCACTAAACGTCTTGTGGCAGGGGAACCCACCATTTGACGTGCTTCTGTATCCGCTACATTATCAACCGATACGTTTAACATGAGTTTATCAGAAATCTCATAGCTAAGAGAAAGGTCAATCAAGGTAAATCCACCAAGTGGACCATCATCCATAAAATATGGGTTACCGGTAATACTCGTTCCTTTGCCAGCTTCTGTTGCTCTGTGACTACCTGAAATGAAGTCAAATGCATCCACATGGCGGGCTGAGGCAGATATACCTAATCCCTTTAATCCAAAGTCTTTAAGATCAACACCTGCTGCCCATTTACTTTCAGGGGAATTCATCTGTAAGGCTGCATATTGTGCTGCAGTTTCGGTATCTTCCTTTTTATTTTTCAAATCCGAATAGTCGGCTTTTGAATAGTTAAGAAAAACACCCAGATTTCCGCTTAAAGCATATTTAATTCCTAAATCAAATCCGGAGATTTGAACTTCTCCGAAATTTTTGTAGGTCATAATATACTCTGGATCCAATGCTACATCTCCCATGTGAGTGATGATCAAAGGAGTACCCGGTGTTCCTGCCAATCCTAAACCAAGGGGATCTGCAATAAATTGCAATGGACTGATAAAATCCTGGTACGTACTTTGGAAATAGTTCACATCCAGGTAGAATCCTTTTGCAGGAGTTCCCTTAAATCCAAATTCTAAGGTTTCATTTGTTTCCACTTTCAATGGATCAATTTTAGTTCCATCTGCATAGGTAAATCCACGACCACCGCCACGAAGAATTAAACCATATGGCCCAACCGCTCCGTAGGGCAGATATAACATCTGCTGAAGAATGGCCGGAGCCTGAAATGCTCGGTTCCATGTTACACGGAAATTCCCAAATCCAAGCCCTTTCCAAACTAATCCAAAACGAGGGCTTGTGTTTTTGCCGTAGTTATCATGATTATCAAACCGCAAAGCCGCAGTTAGAGATAATGAAGCCGGCAATTCAATCTGAGCTTGACCATAAAACCCGGTTTGGGCTAATACAATAGCTTCACCTTCTTCTTTACCAGATGCAGGATCAACCCCTTTATCATCCAAGTAAGTTCTCCCACTGATCGGTTCAAATTTCATATAATCAAATCCGGCAATTAGATGTACCGAACCCAATTCAATATTTCCCTGTGCTTCAGCTCCGATAATGCCTGAGTCATCAATATATTTGGTTTTATCAATGGCATCCTGCCTGCTCATTCCCAGCAATTCCATAACGGACCGATTTGGAACAGAATGTGTGGTACCTGCTTCATTTGTCGTTTTATAGAATCTTGCAAACACATTGGGATGGCTGAATTGAGCCCATGTATTATTCACAATCCAATTTTGTAGTACATTCGCACCTAAGTTGGTTGTACCCCAACCCGTTTGTTTTCCCTGCCCAAAACCTGCAGCAAGCTCTATATCACTCGACAATTCGTAATACACTGCTGTATTCATTCTTTGATCTTCGATTTTACTGTCTTCTTCATGCCCAACTACAATGGTTTCACCGGAATCAATTGCTTTGTTTCCGTTCAGATCAGCCCAGTATTCCTTATCGGTTGTCCAATCAACCCCAGCAATACGTTCAAAGTTTACCTTGTAAGCGATCGGACCTGATACGCCTGCATAACGAAACCGGGTGGTTATAATGCTGTTTTGACCCGCACCTAATACAACAGAACCACCGGGTCTTCTTCTAGGATGTTTCGAAATAACATTAACCATTCCATTATGGGCATTCGGTCCATACAAAGCAGAACTGGGTCCCATGATAACCTCGATCCGCTCCAAGTCCTCTTTTGCCACAGGCCAAAGACCGCCTGAAGAAAGTCCGGCTCCAGGTAACATAGCATTCATACCATCACCCAGCATCATAAATCGATAGCTGTATGCAGACATAAAACCTCTGGCATTGATACCGATTCCTTGAATACCTGCCTGGTAAATATCAGCACCCTTTACTTCTTTCATCAATGCACCAACATTAAAGCCTGTGCTTCGTCGGATTTTAGCTTCGTTGATTACGTAAATAGTCGCCGGGGCATCCACAATTTTTTCTGCCCTCCTTGATGCGGAAACGACCACTTCCTCACTGGGTAAAACGCTTTGCCCCAGTGAAAAGTTAACCGTTGCATCTCCATCTGACACGGTAACACTTTCACTTGCTGAGGCATAACCAATAACAGATGCCGTAACAGTGTATGTTCCATTTGGAACATTCGTCACTGAAAAGGATCCATCTCCACCAGCAGCCGCGCCCATGGAAGTCCCATCAACAACTACATTTGCACCTGGCAAAGGTAACCCGTTTTCATCGGTCACCTTCCCAGATATGTTTCCAGTCTGAGCAAATAACACTGCTGACATCAGCAATATTATGGTCCAGACGATTTGATTCATTCTTTTCATGAACTCATCTCCTTTTTTTCTTTTGTTAAGAATTCTTTATTTTGAAATACCCACCCACCAACAAGTGCAATCGGCAACGATATTAATACACCCAAAGTTGCTGTAACACCCGGATTTGCAAATGTCAACGTAGAGTTCGGAAATATGTTTGATCCATACAAATACAGAATAAAATGGGTTCCCATCCCAATAATAGAGGTAATCCACACTAATTTGATAGAAACCTTTTTAAACAGAACACCCGCGAGCAAAGGCGGAACTGCTGCCAAAACCATTCCATACACACCCACTTGCCCAAAGATGCCTAATAATTTTGGCGGATTCAAATTCACTAAAAATGCCAATACAGCAATCACAACCAAAATAATATGACTCGCCTTGAATGAGATTTTCATTTTCTCTTCTTTGGTGAGTTGATGTCCACCAAACCTTTCTATTAAATTTGCAATAAGGTCGTTGGCTGTGATGGTAGAAATGGATACGAGTAAGCCGTCTAAAGTGGACATAGCCGCTGCCAGTAAAACCACAAAGATTAATGTGGTTACCCAGGACGGAAATGCATTCACCAAATACATAGTCATAACTAAATCTTGACGGAATGCTCCCGTTGTGGGGTCATTTAATTGTTCAACAGGAACAGTTATTCTTGCGAAAAAACCAACGGAACCCAGCAAAAGAAATAAAATAAAAATACCCGTAAAAATTGCCAGATATTGCTTCACCGCTTTATCTGATTTGACATACAAAGCTTTGGTCAAAATATGGGGCTGACATACAACGGATGCCCCCACCACAAATCCGGCAATATAGATGGAAAAGAAATTATTGAATAATTTTCCGCCGGTGTTCACCCATGACAATAAATTGGTATCTTGCGCTAAAATGGCTCCGAAGAAACTTGGTTCAGCCGTAAAAAATAATTTAACCCCGGAAATTAATACGACAACTGTAACGATTATCATTAATGAACCTTGGAGCATATTGGTAAACACATGGGCGTAGGTACCGCCGATAAATACATAGCCGGTTACAAAAATAAGTGTAATGAGCAAAGCAGGCACATTTCCGATTCCCAATAATTTTTGCATGACGATGGAAATACCCCCCACCAATAAAACAATAAACGCAAAACTCAATAAATTCAATATTGAAAAATACAGAGAAAAATTGGTAGAGCCATATCGCTTTCCAATCCAATCGGGCAATGTGAGTGCTCCTGCCTCTTCACCGATTTGTCGAAATCGAAACGACAATAGATACAGCATAATTGTAAATCCGGAAAATGTACCGAGAACGATGTGAATCCATGCAGAAAATCCATCCACATAAATAAAGCCCGGATTAATAATGAAGGTTGCAGCAGATGCCGTGGCGGCAGCTAAAGTGACACCCACAACAATTGGAGACATGTCCCCTTTGCCAATAGCAAAACTGCTGAAATCTCCGGTTTTTTTATGACCAAGCCACCCGAGATAGGACGTACCCAATAAATACAAAATGAATAATGTCCAAGCTAACACGTATACCACTTCCATTCTTCCATTTCATCTAAGATGGCACCTTTGGGCAGCCCGGGTTTTCCTCCAGTATAGTAGTGTACCCACGATTCTTCCATAACTATGGAAGAGTTTTTTGCATTACAAGGAGAGCATGTGAGTCGATCTGAGTAACTGGTTTTAGAAACTGATTCAGACTGCCCAAAGGTTATCATATTAAATTTAGATGGGAATATTGATGGTATTTCCATTCCTTGGTTTCCCCATTCCTGGGAATAGATAATATATTCTGGTGAAAACTTACTTTTTTTATTCAACAAATCTGTTACGAATGAAGCTTTATTCATGATGCGTAAACTCCCCATCGAACACACGCGGCGCCCCAAACATATCCAATCCCAGCGCCAACCACTGCCATCAAATCGCCGTCTTTAAGTTTTCCTTCTTTTTCTCCATAAATCATGTTGAGAATAGAATCTTGTT
>JACNKN010000022.1 GCA_014382015.1 Fidelibacterota bacterium | reverse complement strand
CTCCATGTCTGAATTTATGACTTCTTGGGGTGTCCGTCATAATGTAGCAAGACCATACTTTCCCCCCATGACGGGGGGAACAATAGGGGGGTCCAAAAATAATGATCTGTGCTAAAATATTTTTCATGTTTTCTCCAAATAGGTATCAATCGCGTCAATTAAGTCATCTATTGCTTCTAAATTCCATTTAATAACTTGTGATATAAACTCGTTAAAATTCTTTTGTTCTAAAATAAATCCATAGACGGGTTTATCTGTTAAAAATGCTGCCAATTCTTTTTGCTTGCCCTCAATAATTTTATTTTGCAATTCAGGGTGGTTTACAATTATATATTCATTAAATCTTCTATAGACATATCTTTGGTTTTCAGATGCTTCCTCTAAATATTTGGATCTTATTTGAAATACATCATTAATCTTTGTTTTTAAATCCAAATCATCGATCAATCCTATACTACCATCATTATTCAAACTATTAAAGATTGCTCTCGGCGGGTGAAATCCTCGGTAAGCTTTCAACGCTAATATTAAATCCGTTTTTCCCGTAATTCCTTTTCTACCCAATTTCAGACTAATTAATGTATCTGGATTAATATTTCCCCAATTATCAATAATATATTTGTGTGCTTTTACATCTTCTAAAATATCTTGAACAACGTCTTGACCATAATCATATGCACTTTCTAATTCCTTTTTTAAACTCTCTAAGGTATATATTGTTTTTTCCTGGTTGGCCAATTCTGTTCGATAATCGTCTACCCATAATGAGCCGGATATGCCCAACAATACAGCTATAAATTCAATACCACCTCGAGCTAAAATATTTTTCATAAATTTCTCCCTACAATTGGATACCCCCCCTTTACTTTCCCCCCATGACGGGGGGAACAATAGGGGGGTCCAAAAATAATGATCTGTGCTAAAATATTTTTCATTGTGACTTTATCTCCTCTCTAAGCAAGGGTTCTACCATTTCCATATGAGTTTGGGTGATTTCCATAACCCCAATTAAGTGGTTAAATAAATTTTTCATATAGACAGCCCAATTATAAAAGTCGGTACTATTCACCATTTGATAAAAATCATTTTTATTATAGATAAAGCCTCTTAAATGATGGCTTAAATATATTTTCGACTGGTCATCGGCAAACATCAATTCATCAGTGAGAACATTATTCGTTTCCATTCGGGAATAAGTTTGACCATACAATCGGGTTAATTCCTGAACCAAAGGATCATGACTGTGCCGATTTAAATGGCCTGCCGATTTTGATGAAAGGTAGGCTGTCTTTTTCCCAAAAAATGATCGATTTTCCATTTTTCTATTCATTAGAGGTATTGTATCCAATGCATTCACATCAATTTTGGATGTTTCCAAAATAGAGAGCAAATGATCCACTTTTTCAATCATGTCAGAGTTAATCGCTATGGCGTCATTAATGGTTTTGAGATCGTCAACCAATTCATTATGAATGGCCACCAAATCTGTACGGAATGCATTTTCTGCATTGGAGGTCACCCGAGTTTCATCCACCCAAAGTGAGCCGGATATCCCCAGCATCACCGCCAAAAATTCGATACCCCCACGGGCTAAAATGTTTTTCATAGAAGACTCCCTACATTTTGATACCCCCCTTTTAATTTCCCCCCATGACGGGGGGAACGACCCGCCTGCTCCCGAGATATCGCGAGGGCTGGTAGGTAGGGAGGTCCATAATTAAGAGTATGTACTAAAGTGTTTTTCATACTAATTCCTCTTTATTCCGTAATCTCATTTTTAGCCAATGATAAGGCAGTGATATAAGACTTTTCTACATCCTTCAATTGCCGTGTATACATATTCCCATAGAGGTTTGCCTGGGACAGCAAGCCATAAAAATCATTTGACATATAATATGTCCGGTTGAATTTGTATTGATTTAATGTCCGGCTGCCATAAAAAGCACCATCATAAGAATTGTACTTAAAACTCACTCGAAACTCATCCAGTACTTCATTTCGAAAACGGATATTAAAATGATCTATTTCTGTGGATGTGGCATAATTACGCTGTTTCTGATGGTTATACATCTCCAGAAGTATATTTTTTAATTCCACATTTTGGATCAGTTCAAATGAACCGGTAGCTATGAGTTGGTTAAAAATGCCATCTTGAGGGAAAAATGAAATCCCCACTTCTACATCCAATAGTTTTTTCAGAATCTCCGGATCAGTATACACGGTGTGGTTTTGATCAATATCACTTTGGATATCTGTAATGAGCCGATCAGATTGATACAATGTTTCCAGAAGTTTATTGATCTGAGAAATGTCACTCTCCAGTGTATGGGTCAAATCGGACAGGTATTGATCTTTCTTTATCTTATTGTCATTCTCAGTCTGCCATCCTTCTGCGTAAAAGGAAAGGCCAATGCCTAAAAAGACCGCCAAGAATTCGATGCCGCCTCGTGCTAAAATATTTTTCATGCTATACTCCGTTAACTTTTTTCAGATCATTTTGGATGGAAATCAATAAATCTTTAACCCATTTAACCCGACTGTTTCGGCTTCTGGTTAGTCCCACTTTATGGTCTATATGTCCCCATACTGATTTATCAAATCGAGTATGTTCTAAGATCAATAAAAAATTTTCAAATTTCCCATTCGGGTTAAAGGGACCAATAGGGTACTTATATTTTACATCAGAATGATTAGTGTTTATATAAGCAAGCAATCTTTCCCGTGCTATATTCTCATTATCTTCTATTTTTTTGATATACTCTAACAACATAAAAAACTCACCAAAGGATTTTCGGAGACCGATATCAATCAGATTAAAGCGGCCATCACTTTTTAAGGCATCAAATGTGGATAGATTTGGAGAATACATGTAAGTACCAGTGGTAAATACATTATAGGTAAATTGAAATGGATCTTCTAATGAATCTGAGCTAAACGATTCCCAATTTTCAAATAAATAATAATTGGATTCATCTTGCTTCTTATAATACGCCAATCGTTCATCGGTATATGCCATAATTTGATCCACTTCTCGCTCAATGATTTCATGAACCGTTTTTCTTTCTAATTCTAAATCCGCTTCCTTTTTGTTATTATCAATCCAAAGTGAACCAGAAATCCCCAACAAAACGGCTAAAAATTCGATGCCGCCTCGTGCTAAAATATTTTTCATAAATTTCTCCCTACAATTGGATACCCCCCTTTTACTTTCCCCCCGTCATGGGGGGAATTGTAAGGGGGTCCATAAATAATGATTTGTGTTAATATGTTTTTCATTTACTCTTCCTTCCTCGGTAGACGTTCATCCAGCATGGCCGTATGATATACAAATGACGCCACAATCACCGCATTCTTTTGTATATCCTCAATGGGGATTGTATCATAATAATCGAGATTCGTATGGCCGCCGGTGCCGCCGATTTTATCCTGTAAAAATTGAAAGGCGGGCAAACCTACACGATCGAAAGCAACATGATCTGTACTGCCCAGACTTTGGGGCGAAATAATGGTCATACCCAAATCGTGAAATGGTTTGGTCCATGATGTAAAGGCCTCCCGCACATTTTCATTTCCCTGCAAATTCATGCCCCGAAACTGGCCGGGACCGTAATCCTGGTTATAATAAGCAGAAAATTTTTCATAGTCCGGTTTCAAGCCAATTTCCGGATCATTGGGATTCCCAAAATGCTTATGTACATATTCCCGAGAACCATGAATCCCCTGTTCTTCTCCAGACCATAAGGCAATCCGGATGGTGCGTCGTGGTTGTACGCCAATGGCTTTTAAGATGCGCATAGCTTCCAACATGACAGCCACGCCAGACGTATTATCACTGGCATTGGGACTGGCGTGCCACGTATCAAAATGAGCGCCCAGCATGACCACTTCATCTTTCAAATCGGTTCCAGGGATTTCACCAATTACATTTCGGGCCCACTGTCTTTCTCTCCCAATTTTGGTTTTGATTTCCACCGCAATTCGAACGGGAATATTTCGCTCAAGAATGCGATACATGCGGTTGTAATGTTCCGGCGTTACGGTCACAATAGGTAAATGGTTAAGCGTTCCCTGTCGATCCCATTTATCTTTTTTAGCACCGGGGCGGGCAAATCCGGGCACCATGGCTACCCGTTTACCTCTTGTTTCTAAAATGACTGAAACACCCTCTTTTTTATAAAATGCATTTCGTTCAACTGTAGTAACCCGTTCCGGGTTGGGTGGTGGCCGTTTCCGTCTTTTTCTTTGGGGCGGATCGTTGGCTAAAACAGCTAATTCTTCATCTGTAAAGCGAGGTGTACCATTTCGAATACGATCTAAATCAATCACGGGCATGGGTACAGACAAAACCGCCTTCCCTCTCAACTTCCCCTTATACTTTTCCAGATCGCTTTTTGTTTTAATGTCCGCAATCGCCACATTCATTTTCTTTCGACCTCTAATCCCCGGTGTATGGGAAATGGGGTACCCCACCATTACTTGATAATCCGGTTCCAACATATGGATGGAGAAAAATTCGTTATCCCAACTGACGCCATAATCCATAAAGGGTTCAATTTCGATATGGGTAAGTCCAATCCGTTTCATTTCGCCCGTCACCCACTTCTGGGCACGGCGCATATCCTTTGAATTGGTCAGGCGAGCACCCAATACATCCGTCATATATGATAAGGTATTTTCAATCTCAGATCGTTCAAACCCTTCTTCCCTGATTTTAGCCACCATTTCATGGTCAACAGGATATTTTTCCTGAGCGACCAACAAGGTCGTAAAAAGAATGATAAATATTTTTTTCATGTTATGCTTCTCCCTTTTAATATGAATTATTATAGAAATTGTGCATGGTTAATTCAAACCATCATTTACTTTTTTGAGCGCCCGATTGAATCGGGACTCAGTAGGACATGGGTGATATGGTTGATCAATGAATAAGCTCAATTCGCCATCATCTCTTGCCGGACCAACTCCACCGGGATATGCCCTGCATGGTTGAATCTATCCAAAAATTCTTTGAGGGTAAATTGCTTTCCTTCGGTCTCCAATTTTTCTGCATATTGGGCCATGAGGTTTTCGATCAAGTATTTCCCTGTCACATAACAAGTGCCGTACCCTGGTTGGCGGAGGTAAAGGTGCTGTTCGAATTGAAGTAAATGAGGCTCTCGCTTCATCCATCCTCGGGGGGTCCATTTCACATGGACCTGCCCTGCTTCGGCCATGGTCATCATATTGGCATGGGCATAGAGGGAACCCAATCCGCGGGCGGCGCGCTGGGCCAGCATGATCCAGACAATTTCTCTTGACCTTGGACTGTTTTCATAGAGCCCTGCGTGCATAAACATTTCTTCCACGGCCGTGGCAATACCTTCACTTTTGGAATCATACATATTATATAATGGCGGTCCGTGACGGATGGGGTTGGGGTTGGGATTATCCCGAACTTCAGCCAGATCAAACCAATGATAAGAATGGGAATAGAGGGGCAATGGATCCATATGGAGACCAATGGAGAAAAAGTTCCGCTTATCCTTCGGCACATATTTCCCCATATGTTCCCGCAATGCAGACTCCATGTTGTCTTTGATCACCATGATGTCATTCTCTTTTAGAAATCGCATCATACGCCGGACACCATTTTCTGTCAGTTCCGCAAATTCTTCCGGTGTATCAGCCGCTTTTAGTGGGGGCAAATACTTATTTCGCTCCTCTTCCAGTTTCAGGGAAGACCAGGCTCGATCCAACTCTCTCTGAAGGAGCTGTACTTCCTCTTCCCATGTGATGGGGACGCGGTGCACATTTTTCTGGTACCAAGTATAATTGTCCTTTCCGATACCGGAGGGTTCGGTCTTTTTCGGCGCTTCACTTTCCAACCATTGGATGAAGGCATCATTGGCCGCTTGGGCTTTGCCTACTGCAACCAAGAGTTTTTCATCCGCTCGCCGATCCTGATATTTCAGGAGTTGTTTTTCAATAGTCTTAAGGCTCTCTCCTTGGCTTCGGATATCATTCATGCCTGCTACCCACAGATCTCGAGCGTTTCCTGTGAGGTTCTTTCTCCCTTGATCCAGAAATGCGGGAATCAATTCAAGTTCACTCAAGAAATTGGTTTTGGATTCACCTGTCAAAGGAAATTCATACTGCCAGTATTCCAAGAGAGCGTGATTCGTAGGACCTTCATGGGCAGGTACATCGCTTTGGTACATCCATATGGTTTGGTAAAAGGCAGGGTCTCGTTCCCATGATTTCAGGACGCGGCGATTGAAATCATATCCATTCATTTCCGCTTCTACGATTTGCCAATCGACTTGCATGGATACGGGCCAACCTGTTGTATCGATCTGAGCCAAGCGTTTACGGAGTCCTCTAAAGGGACGTTGCCGTTTTTTGAATTGCCGTTTTGTATAGTCCGGTGCGCCATTTAATAGTGGCGGACTTTCAAATGCGCGCCAATCTTGAAACAGGGTTTGGAGGTCATCATAATTATCCGGTGTCTGACTGAACAAAACACCAATCAAGAAAATGAATGTTATTTTTCTCAACCTAACACCTTATCCAATCCAGAATTGAACCGTTCCATTTCTTCCGGTTTGGCCATGCTCAGGCGACACCAATCAGTATAAGGGGGAAATGGTCGCCCAACGATAACACCGTGTTTTTCCATGGCTGGCTGAAAGTTAGAAATTTCAATTCCCGTTTTGATGAAAATGAAATTGGTCTGGGAATCTAAATATTGGATGCCTTTTCGATCCAAGTGATCGGTAACCACTCTCTTGGCCCTATTATTCTGCTCAATACTATAGGCCTGAAATCTTTCATCCTGATAAGAAGCGATGGCAGCGCGAAGGCCCACAATATTCAATGAATCGGTAAGATAAGATTCCATCCGCTTGGCAATCTCTGGCGTGGTAATGGCAAAACCAACTCTCAGACCTGCAAGGCCGTGAACTTTGGACGCCGTTCTGGACACAATAATATTCTTTCCCTCTTTCACCAGTCCAATCATGGAGCGGTAATTCGGGTCTGTTACATATTCGTGGTAAGCCTCATCTACAAACACGGTGGCTTTCTTGGAGATGGTTTTACAAAAAGATTCCAGATCGCCAATCCCCATGAGAGAACCAGTGGGATTATTGGGATTACATAGATAAACCAGTTTCGTTTTTTGGCTTACGGCAGATGCCATCCTATCCAAGTTTATGCCAATGTTGTCATCCATGGGGATGCGTTTCACAATGGACTTCATTGTTTTGGCGTACCGATTGATGGTTTCAAATGTGAGGGATGGAGAAACCATTTCTCCTTTATCTATCCCATTCATAAGGGCTGCTTTTTTTAAAATCTCGCCCGAACCAAATCCCACAGCAATATGATCCGGCGTTACGCCGTTCTGCTTTGCCATAAGCACTTTGAACTCTCCTTTAGCACCGCGCATGGAATAGAGGTTCGCTTCTGCAAATGCTTTTCGCATGGCACGTCTCGCCACTTGAGATGGGCCGTAGGGATTTTCGTTATACATCATCCGCACAGGTTCATTTGTGTTTATTGTAGGTGTTGCTTTAAGCGGGTTGATCCCGGTCATGGACCCCAAAATGGATCCACCCAAAACTGCGGCACTTTTGTTGAGCCAATCACGACGTGTTATATTTTCTTTCATAATTTTTTCCAATTTATTTTCTGCCTATTTGTCTTTCTCATATTTGATATTCGATATTTTTGACTCCCTTAGTCAACAGTGGCCATGCATTCGATTTCCACCTTGGCACCGATGGCAAGTCCCGTGCCGGCAAAGGCAGATCGAGCGGGCTTATGGTTGGGAAAGAATTTTACATATTCCGCACTCATTGCTGCCCATTCGTTGATATCTTCAAGCATGCATAAACATTTCACCACTTTATCCATGGATGAACCGTATCGTTCCAAAACTTCTTTAATATTTTCCATGGTTTGACGCGTTTCAGGACCAATGCCGCCTTCAACTAAATTCAAGGTACCGGGGGTATTCCCAACTTGTCCAGAAAGATAAAGCATATTCCCAACTTTTACAGCTTCAGAAAAGGGGAGTCCCTGTTTTGCATGGGATTCGGTTTGAAGGTATTCAGTTTTCGGCTGCTGCTGACAGCTGATGATAAAAATTAATGCGAAATATAGAATTCGATGTTTCATGGTTGCCTCCTTGTGGTTCAATTTACAACCGAAAATGAGAAAATAAAAAAGCCCCTGCCATTTCGCAAGGGGCTTCATCACTCTTCATCTCTCTTTCTTAAAACCAAAAATTAATGAAGACCTTCCTTCATTATTAATCCAATAATTTTTTCAAGATTTCTCTTCCTGTATTGTCTGTAACAAACCGAGCTCTGTTCGGACGAAATTCATCTTCCACAATCAAAGCAATCACGTCCAAATGGCTTGTCTCCAGTGCATTTTTACATATATCATCTGCACTTAAAGTCATATTACCCGCCCGTTTAGTTAATTGGAATTCCATATCCCCCGCCCCATTAAAAGCTCTGTATATAATTTCCGTGCATACTTGGGTTGCCGCATTATTAAAATCAAAAGAAAAGTCATATCCATTACCCAGATAGGAATGAACAACAACCATCGCTTGTTGAATTTGGGCACGATTTAACTTGGGGCGAAGCACAACCATTCGATTGACTTTATGGGCCAACAGGTGATCCATTGAATTGGAAATGACTCCTTCAGATACGGATTCAATAATATCATCACCGGGCTGGATGAAGGCTCTTTTTTCCGCTGATAAATGAAGTGAAG